>NZ_CP013386.1:2559200-3199000 GCF_001523745.2 Burkholderia mayonis
CGGCAAACGCTGCGCGCGCCGCCCAGCGCGCCGCCGCGGCGGGTGCGCCGAGGCGGCGCGACAGCATGCCGATCCGGCGCGCGAAGCCTTCGGCGAGCGCGAGGCCGAAATCGGCCGGCTCGGGCAGACGGTCGGCGAGGCCGCCCGTCCAAGCGAAGCGTTCGTCGACCGTACTCATGCCGCCCCCTCGCGCATCAGCGCATCGAGCGCTTCGACGAGCGCGCGCGCCGGCCGTCGCGCATGCACGCCCGCCGGTGCGTCGCCGCTGCGCCAGCCGGGCCGCACGCCGCGCACGAACAGATACAGATAGCCTGCGATGTGCGCGTCGTAGTCGTAGTCGCGCATCCGCACGCGCAGATAGCGATGCAGCGCGACCGTATAGAGCAGCGCCTGCAGGTGATACGCGTGGTGCGCCATCGCGGCGTCGAGCGCGCGCGGGCCGTACGCATCGGGCGTCGCGCCGAGATGATTCGACTTCCAGTCGACGATCCAGAAGCGGCCGTCGTGCTCGACGATCATGTCGATGAATCCTTTGACGAATCCGGCAAGCGTGCCCGCTTCGAGCGCGACGTCCGGATAGCCGTGCGCGGCGAGCAGCCGCCGCAACGCGTTGAAATCGAGCGCGGGCGCGGGAAACAGGAATTCCATTTCCGTCAGGCGCCGCGCCGGATCGAGCGCCGCCAGGCGCATGCCCGGCACGAGCTCGGTTGCAGCGAGATCAGCGACGAGCCGCGTCATCATCGCGGGCAGCCGCGCGGCGAGCGCGAGCTCCGCTTCGACCGGGCGCTCGTGCAGCGCGCGCAGCGCGGCCGCCGGCCATGTGGACGCGTCGGAGAAATCGCTCAGCTCGAACAGCCGGTGCAGGCATTCGCCCGCCGCCGCGCCGCGCGGGAATGCGAGGATGTCGTCTTCGGCGGGCTCGCGCGCGACGGCAGTCGCCGCTCGTGCGGCGGCGTCGGGCGCGTCCGCATCGATCGCGGCGGCGAGCGCGTCGTGATCGGGCCGCGTTTCTTCGTCGGCGACGCCCGCGATACCGCCCTCCTCGCGCGCGAGCGCCGACGTGAGCGAACTGAAACTCGCGATCCGCCATGCGTCGCGCAGCCCGCGCGTCGCGCGTCGCGCCGCTCGCGTCGCGTCCGTCTCGTGGCCGGCCGCGAGCGGCTCGCGATGCGCCGGTACGGGCAGCGCGCCGAGCGTCACGGGGCCGCCTGCGAGCGCCTGCCAGCGCTCGGCGAGCTCCGCGTCTTCGGGCGGCTCCTTGAGCCATGCGTCGAAATCGCGGCCCGCGCCCGCGACGAGCCAGTTCAGCACGCTGCGCCGCGCCTCCTTCGTCGAGCGCGACGACACGTATGTGCCCGCGACCAGATAGCAGCGGTAGACGGCGCGCGTGAGCGCAACATAGACGAGCCGCGCGCGCTCCGCCGCCTGCTCGCGCATCGCTTCGCGCGACGCGCGTTCAGCCGCCTCGTCGTCGCAGCCGTAATGCAGCACCGCGCCGCCCGCTTCGTCGTGATACTCGCGCGCATCGGGCAGGCCCGAGCCGCTCGGCTCGCGCAACCCGCCGTCGTTCAGGAACGGACAGAACACGATCGCGTATTCGAGCCCCTTCGACTTGTGCACGGTGACGATCTGCACGAGGTTGCGATCGGACTCGAGCCGCAGTTGCGCATCGTCTCCACCGCCTTCGAGGCGCTGCGCGGCGAGCCAGCGCAGCGTCGGCGCGATGCCCGGCTGCGCGGATGCGCGCGCCTGTGTCAGCTCGGCCAGATGGTTGACGTCGGTCACGCGCCGCTCGCCGTCCTGACCGGCCATCAGCCGCTCGGCGATCCGCAGCTCGTTCGCGAACGTGCGCCACATCACCGCAAAGCCGCGTTCGCGCCACAACAGCCGATAGCGGGAAAAGCGCTCGACCCAGCCCATCGCGTCGGCATCCGCCGAAGGCGGCGCGGCAGCGCTCGCCGATGCGCGCGCGCGCCCGTCGTCCGCAGCTACGCGCGCTGCGTCCTCGACGTCGCCCTGTGCCGCGTCGCCTTGCTCGAGACGCCAGAGCGCCGCCGCATCGAGCCCGAACCAGTCGGATGCGAGCGCCGAGCGCAAACGCCGCAGGTCGCCGGGTGCATCGATCGCCGCAAGCACGCGTTCGAGCTGCTCGGCGTCGATCGTCGCAAACACCGACGCCTGCGCAAGCTCGACGCTGCCGATGCCCCATGCGGCGAGCACGCGCTTCACGAGACTGCCCTGCCTATGGGTCTGCACGAGCACCGCGATGCCGGACGCCGCCAGCGGCTCGCCGCCGAGCGTCACCTCACGCTCGCGCGCGCCGCGCATCAGCCGCGCGATCTCGGCCGCGCACGCATGCGCCGCCTGCCGCTGCGCGTCGCGCTTCGTCAGCCCGCCGTCGCCGGCGGGCAGCGTCCACACGCGGAAGTCGCCCGCGCCCGCGAGCGGATCGGTCGTATCGACGAGCGGCGCACGCATGCGCGAGCCGGCGCGCACCGGCTCGTAATCGAGTCCGTCAAGCACGAACGCGCGGGCATTCGCGCCGAACACGCGGTTGCACGCGTCGACGATCGCGGGCGTCGAGCGCTGGTTCACCGCGAGCGTGTAGCGCGCGGATGCCCGCGCACGCGCGGCGAGATACGTATGCAGGTCCGCCGCGCGAAAGCTGTAGATCGCCTGCTTCGGATCGCCGACGAGAAAGAGCGGGCCGGCAGGCGCGAAGATCGTGTCGAAGATCGCGAACTGCAGCGGATCGGTATCCTGGAACTCGTCGATGAGCGCGGCCGGATAGCGCGCACGCAGCGTCTCGCGCAGCCATGGATGCGCTTCGAGCGCGTGATACAGGTTCGCGAGCAGATCGTCGAACGACACGACGCGGCGCGTGCGCTTGCGCTGCGCGAGCTCGGCAGGCGCGGTGTCGAGCCATTGCGCGACGATCGACAGCCAGCGCGCGCGCTGCGCGGCCTCGACCGCGGCAACGGCCGCCTCGAGCGCCTGCGCGACGTCGAAGAATGCGTGGCGCGGCGTCGCGCCGCCTTTTTTCGTCGCTTTTTCAAGCGCGGCCTGCGTGAGCTTGAGCGCAGCGCGCGGCAACGCGGCCACCACGCTCGCCTGCTCGAAGTAGCGCGCCCACGCGTCGAGCGCCTCGGCCACCGCCTCCGGCTTGTGCGAGCGCTGGTTCAGCGACGGCTGCGCGCCGGCGAGCAACGCGTCGAGCGCGCCGCGTTCGGCGCGCCAGATGCCGGCCGCCGCGTCGAAGTGCTCGCGGGCGGCGGCCTCCGCATCGTCGTCGGCCGTGTGCAGTCCGTCCCAGCGCAACTCGGCGAGCGGCTTTTTCAAGCGCCGCGCGAGCTGCGCGTCGAGCGCAGCAGGACTCGCACCGTATTCGACGAGCCACTCGGCGAACGCCGGATGCGCCGCCGCAACCGGCTCGACGCGCGTACGCCAGAAATCGGCGGCAAGTTCGAAGCGCAGCGCGCCGTCGTCCGCCTCCATCTCGAACGCGAACGGCATCGCGGCCGCGAACGGCGCTTCCTGCAGCGCGCGCTGGCAGAACGCGTGGATCGTGTGGATCGCCGCCTGGTCGAACGCGCGCAGCGCGCGTCGCACGCGCTTTGCGGCCGTCGCCGGATCGAGACCGCGCGCGGGCGAAAGCGTCGTCTCGAACAGGCGCGCGACGAACGGATCGTTGCCGTCGTCGCCCGTGTCGAGCGCATGCGCGAGCTGGGCGAGGCGCCCGCGAATCCGCTCGTGCAGCTCGGCCGTCGCCGCCTTCGTGAAGGTGACGACGAGAATCTCGTCCGCGCCGAGATCCTTTTCGAGCAGCAGGCGCACGTAGAGAGCACAGATGTTCCAGGTCTTGCCGGTGCCCGCCGACGCTTCGATCTGGTTCACGCCGTCGAGCGCGCACGCGAAGACGTCGAGCTCGCTCGTCGACGGGCCGGACAGTGCGGCGCGGCTCATGACGCCCTCCGCAAATGCTCGACGAGCGGATCGAACACGAGATGCGCGAGCGCGCCGAACGGCTCGTCGAGCGACGGATTCGCACCGCGCCATGCGAGGGCGAGCGCGGCATCGTCGGCTTCGCCCGCGACGCGGTCGTTGATCCATACGCCAGCCGCCTTCGATTCGCTCTCCGACACGAGCGCCCATGCGCTCCTCGGGAAAAACGCGAGCGGCATCCGGCGGCCCGCGCGGAACAACGCGGCGAGCGGCGCAAGCTGCTCGAGCGGCGCGGCGACGGGCGCGAATTCGAACGTGTCGCCGCTGCCGAACCACCGCGTGCGGCGCGGTCCGTCGGGATCGATCGTGCAATAGACGAGATGCGCGAGCCACGCGGACAGATAGTCGCGGGCGCCCGGCCGCGCGTAGCGGTAGATCACCTGCCCCGCCGCCGTCAGCCGCGCGAGCGCGCCATGCAGGCGCAACGGCTCGCGCGTCGCCGCGAACGCGAGTTCGGCGTCGTGCGCGCCGAACCATCGCGCATCGCCGGCCGCGGGCCAGGCGGGGGAAATCTCGAATGCGAACGGCATGCGCGTCGCGCCGTCGGCAAGCGCGCGCCGAACGTTGCCCGCGAGCTGCGCAAGCGCGTCGAGCTCGTGGTCGCGCCGCACCGCGCCCGTCGCGCCGCCCGGCACCTCGGGGCTCGCGTCGGCGACGCGCAGCACACGCTCGAACGCTGCCGCATCGGCCGTCTCGATCAGGAACGGCAGCACACGCTCGGCGAGCGCGTCGCTGCCCGCGTAATCGAGCTCGAACGGCTCGGTGTCGACGAGTTCCGCCTGTGCGTCCGCGAGCACGATGCCGAGCCGCGCACGCAGCAGCGAGCGCGCCGGATGGCGCCAGAAGCGCTCGAAATCGGCGAAGGCGACGGGCTCCGCAGGCTCGGCCGGCAGCGGCCCGGAGAAAAACGGCTGCGCCGCCGCTTGGCCGCCTTCGGCAAGGAGGCGCGCGAGCGTCGCGCGCGACGCGTCGTACGTGAAGAGCGCGCCGCCCGGTGCAAAGTACTCGGTCGAGAACGGCTGCAGCGGATGCTCGATCACGAACGCGCGGCGCGCGGCGTCGATCGCGTCGGGCGGCGCGTCCGGCCCTGCCGACACCGTCGCCAAATGATCGAGCAGTTCGTCGACGAGCGCCGCGGGCGGCAGCGGTGCGTTGTCGCGAATGCTGCGGCCCGTGTAGGCGATCAGCAGACGGTCGCGCGCCGCGAGCAGCAAATCGAGGAACAGGTTGCGCTCGTCGTCGCGGCGCTGCCGGTCGCCGAGCTTCGCGAACACGGCCATCAAGTCGAATTCGTCCGCGCGCGTGAGGCTCGGCAGCACGCCGTCGTCCATCCCGATCAGGCATACGACGCGATACGGCAGCCCGCGCAAGCTCGTCAGCGACGAAAACGTGACGCCGCCCCACGGCACGCCGCCGCGCGCCGGATCGTCGAGCGCCGCCGCAAGGCCCGCGCGCACGACGGCGGCCGGCAATTCGACGCCGCCCGCGCCCTCCGCCATCGCGGCGAGCATCGCGTCGAGCGCGTCGCGCACGCCGGACAGCGCGTCGGCGAATGCCGGGCCCGAATCGAAGAAGCGCGCGAGCGCATCGGCGAACGCGTCGCCCCAGCCTTGCGGCGTCAGGTCGCCGGCAATCCGCTGCGCGAAGCCGTCGAGATCGTCGGTGAAGCGCGCGAGCCGGCCGAGCAGCTCGGCTTCCCCGCCTTCCGCGCCGGAGATCGGCAGCCACGTGGAGACGGGCGCCGCGCCGTCCGGCATCGCGTAGCCGAGGAAGAGCCGCGTCAGCGCATCGGCGAACGTGTGGCGCAACGCGGGCACCGCCGCGTTCGCATTTTCCGGCGCGTCAGGCGCGAGCCCGCGACGCGCGCCCGCCGCCGCGAGCCACGTCTGCACGGTCTCGAGCGCCGCCGCGTCGATGCCGTAGCGCGCGGCGACCGCATCGACGCGCAGCCATTCGATCAGCTCCGGCGCGCCGACGTTGCGCTCGGGCAGCGCGAGCCAATCGAGCAGCACGCGTGCGACGGGATTCGCCTGCGACGGCGGCAAGCCGGTGATCCGATAGGGAATGCGCGCCGTGTCGGCGCCCGGCGTGGTGCCGAACACCGCGTCGATCAGCGGCCCCGCCGCCGCAAGATCCGGCATCGCGACGAGCACGTCCGACGGTGCGAGGCTCGGCTCCGCGTCGAACCACGCGAGCAGACGATCATGCAGCACCTCGAGCTGGCGTGCGAGGCTGTGGCATACGTGCACCTCGATGCCGCGCTCGGCGGGCGGCTCGCCGAGCGCGTCCTCCGGCTGCAGTCCGAGGACCGCGTTCTGCACACGCGCGAGCCACGTCGGCGCGGGATTCTCCGCGTAGCGCGACGCGTCGCTCGCCACCGCGCTCTCGGTCAGCTCGTGCAGCATGTGAAGCTGCGCCTGCGTCTGCCGGCCCCATTCGGCGAGGAGCGGATGGCCGACTTCCTGATAGTCGAGCTGGTCCGCCGCGTCGAGCGATTCGGCGCGCGCGGCGGTCACGATGTCGAACCAGAATTCGCGGCACGGATTGAGCGCGTAGATGCGCACGCCGATCCAGCGCGACAGCTCACGCAGCAGCGCGATGTGCAAAGGCGGCATCGTCGGCAGCGCGAACACGCTGACCGATTCCGGCCACTTCGCGTGCGCGACGATGTCGGGATCGAGCGAGCCGACGTCGCGCAGGAACCGGTGCGCAGGCGGCATTTCGCTGTCGGACAGCTCGGCGAGCAATGCGCGCCAGAGCGCCGCCTGCCACGTCTCGTCGTCGCGCGCGGCATCGCCGCCGTGGCGCGGCGCGCCTTCGAGCGCGAAGATCGATTCGCCCTCCTGCCATTGCGCAAGCCACTCCGGGCGATACGTCAGGTAGTGGTCGAACACCGTCGCGATCCGGTGCGCGAGTTCGTGGCGCATCGGCGCATCGGCTGCGGCCAGATACGCGGCGAGCCGCGGCGACGCGCGCCACGGCGCCGCGCCGTCGCCGGACAGCAGCCGGTAGCAGCGCCACACGAGACGATCGGGCGCGAACGGCGAATGCACGGGCACCGTCAGCACTTCGCCGATCTGCGCCCACAGCCATTGCGCGAGATAGCTGAATCGCACGTTCGCGCACACGCCGTGCCGCTTCGCGACGTCGAGCTCGAGCCGCCGGCGCAGCGCCGCGCTCGGCACGATCACCTGCTGCGCGGCCCACGGCCCCGCGCCGTCCGACGCGGCGGCAAGATCGTCGAGCAGCGCGTCAGCAAGCGTCTCGTGGCGGTTCGAATAGAAAAGATGGAGCATGAAGCGGAGCGAAAGACGCCGGGCGGATACCCGGCAAGTCGAGGAGCCAAGGATAGCAAAGGGAGGAGGACCGCGCGAGAATCTGGCCGATCGGCCGATGCGCGCCCGTCGCGGCGACGCGGCGACGGAAACCGTGCCGCGCCGCCGCCGGATCGCAGGCTGCGCCGGGCCGGCATCGCCATCGCGATGCGCGGGCGACGACGTGCTGAACCTGCGTCCCGCGCCGCGGTCAGAGTCCGAACGCCGAACGCCGAACGCCGAACGCCGAACGCCGAACGCCGAACGCCGAACGCCGAACGCCGAACGCCGAACGCCGAACGCCGAACGCCGAACGCCGAACGCCGAACGCCGAACGCCGAACGCCGAACGCCGAACGCCGAACGCCGAACGCCGAACGCCGAACGCCGAACGCCGAACGCCGAACGCCGAACGCCGAACGCCGAACGCCGAACGCCGAACGCCGAACGCCGAACGCCGAACGCCGAACGCCGAACGCCGAACGCCGAACGCCCCCAACACCGATTTTCGCGACGCAGAAATACGATAGACTCGTCGCCAATCAGCCCCCCCGGCGCCTCGTCGCCAGCTCACTCGCCCATCGATGCGCTATTCGGTCGAAATCAGGAAGTTCTTCTACAGCCAGTATTTCTTCGGCGGACTACGGATCGCGCTCGGCGTGTCGCTGCCCGCGGTGCTGAGTCTCATCGTGCTGCACGACCGCGAGCTCGGCTTCACGATCGCGACGGGCGCGCTCGGCGCGTGCGTCGTCGACATGCCGGGCCCGCTCAAGTACAAGCACAACGAAATGCTCGCGTGCAGCGTGATCGGCTTCTTCTCCGCGCTCGCCACCGGGCTCGCGACGCCGAACATCTTCGCGCTGTGGCTCACGATCGTGCCGCTCACGTTCGTGCTGTCGCTCATCGTCGTCTACGGCAACCGCTGGCCGCAGATCAGCTTCGCGACGCTGTTCATGATGGTGATGACGCTCGAAGAGCAATTCACGCCGCTGCAGGCGCTCGTCAACGCGGCGTGGATTCTCGCGGGCGGGCTCTGGTACACGTACTGGGCGACGCTCGTGTCGCGCTGGCAGGCGCGCCGGATCGAGCAGCAGGCGCTCGCCGAAAGCCTCTTCGCGTGCGCGTCGTACCTGCTCGCGCGGGCGGATTTCTACGATCTCGACGCGGACCTCGACGAATGCTACCGCAACCTCGTCGCGAAGCAGATCACCGCGGTCGAGACGCAGGAAACCGCGCGCGACATCGTCCTGCGCAACCTGCCGAAGCTGCGCCGCGGCAAGCTCGACCCGGGCCGCACGATGATGTTCAACCTGTTCATCAACAGCGTCGACCTGCACGAGATGTTCGTCGGCGCGCACACCGACTATCCGCTCGTGCGCAGCACGTTCGGCGGCTCGGACCTGATCATCTTCTACCGCGACCTGATCCGCAAGGCGGCCGCCGATCTCGAGGAGATCGGCTTCGCGGTGCTCGAGAACCGGCTGCCGCATTCGCGGATCAGCGTGAAGGCCGAGTTGCGCGCGATCGAATACGAGATCGAGCTGATGCGCAAGAAGCAGTTCGCGGCGTCGAACCCGGAAGCGTACGCGGCCGTGCTCGCGACGTTCCGCCGGATCTGGAGCGCGACGCGCCTGATCGACAAGATGCGCCGCAACCTGTCGGGCAGCGCCGATGCGCAGCAGACCGAACTGAAGATCGACAAGGCGCTGTCTCGCTTCCTGCAGAAGCGCCGGATGTCGCCGCTGCTGATCTTCTCGAACCTGAACATGGGGTCGCCGAGCTTCCGGCACGCGCTGCGCGTGACGATCGCGGTCGCGGTCGGCTTCTGGCTCGGGCGCCTCCTGCCGCTCACGAACGCGTACTGGATCGTGATGACGAGCATCATCATCCTGAAGCCCGGCTATTCGCTGACGAAGCAACGCAACGCGCAGCGTATCGTCGGCACGCTGATCGGCTGCGCGGCGAGTCTCGCGCTCATCTACACGGTTCGCGAGCCGCACGTGCTGATCGCGTTCATGTTCGCGTCGATGGTGATGAGCTACAGCCTGCTGCTCTTCAACTACGCCGCGAGCGTCGTGTTCACGTCGTCGTACGTACTGCTCCTCTTCCATCTGCTCGCGCCCGGCAACATGCGGATCATCGGCGAGCGCGCGATCGACACCGTCGTCGGCTGCATGATCGCGATCGCGGCGAGCCGCCTCTTCCCGTACTGGGAATACCGCGCGATCGGCAATCTCGTCGCCGACGTGCTCGCGACGACCCGCAAGTACTTCGAAGCGACGTGGCGCGCGGGACGCGGCAAGACCGCGCCCGCCGTGCCCGTCGCCGACGGCGCGGCGGCCGTGCCCGCGGTCGCCGCGGCGGTCGAGGCGGTCGCGCCCGGCCTCGACGCCGACTACCGATACCGGCTCGCGCGCAAGAACGTGCACATCGCGTTCGCGAACCTGGGCCAGGCGTTCCAGCGGATGATGCTCGAGCCGAAGGCGCACCAGAAGTTCGTGCCGGAGCTGAACGATCTGCTCGTGCAGACCCACGTGCTCGGCGCGCAGATCACCGCGGCCGCGCCGCTCCTGCGCCATGCGTGCTCGGAAAGCAACCCGCCCGCGCTCGAGCGCGGGATGGCCGCCGTGCGCGAGCATCTCGAGCGGGCCGAGGCCGGCACGGCGCCGCCGTCGAACCAGGCCGAAGCGACCAGGCAATTGACGCGCGAGCTCGATTCGATGGTCGTCGACGCCGAGCGCTCGGACGCGAGCGCCGATCTCACGCACGACCTGAAGGTGCTCGCGCACCAGTGCAAACAGATGCTCGCGTCGTCGCTGCTGATCCGCAAGGACGCGAGCGTGATCCGCCTGCCCGAGTGAGCCGTCCGCTTCACCCTGCCCTTTCCACCGTTTCGCGCCGTGCGGCTACTCAGGGATTCCCTGACTACTGCCCGCGCGCGCCGATTGGTATGATCTTTCGCGCGCCATGTTGTCTATACAACTTTGCGAGCGCGAGCGCCGGGCCGCTGCGTCCGGCCGACGACATCAATCATTCGGAGACACGATGAAGAACTTGCAACGCCACCTGAGCGCGCGGCACATCCGCTTTCTCGCGCTCGGCTCGGCGATCGGCACGGGCCTCTTCTACGGCTCGGCGTCCGCGATCCAGCTGGCGGGTCCCGCCGTCATCCTCGCGTACATCCTCGGCGGCGCGGCCGTCTACATGGTGATGCGCGCGCTCGGCGAAATGGCCGTGCGCGAGCCCGTGCCGGGCTCGTTCGGCCATTACGCGACCGAGAACCTCGGCCCGTTCGCGGGCTTCGTCACCGGCTGGACCTACACGCTCGAGATGGTGATCGTCGCGATCGCCGACATCACCGCGTTCGGCATCTACATGGGCTTCTGGTTTCCGGACGTGCCGCAGTGGATCTGGGTGCTCGCGGTCGTCGCGATCATCTGCGGGCTCAACCTGTGCCACGTGAAGGTGTTCGGCGAGCTGGAATTCTGGCTGTCGATCGTCAAGGTGGGGGCGATCGTCGCAATGATCGGCGGCGGCGCGGCCATTCTTTTCGCCGGCATGAAGCTCGGCGGCGGCGCGCCGTCGCTGTCGAACCTGTGGTCGCATGGCGGCTTCCTGCCGAACGGCATCGGCGGCCTCGTCGCGTCGCTGTCGGTCGTGATTTTCGCGTACGGCGGGATCGAGGTGATCGGCATGAGCGCGGGCGAGGCGAAGAACCCCGAGCGCGTGATTCCGCGCGCGATCAACGCCGTGCCGGTGCGGATCCTGCTTTTCTACGTGCTGACGATGGTCGTGCTGATGTCGATCTTCCCGTGGACGGGCGTCGGCTCGAGCGGCAGCCCGTTCGTGCAGATCTTCTCGGCGCTCGGCGTGCGCTCCGCCGCCGAGATCCTGAATCTCGTCGTGATCAGCGCGGCGATCTCCGCGATCAACAGCGACATTTTCGGCGCGGGCCGGATGATGTACGGGATGGCGCTGCAGGGCCAGGCGCCGCGCGCACTCGGCGCGATGTCCGCGCGCGGCGTGCCGTGGGTCACGGTGCTCGTGATGGCGGGCGCGCTGCTCATCGGCGTCGTGCTCAACTATCTGATGCCGAAGGACGTGTTCCTGATGGTCGCCGCGATCGCGACGTTCGCGACCGTCTGGGTCTGGCTGATGATCCTGCTGTCGCAGGTCGCGATGCGCCGCCGGCTCAACGCGGCCGAAACCGCCGCGCTGAAGTTCAAGGTGCCGTTCTGGCCGATCGGCCCGGCGCTCACGATCGCGTTCATGGCGTTCGTGATCGCGATGCTCGGGTATTTCGACGATACGCGCATCGCGCTCTTCGTCGGCGCCGCGTGGCTCGTGATTCTCGCGCTCGTGTTCTATACGCGGGTCAGGCCGCGGCTTCCGGCCGTCGCGCGCTGACGCGCGGCGCGCCGGCGGCGCGGCGCGCGCGATCAGCCGTGCGCGGACGCGGCGCTCGCCGACACCCCCTGCGGATGGGCTTCGTCGTACTCGTGCTTCTGCGAAATCGCGTTGTACAGGATCGTGCCGATCACGAGCACGACGGCCACGACGATCAGAATCGCCACGCCGAACACCGGATTCTTCTTGCTGCGCGGGTCGTTCATCGCCTGCTGCGCTCCGTCAAAAAATCGTCAAGCCGGCATTCTACGCGCAACCGCGCCCGCGTCACCGCCCGTCCCGCCCGTCCCGCCCGTCCTGCCCGTCCTGCCGGCCACGCGCCATTCGTCAGATGTTTTGCGAACGTTTCGCATATGTGAATCGTTCCCGTTTCGCATTACAATCAAATTCTTTCATTTTGTAATTTTCACTCCGCGCCGGCCACACGTCCCGCCTGCCGGAGCGTTCGTCCATCGCACGTCCCTAGCCGGAGCCTTCCATGTTCCTGAAGCAAGCCCGCCCGCTGCTGCGCACGCTCGCGTTCGCACTCGCCGCCGTCGCGCCCGCCGCGCATGCGGCGAACGAAGTCAATCTCTACACGACCCGCGAGCCGAAGCTGATCCAGCCGCTCATCGACGCGTTCACGAAGCAAAGCGGAATCGCCGTCAACACGGTGTTCGTCAAGGACGGCCTCCTCGAGCGCGTGAAGGCGGAAGGCGCGCGCTCGCCGGCCGACGTGCTGATGACGGTCGACATCGGCAACCTGCTCGATCTCGTCGACGGCGGGCTCACGCAGCCGGTTCGCTCGCGGCCGCTCGACGACGCGATCCCCGCGAACCTGCGCAGCGCGCGCGGCGACTGGTATGCGTTGTCGCTGCGCGACCGCGTGCTGTACGCCGACAAGAACATGAAGCTCGACGCGATCACGTACGAGTCGCTCGCCGATCCGAAATGGAAAGGCAAGGTCTGCATCCGCTCGGGCCAGCATCCGTACAACACCGCGCTCGTCGCCGCGATGATCGCGCACGACGGCGAAGCCGCGACCGAGCAGTGGCTGCGCGGCGTGAAGGCGAACCTCGCGCGCAAGGCGACGGGCGGCGATCGCGACGTCGCACGCGACATCCTCGGCGGGATCTGCGACGTCGGGCTCGCGAACGCGTACTACGTCGGCCACATGAAGCACGCGGAGCCGGGCACCGACGCGCGCAAGTGGGGCGACGCGATCAAGGTCGTCCGCCCGACGTTCGCGAACGCGAAGAGCGGCGGCACACACGTCAACGTGAGCGGCGCGGCCGTCGCGAAGCACGCGCCGAACCAGGACAACGCGGTGAAGCTGCTCGAATACCTCGCGTCGCCGCCCGCGCAGGCGCTCTATGCGCAGGCGAACTACGAGTATCCGGTGCGCGCGGGCGTCACGCTCGATCCGGTGATCGCCGGCTTCGGGCCGCTGAAGGTCGATCCGCTGCCGCTCGTCGAGATCGCGAAGCACCGCAAGCGCGCAAGCCAGCTCGTCGACAAGGTCGGCTTTGACAACTGACGCCGGCACCGTCGCACGCCGCCCGCTCGCGCGTGTTCGCGCGTGCGCCGGCGAGCGTCTGCGCGCGCTCGTCCTGCGTGTCGCCGCGCGCGGCTGGCTCGTCGCCGCGGCGGCGATCGCGGCGCTCGTCGCGACGCCGCTCGCCGCGCTCGCGTGGTCCGCGCTCGGCGCCGATCTGTCGCACTGGCGCCACCTCGCCGCATTCGTACTGCCGCAGGCGACGGCCAACACGCTCGCGCTGCTCGCGGGCGTCGGCGCGATCGTCGCGTGCGTCGGCACGGGCGCCGCGTGGCTCGTCACCGCCTACGACTTCCCCGGACGCCGCACGCTCGCGTGGGCGCTGCTGCTGCCGCTCGCGGTGCCGTCGTACATCGTCGCGTTCGCGTATCTCGACCTGCTGCATCCGATCGGCCCCGTGCAATCCGCGCTGCGCTGGATGCTCGGCTTCGACAGCCCGCGCGCGTTCCGCCTGCCCGACCTGCGCTCGCTGCCGGGCGCGATCGCCGTGCTCGGCTTCGTGCTGTATCCGTACGTTTATCTGTGCACGCGCGCGATGTTCGTCACGCAATCGGCGAGCCTGATCGAAGCCGCGCGCACGCTCGGCGCGGGCCGCATCGAGACGTTCCTGCGCGTCGTGCTGCCGCTCGCGCGGCCGGCGATCGCGGTCGGCGTGAGCCTCGCCCTCCTCGAGACCCTGAACGACATCGGCGCGTCCGAGTTCCTCGGCGTGCAGACGCTCACCGTCTCCGTCTACACGACGTGGGTCACGCGTTCGGACCTCGCGAGCGCCGCGCAGATCGCGCTCGCGATGCTCGCGATCGTGTTCGGCGCAATCGCGCTCGAACGCTACGGCCGCCGCCGCGAGCGCTACGCGCACGGCCGCCGGATGCGCGCGATCGAGCCGCGGCGGCTGTGCGGCGCGGCCGCCGCCGGCGCGGCGACGCTCGGCTGGCTGCCGGTCATCGCCGGCTTCGGCGCGCCCGCCGCGTATCTGGTCCACGAAACCGCGAAACGGCTGCATCTCGTGGGCGGCGTGTCCGGACAATTGCTCGCGAGCCTCGCGAACACGCTCGCCGTCGCGCTCGCCGCGACCGTCGTCACGCTCGCGTGCGGCATCGTCGTCGCGTGGGCGACGCGCCGCGCGCGCGACAGCGCCCGCTTCCAGCCGAGCCGCGTCTGCGCGCGGCTCGCGAGCGTCGGCTACGCGGTGCCGGGCACCGTGCTCGCGATCGGGCTCCTCGCGCCGCTCGCGCTCGCCGATCGCGCGATCGCCGCCGCGTTCGGCCAGGATGGACTCGTGCTGATGGGCTCGGCGGCCGCGCTCGTGGTCGCGTATGCGATCCGCTTCCTCGCGATTCCCGCCGGCAGCATCGAGGCCGGACTCGCGCGGATTCCCGCGTCGCTCGAGCAGGCGTCGCGCACGCTCGGCGAGACGGCGGGCATGACGCTCTGGCGCGTGCATCTGCCGCTGTTGCGCCCCGCGCTCGGCGCGAGCGCGCTGCTCGTGTTCGTCGACGCGATGAAGGAGCTGCCCGCGACGCTGCTGCTGCGCCCGCTCAACTTCGACACGCTCGCGACCTGGCTCTACGCCGAAGCCGCGCGCGGCACCTACGAAGAAGGCGCGGTCGCCGCGCTCGCGATCGTCGTGGCGGGACTTGCGCCCGTGATCGTGCTCGCGCGCACCCAACTGAAATCCGGATCCTGAGAGTCACGCCATGCTGCTCGAACTGAACGCCGTCACGCTCGCCTACGACACGCCGCGCGGCCGGCGCACGATCGTCGACCGCCTGAACCTCGCGCTCGAGCGCGGCGCGATCGGCTGCCTGCTCGGCGCGTCCGGCTGCGGGAAGACGACGGTGCTGCGCGCGATCGCGGGCTTCGAGCCCGTGCGCGCGGGCGAGATCGTGCTGGCGGGCGCCGCGCTCGCGAGCCGCGAAGCCGACGTGCCGCCGGAAAAACGCCGCGTCGGGATGATGTTCCAGGACTACGCGCTGTTCCCGCATCTGTCCGCGCAGCAGAACGTCGAGTTCGGGCTGCGCCGCACGCCGAAGGCGCAACGCCGTGCGCGCGCCGCGCAGATGCTCGAGCTCGTCGGCCTCGCCGACGCGGCGAACGCGTATCCGCACGAACTGTCGGGCGGCCAGCAGCAGCGGATCGCGCTCGCCCGCGCGCTCGCGCCGTCGCCGGAGCTGCTGCTGCTCGACGAGCCGTTCTCGAATCTCGACGTCGACACCCGCGAGCGGCTCGCGTTCGAGGTGCGCGACATCCTGAAGGCGGCCGGCCACACGGCGCTCTTCGTCACGCACAACCAGGCGGAAGCGTTCGCGCTCGCGGACCGGATCGGCGTGATCGACGACGGACGGCTCGCGCAATGGGACACGCCGTACAACCTCTATCACCATCCGGCGAGCGGATTCGTCGCGGATTTCGTGCGGCGCGACGCGCTCGCCGACGAGCGCCGGCGTGCGCTCGAGCGAGGGCGCTGAGCGGCAGCGTCGAGCGGGCTCGCCGCCCCTTCAACCGGCGACGCGGTCACGCACCGGCAGCGCGGTCGAGTACTTGATCTGCTCCATCGCGAACGACGAGCTGACGTCGAAGAGCGGCACCGAGCGGATGAGCTTCTTGTAGATGCGGTCGTAGTCGTCGATGTCGGCGACGACGACCCGCAGCAGATAATCGGTCTCCCCGCTCATCCGGTAGACCTCGACGACTTCCGGCATGTCGCGCACGGCCTGCGTAAAGCGCGCCGCCCACTCCTCGGTGTGCTGGTTCGTGCGCACCGCGACGAACACCGTCGTGCCGACGCCGAGCTTGCGCGGATCGCACAGCGCGACTTGCGCACGAATCGCGCCCGTCTCCTTGAGCCGCTGAATCCGCTTCCAGCACGGCGTCTGCGACAGATTCACGCGCTGCGCGAGTTCGGCGATCGGCAGCGTCGCGTCCTCCTGCAGCAGCTCGAGCAACTTACGATCGATCGCGTCCATTTCCCCAGTCCCTATCGGATAGAAAATTATTCTATCCATTGTTCGCGTGAGGGAACAATATGGAATCCGTTTCTCCGAGTCGACCGGTATAAATACGTACCGGACCCGCGCAACGTCACTGCGGGAAAAGAACGACCGAGTCAACGATGAACCACGCCGCCTCCCCCATCTCGCACGCACCGGATGCGCCCTCGGACCCGCGCGAACGCGCGACGTCTGCGCCGTGTCGCGCGCTCGCCGCGCCGACGCCGATCGAGCGTTTCTGCGCACGGATCGACGCCGCGTTCGACGCGCTCGCCAACGAATCCGCGCCGTCGCGGCATCCGGCATTCGCGCGCGAGCTGCGCGCCGCGCTCACGGAAGCCGTCGCAGCGCCGGGACTCCTCACGCCCGCGCAACGCGAAAGCGGCGCGGCGGGCTATCGGCGCCATCTGCTCGCCGCCGACCCGCTCGGCCGCTATGCGGTCGTGTCGCTCGTGTGGCAGCCCGGTCAATGGAGCCCCGTGCACGGCCATCATACGTGGTGCGGCTATGCGGTGTTCGAAGGCGAGCTCACGGAGATCGTCTACGGCTGGAACGACGCGGCCTGCCGTGCGATCGACGCGCGCAAGCACGCGCGGCCGACGGGCGCGGTGTCGTACGTCTGCGCGGGGCGCACGGCCATCCACCGGCTCGGGCACGTGGGCGCGCCGGCCGACGCGCCCGCGATCTCGCTGCACGTGTACGGCGTAACCGGCGAACAGGTGGCGACGCACGTAAACGATGTCGTCGCAGTCGACGTCGGCGCTTATGTGTGAGCGCGCGGCCGTCGACGCCGATGCGAACCTCGCGACGAACCGCGGCGCGACCCTGTGGCGTTCGCGCCAACGCTCGCATGGTCGCGCCGGCGCGATCATTTCGCGTCACGAAACTGCGGGAAACGCCATCGCCGCCGCATGACCACGTCGCATGGACCCGCTCGCTGCCAATCGAGACGGAGAGTGCACGGCGCGCGGCGCGGCAGGCGCTGCAAAGGCATATCGCCGCCCGCGACGCGAGCGCGGCGAACGCGTTTCGGCCGCCCACGTTCGTGCGCGCGTGAAGGCGGCTTCCGCACGCATATCGAATCGAGCGGGAGCCATCGTCCGTCGAACCGCGACTTCGCCGTCGTGCCTCGCTCGCATCGCTCGCGTCATGCGCATCAACCACTTGACGCGTCCCGCTCGTCGGCGCCACCGCGTTGCCGTTCGCCGTCGCGCGCCGAGTCGTCGCGCGCGGCGCGCTCCCGATCGGACTCGCCGTGCTTCTCGTCGTCGCGCGTCGCCTCGTCTGCCGCGACGCCGCCCGCTGCCGTCGAATAGACGCGCATCTGCGGCAGCGGAATCTCGATGCCGGCGTCGTCCATCCGCCGCTTGATCCGCGCATTGAACGCGCGCATCACGGTCGACTGCTGCTGCGGCCGCGTGCGGATCTGTCCCTTGACGACCATCCAGTTCGGCTCGAAGCGGTCGAGCCCCCATATCTCGACCGCACCGAGCATCAGCCGGCGCACCGCGACATCGCTCCACAGATCCGCGCCCGCGTCGCGGATCAGCCGCGTGAGCTGGTCGAGATCGGCGGAGAACGGCACGCGCACTTCGAACACCGCATAGCCGTAGTCGCGCGACAGGTTCTTGACGATCTTGATCTGCGAGAACGGGATCGAATGCAGCGCGCCCTGCCCGTCGCGCAGCCGCACCGTGCGGATCGTCAGATGCTCGACCGTGCCCGCATGGCCGCCGTCGACGTCGATCCAGTCGCCGACCGAGATCGTATCCTCGACGATGATGAAAAGCCCGGTGATGAGGTCCGACACGAGCGACTGCGCGCCGAATCCGACCGCGAGGCCGATCACGCCTGCGCCTGCCAGGAGCGGCGTCACGTTGATCCCGAGGTTCGCCGCCGTGACGATCGCGGCGATGGTGACGATCGTCACGAACGCGACGTTGCGTACGAGCGGCAGCATCGTGCGCGCACGCATGCTCGGATTGCGGCTCTTGCCGCGCGAACTCGCCGAGTTGAGCGCCTCGAGGATCGCGGTGTCGACGACGATCCACGCGAGCCACGCGACAAACAGCGTGATGACGATCGCCGTCACCGCCTGCGCGATCCCGCGCGCGGCGACGCTGTGCTCGACGATCCGCGCGAGCGAGATCCCCCACAGGCGCGACGTCAGCTCGACGTAACCGAGCCAGATGAAGAGCGTCGCGAGCGAGCCCGCGAAGCGCACGAGCCGCGCGACGTACGCGGAGCGGTGACGGCGCTTGCGGCGGGTTGGGTGCGGGCGCGTGACGCGCAGCACGACGGCCGACAGGAAGAACGCGAGCACGAGCAACAGCGCGCTCACGATCGAAGTGCGCAGCAAATCGGACGACGAACGGCTGCCGAGCAGTGTGCCCGCCACCGCCGCGAACGCGAGCAGCAGCACGGGCGCGGGCCAGAACGCGGCCGCGAAATCGGCCATTTCGGTCGTCGCGCGATGGCCTGTGCGCTGCGCGTAGCCGCGGTTGCGGATCAGGTGCGCGACAGGCCGCCGGTACGCGAGCGCGAAGCACGCGCAGAGCACGGCGGCCGTCATGCTCGACACGGTCGACACGAGGCTCGACAAATCGACGCCGAGCTGCCACGCGACGTCGCGGTTGAGCGCCGCGTCGCCGAGCGCGCCGAACGCGCCGATCAGACGCAGCAGCCCCCACGAGCGCGCAATCAGCACACGCCCCGCCGCGCGCCGGTGGCCCGCGCTGAAGAGCGCGAACATGATGAGGCACAGCGACGCGAACACCGAGCCCGACACGATCGCGTATGCGGCGACGAGCGCGACCGTGCGGCCGAGCGAATCAGGCAGGCCGCGCGCGATCGCGAGCACGGCGACGAACGACACGATCCACGGCCCGACCCGCCTCAGCGCGAAGATCAGCATGTCCTTCGCGCTCGGATTCGGATCGAGCTTGACCGCGATCCCGTAGCGGGCCCAGACCCGGTGCTGCGCCCAGATCAGGAGCGCCGCGCACGCGAGCCAGCCCGCCAGCATCAACGCGAGATCGAGTAGGATCTGCGCGGGCGGCTGCGGCCCCGCCCCGCTTGCGAGCGCGTACAGCTCGCTGCCCGCCGCGCGAAAGCGTGCGGACCAGTAGCGCAGCGGCGTGTCGCGCTCGCGCAGGCTCGCCTCGACCGATGCCATCCCGGACGCGATCGCGCCGAGGAGCCCCGTGCCCGTCGCGCCGGACGCCGCCACGGCAGCGGACGCCGTCTGCACGGCCTGCGCGACGCTGCGCAACTGCTTCAGTTGGGCGACGAGCTGCGTGCGCTGCCGGTCGTTGTCGAGCATCTTGATGACGGAGTCGAACGAGCGCGCGATCTCGGCGGCGCTCGCCGGCGACGGCGCGGACGCAGGCACGGCGGCGGATGCGCCCGACGCCGGCGCGGCGGCATCCGATGCGGCGGCGGGCGCGATCAGCTTTTGGAAGGTTGCGAGACTCGAATTGGTCGCGGCTCGCGCGGCGGGCGGCGCGCCGGCAAGCGCAAGACCGGCGAACGCGAGGATGAGCGCGGCGGCGCGCGCAGTCGAACGCGGCGCGCGCGACCCGGCGGCGATCGACGGACCGGCGGCAAGACAGGCGGCGATCGCGACGAGAACGAAGGCGGCGCCGCGAGCGAAAAGCAAGCGAGGCGAAATCGGCATGCGACCGGATGAGTAATGACGACGATCGCCAGTGTAGCCCCAACGCGTGCGCGCGCCGCCTGCTTCGACGCGCCCGGCATGACGACGCGGCGCACCGGAGCGACCCGGTGCGCCACGCTTACGGCCAGGCGTGTCGGCCAAGCGACATGGATCCGCGAACGCCGCGCGCGATGCGCCGGCGCCCGCGACGCGATCAGTACGCGACCGTCGCGACCTGGCGCACGAAGTGGTGCTGCTCGATCTCGTCGACGAACGCGACCGCGTAGTCTTCGGCCGAGATCTTGCTGTTGCCGTCGGCGTCGACGATCAGCTTGCCTGCGCCCGTGCGGAACGCGCCGGTGCGCTCGCCGGGCGCGATCAGCGCGGCGGGCGAGAAGAACGTCCAGTCGAGGTCGTGCACGGTCGCCAGGTAGTCATATGCGTCGCGATGCGCGAGCGCGACGGCCTTGTACGCGTCCGGGAAGCCTTCGGTATCGACGAGTTGCTTGCCGGGCGCGACTTCGAGCGTGCCCGCGCCGCCCACGACGACGACGCGCTTCACGCCCGCCTTGCGCGCGCCTTCGACGAGCGCCTTCGCCGCATCGACGACCTTCGACGCATCCTCCTGCTTCGGACCGTACGCGCTCGCGACGACGTCCTGGCCTTCGAGCGCGGCGGCGATGCTCGCCGGATCGAACAGGTCAGCTTCCTTCGCGGTCACGTTCTCGGCGCCCGCCGCCGGACGACGCGACAGCGCCGTCACCTGATGACCGCGGCGCGCCGCTTCGGCCGCGATCCGCGAGCCGATCATGCCGGTTGCGCCGAGCAGAGCGATTTTCAAAGTACGTTGCGTCATGTCGATTCTCCTGGTAAGCGAATATGTAACTAAATTAATTACATATTCAATCGAAAAAAGAGGGATCCACGATCCCCATCATAGTCAACTCGTCCGCCCATCGTCATTGTCGAGCAATGTTTCATCGGGCGGCAGCCCTTGGTCCTTCATCCTTGATCCTTCGCGAGCCCGTTATCGGGCCGGCGGCGAATTCCGATCCGATCGGCAGCCGCGACGCGCCGGATGCCATGCGCGCCGCCGTTTCGAATTCAAGCGATCGAGACCGCTCAACCACTCGCCTGCTGCACGCCGCCCGGCTGCCCGCACGCCTCCGAGCGCAGCACGTCGGCCGTCACGTCGGCGAGCGTGCGCGTCGCGAGCGACGCCTCCATCGCCCGCTGCGCGTCGCCGATGTAGTCGGTCAGCACGCCCTGGATGTGCCGTCCGACGAGGCATGCCGGATTCGGCGCCTCGCGATGCAGCGCGAAAAGTTGCGCATCGTCAACCGCGCGGTAGACCTCGAGCAGCGTGATGCTCGACGGCTCGCGCGCCAGCAGCGCGCCGCCGCCCGCGCCGAGCTGCGACGTCGTGAGCCCCGCCGCCGCCAGCATCGACAGCAGACGGCGAATCAGCGCCGGATTCGTGTTCACGCTGCCCGCGATCACGTCCGACGACAGCGGCACGCCTTCCTGCAACGACAACAGCGCGAGCACGTGGACGGCAAACGCGAACCGGCTGCTCGTATTCATGATTCACCTGCGGCGGAATGCTCGCGCATCCCGCTTCGACGACAATATGTAACCATAATAATTACACTTAACCCAGGACGCAAGCGGAATTCACTTGCTCGCCGCCGAATCGCTCGCGGCGGCCGCGCCCGAGGCGCCCAGCGCGGCCGTCTGGCTCCATTGCTGCAGCTTGCGGCCGGCGGCTTCGAGACTCGTGCCGGCCGCGACGGCGGCCTGGCCGAGCACGGCGGACGCGGCGCCCTGCAAATGCGCCTGCGCAGCGGCCGATACCGAGCTCGCGGTGACGGGCGGCACGGCGGACGCCGCCGATGCGACACCCTGCTTCGCCGCGTCGATCTGCTGATTCACGAAGCTCGCGACCTGGTCGAGCTTCTGCGTCGTCTGGCTGGCCGCGCGGGCGGCGGCGCTTGCGGCGGTATCGGGCGGCGGCGGCACACTCGCCTCTTCCGGCTTCTTGCATCCGGCAAGCGCGGCGGCGGCAACGGCCGCGAGCGCGACGGCGTACATCCGGCGGCGGCCGGTGCGGGAAACGATGGCGGTTGCGTTGGCGATCTCGATCGTCATGGCGAATGGCGCGGCAAAGCGGCTCCGTGTGGCGAAAAAGCCATGATACGCCGCGCCGACGCGCGCCTGCCCGCGTCCGTTTCTTTTTTTACATGCCGTTGCCGCATGGGCGATGTCGCGCGCAGCGCCCGCCCGGCCGGTCACCGCTCGCGCGAACCCTGTCCGCGCATGCATCGCAAGACGCCCGTCGATTCATACAAATTCAATTCAAAAAACTTTCATTTATAAAAAATAAACTTCCACTCAGTCTTCATCGCTGTCCGCCGCACCCGACGTCGGCGCGTCCGCGTTTTCCGTCGCACACAACAACTGGATTCCCCATGCCCGCGCTGTCCAATCCTTCCCGCCGCCATGCCCTGAAGATCCTCGCCGGCGCGCCGATGCTGCCGCTTTCCGGCGTCGCGCTCCCCGCCCTGCTGTCCGGATGCGGCGGGGACGATGTCGCCGCCGCGCCGCCTGCGGCCAGCTTCGCGGCCGCCGCGTTCGCGCCGATGACCGCGCCGACGCTCGCCGACCCGGCCGCGATGGCGACGACGACCGTCGGCTCGACGCTGTCGATCTCGTTCAGCGACGGCTCGACGCACAGCTACAAGCTCGCGTACCGGCCGTTCTTCGTGACGGGAGACCAGGTGCCGGACGGCAAAGGCGGCACGATCCTCGCGGGAGGCTACTACGACATCGACAACCGGCCGATCGTCGACGCGACGGTCGCGGGGCGCGAGCGCCAGTTCTTCTCCGACTGCCCGGACGGCAGCTCGCTCCTCACGCTCAAGGACGCGAAGGCGCCGGACGTGAAGGGCAACACGGTGTTCGCGGTCGTCCAGTTCGAATACACGACGCGCAGCCAGAACGGCGATTCGGCGTACGGCCAGTTGCCGTCGCCGATCGCGGTGCTGACGCTCGATCAGGACCCGGCGACGGGCGCGCTCAAGCTCGTCAAGTACCACAACGTCGATACGTCGGCCGCGCACGGCCTGTGGATCACGTGCGGCGCGAGCCTGTCGCCGTGGAACACGCACCTGTCGAGCGAGGAGTACGAGCCGGACGCGACGAAGGCCGCGACCGACGCGCAATTCAAGGCGTTCAGCAAGAACACATTCGGCAGCGACACGGCCGCGAATCCGTACCACTACGGCCACCTGCCCGAGATCGTCGTGAATCCGGACGGCACGGGCGCCGTGAAAAAGCATTATTGCCTCGGCCGCATCTCGCACGAGCTGATCCACGTGATGCCCGACCAGCGCACCGTGATGATGGGCGACGACGCGACGAACGGCGGCCTTTTCATGTTCGTCGCGGACCAGCCGGCCGACCTGTCGGCGGGCACGCTGTACGTCGGCAAGTGGACGCAGACGTCGTCGGCGGGCGCGGGCGCGGCGACGCTCACGTGGATCCGGCTCGGCCACGCGACGAGCGCCGAGATCGAGGCGCTCGCGAACCGGCTGAAGGCGTCCGACATCATGGACGTCGCGACGACCGACCCGGCCGACCCGACGTTCGCGAAGATCCACTTCGGCGGCAAGTTCAACTGGATTCGCGTGAAGCCCGGGATGGAACTCGCGGCCGCGTTCCTCGAGACGCACCGCTACGCGGCGCTCGCGGGCGGCAGCATGGCGTTCACGAAGCTCGAAGGAACGACCGCGAACGCGAAGGACAAGATCGTCTACATGGCGATGTCGCGGATCGAGACGTCGATGGTCAAAGGCAACGCGGTGTCGCGCGACGTCGCGCTCGACAAGAAGATCGCGGCGGGCGCCGTCTACGCGCTCGGCATGCGCGGCGGCCAGCGCGACACGGCGGGCGCCGCGATCGACAGCGAATGGGTGCCCGTCGACATGAGCGCGCCCGCGGCGCTCGTCGGCGAGGACCTGGCTACGGCCGACGCGCTCGGCAATCTCGCGAATCCGGACAAGATCGCGAATCCGGACAACCTGAAGTTCTCGGAAAAGCTGCGCACGCTTTTCATCGGCGAGGATTCGGGGATGCACGTGAACAACTTCCTGTGGGCGTACGACGTCGACACGAAGAAGCTGTCGCGCGTGCTGTCGTGCCCGGCGGGCGCCGAATCGACGGGCCTGCACGCGGTCGACGAGATCAACGGCTGGACCTACATCATGAGCAACTTTCAGCACGCGGGCGATTGGGAATCGCCGCTGCACGACAAAGTGAAGGGCGCGCTCGATCCGCTCGTGCGCGCGAACTACAAGGACCGCTTCGGCGCGAGCGTCGGCTATCTGACGGCCGAGCCCGCGGCGATCCAGCTCAAGAAGGCGTGACAACCGATTCTCTTCGTCGTCACGGCTGATTCGCCGGCGCTCGGCGCCGGGTTGGCGCGATGCCCTCGTGGCACCGCGCTTTTTTTATGCGCGCTCGCCGCGTGCGGCGCCGCCGCACGGCGAAGATCGGACATGCAGGTATCTTTCCTGCCGTCATCCCAATATATGGAACAGCCACTCAGGCCGTGAACGGCAAAAAAAAGCGCCACGGAGACCGTGGCGCTAAAAAAGTTCTAGCCATTCCGAGGGCCGTGCTAGAACCTGAGAGACTGCATCGAACGTCGTTCCCGACTAAACTAACGAAACAACGTTTCGAAATTGGTAGACATTTTTTCCGTTTCCGGCTGACAAGTCAAGCGAAAAATACATGCTTCCCCGTCATTCCCGATGGTGCGCAACCCGACATTTCTCCAATAAACTCGGGGTATATCAGTAAATATTGCGCATCATGAAAGATTGCGGCGAAGCGCGCGCATTTTCCGGCATTCGTCTTACAATTTATAAAAATCTGAAATCAAGTTTCGAAAAAGAGAGATATCCGTGACGACACGCTCCAACGCCCAACCCGTTTCCCGAGAACGGGAAGCCACCTCCGACGAAATCACGGCCCTCGCGCGCGGCTTGGCCGTCTTGCGTCGCATCGCGACCTCCGATGCCCCGGTCAGCAACCGGGAGCTGGCAGAATTGACAGGCATCCCGAAGCCGACCGTGTCGCGGATCACGGCGACGCTCGTCAGCGCCGGCTTCCTGTTCCAGTTGCCCGACAGCGAGCGCTTCGTGCTGACGGCGTCGGTGCTCGAGCTCAGCAACGGCTTCCTGCGCAACTTCGACATCCGCGCGCGCTCGCGACCGTTCCTCGTCGAGCTCGCCGAAAAGACTTCGCTGTCCGTCCACCTCGCGGTGCGCGACCGCCTCGACATGGTCGCGATCGACGTGATCCGCCCGCGCTCCGCCGTGCTCGTCACACGGCTCGAAACGGGCTCGCGGATGGACATCGCACGCACGGCAGTCGGCCGCGCGTACCTCGCGGCGCTCGAGGACGACGCGCGGCGCGAGCTGATCGGCGCGCTGCAGGCCGCGGCGGGCGACGACTGGCCGTTCGTCGTCGCACGGCTGAATGCCGCGCTCTCCGACATCGCGCAGAACGGCTATGCGATTGCGATCGGCGAATGGCGCGAGGAATTGAATGCAATCGCGGCGGGCTTCGTCGCGCCGACGGGCCAGCGCTACACGGTCAACTGCGGCGGTTCCGCGCACCAGTGCACGCCCGATTTCCTGCGCTCGGTCGCGGTGCCGGCGCTGCGCGAGTGCATCGCGAAGATCACGCGCGAGATCGGCGGCTCCGCCTGGCCGGACCGCGCGCGCTGACGCGCAGTCTTTCGCCGTGCTTTCTGTCGCGCGCGGCGCGCGGGCCGCGATGCCCGCGCGCGACGCGCAACTGACGCCGCGCCCTTCGTCCTTCGTCCTTCGTCCTTCGTCCTTCGTCCTTCGTCCTTCGTCCTTCGTCCTTCGCCCGCAGCCCGCAGCCCGCAGCCCGCAGCTCCCCAACAGTATCCGAAAACGGCACGATCCCCCCGCAAGCCGCCGCCCCGGCCGCGCGATCGCGCACCGTCATCATCCGTTCATCTGTAACGACCGTAATTCGTTGAAAAATAGGATGCTGGACTGTAACCGCCATGGGGACGTAGCATCATGCAACCTCGCGCCGCAAACGGCGCATCCCGCTCTTTTGCGACGCGACCGGGCCGCAGCCGGCCGCGCCGACCGCGAACGCGGCTCGTCCGCGCCTGTCGTACGCGCTGCACGCCGACCTCCAGATCAAACCGATGGACAACCAAGAAAAGCCTACTCCCCGCTCTCCCGCCCACCCGCCGTCGAGCCCCGACGCGCCCCGCTCGCGCCGCAAGCTGATGACGTTCTGCGCGCTCGCGGCCGTCACGATCGGCGGCCTCCTGTGGTGGCATCCGTGGAAGAGCGGCGCAAGCAGCGCGACCGCCGCGAGCCAGCCAGGCGGCGCAAGCCAGCCGGGCAGAGCACGCAAGCGAGGCGGGCCGGCCGCGCTCGCGAACCTGCCGCAACCCGTCCAGGTCGCGGCCGCGACGCGCGGCGAGATGCCCATCGTCCTCAACGCGCTCGGCACCGTCACGCCGCTCGCGAACGTGACGGTCAGGACCCAGTTGTCCGGATACCTGCAGTCCGTATCGTTCCTGGAAGGCCAGATCGTCAGGAAAGGCGACGTGCTCGCGCAGATCGATCCGCGCCCCTACCAGATCACGCTCGCGAACGCGCAAGGCGCGCTTGCGCGCGACGAGGCGCTCCTCGCGACCGCGCGCCTCGACCTCAAGCGCTACCAGACGCTCGTCGCGCAGGACTCGATCGCGAAGCAGACGGCCGACACGCAGGCGTCGCTCGTCAAGCAGTACGAAGGCACAGTGCAGATCGACCGCGCGGCGATCGACTCCGCGAAGCTCAACCTGACGTACGCGCGAATCACGGCGCCCGTGTCGGGCCGCGTCGGCCTGCGACAGGTCGATCCGGGCAACTACGTGACGCCGTCGGATACGAACGGCATCGTCGTCATCACGCAATTGCAGCCGATGAGCGTGATCTTCACGACGTCGGAAGACAACCTGCCGTCGATCCTCAAGCAGGTGAACGCCGGCAGCAAGCTGTCGATCACCGCGTACAACCGCAACAACACGACGCCGCTCGAAACCGGCGTGCTCGACACGCTCGACAACCAGATCGACACGTCGACGGGCACCGTGAAGCTGCGCGCGAAGTTCGAGAACAAGAGCAACCTGCTGTTCCCGAATCAGTTCGTCAACACGCGCCTTCTTGTCGACACGATGCGCGACGCGACGATCGTGCCGACCTCGGCTGTGCTGACGGGCTCGATCGGCCAGTTCGTCTACGTCGTGAAGCCGGACAACACCGTGACCGTGCGCAAGGTGAAGCCCGGCCCCATCGACGGCGAGCGCACGAGCATCGTCGACGGGCTCGCGGTCGGCGAGCGCGTCGTGACGGACGGCTCCGACCAGCTGCGCGAAGGCTCGGTGATCACGATCCCGGCCGAGCAGCCGAAGCATGCGTCGGGCGCGAAAGGCGCGTCGGCCGCGTCCGGCGCGCACGGCGGGCACAAGCGCCGCGGCGCGTCGCAGGCTCAATCGCAATGACGCCGGCTGACCGATGAATCCGTCCCGCGTCTTCATTCTTCGCCCGGTCGGCACCGCGCTGCTGATGGCGGCGATCCTGCTCGCCGGCCTCGTTGCGCTGCGCTTTCTGCCGCTCGCCGCACTGCCCGAGGTCGACTATCCGACGATCCAGGTCCAGACCTTCTATCCGGGCGCGAGCCCCGAGGTGATGACGTCGTCCGTCACCGCGCCGCTCGAGCGGCAGTTCGGGCAGATGCCGTCGCTCAATCAGATGTCGTCGCAGAGCTCGGCGGGCGCGTCCGTCATCACGCTGCAGTTCAGCCTCGACCTGCCGCTCGACGTCGCCGAGCAGGAAGTGCAGGCGGCGATCAACGCGGCCGGCAACCTGCTGCCGTCGGACCTCCCCGCGCCGCCGATCTACGCGAAGGTCAATCCGGCCGACGCGCCCGTCATCACGCTCGCCGTCACGTCGAAGACGCTGCCCCTCACGCAGGTGCAGGATCTAGCCGACACGCGGCTCGCGATGAAGATCTCGCAGGTGGCGGGCGTCGGCCTCGTCAGCCTGTCGGGCGGCAATCGGCCGGCCGTGCGGATCCAGGCGAACCCGCTCGCGCTCGCATCGTACGGCCTCAATCTCGACGACCTGCGCACGACGATCTCGAACCTGAACGTCAACACGCCGAAGGGCAACTTCGACGGCCCGACGCGCGCGTACACGATCAACGCGAACGACCAGCTGACGAGCGCCGATCAATACCAGGACGCCGTTGTCGCGTACAAGAACGGCCGGCCCGTGATGCTGACCGACGTCGCGAAGATCGTCGCCGGCTCGGAGAACACGAAGCTCGGCGCGTGGGTCGATTCCGAGCCCGCGATCATCCTGAACGTGCAGCGGCAGCCGGGCGCGAACGTGATCCAGACGGTCGACAACATCAAGGCGATCCTGCCGAAGCTGCAGGAATCGCTGCCCGCCGCGCTCGACGTGCAGATCGTCACCGACCGCACGACGATGATCCGCGCCGCCGTGCGCGACGTTCAGTTCGAGCTCGGGCTCGCGGTCGCGCTCGTCGTGCTCGTGATGTACCTGTTCCTCGCGAACGTCTACGCGACGATCATCCCGAGCCTGTCGGTGCCCTTGTCGCTGATCGGCACGCTCGCGGTGATGTACCTGTCGGGCTTCTCGCTGAACAACCTGTCGCTGATGGCGCTCACGATCGCGACGGGCTTCGTCGTCGACGACGCGATCGTGATGATCGAGAACATCGCGCGCTACGTCGAGGAGGGCGATTCCGCGCTCGAAGCGGCGCTGAAGGGCTCGAAGCAGATCGGCTTCACGATCATCTCGCTGACGGTGTCCCTCATTGCCGTGCTGATTCCGCTCCTCTTCATGGGCGACGTCGTCGGGCGGCTGTTCCACGAGTTCGCGATCACGCTCGCGGTGACGATCGTGATCTCGGCCGTCGTGTCGCTCACGCTCGTGCCGATGATGTGCGCGAAGCTTCTGCGCCACACGCCGCCGCCCGAGAGCCACCGCTTCGAGGCGAAGGTGCACGTGCTGATCGATCGCGTGATCGCGCGCTACGGCATCGCGCTGCAGTGGGTGCTGAACCGGCGGCGCTCGACGCTCGTCGTCGCGATGCTGACGCTCGCGCTCACCGCCCTCCTCTACGTCGAGATTCCGAAGGGCTTCTTCCCGACCCAGGACACGGGCGTGATCCAGGCGATCACGCAGGCGCCGCAGGCGGTGTCGTACGGCGCGATGGCCGAGCGGCAGCAGGCGCTCGCCGCCGAGATCCTGAAGAATCCGGACGTCGAGAGCCTCACGTCGTTCATCGGCATCGACGGTTCGAACATCACGCTGAACAGCGGCCGGATGCTGATCAACCTGAAGCCGCGCGACGACCGCAGCGAGTCGGCGAGCGACGTGATCCGCTCGCTGCAGCAGCAGGTATCGAACATCCCCGGCATTTCGCTCTACATGCAGCCGGTGCAGGATCTGACGATCGACTCGACGGTGAGCCCGACGCAGTATCAGTTCATGCTGACGAGCCCGAACCCGGACGAGTTCACGACCTGGGTGCCGAAACTCGTCGAGCGGCTGAAGAAGGAGCCGTCGCTCGCCGACGTCGCGACCGACCTGCAGAACAACGGCAAGTCGGTCTACATCGAGATCGACCGGGCGACCGCCGCGCGCTTCGGGATCACGCCCGCGACCGTCGACAACGCGCTCTACGACGCGTACGGCCAGCGGATCGTGTCGACGATCTTCACGCAGTCGAACCAGTACCGCGTGATCCTCGAATCCGAGCCGCAGATGCAGCACTACACCGAATCGCTGAACGGCATCTATCTGCCGTCGGCGGGCAGCGGCCAGGTACCGCTGTCGACGATCGCGACGTTCCACGAGCGGCCCGCGCCGCTCCTCGTGTCGCACCTGTCGCAGTTCCCGGCGACGACGATCTCGTTCAACCTCGCGCCGGGCGCGTCGCTCGGCGAGGCGGTCAAGGCAATCGACGCGGCGGAGCACGACATCGGGTTGCCCGCGTCGTTCCAGACACGCTTCCAGGGCGCGGCGCTCGCGTTCCAGGCGTCGCTGTCGAATCAGCTGTTCCTGATCCTCGCCGCGATCATCACGATGTACATCGTGCTCGGCGTGCTGTACGAGAGCTACATCCACCCGATCACGATCCTGTCGACGCTGCCGTCGGCGGGCGTCGGCGCCCTGCTCGCGCTGATGATTACCGGGCACGACCTCGACATCATCGGGATCATCGGCATCGTGCTGCTCATCGGCATCGTGAAGAAGAACGCGATCATGATGATCGACTTCGCGCTCGAAGCCGAGCGCGTCGAGGGCAAGCCGCCGCGCGAGGCGATCTATCAGGCGTGCCTGTTGCGCTTCCGGCCGATCCTGATGACGACGCTGGCCGCGCTGCTCGGCGCCGTGCCGCTCATCGTCGGCTCCGGCGCGGGCTCCGAGCTGCGCCAGCCGCTCGGGATCGCGATCGCGGGCGGGCTCATCGTGTCGCAGGTGCTGACGCTCTTCACGACGCCCGTGATCTACCTCGGCTTCGACGCGCTCGCGCGCCGCATCCGCGGCTTCTTCGATCGCTCCGGCCCGGCGGCCGCGCATCCGGACGCGTAAATGAACCTGTCGCGCCCGTTCATCACCCGCCCCGTCGCGACGACGCTGCTCGCGCTCGGGATCGCGCTCGCCGGCCTGTTCGCGTTCGTCAAGCTGCCCGTCTCGCCGCTGCCGCAGGTCGATTTCCCGACGATCATGGTGCAGGCGTCGCTTCCCGGCGCGAGCCCCGAGACCGTCGCGACGAGCGTGACGAGCCCGCTCGAGCGGCACTTGGGCTCGATCGCGGACGTCTCCGAGATGACGTCGATGAGCTCCGTCGGCAACGCGCGGATCGTGCTGCAGTTCAACCTGAACCGCGATATCGACGGCGCCGCGCGCGACGTGCAGGCGGCCATCAACGCCGCGCGCGCCGACCTGCCCGCGAGCCTGAAGAGCAACCCGACATACCGCAAGGTCAATCCGGCCGACTCGCCGATCATGGTCGTGTCGCTGACGTCGAAGACGGCGTCGCCCGCGAAGCTGTACGACGCAGCGTCGACGGTGCTCCAGCAGTCGCTGTCGCAGATCGACGGAATCGGCCAGGTCAGCTTGAGCGGCTCGGCGAACCCGGCCGTGCGCGTCGAGCTCGAGCCGCAGGCGCTCTTTCACTACGGGATCGGCCTCGAAGACGTGCGCGCGGCGCTGTCGTCGGCGAACGCGAACAGCCCGAAGGGCGCAATCGAATTCGATCCGAACCACTATCAGCTATACACGAACGACCAGGCATCGCAGGCGTCGCAGTACAAGGATCTCGTGATCGCGTACCGCAACAACGCGGCCGTGAGCCTCGCAGACGTGTCGACCGTCGTCGATTCGGTCGAAGACCTGCGCAACCTCGGTCTCGCGAACGGCGACCGCGCGGTGCTCGTGATCCTGTACCGGTCGCCGGGCGCGAACATCATCGAGACGATCGACCGCGTGAAGACGGCGCTGCCGCGGCTGACGGCCGCGCTGCCCGCCGACATCGAGGTCTCGCCGGTGCTCGACCGATCGAGAACCATCCGCGCGTCGCTCGCCGACACCGAGCACACCCTCCTCATCGCGGTGAGCCTCGTCGTGATGGTCGTGTTCCTGTTCCTGCGCAACTGGCGCGCGACGTTGATTCCGAGCGTCGCGGTGCCGATCTCGATCGTCGGCACGTTCGGCGCGATGTACCTGCTCGGCTTTTCGCTGAACAACCTGTCGCTGATGGCGCTCATCGTCGCGACGGGCTTCGTCGTCGACGACGCGATCGTCGTGCTCGAGAACATCTCGCGCCACATCGAGAACGGCACGCCGCGGATGCAGGCCGCGTTCGACGGCGCGCGCGAAGTCGGCTTCACGGTGCTGTCGATCAGCCTGTCGCTCGTTGCGGTGTTCCTGCCGATCCTGCTGATGGGCGGCATCGTCGGGCGCCTGTTCCGCGAGTTCGCGCTCACGCTGTCGCTCGCGATCGGCGTGTCGCTCATCGTATCGCTGACGCTGACGCCGATGATGTGCGCGCGCCTCCTGCCCGAAGCGCACGATCCGCGCGACGAAGGCCGCTTCGCGCGCTGGCTCGAGCGCGGCTTCGCGCGGATGCAGCGCGGCTACGAGCGCACGCTGTCGTGGGCGCTGCGCCATCCGCGCACGATCCTCATGACGCTCGTCGCGACGATCGCGCTCAACGTGTTCCTGTACGTCGTCGTGCCGAAGGGCTTCTTCCCGCAGCAGGACACGGGCCTCATGGTGGGCGGCATCCAGGCCGATCAGACGACGTCGTTTCAGGCAATGAAGCTCAAGTTCGCCGAGATGATGCGCATCGTCAGCGCAAATCCGAACGTCGCGAACGTCGCGGGCTTCACGGGCGGCGCGCAGACCAACTCGGGCTTCATGTTCGTTGCGCTGAAGGACAAGCCGGGGCGCAAGCTGTCGGCCGACCAGGTGATCCAGCAACTGCGGCCGCAGCTCGCCGACGTCGCGGGCGCGCGCACGTTCCTGCAGGCCGCGCAAGACATCCGGATAGGTGGCCGGCAGAGCAACGCGCAGTATCAGTTCACGCTGCTCGGCGATTCGACCACCGAGCTGTACAAGTGGGGGCCGATCCTCACGGAAGCGCTGCAGAAGCGCCCCGAGCTCGCCGACGTGAACTCCGACCAGCAGCAAGGCGGCCTCGAGGCGATGGTGACGATCGATCGCGCGACGGCCGCGCGCCTCGGCATCAAGCCCGCGCAGATCGACAACACGCTGTACGACGCGTTCGGCCAGCGCCAGGTGTCGACGATCTACAACCCGCTCAATCAGTACCACGTCGTGATGGAAGTCGCGCCGCAGTACTGGCAAAGCCCGGAGATGCTGAAGCAGGTGTACATCAGCACGTCGGGCGGCAGCGCGAGCGGCGCGCAGACGACGAACGCCGCGGCGGGCACCTACGTCGCGACGTCGGCGGGCACGTCGGCGGCCGGCACGTCGGCGCAGAGCGCCGCCGCGATCGCCGCCGATTCGGCGCGCAACCAGGCGCTCAACTCGATCGCGTCGAGCGGCAAGTCGAGCGCGTCGTCGGGCGCGGCGGTGTCGACGTCGAAGTCGACGATGGTGCCCCTGTCCGCGATCGCGAGCTTCGGGCCGAGCACGACGCCCCTCTCGGTCAACCACCAGGGCCTCTTCGTCGCGACGACGATCTCGTTCAACCTGCCGCCCGGCGTGTCGCTGTCGAAGGCGACGCAGGCGATCTACCAGACGATGGCCGAGATCGGCGTGCCGCCGACGATCCAGGGCAGCTTCCAGGGCACGGCGCAGGCGTTCCAGCAATCGCTGAAGGATCAGCCGATCCTGATCCTCGCGGCGCTCGCGGCCGTCTACATCGTGCTCGGGATCCTGTACGAGAGCTACATCCATCCGATCACGATCCTGTCGACGCTGCCGTCGGCGGGCGTCGGCGCTCTGCTCGGCCTGCTGCTCTTCAAGACCGAGTTCAGCATCATCGCGCTGATCGGCGTGATTCTCCTCATCGGCATCGTGAAGAAAAACGCGATCATGATGGTCGACTTCGCGATCGACGCGTCGCGGCAGGGCAAGTCGTCGTTCGATGCGATCCACGAAGCGTGCCTGCTGCGGTTCCGGCCGATCATGATGACGACGATGGCGGCGCTCCTCGGCGCGCTGCCGCTCGCGTTCGGCCGCGGCGACGGCGCCGAGCTGCGCGCGCCGCTCGGGATCGCGATCGTGGGCGGGCTCATCGTGTCGCAAATGCTCACGCTCTATACGACGCCCGTCGTCTATCTGTACATGGACCGGCTGCGCGTGTGGGCCGAGAAGCGGAAGCATCGCGGCGCGACGGGCGGCGCGGCGGGCGGCCCGGCGGGCGCTGGCGAGTGACGCTCGGGCGGGCGCGACGCGGACCGGGCGGGCCGATCCGCGCGGCGCGCGCCGGCCTCGCGGATCGTCGGCCGTGCGTTGGCATGCCGCCTCTCGCGCCCCGCGCGGGCGACGGCGCGGCGCTGCCCGCGCCGCCTGGAAGCGCGTCGCCCGGCATCCCCATCGCGTGCGAAGCCGCCGTGTCACAAATGCTTACGCCTGATACGAAGCCCGTCGTCTATTCATGAATGAGCGGGCCGCGCGGCCGGCGGGAAAACCGCCGTCGCGCAGCACCGCCCGCGAACGCCCCCGGCACCGGCGATCGGCACGAATCCGCGCACTTGTGCTGTCATGTGCGCCAGCCCACCGCCGCGCCGGACCTTGATCCGAATCTCGTTTCGGCGTCAACGATCGGACGTGAATTCGGCATACACTTGAGCGTTCGTCGTCAGTCCCTCGTGGAGGGCGCCATTGGCGCAGCGCAATGCAAGGAGCGGTTTCATGTCGATGAAGGTACTGCTGATTGGCGCGTCCGGCCGCACGGGCCGCGCGCTCGCGGACCTGCTGCTCAAGCAGCAGGATTTCGAGGTCACGGCGCTCGTGCGCCGGCCGGATTACGCGCTGCCGGGCGCGAAAGTCGTCGTCGCCGATCTGGCGGACGACTTCTCGTCCGCGTTCAGCGGCATCACGCACGCGATCTACGCGGCGGGCTCCGCCGAATCCGAAGGCGCGGCCGAAGAGGAGCAGATCGACCGCGACGCCGTCGCGCGCGCAGCCGAGTATGCGAAGGCGCACAACGTGCAGAAGCTCGTCGTGATCAGCTCGCTCTCCGCGTACTGGCCTGAGCGCAGCCCCGAGTTCCTGCGCCACTACTCGCAGATGAAGCGCGAAGGCGACGACCGCGTGATCGCGTCGGACATCGATTACGTGATCCTGCGGCCGGGCCCGCTGTCCGACGATCCGGGCATCGGCAAGATCGCGCTCACCGAGGAGCGGCTCGACAACGCGCCGCCCGTCGCGCGTCAGGACGTCGCATGGGCGGCGATCGAGGCGATCAAGCTCGGCATCTCGAAGAAGATGATCGGCTTCGTCGGCGGCGGCGTGCCGATCGAGCAGGCGCTGCGCGCCTGAACGAACGGGCCGGGCGCGGCCTCCCGCTGCCGGCATCGCGCCCGGCACGCCCCGCCCGCCGGCGCCCGCTCCAGGCGCGTCTACCGAATCCCGCCGCCGCGCCCGAGACGCGCCGCGGCCGTCACGGCTGCTTGTGCGACGCCGCCCACGCCTTCACCGTGTTCAGCGTGTTCTCGACATGCTTGTCGGGTGACAGGCTCGTGTACTCATAGAGAATCTTCCCCTCCGGCGAAATCACGTACGACACGCGGTTCGCCTTCGAAATCGCCGGCAGCTTCGCATCGTACTCGCGGATGATCTTCGCATCCGGGTCCGCGGCGACCGGGAACTTGCTGCGGCACTCGCTGACCGAAAACTTCGTCAGCGTGCCAATGTCGTCCGCCGACACGCCGATCACCGTCGCACCATACTGTTTGTAAGCATCGACCGCGTCGGCGAACGCGTGCGCCTCGATCGTGCAGCCGGTCGTGAACGCGGCCGGATAGAAGTACAGCACGACGGGCCCCTTCTTCAGCGCTTCGGCGAGCGAGTACGTGTAAGTCTTGCCGCCGAGCGACGCCTGCGCGCTGAAGTCGGGCGCCGCGTCGCCGACCTTCAGCACGGCATGGGCCGCGACCGTATACAGCGCGAAGAGCGCGGCCGCCGCGCCCGTTGCCAGTTTTCGATTCATCTGAGTCCTCGTCTTCGAATGTCCATACGTTCAACAGGATCTGGCGCCCGGCAAGCCGGCCGCACGTGTTCGCATCCCGAACTGCCGCACATGACGAAACGCTCTATGTCGTTTCTTCCCTGACGCTAAAGAATCGGCACAATGCGCCGTTATTGCGTCCGGACACCGGTTCCAGCCCCTTCACGCCAGCGAGAAACATGGAAGCCATCAGGAACAAAACGCCCCGCAAGGGCTCCTGGCGCGCCGCACTTCACAAGCTCCGCCGCTTCGCGTGGTCGGGCGGCGCGCTGATGCCCGCGCGCGCCGGCACGCCGCGCGCCGACGATACGGTCCGAAGCTGGTTGGAGCAAACCGTCGGTACGGTCGATTTCCTCGCTCACGTGGATCGCGATCTGCGCTTCCTGTACGTGTCGGACGCGAGCCTGCGCTTCATCGGCTATCACCGCGGCTATCTGCACACGCTGACGCTGCGCGACCTGATCCCGGAGCAGGATACCGCGACGCTCGACGGCCTGCTCGCACGCGCGTCGGAGACGGGCGACATCGAGAAGGCGACGCTGTGCCTCGTCAAATCGCTGACCTACCCGCTCGACGTCGAGGTGCGCGCGGTGCGCAGCCGCCACCACGGCGTCGACGGTTTCGCGATCGCGGCGTTCGACGTGTCATCGTGGCGCGCGATCGAGGCGCGGCTCACGTACGAGCTGCACCACGATCCGATGACGGGGCTCGACAACCTGTCCGCGCTGCTTCCCGCGCTGATGCGCGCGCAGCAGACGGCCGACGAAGGCGGCGGCTGCACCGCGCTCATCCTCCTCGATCTCGACGACTATCAGCGGATCAACCGCGCGCTCGGCTACGACGCGGGCGATGCGCTGCTGCGCGACACCGCGCAACGGCTGCAGCGGCTCGCGACCCGCGGCGAGCGGCTCGCGCGCGTCGCGAGCGACAAATTCGCGGTGGTGCTGAGCGCGCCGACGCGCGTGGCTGCGATCGACGCGGCGGAGGCGCTCGCGCGGCAGCTTCAGACGGCGGTCCAGCAGCCGTACGCGTACGGCGGACAGGCGGTGCACCTGTCGGCGAGCGCCGGCATCGCGATCTACCCGGATGCGCGCGCCGCATCGAAGCACGCGCAGCACCACAGCCCGCTCTTGCGGCGCGCGGACCGCGCGCTCGCGCAGGCGAAATCGGCGGGCGGCAACGCGCTCGCCTTCCATCAGCCGACCGACGATCCGGCCGACGCCGAGCGCCTGAAGCTCGAAGCCGATCTCTACAACGGCGTGCGCAACGGCGAGTTCTCGCTGCATTTCCAGCCGATCACGAAGAGCCACACGGGCGCCGTCGTCGGCGTCGAGGCGCTGATCCGCTGGCACCATCCGGTGCTCGGACTCGTCGCGCCGGCGACGTTCATCCCGCTCGCCGAATCGATCGGCCTCATCAACTATCTCGGCAACTGGGTGCTGAAGGCCGCGTGCATGCAGCTCGTGTCGTGGGACCGGCAAGGGATCGCGCTGCAATACGTAGCCGTCAACGTGTCGCCGCAGCAGTTTCGCGATCCGCGCTTCACGCAGAGCGTGCGCGACGCGATCAAGCTGACGGGCATCGACCCGTGCCGGATCGTCCTGGAGATCACCGAAAGCCTGCTGATGCACGATCCGAATCACGCGAAGACGCTGCTCGAGGAAGTGACCGAGCTCGGCATCCGCTTCGCGGTCGACGACTTTGGCACCGGCTATTCGAGCCTCGCGTACCTGCAGAGCTTCCCGCTCGCGAAGCTGAAGATCGACCGCAGTTTCGTCGAAAATCTGTTGACGTCGAGAAACGACCGCGCGATCGTGTCGGCGGTCGTCGGCCTCGCGCAGACGCTCAAGCTCGAGCTCGTCGCCGAGGGCGTCGAGACCGAGGCGCAGCGCACGCTGCTGACCGAGATGGGCTGCAACCACATTCAAGGCTGGCTCGTCTGCCAGGCGCTGCCGTCGGAGGAACTCGCGCAGCGCTTCGAAGCGCAGGAGCTGTATCTGCACGAAATCGCATGACGCACGCCGCCGGCTTTCTCAATCACTGATTCGTATGCCAATCACCGCACAACTGCCGCGAACGGCGCTGCTCGACAAGCTCTGGGCCCGGATGAACGAGCGCGGCGATTTTCCGCTGCTGTCGGACGCGCTGCGCGCGACGATGGCCGCGATGAAGAACGACGACCTCGACTTCACGGCGCTCGTGCGCGTCGTGCTGTCGGACTTCGCGCTGACGCAGAAGGTGCTGCGGCTCGCGAATTCGGCGATGTATATGGCGTTCGGCGGCAACATCACGACCGTCACGCGCGCGCTGATGGTGCTCGGGATGGACGCCGTCGGCCATCTCGTCGTCGGGCTCAAGCTCGTCGACCACTTTCATCAAAGCGCGCCGCGCCGCATCGACGCGAAGCTCGAGTTAAACCGCGCGCTGCTGTCCGGCTGCGTCGCGCGCAAGCTGACCGAGCACGTCGACCTGCGCGCGGGCGAAGAAGCGGTCGTCTGCACGCTGATGCGGCAGGTCGGCAAGCTGCTCGTCGTCTGCTATCTCGACGCCGAGTGGGAAGAGATCCGCCAGCGCGCGGCCGAGCATGACGACGACGACGAAGCCGCGTGCCGTGCGGTGCTCGGCGTCGGCTTCGACGAGATCGGCCTCGAGGCGGCGTCCCGCTGGCGGCTGCCGGAACTGATCCGCGCCGGCATGACGCGCTTCGACGCGAACGACGGCGCGCCGCACGACGTCCAATGGCTGCGTGCGGTGAGCCACTGCTCGGCCGACGTCGCGGCCGCGCTCACGTCGATGCACGCGCAGCAGCGCGATGCGCGGATCGCGGCGCTCGCGCATCGCTTTCACGGCGTCCTCGGCGCCGATGCCGACGAGCTCGCCGAGATCGCCGCGTCGCTGTCGCGCGAGGAGACGAGCGACACGGTGATGCGCGAGATCGTCGAGCTGCGCGCGAACGCGGACAAGATCGCGCGCGGCGCGTCGAACCCGCAGGCGTGCCTCGAAGCGGGCCTCGCGGATCTGCGCGCGCTGCCGTCCGAGCACGTGCTCGGCCCGGTGCTCGCGCTCGCGTCCGAAAGCGTGCTCGCGGGCCTCGCATTCACGCGCACCGTGATGTTCGTGCGGCGCGACGACGGCATGTTCGCCGCTCGGCTCGGCTTCGGTCCGGACGTCGACGCACAGCTCGAGCGGTTGCGCTTTCACGAGACGTTCGAGCCCGACGTGTTTCACCTCGCGATCACGAGCTCGGTCGGCATCTTCATCGAGAACGCGCGCGACCCGAAGATGGTCAAGCGTCTGCCCGCGTGGTATCTGGACGCGTTCGACGACTCGAGCGCATTCGTGCTGCTGCCCGTGATCGCGGAGCAGAACGCTGTCGCGCTGCTGTACGGCGACTGGGCGGCCAGCCAGCCGGCGCGCAAGATCGCCCAGCAGGAAATGGGCGTGCTCAACGAGCTCGCGGCCGAGCTCGGGCGCTTCTTTCGCGGTGCGCAGGGCGAAGACAAGTAACGCGCGCGGTCACGCACGACGCAGGACCGCGCATGCGGCGAGCGCCGGCGGGCAAGTCGGTGCGCAGACGCCGCGCACATCGCCGCCGGCGACACGAAACGACGCAGCCACAATCATCTGAATTCAGCGAGACAGCCGGACCATGCGCCGGTTCGCGCGACGTCGCCGCGCCATGCTCGTGAGCGTGCCCGCCGCGAATCCCCCGCGCACCGCACGACGCCCATCGCCCCCATCGATCAAAAGCAGCAAACGGGCTCGCCCCGTTTACCGCTTCTTCCTTTCGCGATTCGATCGTGCGCGATCGCACACGAGACGCGCGCCGCCCTGCCCCGCCCGCATGCCACAAACGCGGTAACGCGCAGCCGCCGCGCGCCCCCGCGTTACGGCCGGCCCGCGTAGTACCGCGCGGCGACCGCGATCTCGTCGAGCGTCATCTGCCGCGCGACGTTGCGCATCTGCTCGCTGATGTCGTTATGCCGCGCGCCCGACGCGAACGCCTGCAACTGCGCGTTGATGTAGACCTCGGGCTCGCCTTCGAGCCACGGCCCGCCGACCTTGTTGTCCATCCCGCCGTGGCACGACGCGCACGGTGCGATGTTGCGCATCGGCGCGCCGCTCGCGACGATCTTCGGCCGATTCGCGGCGGGCTTCGCCGCGGCGCGCGGCAGATACGAATAGAACGCCGCGAGATCGCGCATGTCCTGGTCGGACAGATTCACGACCATCGGCGCCATCACCGCGTTCGTGCGCGCGCCCGCCTGGAAGTCCTTCAACTGCTTGTAGATGACGGCCGCGTACTGGCCCGCGAGGTTCGGCGAATTCGCGTCGCTCATGCCGCGCGCGCCGTGACACATCGTGCAACGCATCGCGAGCGTCGCGCCGCGGCCGATCGATAGGCTGTCCGTCTGCGTCATCATCTGCGGCGTGACGACGACGGCGCTCGTCTTGACCGTCGCGGGCTCCGGCTGCGACGGCAGCCACGCGCGCGGCACGCCGGCCGCGCTGCAGATCGCGTTCCAGATGCCCTGGAACTGCGCATCCTTCTGCACCGACGGCAGCCAGACGAAGCCGATCAGCACCGACGCGACGACTGCGAACAGCGTGAGCCCGACGCTGAGCGTCAACCAGCGGTTGCGAATCGAAAACAGACGTTCCGTGCTCATCGTTGCGTCCCCATGTAGATCGCCGGCACCGACGCTTGCTTGAGCGCCATCAACTGCGCGATCGGATAGCCGTAGTTGACGACCGTGAGGCCGATCATCAGCGCGATCCACAGCCCGAAGCTGTTGAGCGCGACGGGCAGCGTCTTCGGCTCGTGAACGGCCGAGCTGAACGTGAACTCGGCGGGCTCGACCTTCGCGCTGCAATGGCTGCGTATCAGCACGACGAAGAACAGCACGGCCGACGCGACGAGGATCAGCGCGCCGACGACCGACATGATCACCCAGATCGCCTGCGGCGCGAGCGCGGGATCGCTGTAGTCGTAATAGGCCATCCGGCGCGGCATGCCGAGGATGCCGACGTAGTGCCACGGGAACGTCGTGACGATCATCCCGACGAACCACAGCCACAGCTGCGTCTTGACGAGGCGCAGGCTGCCGAGCGCGCGGCCTGTCAGATGCGGCCACAGCTCGTATGCGATCGCGAAGTACATGATGACGACAGCGCCGCCGAAGATCAGGTGGAAGTGGCCCGTGATCCACTGCGTGTTGTGGATCGTCGAATCGAGCTGATAGCTCATGTTGATGATCCCGCCCGCGCCGCCGAAGCCGAGCATCACGAACGAGAACGCGACGGCGAGCATCATCGGCTCATGCCATGGCAGCGCGCGCAGCCAGCCGAACGCGCCCTTGCCGCCGCGCAGGCGCGCCGCGATCTCGACCGATGCGCACACCGTGAACACCGTGAGGAGCGTCGGCACCGCGACGAGCGCCGTGAACACCGACTGCAGGAACTTGAAGCCCGAGCCGACCTGCGGATCGGCGAACAGATGGTGAATGCCGATCGGCATCGCGCCGACGAGGAACAGGATGAACGAGATGCGCGCCATCCCGTCGCTGTACAGCTTGCCGCCGATCGCGCGCGGCACGAGCGTGTAGTACGCGATGTACGCGGGAATCAGCCAGAAGTAGACGATCGCATGCAGCGTCCACGAGAAGAACACGCGCGCGAGGCCCGCGTCGATCGTCGACTTGAGTCCGACCGCGACGGGCAGGATCTGGAACAGGATCTCGATCGCCGCGCCGACCGCGGTCCAGCCCCACAGATAGGCGCCTGCGACGTTCGCGAACATCGCGAGCGGAATCGGCTTGCCGGGGTTCTCCTTCTTCCACGCATACAGGTTCACCGACATCAGCGCGACCCAGATCCACGAACCGACGACGACGAGCACGACGCCGAGGTAATAGAACGGACTGCCGATCATCGGCGGATAGAACGTGTACAGCACCGACGACAGGCCGAGCGACACGGGCGTCATCGCGACGACCGAGCCGACCGCGATCAGCCAGAAGCCCGTCCATGCCCAGCGGCGGCCGACGAGCGGCATCTTGAGCGCGAGTTCGCTGATCGCATAGCCGAAGCCCATTGCGATCAGCGTCGGGAACACGTAGCCCATCACCGAGCCGTGCGCCGTCACCGAACGGTAGTAGAGCTCGGGATTGCCGAGCCACGGATGCAGCGGACTGCGCGCGAGCATCTGCCACGCGCCGAGCAGCAGCGCGACGCCGAAGACCGCGAACGCGAGCCAGAAATGGGCGAGCACCAGTCGATTATTCTTTAACACAGCTCAATCTCCGCGCGCTGGACGCCAGTTTGTCGAATTCCGCACGGTCAATGACCTTGACGTGCGCCCACATCCCCTCGTGACCCGTGCCGCAATACTCATGGCACGGCATCAGGTGGTCCTTCGGCTTGTCGAAGGTCGTCCTGAACGTCGCGACGTAGCCCGGCTCGAGCATCGAGTTGATGTTGGTGTCGGTGATGAGGAAGCCGTGCACGACGTCCGCGCTCGTCGCGCGGAACGTGACGGGCGTGTTCGCCGGCACGAGGATGCACTGCGGTGTGAACGAGTACTGCTGGCCGATCACGCGCACCGTGACCGAGCCGTCCGGCTCGCGCGCGGCGCCGAGGTTGCTCTCGATGAATTCGCCCGAGACATGCAGCGTCGTCGGGTCGATCGTCTCGACGCGCGACGGCGGCATCATCGCCCAGTGAAGGCCGGTGTACACCATCATGGCGACGAGGACGACCATCAGGCCGACGGCCAGGATCGCCCACCTGCGCTCGATCCGGGCCGCGAGCTGCGCGCCGTCGAGACGGTCTGGCATAGGTTGTTTGGACATGGCAGCCGGATTATTGGATCACGCCGCGAGGCAGGAAGACGAGAAAGTAGAAGGCGAACCACAGCGCGATCACGATCGCGGTCGCAGTGCCCGCGAGCGCGAGCGCGCCGCGCGGCCCCGCGCGGACGATCTCGTCGACCGCGTCGTCGTGCGGTTCGGGGTCGCCCCCGTGTCGTTGGGAAGTGTCGCTCATGATGTCCTCAATAGAGCGGAGCGGAACGCAGCGCGTTGGCTTCCTTCGCGGAAACCGGCGTGCCGCGATTGCCCCAGGCGGTGCGGATGAACGTCGTCACGGCGGCCACCTCGTCGTCCGACAGCGACTGGGCGAAAGGCGGCATGCCGTAGGGCTCGGGATTCTTCGCGGTGCCGGGCGCGTAGCCGCCGTTCAGCACCATGCGGATCGGATTCACCGCGGACGTCATCTGGATCGACTGGTTGCCCGCGAGCGGCGGGAACGCCGGCGTCTTGCCACGGCCCGTCTTGCCGTGACAAGACGCGCACTGCGCGTCGTAGATCTTCGCACCGAGCTTGTAGAGGCGCGTCTCTTCCGGCGCGGGCATCTTCGTCGGCGGCGCGGACGCGGATTCGCTGCCGCGCTGCGGCAGCGCCTTCAGATAGACGGCCATCGCGCGCACGTCGTCGTCGGACAGGTGCTGCAGGCTGTCGTAGACGACCTCCGCCATCGGCCCGTACACCGCGCCGCGATGCGACGCGCCCGCCTGCAGGAGGCCCGTGATGTCGGCGATGCTCCAGTCGCCGAGCCCCGCTTCCTTGTTCGACGTGAGCGACGGCGCGTACCACGCCTGCATCGGGATCAGCCCGCCTTCGAACGCGTTCGACTCCGAGCTGCCGCCGAGCGCATTGATCGCGGTGTGGCACATCGAGCAGTGGCCGAGCCCCTGCACGAGATACGCGCCGCGGTTCCATTCGGCCGGCTTCGTGTTGTCCGGCTGATACTCGCCTTCCTTGAAGTACAGCGTGCGCCAGCCGATCAGCAGTTGCCGGTTGTTGTACGGAAAGCGCATGTCGTGCGGCCGGTTCGCGAGCTTCACGGGCGGTACCGAGCGCAGGTACGCGAAGATCGCGTCCGAATCCGCGCGCGTCACTTTCGTGTACGCGGCGAACGGCATCGCCGGATACAGCAGCGAGCCGTCGCTCGAGCGGCCAGTGTGCATCATCGAGTAGAACTCGTCGGCGGTCCATTTGCCGATGCCCGCCTCGTCGTCGGGCGTGATGTTCGGCGAATACAGCGTGCCGAACGGCGTCGGCATCGCGCGGCCACCCGCGAAGAGCTTCTCGTCCGGCACCGTATGGCACGCGATGCAGTCGCCCGCGCGCGCCAGATATTCGCCGCGCCGGATGGTCGCCGCGTCGTTCGACGGCTGCGCGGATGCGACGGACGCCGTGAACGCCGTGCCCGCGGCTGCGAACAGCACGCCGGCGAATGCAAGCGCGCTGCGGAATTTGACGGTCAGTTGCTTGTGCACCGAGGCCTCCATTAGCGCGGTTCGCCACCGCATGCGAGCGGCATGTCGAGCGAGTCCGCGGGGGCGGGCGACGGATTGGCGGGCGCCGGCCGCGACGCGAGCCACGCGGAGATCGCGGTCACGTCGATGTCGGTGAGCCGGGATGCGACCTGCTGCATGCAGTCGGGCCCGATCGACGTACGCGTGCCGTAGCGCCACGCGCCGAGCTGCGCGCTCAGGTATTCCGCGTGCAGGCCGAGGAGGCCCGGCACAGCGGGCTCCATGCCCGTCAGCGCCGCGCCGTGGCACGACGCGCACGCGGGAATCTTGCGCGACGGGTCACCCGACTTCACGAGCTGCTGTCCCCTCTCGAGCACCGCGGGCGCGGCGGCGGGCGCCGCGATCGCCGGGAACGGCGGACGCCGGCTCGCGAAGTGGTCGGCGATCCGATGCAGGTACGCGTCGGGCAGATACGCGAGCAGGTAGTTCATCGGCGGGTACTTGCGCCGGCCGTCGCGGAACGCGGCGAGCTGGTTGTACAGATAACCGGCGGGCTTGCCGGACAAGCGCGGGAAGTAGTCGTTCGACGTTCCCTCGCCCTGCCGGCCGTGGCACGCGGCGCATGCGAGCACGCGCGCCTCCATCGTATCGGGCGCGCGTTCCGTCTGCGATTCCTGGGATAGCGCCGTCTGGCTCAGCAACGTGCACAGCACGGCAAGTACAGCGGTGGGTCTCGAGGTCACTGTCATCCTCTCCGGCAAGGCCTCCCGTTCCCGCCATCGACGCGAACCGCCCCTGCGGATCGTGGGGGAAGCGGGTACGCCGCAGGCACCATCGCTTTCTTTGGTCTCATGGGAACTTGTTGTTCAAATTTTCGATGTCGCGAAAATCTCATGAGCACCGTTGCTTTGCGTTGATTCATGTCAATCAAATACCTCTTTAAATTGATAATCGATCGGATGCGCAATCGCAAATTTCATGTTTTTGAATTTGGCCGCCCATGCACAAAGCGCAACATTTCGCGACGCCTCACACGACGTCGCGATTTTTTTCTTATGCACCAATGCATTCCGCGCGGCGATCCCGCGCGAGTCGTCGTCGCAGCAGCGCGTGGAGCGCGCCGCCCGCGGCCGCGCGAGCGGCCAGATGAAGGCCGTGCGTCAAATCCGCACGGTGCGGCGCGCGCCGCCGCGCTCAATCGCAATCTCGAGCGAGCCTGCCGGCGCGGAGCTCAATCGATCGCGCACGTCGTCGATGGCCGACGGGTCGACATGCTTGCCGTCGATCTCGACGAGCACGTCGCCGTTTTCGAGACCGTAGCGGCCGAGGTCGTCCGACCGGTTGTGGAACAGCTGCACGCGGCCGTCGACATAGCGGATCGCGATCGTGCGCAGCGGCTGCGGATCGTCCTGCGTGAAGCGGCTCGCGTCGTAGCAGAACTCCATCGTGCTCGGCACGAACATGTAGCGATCGAGCCGCGCGAGGAAGTTCATCCCGAGCATGTCGCCGCCGCCTTCGGCGACGCGCAGGCCGCCGACCAGCTTGCCGTCGAACGACAGCCCCTTCGCGAAGTAATCGAGCGACTGCCCGACGCCGTTCGCCGACAGGCTCGGCACCGTGTCGCCGAGCGGCTTCGCGGCCTTGCGGCTCGCGAGGAACGCGAGCGTCGGCGCGGACACGATCGAATGGCGCGCGCCGGTATCGAAACGGAACATCGTCCATTGATCGCCGAAGTCGACGCTCACGGCGGGCGACTGGCCGAAGCTGTCCTGATGCGGGACGCAATGCTGGAAGCGCTGCCCGGCGGGCGGATGACGCCAGACCGTCAGTGTGCCGCTGCGATTGTCGGCGATCCGGCTCAACTGGCGAAAGATCTCGATGCCGACGACGCCGTCGATCTGCGCGCCGAACGCCTGCGACAGCAACGACAGATCGAGGCCGAGCCACGGATAGAAGCTCGGCACCTCGAAGCTGCCGAGCGCGAGCGGCAACGGCTGCCACAAGCGCACGCGCTCCTGCGGGAGCACGCCGTCTGTCGTCGTGGGGCCTTTCGCGAGCATCGCCCGATATGCAATCGGAATCTGCTCGTCGGTCGACGGCTGCGTGATCGACTGCGCGAGCTGGTTGTCGATCACTGTGTGACTCGCGCCCGTGTCGACGAGAGAGCGATAGGTCTTGCCCGCGATCGCAACGGGCACGACGAATCCGCTCTTCGGCCTGAACGATACGGTTCGCCGCAAACGCGCAAGCATCGGCACGCGCGCATCCATTGCAGTGCGCACACCCGAGCGGCGCACTGCGAGGCCAGCCACGCGCCTTCGCTCGAGCGCGCGCATCCGCAAATTCCCTTTCGCGAAATCGATAGCAGAACAAAGTCGAAGCTGGCCATTGACCCGTTTTACGCGCGCCGACGATGATGGCTGCGGATTCGCGGCACGGCCGCGCGGCCGTGCATCACGCCGCGGCACGCCGCACCGCGCGCAAACGCCGCATCGACACACGAGCCACATGACCTCTCACGACACGCCCCGCTCCACCTCTCCCCAATCCGTTCATGACGGCACGCGCCGCCTGCTGCTGAAGGCGGCGGGCGCGGCCGCGCTTGCCGCACCATTGTCGGGCGGCCTCGCCGCACTGTCGGCCAGCGGCGCCGCGCACGCACAACGCAGCGAGAAGACGCTGCGGATTGGCTATCAGAAATACGGCAACTTCGTCGTGCTGAAAGCGCGCGGCACGCTCGAGAAGCGGCTCGCCGATCAACATGTTGCAATCCAATGGATTGAGTTTCCCGGCGGCCCCCAACTGCTAGAAGGCCTCAACGCCGGCGCGATCGACGTCGGCACCGTCGGCGAGACGCCGCCTGTCTTCGCGCTCGCCGCCGGCGTCGACTTCGTCTATGTCGGCAGCGAGCCGCCCGCGCCGCAGGGCGAGGCGATCGTCGTGCCGCACGATTCGCCGGTTCGCGCCGTCGCGGATCTGCGCGGCAAGAAGATCGCGCTCAACAAGGGCTCGAACGTCCACTACCTGCTCGTCAAGGCGCTGCAGCGCGCGAAGATCGATTACCGCGACATCACGCCCGTGTATCTCGCGCCCGCCGATGCGCGCGCGGCGTTCGCGCAGCGCGGCGTCGACGCTTGGGTAATTTGGGATCCTTATCTCGCCGCAGTCGAGCGGCAAATGAACGCGCGCGCAATCGCGAACGGCGAAGGGCTCGTGAACAACACACAGTACTATCTCGCGAGCCGGCAGTTCGCCGAAGCCGAGCCGCAACGGATGCGCGTGCTCCTCGACGAGGTCGGCGCGGTCGACCACTGGGCGCGCGAAAACGCCGCCGCGGTTGCCGCGCAGCTATCGCCGCTCGTCGGTCTCGACACCGCGACGCTCGAACTCGCGTTGAAGCGGGCGAGCTACGGCGTGCAGCCAATCGACCATGCGACGCTCGCGTATCAACAGCAGATCGCCGATACGTTCGCAAGCCTCAAGCTGATTCCGCGCAAGATCGACGTCGCCGCCGCACGATGGCAAGCGGCGTAGGCGCTCGCGAATCTTCGCGAATCCTTACGAATCGCAACGCAATCACGTCGAGCGAAGCGCCGACGCGTTTTGCCACGCAGCGTCAGACAATGCGTCGGCATGCCGCCGCGGGGGCGACGGCATGCCCCGATGCGATTTTTCTCCGCATCGGGCCATCGCTGGCCACATCAAGATCATCCGGGCGAAAAGGCCAGAGCGCATCGCTCGATGCATCGATAGGCCCGACGCAGGTGTGTAGCCGCGCGATGCGCGCGAGCCGACACACGCGACAAGCCGGCCGTTCGCGGCCGATTGATTGCGCGTCGATCGCCGATTGCCGATTGCCGATTGCCGAGCAATCGCGAAGACGTGTTCGAGACGATGCGTCACCCGATGCACGGCGCGACTCACCCGCATGGCTTTCCGTCAGCCGCGCCGGCTTCGCCGCGCTCCGGCATGCGGCCGTCCCTGCCCTCATCGGCCGCACCGGCGGCGGCGACGACAGGCCTGCACCATGATTCAGGGCTGCTCCAGAACGCGTTGAACTGGAACCGGCGACGCGTTCGCGCGGGAGCCTTCGCGTCGACCGCTCCGCTCCGCTCGCGCAGCTCGACCTGTCGCCCGCCGGCCTTCAGGCGCTCGACGATCGCGGCGAGCGTGCCGTCCGCGGACCATTCGTCGAAGCGGCGGCGGCAAGTCGGCAACGACGGATAGCGGCGCGGCAACGCGCCCCAACATTCGCCCGTCGTCAGCACCCACAGCACGGCGTTCGCGACCGCACGCGCCTGCGCGCGCGGCCGGCCGCAGCGCGTATTCCGCACCGGCTGCGTCGCCAGCAGCCCCTCGATACGCGCCCATTCGTCATCGCTCAACTCTTCGAATTGCATCGTCAGCCCTCTTCGAGAAATCGGCGGAAACACGCACGCACACGACGTGCGCAACGCCGATGAAACGCCTGTCAGCCACGGCAAACGCAGAGCGTCTGCCGCGCGGGCCTCGTGCAATCGTTCGGAATGTGGGCAAGCGCACGCCGCGCCGCCGAAGGCGACGTCACGCGGACGCCGGATGGAATACCGACAGCGTGCGGATCAAAAGCCGCACGATACACGAACCCTCTTCCCCAGATAAATTCGTTGTTGTTCTAAGTAAATCTCAGGATCTCGATTCGACTCCATCGAGCGTGCATCGCGTCGCAGCGATGCGATTCGCCGCGACCGGCTGCGCCATTTGCAGCGGGACGCGGATGGGCAGACGCGTTCGTTCGGACGCTCCGGATTCGGTGCCCCGTTCGAGCGTCGTTCTCAAGCGGCGATTCGATTGGAGCGCAATATTACACGCGGGCCGTGAGAAATCCAATGCTGTCAATATCGGCAGCGCTGCGGCGGCGCATCAATGGTATGCGTGAGACCACGCGCGAGCCTTGTTCCGACGGCCCGCGCGCCGCCTCATGCGCTGCGAAGCAGCCGGCTGCGCGTGAACGCGCGATCGCCGCGCAGCTTGTCGAGAAACGCGTCGGACGGCACCCGGTCGAGGTCGGTCACCACGTAGCCGATGTCGCCGCGCGTCTGCAGATGCTGTGCGACGATGTTCGCGCCGTCCTGCGCGAGCAGCGTGTTGAGCACCGCGAGCACGCCCGGCGTGTTGCCGTGCACGTTCAGGAGTCGCGCGGCCGACGTGCATTCGCCCGGACTCACTTGCGGAAAATTGACGGCGCCCGCGCTATCGCCTCGCGTCAGGAACGCGACGAGCTTCGACGACACTTCCGCACCGATGCTCTCCTGCGCTTCTTGCGTGCTGCCGCCGATGTGCGGCGTCAGGATCACGTTCGGCAGTCCTTGCAGAACGGATTCGAAGCGATCCACGTTGCTCTTCGGCTCGTGCGGAAACACGTCGATCGCGGCGCCGCCCAGACGCTTCTGCACGAGCGCATCGCGCAGCGCGTCGATGTCGACGACGGTGCCGCGCGACGCATTGATCAGGATTGCGTTGGATTTGAATTGCGTGAGCGCGTCCGCATCGATCATGTTGTGCGTCGATGCGTTCGCCGGCACGTGCAGCGTGACGACGTCCGCGAGCGCGATTGCGTCGCCAAGCGAGCGCGCGGGCTGCGCGGAGCCGAGCGACAGCTTCGCCTGCACGTCGTAATAGACGACCTTCATGCCGAGCGCCTCCGCGAGCACGCCGACCTGCGCGCCGATGTTGCCGTAGCCGACGATCGCGATCGTCTTGCCGCGCGCCTCGAACGATCCGCCCGCGCCCTTCGCCCACTCGCCCGCATGCGCGAGCACGCTCTTCTCCGGTACGCGCCGCAGCAGCAGGATCGCCTCCGCAATCACGAGCTCCGCGACCGATCGCGTATTCGAAAACGGCGCATTGAACACCGGAATGCCGTGATGCGCGGCCGCCGACAAATCGACCTGCGACGTGCCGATGCAGAAGCACCCGATCGCGAGCAGATGGCGGGCGGCGTCGATCTCGTCGCGCATCAGGTGCGTCGCCGAGCGAATGCCGATCAGTTGATGGTGCTGCAGCGCGTGCTTGAGTTCATCGCCGGCGAGCGCACCCTTGCGCCGCTCGATGTCGACGTGCGCATCGGCGAAATGCAGGGATGCGCTGTCGTGGATGTTTTCGAGGAGGAGAACGGAAGTCATGTCACCCAGCGTGATGGTCGAACCATGGAGGAAGTCGGGAATTTCGGCGCGGCGCCCGCTGCTCGCACACGAGCTACGTCTGCCGCTCGCACCGAGCGCGCCGTGCGCAATGCAATTCGCGTCGCCGTTCGAAAATCGTAAGCCTTGCGGGAATACAACACAAGGTTGCCGACATCTCCTACTGTGTGTGGGGAATTGCCGCTTGATATGGCTGAAGGAATGCGGACGATGTGTCGTGAAAACGCATCGATGCGAACACAAACATCCCTGCTCTCGATAGGTGTACTCGGAATGCGCATTGCGCGCACTTCACGCCTGCATCGTACCCCGTCGCGCTCGACCGACCCGCAACGCATGTCGGATACGACGCTTCGCGGATCGCAAGACCGCGTGCGACGCTCAGCGCCTGCTGCTCGGCGACGCACCGGTCCAACGCCTGAATGCCCGGCTGAAATTCGCGCGATCGGTGTAGCCGACACGCACCGCGATCTCCTCGACCGTCAGTTGCGTGCCCTCGAGCAGGCGCAGCGCGTCGCGCAGCCGGATCTCATCGAGCAGCGCCGAATACGTCGTGCCGTAGTCGCTCAGCTTGCGCTTGAGCGTGCGCTCGGACAGATGCAGCTCGCGCGCGAGCGCGTCGAGCGACGGATAGCCGTCGCTGCCGCGGATCAGCAGATTTCGCACGCGCTCGACGATGCTCTCCGCGTAGCCGAGCCGCGCGAGCTCTGCTTCGCACTGCTGGACGATCATCTGCGCGGTCTGCGCGTTCGCGGTCTTGATCGGCTCGTCGAGAAGCGCCGCTTCGCAGCGGATCTGGTTCGCGGGCGCATCGAAATGACAGCGAGGAAGACGATCGCGATAGCGCGCGAAGTATGGCGGCTCGGGCCACTCGAAGCACAGCTCGGCGTTCGCCTTCATCGTCCTGTCATGCGACGGCGTGAGCAGCGAGTTGAACAGGATCGCCGTCTCGACCATGAAATTCTCGACCGCGAACTGGCGCAGCCTGCCGAGCGGAAACGCTTCGAGGATGTCGATCTGCACCGTGTGCTCGAGTTCCGTGAGCCGTATCGAAAAGAACGGCACGCGCGTCGGCAGATAACGGATGCCGAGCTGGATCGCCTCGCCGAGCGTCGCGCAGCTCATCAGCCCGAAGCCGATCATCCCCGATTTCGTCAGGCTGCTGCGCAGCCCGATCTCGATCGCGATCGACGGATCGTTCGTTTTCCCGAGCAAATTGAATACGATCGCCGCCTGCTGCAGCGGCGTGATGCGCGCGTCCGGCTCCTCGAGCTTCGCGCGCGTGACGCCCGTGTTCGCGAGAATGTCCGCGTCGGCGATGCCGCGCTCCTCCGCGAGCATCAGCATGAAAAGCGCATAGGCGGACGAGACGGTCGCCTTGTTCAATTGCCTCGTAGGATCCGGAACGGACGTGGCCATGTATCGACTCCGAGCGGTAACCGGCCGATTATAGCGACTGATGGCCCGATATGACTCGTCGCAGCGCTGCAAATTGGCCTCAAATGACTCGACCTTTGGCACGACCGGCCCTCGCGGCGGAGGCGCGGACGGTTCTAAGATGGCGTCATCGGCATACCGCCGATTTCAGGGATACGGATTCGAACAATGAGTAAGTCCAAGACTTTGCGCTTCAAGAACGACGCGGAAAAGGTCACGTACGTCCGCAACGAGGTCAATGCGGCGAGCGACGCGCTGCGCGCGAAATATCCGCTGCTCGACAATCAGAATCTGGTCGGCGCGACAGCGATGGCGCTTTGCGTCGCGACGATGCTTGCGGCGGCGTATCTGTACGCAAAGGGCATGATCGCGTGGTACGTCGCGCTGCCTGTCGCGACGCTCGCGACGTCGCTGATCCACGAACTCGAGCACGACCTGATCCACTTGATGTACTTCAAGAAGACGCCGTGGGCCTATCATCTGATGATGACGCTCTGCTGGCTCACCCGGCCCGGCACGATCAATCCGTGGACGCGCCGTCGGATGCATCTGCACCATCACAAGGTGTCGGGCAGTGAATCGGACCTCGAGGAATACGGGATCACCAACGGCGAGCGCTGGGGCGTGAAGCGCGTGCTGATGCTCGCGGACGGCATGCTCGCCGTCGCGCTGCGGCCGCTCGGCATGCGCCGAAAAGTGTTGCAGTACGTCGCGGCGCAGCCCGCGCAAGCGCGCGGCGATCGCGTGCGGCTGCGCATCGAGCAATTGATGTCGTACATGCCGATCGGCCACGCCTACTACGTGCTGTGGCATGCATTCATCGCGTATCACGCCGGACTCTTCGCACTGCATGCGCTCGGCCATCAGCCGGACGTGCCGGCGCTCGTCCAGCAGGCGATGCACGCCGTCGACTTTCTCGCGGTGACCTGGCTCGGGCCGAACTTCGTGCGCAGCTTCTGCATCAACTTCATCAGCTCGAACATGCACTACTACGGCGACATCGATTCGCGCAACGTCATCCAGCAGACGCAAGTTCTGAATCCGTGGTGGCTGCTTCCGGTGCAGCTGTTCTGCTTCAACTTCGGCAGCACGCACGCGATTCACCACTTCGTCGTGCGCGATCCGTTCTACATTCGCCAACTGACCGCGAAGCGCGCGCATGCGGCGCTGCGCGCGGTCGGCGTGCGCTTCAACGACATCGGCACCTTCCGTCGCGCGAACCGTTGGAACGAGCCGCGCGTCGCGTGATGCGCGCGCGACGGCGCGGCCTTCAATCGCGCCGTCGCCGGCGCTCACTGCGCGTTCATAAAAAAAACGCCGCCGGACGGTTTGTCCGACGGCGCTTCTTTATTTCCGGCGCATATCCGGACGCGCAGCACGCTACTCGCTACAGCAACGCACAATGCGTCACATTCGTGCCGTGCTCGATCCACAATTGTTCGTAGTCGAGAAGATACGCACGCTCGTCGTCGATGAGCAGATCGAGAGCGATCAGATCCCAGTCGTAACCGACCGTCACGAGGTTCTCGAGCGCCATCTTGCCCGGTTCCTGCTCGCTCGGATGGATGACGACGATGTTCTCGATACGCACGTCCCCCTTGCCCGGCACGTAGATGCCCGGCTCGACCGAAATCACCGCGTTCGGCAAGAGACCGTACTGCGAACCCAAGCCGAATCGCACGCCGCCTTCGTGCACGTGAATGCCGATGCCATGCCCCGTGGCCGCATGAATGTGCAGCATGAACGCATTGCCGGCCTATGCACGCAGCTCAAGCTCGACTGTGTGGCCCGCGACCGGGGCTCGCTCGCGCAGCACGCTGCAACGCGCGATGCGAGCTTGGCCGACTCCCTAGGGTCTGTTCACATTCTCACCAGCGGCCCAAAGGCACAGGCAAGCGAGGCGAAGGCGAAATAGTTGCCTGAAAGCTTGTCGTAGCGAGTGGCGACACGATGAAAATGTTTGATGCGATTGAAAAAGCGTTCGACGATGTTCCGGGTCCGATACAGCACGCGGCTATAGCGACGCTTGGCCTTTCGGTTCGAACGCGGCGGGATGACGGCCTTCGCACGTGTAGCGCGGATGCTCTCTACAAAGGCGTTCGAGTCGTAGCCCTTGTCGGCGATGACCGCCCCGGTGCGCAGAGGCTCAACCAGTTCATTCGCACACGAAAAATATCGGAGACTTGCCCCTCGGTGGCAATCAACCGCAGCGGGCGTCCGGCGTCATCGACGGCCAGGTGCAACTGGGTGGTCAGTCCGCCCCGCGAGCGGCCGAGCGTTGCGGACCGTTTTTTTCGAGCTCCGGACGAATGCTGGTGCGCACGCACGATGGTCGAATCGATCAACACATGCTTGATCTCGGTTTCGTCGGCCACGGCGTGGATCACGCGTTCCCACACACCCTTGCGACGCCATCTGGAGAAGCGCATGTACACCGTATGCCATCGTCCGAACGCCTTTGGCAAATCGCGCCACGGGCAGCCGGTTCGGCCAATCCAGAGAACCGCTTCGACAAACCAGCGATTGTCGGCCGCCGTTCTTCCTGGGTCGCCTTCCTTGCCCGGCAACACAGATTCGATTCGTGCCCATACCTCGTCGCTCAGTAACTTTCGAATCATCTTGGCCCGCTTGTGCAAAAAACAAGATGTAAACACATTTCATCGAATGTAAACAGACCCTAGCGGACGAACGGAGCACCCGGAATAGTCGATTTTCTATCGCCGCTCCCGTCGATCGGGAGGAAATCTCCCTGCGCAACGCCGAACGACACGTCGGCGGTCGCATGAAACTCGCCTTCGCGATCCAATAGCACGCCAACATGCCAGTGAATCTGGGAAGCATTCTCATCGCGTCGACTTCAGTTGCATGGCCCCCCGCAGCGGCCGACAGTCGACGGCCATCCCAAAGCTCGGACTGTGCGCACAGTAGCGACGCGGCCATGAACGTCTGGCCAATTGACCGCGAGCGTCTGAAGCCGAGCCTGCGCGACAACAGCCTCGTCAGCGGGAGCACCTCGATCCCGGCGATCAGGTATGTCGACGAAATCCACGACGCGTCCGCAATGCAGCGCACGCAGCGCCGCCCAAATCGGGCGATCGCAGCCTTGACGTTCCGGATGTCCACAATAGCCTTCAGCGCCGCCACGATACCGCCGCTCACACTGCGCCATGCCATGCTCGTCGTTACTTGGAAAGGGCTCGTCGCTTGCCGCGCAAGCCATGTTGTCGTGTCAAGGCGAAATCGGTGCTCGGCGCCGAGCAGCTTCACACATCTCGCCATGACGGCATCCGCGGCGACACCGACCGACGGACCGCTCCACCCAATGTGTGAACAGCATGACAAGCGTGCCGCCGACGTGCTCGCCGCGACTGCGCTTGCGCCGATCAGCGGGGCATCTGTCGTACCGGCCTCGCGAAGACGCGGCCTCGTCGCTGTCGATATTGCCGGACGCCGCTGCCGCCGCAGCGTCATCCTCGCTCAACCAAGCCCGAACGGATCGTCGATGCTTGTTGCCGGCTGCGTGAACCAACGCGGACCGTCGGCCGTGATGTACACATGATCCTCGTGACGGATGCCGAATTCGTTCGGAACGCAAAGCATCGGCTCGATGCTGAAGCACATGCCTTCATCGAGTATCGTCCGATCGCCGCCGACGAGATAAGGCCATTCGTGGATATCGAGACCGATTCCGTGACCGGTTCGATGCGGCAGGCCGGGCAATGCATAGCCCGGCCCATAGCCGACCGACTTCAGATAGTCACGGACCGCACGATCACCCTCTTCAGCTGCCATGCCTGCCTTCACGCGCTCGAACGCGGTCTGCTGCGCTCGCTTCTCATGCGCCCAAACCTCACGCTGACGTGTGCTCGCGTCGCCAAACACGTATGTGTGCGTAATGTCGGAGTGGTAGTCGTGCAGTTGGCAGCCCGTATCGATCAACACCATGTCGTTGCGCTCAAGCCGCTTCGGATGCTTGACGCCGTGCGGATAAGCCGTGTCCGGACCGAACAGCACGATGCAGAACGTCGACCCGCGCAGTGCGCCCACTGCGCGATGCGCGTTGTCGATGAAATCGAGCACTTCGTCAGCACTGACGCCCTCTCTCAAGATCGCGGCCGCCGCCTGGTGGACGCGCAGCGTCATGTCGTTCGCACGCTGCATCAATGCGAGTTCGGTCGCCGATTTGCGAATCCGGCATGCGCGCGTGACATCCACCGCGCTGCGAATCCGCAGTTTCGACGCCCGTTCGCGAATGCCTTCATACATGAAGTACGGCGCGGATTCGTCGAATCCGAGAGTGCCGTCACCGATCCCCTGGCGCTCGACGACGTCCGCGAGCAGCCGGTAAGGATCCTCGTTCTCGTTCCAGCAATGGAGGTCTCCAGGAATCTGCATCATGCCGGTGAACGTGCCGCGTTCGAACGCCGGCACGATGTATTGCAGCGGACCCGACGCAGGAATCAGCGCCCCCGTCAGACGTTCGCTGCGACGCCACGCGACGCCCGTGAAGTAAAGCAGGTTCGTGCCCGATTCGACGTAGATCGCATCGAGGCCGTGCAGTTTCATCAGTGCCTGTGCGCGTTCGACTCGCGCCGCATATTCCGCGGGCTGGATTGTCGCAACGTCGTCCGTCATGTTCTCGAGTTTCGCCAGTTCCGTCGCTGCATTCGATCCGCCGATGCCAATAGCCATATTTCGTTTCCCGATCGTTTCAAGAATTTCAAGATAAGCGGCGCGTAGTGCATTCGGTCCGCGTGATCGCGTGCTGCGCTACGGTCGCATCCCGCACCCTGCGCCCTGCGCCTCGGAATGAGGATCTTGCACTCGATGAGAGCATGAATGCATTCACTGCTCGGCACTCACCGTGCAGACTATGACGCGACCCGTCCCGGCTCGTAATCGGTAACTCCCCGACGTTCTTGCAACCTTAGGCGATCCGATGCAGAGGCGAGCACTGCGAATTGTCGGCGAAGCGTTGTTTCCAGATGCGCGGCGTGAGTTCGTGCACGCGCGAAGTCGGATGCTGGCCTATCCACCGGCGCGCCATACAGAAACACACGCACCTGCTGTTCCGGGAAGAATATCAGCCCCTGTTACGGCGCGTTCAATTTGAGGTCGAAGATGGGGTATTCATCTCTGTTAGCGCCGGTGTAAAAGCGCCGTTAAACGACGGCACAAGGTTGAGCGAAACAGTCAACGACAAAGGGGCCACGCCGGCCCCTTTGTTTTGAATGTCGCCGATCAGAACGGCGGGTCGTGCTCGGTGAGCGGCAGTTCACGTTGCCGACGATCGCCACGAAGGACACGCTGCATGTCGGGCAGATAGCGTGCGCAGATGAGTTCGCGCAAGTCGTCGAGCAGTTCGAACACGGCGAGCGCCTGCTCGGGCGTCCAGTCGTCGGGCACGACGAAGTTCAAGCCGCGCGTGAGGCCTGAGGGCAATGGCACGGCTGTCATGATGACTCGCCTCCTTTGGCCGATTTGCTCGGGCCACGCTGCCGGGCGCGCTTGTCGGCCCGCTCGCGGGCTTCCTTCAGGCGGTACGATTCGCCTTCGATCGAGATGACCTCGGCGAGATGCACAAGGCGATCGACGAGCGACACGACGCAGGCGGCGTTCGGGAACACTTCTGACCATTCTGCAAACGGTCGATTCGATGTCACGATGGTGCTGTTGTTCTGGTATCTCCGGCTGATCAACTCGAACAGCAGATCGGCGTGGCGATTCGAGTAGGAGAGATATCCGACCTCATCGATCACAAGGACGTCGGGCGCAGCATAGCGACGCAAGCGCCGGCGCAGCGTTGAATCGCTATCGAGCGCAGCCAGTTCGCCCAGCATATTGCCGGCGGTGGTGAACAGCACCGTGTGCCCATGCACGAGCGCCTGATGCGCGACGTTCTTCGCCAGCGTCGACTTGCCCACGCCGTTGGGGCCGATGAGCACGACGTTGGCGGCGTCCTTCATGAACCCGAGCGTCATCAGTTCTTCGATGGCACCGCGATCACACCGTGACGGCCAACCCCAGTCGAAGTCGCACAAGGCTTTGAAGCCGCCCAGATGTGATTCCTTGATGCGCCGCTCGAGCGAGCGACGGGCTCGCTCGTCTTCTTCCCACTGCACGAGCGGCGCGACCCACGGCTGCAGCGCAACCTCGGGCCAGTGGGCCAGCAGCCCGTGCAAACGCAATTCCTGCGCGCGTGTGCGCAATGATTCAAGCGAGCTCATCCGTGCCTCCGGCAAGTTGATCGTAGGTATCGAGCCGGTGGGGTTGGACCGGCGTGTCCTTCTGGCGTACGTGTGGCGGCAGACACACGGCAAGCGGTGGTGGCAGTTCAAGCGCTTCGCGGCGGCGCTCCAGCGCCAGGCGCACGGCGTTCGGGTGCGGCACGCCGCTTTGTAGCGCATCGCCGATCGCGGCCTGCAATTGCGCAGCGCCGTAGCGTTCGAGCAGCCGCAGCAGCGCCGCCGTGATGGTGCCCAGATTCGCATTGCGTTCAGCCGCGCGGCGCAGCAGATCCTGACTGGCGGGGGCAGCCTTGGCCAAGCGATCCATGCCGCGATGATGACGGGCCTCGCGTTTGACGCCGACCAGTGTCTCGATGTGAACGGGCTCTTCGATTTGCGCGCCGCGGTCGTAACTGCGAGCGTGGCGCGCAAGGATCTCGGCACCGTCCAGCACGCGTACCTGCTCGAGATCGGCCCGTACCGTGAGCGTGCGCCGCACGTGCGTGTGCGGGATCGAGTAGTCGTTCAGATCGAAGCGTACATAGGGCGTCTTGCCGACTTTGACGGCGAGCGTTTCCTCGACGGGATAGGGATTCTCCGGTAGCGCAAGCAGCGTAGGCTGCTCCTGGGCGAACGCCTGGCGCACACTGATCATGCGATCCTCCGGGCACGGGCGATCCGCCGCCTGCGTGCGGCACCAGTGTTCGGCTTGCGCATTCAGGTCATCCAGATCGGCGAACTGTCTGGCCGCGAAGAACGCGTCGCGGACGTGACGAATGGCGCGCTCCACGCGGCCCTTCTCGTTACCACGCGCGATGGCTACGGGTCTGGGTTCGAACCGATAGTGTGCGGCGAAGGCGAGCAGCGTCGGGTGGAAACGAATGGCGTCGCCCTGGCGTTCAAGGACGGCGCTCTTCAGGTTGTCGTAGAGGACGACCCTACCGAGGCCGCCCCAGCGCGTGAAGGCGCCGATATGGCCGCGCAGGAAGTTCTCCATACGCGCATCGAGGAAAAAGCGCAGATACAGTTCGCGCGAGTACGAGAGCACCATCACGAAGGCCATCAAGGGCCGGCGCGCACGGCCGATATGCAAGTGACCGAAGTGCCCCCAGTCGCATTGCATCTGTTCGCCGGGCAACGTGCGCAGCCGCAGGTACGCTTCGGCAGGCGGGCGTGGCCGGTGCAGAGAGATCAGATGTCGGAAGTGCGTGGGCCGGCCCTGATAGCCGCGCTCGCGCACCATGCCGTAAAGGCGGCTGGCGGTGAGCGTGGGATACTTCTCCAGCGTTTGGCGAATGAATGGCAGGTATGGCTCGATCATCGAAGGCCGCGGCGCCGGTCCATGACGCGGCAGACCAGCTTGTGCGAGCACCCGTTTGACGGTGCCGCGATGCACGTGCAATTGCTGCGCGATCGTGCCGCAGCGCCACTTCTCGACGTGGTAGAGCCGCAGGATATGGGCTTCGAGTTCAGCGTCAATCGTCACCTTTAGAGCCTCCTCGAACGGGCCAAGGCGCACGAATGGCGAACAGGCGCAGCCGCATCGATGGCAATGCGTTGTCGCCGGCGCCGATGCCGCGACACGACTGTGAGTGACAGCGGCGCGCATCGAGTCCGCTGGCAGTAGAGCACTGGGCCCCGTCGCAGGTGAACCGTGATGCGTCACTTTATTGTGTCGCGCTCGATAACGACGGGCGCGCTGCGCATGGGCAAGACGCCCGCGGCGAGAACTCTGGTAACGCTGAGCCGCTTCGCGCAAGCTCGCGCGCCGGGCCGCTTGCGCACAGCCGCCGGCGCAATAGATCTGGCCTCGATCGCAGCGGCGGCAAATGAACACCTGCGCCCGGCAGCGGGCGCACAGGAAGAAGCGGCCCGTGGGCAGCATCGGCGGTCCCCGTGGAACGCCGATGGCAGGTCGATATCGACAGGGTCCGCCCAGCCGTGGAATACTGCGGCTGCACGTGTCCCTGTGCTTGGCCCCGTGGCCCCGCACCTGTGTCCAGTGTGGCGCGACCCCGGGGTGAACTTGGCGGTTTGACCGGTGTCGCGCCGGTTGTTTCTTCGGCGGTGTGCCTTTCTACCGCAACCGATCCGCGCCGTCATCCCTCAACGCGCTTTGCGCGTCTGCACTCGCCCTACGGGCTCCCTCCGACGCGCAAAGCGTCAGGCATCCGCAGCGTCGCTACCCCGCAAACATCATCTTCCAAGCACGGCCACTTCAAACGCTCAATTCCAGAACGCCGTCGTTTAGTGTCGGATTTGGACCGGCGTTCACACATCTCGCGTCCGGCGAGAGCGATTTTCTGAACTTCACCGCGAACAACGCGAGATACGGTGGGCATAAAGAAGACCGGTACTCCTCTGATATCGTGCGACGGTTCTCACGCCAACACACGAATCAATAAGAGCCCGGCCTATGCAACGGATCGTACACGCTTTCCTTTCCCTCGAATAACATCTTCGCGCCGTCGTCTCCACACCTCAGTCGTACCGCCCCGATCGCCGCCCGCACTGCGGTTGCAGCTGCCTGTGGGGACATGGCTGCTACGACCGCAAGGCCGACCGCAGTGCCGACGGCCAGCTCAATCCGGTTTCGGTGCCGCGCTTCCGCTGTCCTTCATGTCGGCGCACCTGGTCGCGCCTGCCGCTATGCATTTGCCCGCGCCGTTGGTACGGCTGTGCGCCGCGACGGCACCGTCTCGTACGCCGGCCGCTACTTCGAGGTCCCCTACGAGCTCACCGGCCAGCACATCGTGCTCGTCGAGTGGTACGCGTGGAGAGCGAAACTGGCCAGCCACTGGGCGCCGCCACGCTGCTCGACGCCGTCGCCAACGTAAGCACCTCGCGAAGGCCGTTCGCAATGCGACGCGCACGTGAGGCATGATTGGGTATCGGTCGCTCGGGTTCGCCCGCTGGCAATCAGCCCGTGGAGGCAGGCGGGCAAGGCTTGCCTGGCAGCTTACTTGCCACGTTCCACGGTAGTAATTCGTCGATGCGGTTAATGGGGTGGTCAGCGATATGGGTCAGCACGTATTCGAGGTAAGCGCGCGGGTTGATCCCGTTCAGCTTGCACGTGCCGATCAGGCTGTACATCGCTGCAGCCCTCTGGCCCCCGCTATCGGAGCCGGCGAACAAGAAGTTCTTCCGACCCAGACTCACACATCGCAGCGCGTTTTCGGCCAGGGCATTGCTGATCTCGGCACGGCCCTCTTCGCAGTACAGCGCGAGGGCATCCCACTGGTTAAGCGAGTAACGGATCGCTTTGGCCAAATCGGATTTCTTCGACAGCGTCGCGAGTTTGTCCGTCATCCACGTCTTGATGGTTGCCAGCAGCGGCACACTTTTCTCCTGCCGCACGCGCAGCCGTTCAGCGGCGGGTTTGCCGCGGATGTGGGCCTCGATGCCGTAGAGTTCGCCGATCAGCTCGAGCACCTCCCGGGTCGCCTCGGTATCGGCGTCAACGGCACCGTCGACCTTGATCACCACTGCGCCGATCCGGATCTCGATCGTCCCCGCTCGCGCAGTCGGGTTGCCGACATCCCCTGCATCCGGTGGCATCGCCATGCGCGGCGCGTGTGTCTCATGCACCACCGCCACTGGAATCAGCGACATCGTTTCGGCCTGCAATTGCTCGCGATAGCGGCGCCGCCAGGTGAACAGCATGTTTGCATTGATGCCATTCTCGCGCGCCAGCTTTGCGACCGAGGCACCAGGCTCGCATGCCGCAGCGGCGAGTCGGCGTCGAAACTCGCGATCATAATTCGGGCGTCCCTTGCGGCTACCCGGCTTGGCTTCCGGCTCTGTCACAGTGATGTCCATCAAATCGAAAATGATGGGCACCACTTTGATGTCGGTTCTCGCCGTCGTCTACGACGGTCGTCGTGAGGTGCTTACATCCGACGGGAGTGGGCGTAAAAAACAAAACCCCCGCCTGGCTGGGCGGGGGTTCTGAGAGGGGGAGCCTGACGATTACCTACTTTCACACGGGCAATCCGCACTATCATCGGCGTAGAGTCGTTTCACGGTCCTGTTCGGGATGGGAAGGGGTGGGACCGACTCGCTATGGTCATCAGGCAAAGAGGGATGTCGCGGTGCATCGCAGCGCGACCAATCGGGAAGAAGCAGTAATGTTGGGTTGTGAGCTGTATCTCACACGTACGCGGTACTTCAACCGTCGTACGTCGAGTGCCTTGCACTCGACGCTCGATATCCGTAAGCGCTGAAGCGCTAACGGCTATCGAGACAGACTTGTTATAGGATCAAGCCTTACGGGCAATTAGTATCGGTTAGCTGAACGCATTACTGCGCTTACACACCCGACCTATCAACGTCCTGGTCTCGAACGACCCTTCAAGGGGATCAAGTCCCCGGGGAAGTCTCATCTTAAGGCGAGTTTCCCGCTTAGATGCTTTCAGCGGTTATCTCTTCCGAACATAGCTACCCGGCGATGCGACTGGCGTCACAACCGGTACACCAGAGGTTCGTCCACTCCGGTCCTCTCGTACTAGGAGCAGCCCCCTTCAAACTTCCAACGCCCACGGCAGATAGGGACCAAACTGTCTCACGACGTTTTAAACCCAGCTCACGTACCTCTTTAAATGGCGAACAGCCATACCCTTGGGACCGGCTACAGCCCCAGGATGAGATGAGCCGACATCGAGGTGCCAAACACCGCCGTCGATATGAACTCTTGGGCGGTATCAGCCTGTTATCCCCAGAGTACCTTTTATCCGTTGAGCGATGGCCCTTCCATACAGAACCACCGGATCACTATGACCTGCTTTCGCACCTGCTCGACTTGTCGGTCTCGCAGTTAAGCACGCTTATGCCATTGCACTATCAGCACGATTTCCGACCGTACCTAGCGTACCTTCGTACTCCTCCGTTACGCTTTGGGAGGAGACCGCCCCAGTCAAACTGCCTACCATGCACTGTCCCCGACCCGGATCACGGGCCAAGGTTAGAACCTCAAACAAACCAGGGTGGTATTTCAAGGACGGCTCCACCGAAACTAGCGTTCCGGTTTCATAGCCTCCCACCTATCCTACACAGATCGGTTCAAAGTCCAATGCAAAGCTACAGTAAAGGTTCATGGGGTCTTTCCGTCTAGCCGCGGGTAGATTGCATCATCACAAACACTTCAACTTCGCTGAGTCTCGGGAGGAGACAGTGTGGCCATCGTTACGCCATTCGTGCAGGTCGGAACTTACCCGACAAGGAATTTCGCTACCTTAGGACCGTTATAGTTACGGCCGCCGTTTACCGGGACTTCAATCAAGAGCTTGCACCCCATCATTTAATCTTCCGGCACCGGGCAGGCGTCACACCCTATACGTCCACTTTCGTGTTTGCAGAGTGCTGTGTTTTTATTAAACAGTCGCAGCCACCAGTTTATTGCAACCCCTTCACCCTTCCCCCGCAGGGGGGTCAAGCTACCAGGGCGTACCTTATCCCGAAGTTACGGTACCAATTTGCCGAGTTCCTTCTCCCGAGTTCTCTCAAGCGCCTTAGAATACTCATCTCGCCCACCTGTGTCGGTTTGCGGTACGGTCATTGTTAAACTGAAGCTTAGAGGCTTTTCTTGGAACCACTTCCAATTGCTTCGCTCCCTAAAGAGCTCGCGCCACACCCTTGAATTCCGCACCCGGATTTGCCTAAGTGCCTTCTCCAATGCAGCGACCGGGACTTCCAACACCCGGACAACCTTCCGCGATCCGTCCCCCCATCGCATTTAACAATGGTGCAGGAATATTGACCTGCTTCCCATCAGCTACGCATTTCTGCCTCGCCTTAGGGGCCGACTCACCCTACGCCGATGAACGTTGCGTAGGAAACCTTGGGCTTACGGCGAGGGGGCCTTTCACCCCCTTTATCGCTACTCATGTCAGCATTCGCACTTCCGATACCTCCAGCACGCTTTTCAACGCACCTTCGCAGGCTTACGGAACGCTCTCCTACCATGCGTGCAAGCACGCATCCGCAGCTTCGGTATATGGCTTAGCCCCGTTACATCTTCCGCGCAGGACGACTCGATCAGTGAGCTATTACGCTTTCTTTAAAGGGTGGCTGCTTCTAAGCCAACCTCCTGACTGTTTTAGCCTTCCCACTTCGTTTCCCACTTAGCCATATTTGGGGACCTTAGCTGGCGGTCTGGGTTGTTTCCCTCTTGACACCGGACGTTAGCACCCGATGTCTGTCTCCCGTGATTGCACTCTTCGGTATTCGGAGTTTGCTATGGCGGGGTAATCTGCAATAGACCCCCCAACCATGACAGTGCTCTACCCCCGAAGGTGAGACACGAGGCACTACCTAAATAGTTTTCGGAGAGAACCAGCTATTTCCAGGTTTGTTTAGCCTTTCACCCCTATCCACAGCTCATCCCCTAACTTTTCAACGTTAGTGGGTTCGGACCTCCAGTACGTGTTACCGCACCTTCATCCTGGCCATGGATAGATCACCTGGTTTCGGGTCTACGCCCAGCAACTGAACGCCCTATTCGGACTCGCTTTCGCTACGCCTGCCCTATTCGGTTAAGCTTGCTACTGAACGTAAGTCGCTGACCCATTATACAAAAGGTACGCCGTCACCCCTTACGAGGCTCCGACTGTTTGTATGCATGCGGTTTCAGGATCTATTTCACTCCCCTCCCGGGGTTCTTTTCGCCTTTCCCTCACGGTACTGGTTCACTATCGGTCGATCACGAGTATTTAGCCTTGGAGGATGGTCCCCCCATCTTCAGACAGGATTTCACGTGTCCCGCCCTACTTGTCGTACACCTAGTTCTTTCATACTGTTTTCGCCTACAGGGCTATCACCTGCTACGGCCGCACTTTCCAGAGCGTTCGGCTAACAATACAAATAAAGAGTACAGGCTCTTCCCATTTCGCTCGCCACTACTTTGGGAATCTCGGTTGATTTCTTTTCCTGCGGTTACTTAGATGTTTCAGTTCACCGCGTTCGCTTCACTAGACCTATGTATTCAGTCTAGGATGACCCAAAAGGGCCGGGTTTCCCCATTCGGACATCTACGGATCAAAGCTCGTTTGCCAGCTCCCCGTAGCTTTTCGCAGGCTACCGCGTCCTTCATCGCCTGTGATCGCCAAGGCATCCACCACATGCACTTGTTCGCTTGACCCTATAACGAGTCTGTCTCATCTTTCGACGCTACAGTCGCTACAGGTTGAGTTCTCGCGTGTCGCTCAGCGTTAGTGCCTAGCACTTACACTGAGCCCACACTACGTGTGTGCCGTATTCCAATTGAGCCGAACATTAAGTTCGAATCATCTTGAGATACATCGATACAATCACAACCCGGATAACTTCCACGTCCATCTCAAGACGCTTCCGCTATCCAAATTACTTACTTCTTCCAGATTGTTAAAGAACGACAGCCGATACTTTCGCATCACTCTGACTGGCTCAATCGCCAATGCCAAATCCTCGGTTCACGTTCGAACCAAGCACTTCGCATTGAAGATTGTGGTGGAGGCAGACGGGATCGAACCGACGACCCCCTGCTTGCAAAGCAGGTGCTCTCCCAGCTGAGCTATGCCCCCATACAGAGACTTCACCCAGGTTTCCTGCGCCAGACAACTTGGTGGGTCTGGTTGGATTCGAACCAACGACCCCCGCCTTATCAAGACGGTGCTCTAACCGACTGAGCTACAGACCCCTGAGTCTGTCTTAATTTACAGCCGATAAGCGTGAGCGCTCAACTTCGCGGATAGCTCGAGAAAGGAGGTGATCCAGCCGCACCTTCCGATACGGCTACCTTGTTACGACTTCACCCCAGTCATGAATCCTACCGTGGTGACCGTCCTCCTTGCGGTTAGACTAGCCACTTCTGGTAAAACCCACTCCCATGGTGTGACGGGCGGTGTGTACAAGACCCGGGAACGTATTCACCGCGGCATGCTGATCCGCGATTACTAGCGATTCCAGCTTCACGCACTCGAGTTGCAGAGTGCGATCCGGACTACGATCGGTTTTCTGGGATTGGCTCCCCCTCGCGGGTTGGCAACCCTCTGTTCCGACCATTGTATGACGTGTGAAGCCCTACCCATAAGGGCCATGAGGACTTGACGTCATCCCCACCTTCCTCCGGTTTGTCACCGGCAGTCTCCTTAGAGTGCTCTTGCGTAGCAACTAAGGACAAGGGTTGCGCTCGTTGCGGGACTTAACCCAACATCTCACGACACGAGCTGACGACAGCCATGCAGCACCTGTGCGCCGGTTCTCTTTCGAGCACCCCCGCCTCTCGGCAGGGTTCCGACCATGTCAAGGGTAGGTAAGGTTTTTCGCGTTGCATCGAATTAATCCACATCATCCACCGCTTGTGCGGGTCCCCGTCAATTCCTTTGAGTTTTAATCTTGCGACCGTACTCCCCAGGCGGTCAACTTCACGCGTTAGCTACGTTACTAAGGAAATGAATCCCCAACAACTAGTTGACATCGTTTAGGGCGTGGACTACCAGGGTATCTAATCCTGTTTGCTCCCCACGCTTTCGTGCATGAGCGTCAGTATTGGCCCAGGGGGCTGCCTTCGCCATCGGTATTCCTCCACATCTCTACGCATTTCACTGCTACACGTGGAATTCTACCCCCCTCTGCCATACTCTAGCCTGCCAGTCACCAATGCAGTTCCCAGGTTGAGCCCGGGGATTTCACATCGGTCTTAGCAAACCGCCTGCGCACGCTTTACGCCCAGTAATTCCGATTAACGCTCGCACCCTACGTATTACCGCGGCTGCTGGCACGTAGTTAGCCGGTGCTTATTCTTCCGGTACCGTCATCCACCCCGGTTATTAGCCAGAATGATTTCTTTCCGGACAAAAGTGCTTTACAACCCGAAGGCCTTCTTCACACACGCGGCATTGCTGGATCAGGCTTTCGCCCATTGTCCAAAATTCCCCACTGCTGCCTCCCGTAGGAGTCTGGGCCGTGTCTCAGTCCCAGTGTGGCTGGTCGTCCTCTCAGACCAGCTACTGATCGTCGCCTTGGTAGGCCTTTACCCCACCAACTAGCTAATCAGCCATCGGCCAACCCTATAGCGCGAGGCCCGAAGGTCCCCCGCTTTCATCCATAGATCGTATGCGGTATTAATCCGGCTTTCGCCGGGCTATCCCCCACTACAGGACATGTTCCGATGTATTACTCACCCGTTCGCCACTCGCCACCAGGTGCAAGCACCCGTGCTGCCGTTCGACTTGCATGTGTAAGGCATGCCGCCAGCGTTCAATCTGAGCCAGGATCAAACTCTTCAGTTCAAACCTGTTACTGTTTTCGGTTGTTTCCAACCGGTCGCTCACTCAAAGCTGACAGGTCGTGAATTGCTTCACAAACCTGACTTACTTTAGTGTGAGACTCTTGATACTTTCGCTTTCGATCCGAAGATCGCCCGCTCCATCAAGCGCCCACACTTATCGGCTGTTCATTGTTAAAGAGCACATCTGCGAGAAGTACTTCCTACCTCGGACCGCCTTCTCAGCAGCGCTGCGTTGTCTGCAGCAGAGAAATGAGATTATGATCACTTATTTGCAGCGCGTCAACAACTTTTTACTGCCCCGTCGCGCACCGCCTCAATCACCTTCCCGCACCCTCGGTCGACTAACCCGCCAACCGTCTCGCCTCAAGCGCCGGAACCTCCCACTTCTTCTTTCGCGTCGCGTTTCCGTTACCGCGAAAGAGGCGTGATTCTAGACATAAGATTCGTACCCCGCAAGAGGGTTTCGACATTTTTTTGTCCCTTAAATATTCACACGCCGGACGCGCTCGCATATCGTCTTGTCTATATGGAAGACTGCCAGAAGGCAGGCAAACCGCTGAACATACGCGGAACGGACTAAAATGACAGGTTCCTCGCATCCAACCATGTCAATCTATGCGCCAGCGAACCGCTAAACGCCTCCCTCCCGATGCCGACAAACTGGTCGGTCTGTCGCTTGCGTTGTTTGCGTCCGGCAGCCGCGTCGAAGATCGCTTCTGGGAAGCCAAGCTCGACGCCTTGCTCGCAAAGATCGTCCGCAACGGCAACCAGACCACGCTCGACGCCGCGCTCGACCATCTCCAGCAGAATCATCCGGACGCCTACGGCGCCCTCGCCGACATGGCCGAGACGCACAGCGAATCGCTGTCCGTCGAGCATGACGGCAAGCCGTACGAGGCGCTTCTCGTCGCAGTCCCCGTACTTGCTTGGACCCGCTACATGATTCCGTCGGGCTCGCTCAAGATCGAGATCGCCGATGTGTTGCGCACCCATTTGCAAGCACACGTGCTTGCGCAAGGCACACTCGTCGCAATGGCGCCCTTTTTCTATAGCATCGATCAGTTGCCGCGCCATCACGTCGAAACTTACCGCCTCGCGCAGCAGCTCGCGCATGCGGCGCTCGGCAACCATCCGGTCAAGCTCAACTTCGGCGACCTGCCCGAGACCTCGCCGATCCTTGCCGATCCGCGCTTTCTGCTCGCTGTCGTCGCCGCGCCCGCCGGTGCCCCGCTCTTCCGCTGGCAAGAAGAAGAGCACGGTTCGCGCATCGAGCGCGGCCAATGCCTCGAGCAATGGGCTGCGCAAGGCGGCGTCAACCTGTCGGCCGCGCTGCCCGGCTGCGAATTCGAATGCTTGCTGCCCGACGCGTACTACTCCGCGTGCCGTGACGCGGACGAGCGGATCCGTCCGCACACCGTACGCACCGCGATCCGCTATCTGTTCGACACGATCGGCGCGCCGCCGCAAGAGCTGCGCGCCGTGATCGCCGGTTTCGGCGAGCGCCGGATCGACGAGTATCGCGTCGCGTTCACTCGCCGCGGCAGCAACGACGTCATTTATGGCGTCGTCTGGCCGCTCTATGGACGCGAAAACGGCGAGGCGGCCGTCGACGAAGCGACGCTCGAAGCCGAGGCGCCCGCCGACGGACCGCTCGAGGAAATCGCGTCGCTGCTGAAGGAAGCGGGCGTGACCGACATCCGCCGCCACGCCGGCCGTTTCGAACCCGAGTATTGCGACGATTGCGGCGTCCCGCTGTACGCGGATCCGCTCGGCGAGATCGTCCATGCGGAGATGCCGGAGGACGCGACGCCCGCGCAGCCGCACTTCCACTGAAACGCCGCCCGCCTCGCGCCGTCCGGCGCAAGTGGTCCATCAAAGGCCGCCTCGAGCGTGAGCTCGAGGCGGCCTTTGCACTGTTGCTTGTCTGAATTTTTCTTACGACTTTCAGCTAGGCCGACATTTTGTAATGTCTTTGTCATTATTGAGGGGATGGCACTCGTCGTTTTCTCGATCAATCGGATAAGCGGAGGCATAACATGAGGTTTCTGGTGCTCAATTCCGACGCAGAGCGTCGCGACGGCTTGAAAACCCTGCTGCGTCAAATCGACCGACATGCCGGCTACAACGACGCCAAGGACTGGCGGCAGGCGCAACGGCTCATCAAACAACAGAGTTTCGACTTGATCGCAGTCGACTGGCAAGACATCAAGCGGCTCGGCGATCTACATGCGCTTTGCCAGGCCTGCGCGCCGACGCCCGTCGCGGCGCTTACCGACGACGCGTCGCCGGAGCACGCGCAAGCGCTCTTCGACGCCGGCGTGCTCGGCGTCATTCCACGCTCGACGCGCCCTCACACCATCGTTCGCGCATTGGAAATGGTGCTGCTCGGCGAATACTACGTCCCGCCGAGCGCGCTGAACCTCACCGAGCCGGCCGCGCGCACAAGGGACGGCCGCGTAGACGCGATCGTCAGCCAGCTCCCGCGCAGGAAACGCTCGCCGTGCAGCCGCCTCTCGCCGCGCCAGGCGCAGATCATGCGTTTCGTACACATGGGCAGCACCAACAAGATGATCGCGCGCACGCTCGGCATCAGTGAAGGTACGGTCAAGATTCATCTGGCCAGCATCTTCCAGCAATTGGGGGCGACAAATCGCGCCGCCGCGGTCGCGATCTACAACGGTTGGCTACCGCCACATCTCGAAGTGCTGCTGTCCGCGCGCGACAGCTCGCCGAAGCCCGTACACGGCGCGGCCGGCCCCGTGCCGCTGCGCACGGCGAAGGCGCAACACAAGTACCCGCTCGTCGCCGAGAACGAATCGTCTGCCCAGCCGCTCATCGCGGCCGAACCGAGCGCTCCGTTCAAAGCGAGCGAATAGCCGGCAAAACCCGCGTAGAGAGCGAATCCATTCCCATCTTTTGTATTCAACGAGTAATATAAAAACATGGGTTTCCTCTACACGCCGCTTCCGTTCTGGGTCGCCGTCGGTGACTGGATCGCCGCCGGGGGGTTGCTCGCCTTCGCGTTGTGGAGGCGCCCGTTCGGGCGTCTGCAGGATGCGACACTGCAGCACGTGTGGCTCGCGCTCGTGACCACACTCACAGTGCTATGGGCGTCCAACGCGTGGCTCGACGACGGCCTCGTCATGCATCTCCTCGGCGCGACGCTGCTCGTCACACTGTTCGACTGGACCCTCGCGCTCGTTGCAATGGCGGCCGTGATCGGCGTCGCCGCGGTCGTGTTCGACGCGACCTGGCAAGGCATCGGGCTCACCTATCTCGTATACGGCGCACTTCCCGTCGCGATATCAGCGCTGCTGCAGCGCGCCGCGCTCGCGTGGCTGCCGCACAACCTGCCTGCGCTCATCATCGGCCAAGGCTTCGTGTCGCCTGCGATCACGGTGGGCGTCGTCGCGGCTACGGCGGCCGGCGTGCAGATCGCGCTCGCCGACGGCACGCTCGTCGTCGTCCCGTCCGGATATGCACTGAACGCATTGCTGCTAGCGCTCGGCGAAGCGTGGTTCACCGGCATGGCGACGGCGTTGATCGCGGTCTACCGGCCCGCATGGGTCACGACCTCCGACGTGCGCCGCTATCGCCTCGGCGGACCGCGTGCATGAGTTCGCACGCGCGTAGACGCGCGCGCACCCGGCCATACGGGCAATCGCTCTACTGCCGCGCCGGAAAATTACGCTAAGATGGAACCCTGCTCTTCATCGGGCATCTCACGTGCCTGGTGTCTCTATCGCGCTTATCTCATACCTCCAGATGGACAGCTTTCCCGCCTCGCATCGCCTGCTCGGCGCGCTCGGCAAGCTGACGGCCTGTGTCGCAGGCCTGTCGCTCACGTTCGCCGCGCCCGCGTTTGCCGACTTGCTCGATCAACGCGTCGAACTCGTCAACAAATACGTCAATGAAATGCACGCCGAACCGCTCGTCGCGGATTGCGCCGCACACGGCAGTTTCATCGCCAGCACGTCGAGCGCTTTCGATCATGTCGAATTTCCGCCGAACGCGTTCGACAGCGGCAACGCTTCGATCACGCCGTGGAACGACTCGTTCGACGAAGGCAAGCAGCGCGTGAAGGTCGACAACATCGTGACCGTCGAAGGCCTCGGCGTGCGCAGCAGCGGCGGCGACCCAGAACATCTAAAATTCCGCTGCGGCTATGTCGGCACGCAGATGCTCGCGTTCAGCTGGAACGATCCGGTGCCGCCCGCGAAGCCGCGCGTCGAGCGCACGACGTCGTCGAAGAAAAAGCTTCGCGCGCACTCGGGCAAGGGCAAGGTCAAGGCGAAAGCGGCGGGCAAGAGCAGCAAGCGATCGGCTGCGACGAAGAAGTCGGGCACGACGAAAAAAGCCGTGAAGAAACGATCAACGCAGAAGTCGTGAAGCAGCCCGTCGAACGCCGGTCCGAATGATGACGGCGTCGGGCATCGGGTGTCGTGCGTCATGCGCCGCCGTCGGCTCGACGCAAAAAAGCCGGAACGCGGCAATGCCGCTCCGGCTTTTTGATCCGCACTCCATTTCGCGCGCATCCTCGGTGCAAAGGCGATCGCTCAGACGAAAGTCTGTACGTGCTCGAGAATCGCGCCCAGCATCGCCGCGCCGAGCGACGCACTCCGCGCGCCGTTCCAGCCGACATGCTCGTCGGGCAGGTTCGCGTTGTCCTTGAACGGCATCTCGAGCGTCAGCGACAGGCAGCCGAACCGGTGGCCGATGTACTTCGACGCGAGCTTGAGCGCATCCTCCTTGTACTTTCCCGGCGGATAGCCTTGCTCGTCCTGGAAATCGGGGCTCGCGCGCTTGAACGCGTCGATAAACGCGCGCTGCTCGACACGCTGCTGCTCGGTGAAGCCCGGCAGCATCTCCGAGCCGGCCGCGAACACGTACGGTAAATCCTCGTCGCCGTGTATGTCGAAGAAGAGATCGCAACCGATCGCGTGAATCGCGTCACGCACGGCGAGCACTTCGGGGCTGCGCTCGGCATCGGGCTCCATCCACTCGCGATTCAGGTTCGCGCCCGCGGCGTTCGTACGCAGATTGCCGTGCACACTGCCGTCTGGATTCATGTTCGAAACGATGTAGAACGTCGCGCGATCGTAGAGCTTGCGCGCGACCGGATCGCCCAGCCAGTCGCCCCAGCCGACGAGCCGCTTCACGAGCCCTTCGACGAACCATTCCGCCATCGACTCGCCCGGATGCTGGCGCGCGATGATCCACACTTTCTTCTTCGCGACGCCCGCTTCTTCCAGCGTGCCGAGCACGACGAGCGACATCGGCCGCCCTTCGACCGTGCGGCCGAGCTCGACGACGTTCGCATGCGGCATCTGCTGGACCGCGCCGAGGAATTCCGAATGACGCTCTTCGCCGTACGGCTCGAAATACGCGTAATAGATGCTGTCGAAATCGGGCGTATGGTCGATCGTCAGCACCTGATCGTCATACGACGTCGGCACACGGAACCAATTGACCCGGTCGTAGCTCGCGACTGCGCGATAGTTGCGCCAGCCGGCCGGATACGCGCAGTCGTTCGCGTTCTCGAACGTCATCACGCAGCGCTCGCTGCGCGCGCCCGTCAGGCGGAAGTAGAACCACTGAGCGAACTCGGAACGATTGTCGCCGCGCACGCGCAGCCGGATCGCATCCGCGCGCTCGCACGACAGGACGTCGATCGCACCCGCGTCGAAATTGCTCGTGATCGAGAGAGTCATTGCATCTCCTGGTTGCGACGGCCGCGCCGGGCCGCCCGGAATTCAAGCGCCGACACGCCGGCGAAATACGTAGGTGTCGTCGTTCGACGCGGCTTCGTCGAACGCGTAGCCTTCCGATGCGAAGTCCTTCAGCGCGTCAGGCGACGCGATCCGCCCCTCGACGACGTAACGCGCCATCAGGCCGCGCGCGCGCTTCGCGTGGAAGCTGATGATCTTGTAACGGCCGTCCTTCCAGTCCTCGAAAACCGGCGTGACGATGCGCGCGTCGAGCAGCTTCGGCTTCACCGACTTGAAGTATTCAGCCGATGCGCAATTGACGAGCACGCGCGATGCGCCGTCGCGCGTCTTCAGCTCGACGTTCAGCGCCTGCGTGATCCGCTCGCCCCAGAACGCGTACAGATCCTTGCCGCGCGCGTTCGCGAAGCGGGTGCCCATTTCGAGCCGGTACGGCTGCAGCAGATCGAGCGGCCGCAGCAGCCCGTAGAGCCCCGACAGTACGCGGACGTGCCGCTGCGCGTAGTCGAGATCGGCGGCCGACAGCGAGCGAGCGTCGAGGCCTTCGTAGACGTCGCCGTTGAACGCCAGCACCGCCTGCTTGGCGTTTGTGGGCGTCGACGTACCCGACCAGTCCGCGTAACGCTGGAAGTTCAGGCGTGCGAGCGGATCGGAAATGCTCATCAGCGTCCCGATCTGCTGCGGCGACAGCCGGCGCAGTTCGCCGATCAATTCGGCCGCGTCGTCGGCGAACTGAGGCAGCGTATGAGTGGCAACGTGGGGCGGGGTTTCGTAGTCGAGCGATTTCGCCGGGGAGAGAACGATTATCATAGAGGCTCGCCGGCACGCCGTGCCGTGCAGTCAAACGAAAACCACCGATTGTAACGAATGCCAAGCCCCGACGCTCCGCGCGCCGGTCGCCGCGTGGTGCTCGATTCGAACGTCTGGATCGACATCCTCGTGTTCGACGACCCCGCCGCCCGCCCGATCCGCGATGCCCTGGAAACGGGCGCCATCACGGCGCTCATCGACGCTCGTTGCCTCGTCGAGCTCGAGCGCGTGCTCGACTACCCGCAGTTCAAGGCACGCTCGGTCGACAAGGCCGCCGCGCTCGCAACGATAGCGCGCCTGTCGGAGCGCGTCGGGAAGCCCGATCGCGGCGGGTCGCGGGAGGCCGCCGCGGCGACGGGCCCCGGCGCGGACCGCTCGCTTGCGGCTGCATCATCGGGGGACGTTTCGAACAGCCCGAATCCCTTGAACGATTCGGCCCTTTCGGATGCGACAGCCGTGACAGACGTGCAAGCGAACCGCATGGATTCGCCGTCGCCAGCCGACACGGCCGCGCCGTCCCCCGCCGCAGATGCGCCGCCGCCGCGCGGGTTGCCGAAGTGCAAGGACCGCGACGACCAGAAATTTCTCGAGCTCGCCTATGCGGCACGCGCCGACTGGCTCGTGTCGAAAGACCGCGCGCTTCTGAAGCTCGCGCGCCGGACCGAGCGCGACTTCGGCTTCAGGATCGCGCAACCCGCGCCGTTCGCCGCCTGCGCGCTCGCGGCCGACGCATCCGAGCCGGCGTAAGCGACGCGCTTCGCCCCCCTTTTCGCGCAAGCCACGATGAACGCACAGCACGACATGCCCACGACGCCCCCCCTCCTCTCCCGCCTGCCCGACGTCGGCACGACGATCTTCACGGTCATGAGCGCGCTCGCCGCGGAAAAGGGTGCGGTCAACCTCGGCCAGGGCTTTCCCGATTTCGATTGCGATCCGCGCATCGTCGACGCGGTCGCGCGCGCGATGCGCGACGGCCACAACCAGTATCCGCCGATGACGGGCGTCGCACCGCTGCGCGAGGCGATCGCGGACAAGATCGAGCGGCTCTATGGCCGCCGCTACGACGCTGCGACCGAGATCACCGTGACGGCCGGCGCGACGCAGGCGCTCCTGACCGCGATCCTGTGCGCCGTGCATCCGGGCGACGAAGTGATCGTGATCGAGCCGACCTACGACAGCTACCTGCCGTCGATCGCGCTTGCGGGCGCGACACCCGTGTTCGTCACGCTCGACGCGCCCGACTACGCGATTCCGTTCGACAAGCTCGCCGCGGCGATCACGCCGAAAACGCGCGCGATCCTGATCAACACGCCGCACAATCCGACGGGCACCGTATGGCGGGAGGCGGACATGCGCGCGCTCGAAGACATCGTGCGCGGCACCAACCTGCTGATCGTGTCCGACGAGGTCTACGAGCACATGGTCTACGACGGCGCGCGGCACGAGAGCATCGCCCGTTATCCGGAGCTCGCGGCGCGCAGCATCGTCGTGTCGAGCTTCGGCAAGACCTTTCACGTGACGGGCTGGAAGGTCGGCTACGTCGCCGCGCCCGCCGCACTGATGGCTGAATTCCGCAAGGTCCACCAGTTCAACGTATTCACGGTCAATACGCCGATGCAGTTCGGCCTCGCCGATTACCTGCGCGATCCCGAGCCATATCTGACGCTGCCCGCGTTCTATCAGAAGAAGCGCGACTTCTTCCGCGCCGGACTCGCGAACACGCGCTTCAAACTGCTGCCGTGCGCGGGCACGTACTTCCAGTGCGTCGATTATTCGGCGATCAGCGATCTGCCCGAAGCGGAATTCGCGAAGTGGCTGACGACCGAGATCGGTGTCGCGGCGATCCCGGTGTCGGCGTTCTATCACGAGTCGCATGAATCGGGCGTCGTGCGTTTTTGCTTCGCGAAGCGCGAGGAGACGCTCGCCACCGCGCTCGAGCGGCTCGCGCGCTTGTAAATCCGGCGCATGAGCGGGCCCCCACGGCCCCCCCACGAGCCGCCGCGACCGCCCGTCGCCGTTGTACGGTCAAGGCCCGGTCCATCGCGCCGCCGACATCGCGGCAAATGCGCGCGCGATGCGCAAGACGGCCAATCGGCCTTCGCGCACCGCGCGTGCATCACATGACTCGCGTCAACTCTGCTTCGCAAGCCCCGCGATGAACGCCTTGCGCTCTTCGCTCACGCGCCGCGCAGCCGGCCGCTCCGCCTCGATGCGCTTCACGTACGACTTCCAGTCGATTCCGGCATCGGCAATGAAATCGCGGCCGTAGACCGCTTTCGTCGCAAGCGCGATGATCGGCAAATGGATGAACGCAGCGACGTCGGCGATGCCGAACGTGTCGCCGAGCACGTAAGGCGAGAATTTTGCGAGCTGTTTGAAGCCGTCCAGCGCGCGCGGCATGCGCTTCTCGACGTGCGCCTTCGTGCCGTCGCTGATCTTGCCGCCGAAGAACGCCTCGGGAAACAGCTCGCGCGCGTTCCATTCGAGATACAGCTCGAGCACCGTCGTGATCTCGCGCGCCTTCGCCGCCGTGAACGGATCGGCCGGGAAGATGCGCTTGTCGTGATGGGTCGCGACGAGATATTCGACGATCGCCTGCGATTCGCTGATCGCGCCGTGCTCAGTCAGCAGGTATGGCACCTTGCCGAGCGGCGTGTCGGCGAACAGCGCGGGATCGTCGATCGGAAGCTCGACGAGCGTTTCCTCGAACGGAATGTCGTGCTCGAGCAGTACTAACTTGACCTTGTTGTAATAGTTCGACAGCGGTAAGCCACAGAGCCGAAGCATCGAAGTCTCCTTCGTCATGGGAAAAGGGCCGCGCGCGATGTGTCCCGCACGTCGCGTCGGCGTAACGCCGAAAAGCACGTTCATGCTAGTCTAAAGCAACTTCGAAGCCCGTCGCGGCGTTCGCGCTGCGGCACGTTTCGGCACCGCCTCAAAAATGCCGGTCAAGCCGGCTGGGACGGCGCCCGCGCCGCGCATGTACGCGGCGCGCCGTTCCCGATGCCTATCGCATTCAAGGAGACTCACTGCATGAGCGCAGAACTGCTCGCGTCCCGCCCGCCCGAAAGCGAATCGACGCTCGTCCTCACGCTGTCCAACCCCGGCGCGCGCAACGCGCTGCATCCCGACATGTATGCCGCCGGCCTCGAAGCGCTCAACACGGCCGAGCGCGATCCGTCGATCCGCGCGGTCGTGCTGACGGGCGCGGACCGCTTCTTCTGCGCGGGCGGCAACCTGAACCGGCTGCTCGACAATCGCGCGAAGGAGCCCGCCGCCCAGGCGGCGAGCATCGATCTGCTCGGCGAATGGGTCACCGCGATCAACACGGTGACGAAGCCCGTGATCGCGGCCGTCGAAGGCGCGGCCGCGGGCGCGGGCTTCTCGCTCGCGCTCGCGTGCGACCTCCTCGTCGCCGCCGACGATGCGAAGTTCGTGATGTCGTACGCGCGCGTCGCGCTCACGCCCGACGGAGGCGGCTCGTGGTTCCTCGCGCATGCGCTGCCCCGCGCGCTCGCGGCCGAGATTCTTTTCGAAGGCAAGCCCGCCGCCGCGTCGCGGCTGCATGAGCTCGGCGTCGTGAACCGCCTGACGAAGCCGGGCGCCGCACGCGACGAGGCGATCGCGTGGGCCGACGCGCTCGGCAAGATGTCGCCGAACGCGCTCGCGCGGATCAAGTCGCTAATCGCCGACGCGCAAACGCAGCCGCTCGCCGCGCATCTCGTCGCCGAACGCGATCACTTCGTCGCGTCGCTGCACCACGCGGACGCGCTCGAAGGGATCACCGCGTTCCTCGACAAACGCCCTCCCGTCTACAAACGCTAAAGCCCGCCCATGTCCTATCAATTGCCGAAACGTCGCCGCATTTATCTGATGCGGCATGGCGACGTCACCTACTTCGACGCGAGCGGCCGCCCGTTCGACCAGGACGCCGTGCCACTCAACGAGCGCGGACGGATGCAGGCGAGCGCCGCGGGACGCGTGTTCGCCGAGCAGCACGTGCGTTTCGACCGCGTGATCACGAGCGGCCTGCCGCGCACGATCGAAACCGCGCGGCGCGTGCTCGCGGAGATCGATCAACCGCTCGACATCGACATCGAGCCCGCATGGCGCGAAATTCGCGGCGGCTTCCTCGCCGACATCCCGCCCGAAGAGCAGGAAGCCGCGTTCCTGCGTGTGCTCGACGGCATCGTCGCCGAGCACACGCGCTTTCTCGGCGGCGAGACGATCGGCGAACTGATCGACCGCGTGCTGCCGCCGCTCGCCGCGCTGCGCGCGGACCCGTCGTGGGACACGGTGCTGCTCGTGCTGCACGGCGGCGTGAATTGCGCGCTCTTGTCGCACGCGACGGTGCCCGGACATCGGCTCTTCATCGGCACGCTGTCGCAGTCGGCGGGCTGCATCAACGCGCTCGACGTCGGCGAGCGCGACGACTGGGTCGTGCGGCTCGTCAACTACTCGCCGCCCGAAGCGCTGCACCGCGACACCCGCAACACGACGATGGAAGTGCTGTATCACCAGTTTTTGCAAAGCACGCGCGAATAGGTGCGTCGCACGGATCCGGAGGAGACGATGGCAGCCGAGAACGATCCGAAGTCCAAGCCGACCGATTACGCCGCATTCGAAGGCACGCGCCCCGTCGGCGACGCGCAGCGCTTCGACGTGGACGCGCTGAGCGCATGGCTCGTGCAGCACGTCGACGGTTTCGCCGGCCCGCTGTCCGTCGAGCAGTTCAAGGGCGGCCAGTCGAATCCGACGTTCAAGCTCGCCACGCCCGCGCGCAGCTACGTATTGCGCGCGAAGCCCGCGCCCGCGGCGAAGCTGCTGCCGTCCGCGCACGCGATCGAGCGCGAGTATCGGGTGATGGCCGCGCTCGCGGACACCCACGTGCCCGTCGCGCCGATGCTCGCGCGCTGCGGCGACGAAAGCGTGATCGGCCGCGCGTTTTACGTGATGGCGTTCGTCGACGGCCGCGTGCTGTGGGATCCGTCGCTGCCCGGCATGACGCCCGCCGAGCGCGGCCGCCATTACGACGAGATGAACCGCGTGATCGCTGCGCTGCACTCGATCGATCCGCAGACGGTCGGGCTCGCCGATTACGGCAAGGCGGGCAACTATCTCGCGCGTCAGATCGCCCGCTGGAGCAAGCAGTATCTGGCTTCGGAGACGGAGCCGATCGACGCGATGCACCGGCTGATCGACTGGTTGCCGCAACATCTGCCGCCCGAGACCGAAGACGACGCGCGCGTGTCGATCGTGCACGGCGACTATCGGCTCGACAACCTGATCTTCGATCCGCACGCGCCGCGCGTGCTCGCAGTGCTCGACTGGGAGCTGTCGACGCTCGGCGACCCGATCGCCGATTTCGCGTACCACTGCATGGCGTGGCACGTTACGCCCGAGCGCTTTCGTGGCATCGCCGGGCTCAATCTGCCGGCGCTCGGGATTCCCGACGAAGCGCATTACGTCTCCCGCTACTGCGAGCGCACCGGCCTGACGATCCCCGACAACTGGAACTTCTATCTCGCATACAACATGTTCCGGATCGCGGCGATCCTGCAGGGCATCATGAAGCGCGTCGTCGACGGCACCGCGTCGAGCGTCCAGGCGCTCGACGCCGGCCAGCACGCGCGGCCGATGGCCGAGCTCGCGTGGCGCTACGCACAGCGCGCACGCTAGCGTGCGCCCCATTCTTCCACCGAACCGACCGACAGGCGAGGCAGCCGTGCATTTCGATTACACCCCGAAAGTCGAAGCGTTGCGCGCGCGGCTCAACGCGTTCTTCGACGAACACATCTATCCGAACGAGCGCGCGTTCTACGAAGAGATCGCACGCAACCGGCGCGCCGGCGACGCATGGCAGCCGGTCGAGCTGATCGAGACGCTAAAGCCGAAAGCGCGCGCCGCGGGCCTGTGGAACCTGTTCCTGCCCGACTCGACGCGCGGCGCCGGCCTCACGAACCTCGAATACGCGCCGCTTTGCGAAATCATGGGCCGCGTGCCGTGGGCGCCCGAGGTCTTCAACTGCAACGCGCCCGACACCGGCAACATGGAAACGCTCGAGCGCTACGGCGCCGACGCGCACAAAGCGACGTGGCTCGAACCGCTGCTCGACGGCACGATCCGTTCGGCGTTCCTGATGACGGAGCCCGAGGTCGCGTCGTCGGACGCGACGAACATCCGGACCCGCATCGAGCGCGACGGCGGCGACTACGTAATCAACGGCCACAAGTGGTGGTCGTCCGGCGCGGGCGATCCGCGCTGCAAGCTCTACATCGTGATGGGCAAGACGGACCCCGACGCGCCCCGCCACGCGCAGCAATCGATGATCCTCGTGCCGTCCGATGCGCCCGGCGTCACCGTGCACCGGCCGCTCAACGTGTTCGGCTACGACGACGCGCCGCACGGCCATATGGAGATCACGCTCGAGAACGTGCGCGTGCCCGCGTCGAACCTGCTGCTCGGAGAAGGACGCGGCTTCGAGATCGCGCAGGGCCGGCTCGGGCCCGGCCGCATCCATCACTGCATGCGGCTCGTCGGGCTCGCGGAGCGCGCACTCGAACTGATGTGCCGGCGCGCGTCCGAGCGCATCGCGTTCGGCAAGCCGATCGCCGCGCAGACGGTCACGCAGGAGCGGATCGCCGAGGCGCGCTGCATGATCGAGCAGGCGCGACTGCTCACGCTGAAGACCGCGTACATGATGGATACCGTCGGCAACAAGGGCGCGCGCGGCGAGATCGCGATGATCAAGGTGGTCGCGCCGAACATGGCGTGCGAGGTGATCGACTGGGCGATCCAGGCGCACGGCGGCGGCGGCGTCAGCGACGATTTCCCGCTGGCGTACGCGTATGCGAGCGCGCGAACGCTGCGCTTCGCGGACGGCCCCGACGAAGTGCATCGCAACGCGATCGCGAAGCTCGAACTCGCGCGCCATGCGAGCGCGCCGGCACGAGGCAGCTAACTCGACGGCGATCGGCGACAGGCAGCGGCGACGCGCGCCGATGCGATCGCCGCCTTGCGCTCGGCCGCCCGGGTGACAGACGTTGCGAGTTCGCTCCGACGAACCGACAAATCGACGACCGACGAGTCGTCTAGCCGACGAGCCGAGGCCGCGCGGCGCGCATCGAAGCGCAGCGACGCACCACGCGCCGGCATCGTTTCCTCCGCCCGCGCAGCCGTCTGCAGCGCTGGCGGATCTATGCTCTAATTTCCCGCGTGCCGCGGCGCCGTAACGGCGCCGCATCGACGAACCATCACAAAGGAACGACGATGATCGACGTCTACAGTTGGGCAACCCCGAACGGCCACAAAATCCACATCATGCTCGAGGAGACCGGCCTCGACTATCGCGTGCATCCGATCGATATCGGCGCGGGCGACCAGTTCAAGCCGGCATTCCTGAAGATCAGCCCGAACAACAAGATCCCGGCGATCGTCGATCACGACGGTCCCGACGGCAAACCGATCTCGCTGTTCGAATCGGGCGCGATCCTGATCTATCTCGCCGAGAAGACTGGCAAGCTCCTGCCGTCCGCGCCTGCCGCGCGCTACGCGACGCTGGAATGGCTGATGTTCCAGATGGGCGGCGTCGGCCCGATGCTCGGACAGGCGCACCACTTCCGCCTCTACGCGCCCCAGCAGATCGAGTACGCGATCAACCGCTACACGAACGAGGCGAAGCGGCTATACGGCGTGATGGACAAGCGCCTCGGCCAATCCGCGTACCTCGCGAGCGACGATTACACGATCGCCGACATCGCGACGTTCCCGTGGACTCGCTCATGGAAGAACCAGGGCATCGAGCTCGACGACTTCCCGAACGTGAAGCGCTGGCACGAAGCAATCGCCGCGCGGCCGGCGGTGCAGCGCGGCGTCGAGGTGCTGGCGTCGCTGCGCAAGCCGTTGCAGGACGACGATCGCGCACGCGAGATGCTGTTCGGCGCGACGCAGTACTCGCGCCACTGACGCGCGACGCGCGGCCGGCCGCGCGCCTGCGCGGCGACGAATGCGGGCCATGTCGCCCGAAATGAAAAAGGGACGCGGATCGAACCGCGTCCCTTTCTATTGTCGCCTCCTTCGCCGCGCGCTGCGTCGCCGCGACCGCGACGCGAAGCAGCGAAATGCCGCGCGAGCGCTCAGAAGAAATGGAGCGTGACGAACTCCGCCGCGCATGCGAGCGCCTGCTTTTCAGGATGCTCGATCTCGACAGACACCGACCACGTCGCGCGCATGCCGCCCTGCGCGCCTTCGCTCACGTCCTTCACCGCGAAGCGCGCCCGCACGCGCGCGCCGACCGGCACCGGCCGCAGGAAGCGCACACGATTGAGCCCGTAGTTCACGCTCATCCGCTCCTCAAAGCGGACCGCGTCGACCATCAGCGCGGGAATCAGCGACAGCGTCAGAAAACCGTGCGCGATCGGCCCGCCGAACGGCGATTCGCGTCGCGCGCGCTCGGGATCGACGTGGATCCATTGACGATCGTCGGTCGCTTCCGCGAAGCGGTCGACGCGCGGCTGGTCGACGGTAATCCAGCCGCTCACGAACGGCTCCCCGCCGACGAGTTCGCGCAGCGCCTGCGCCGACGCGATCGTCGGCGGCGCCGCTTGCGTGTCGTCCGTCACGTTTGTCACGTGCGCTCCTTCGGCTCCCGCAGCCCGAACAGCACCTTCGAGCGCACGGTGATGACCGTCTCGCCCTGCTCGTTGACGCCTTCCCATTCGGTCGTCACGATCCCGCGATCGGGCCGGCTCGCGGACAGCCGCTTGTCGAGGACCTTGGTATACATCGTGATCGTGTCGCCCGAGCGCACCGGCTTGATCCAGCGGATCTCCTCGATGCCGGGCGAGCCCAGGCTCGTCGAGCCTTGCAGCACGTTGCGCACGAGCATGCCCATGAACACCGAGCACGTATGCCAGCCGCTCGCGACGAGCCCGCCGAACATCGACGACTTCGCCGCTTCCTCGTCGACATGAAAAGGCTGCGGGTCGTACGCCTGCGCGAACGTGACGATCTCGTCGGACGTGAATCGATGCTTGCCGACTTCGGTTTTACCGCCGACTTCCAGGTCTTCGTAACTGATACCCATCAAGCTTCTCCGTGAAATGAGTCGGGCGGGCGCGCCCGCTCAGGCATCCTGCAATGCCGCGAAATCCGGCAGCGACGCAAAGCGTGCGAGATGATGATCGACATCGCCGAGCGTCGTTTCGATGATCGACAGACGCTTGAACAGATGCGCGGCCGCGACCTCGTCGGTGACGCCCATCCCGCCGTGCAACTGCACCGCCTGCTGGCCGACGAAGCGCGCTGCCTGGCCGATGCGGACCTTCGCCGCCGACACCGCCTTGCGACGCGTGTTCGCATCGTCGCTCGCATAGCGCACCGCGGCGAGATACGCGAGCGAGCGCGCCTGCTCGACATGGATCAGCATGTCGACCATTCGGTGTTGCAGCGCCTGGAAGCGTGCGATCGGCATGCCGAACTGCTGGCGCGTCTTCGTATAGTCGAGCGTCGCGCGATTGAGCGCGTCGAGCGCGCCGATCGCCTCCGCGCACAGCAGCACGATCCCGTAGTCGGAGATCTTCTCGAGCGCGGCCGCGTCGCGCTCACCGCCCGCAAGCGCGCGCGCCGGCGTGTTCGACAGGCGGATCGTCGCCGCGCGCTGGCCGTCGATCGTCCGATAGTCGACGACGTCCGCGCCCGCTGCACCGCGCGCCACCGCGAACAGGCCGAGCGCGCCGTTCGGCAGCCGTGCGGGCGCGATCAGGACATCCGCCTGCGCGCCGTGCTGGACGATCGATTTGACGCCGTTCAGCGCGAATGCATCGCCGTCGGGCCGCGCGGTCGTCTCGATCGCGAACAGGTCGTAGCGCGCGTGCGGTTCGTGGAACGCGACCGCGAGCTTCGCGTCGCCCTGCGCCACGCGCTCGAGGAGCGCGGCGTCTTCGCCGCTGCCCGAGCCCGCGACGCGCACCGCCTCGATCCCGGCCGCGGTCGCCCAATAGGGCTCGACGACGAGCGCTCGCCCGAGTTCCTGCATCGCGACGAGCATGTCGACGGCGCCGCCGCCGAAACCGCCGTGCGCTTCCGGCACGGGCAGCGCGGTAAGGCCGAGCTCGGCGAACGCGCGCCACTGGTCGGCCGACACGCCGGCATCCGAATGGACGATCGCGCGCCGCGCGTCGAAGCCGTAGCGCTCGTCGAGATAGCGGCGCAGCGCGTCGGCGAATTGCTGTTGTTCTTCGCTGAAAGTGAAGTTCATGGCGCCGCTCCTCACAGTCCGAGAATCATCTGCGCGATGATGTTCTTTTGGATTTCGTTCGAACCGCCGTAGATCGACGTCTTGCGGTAGTTGAAGTAATACGCGGCGAGCGGCGCCGCGTCATCGTCGCCCGCGACGCTGTGCTCGCGCTCGCCTTCGAGGAACGGTGCGTCGAACGGCGCGGCGAGCGGCCCGATCGCGTCGATCATCAGCTCGGTCAGCGCCTGCTGGATCTCGGTGCCCTTGATCTTCAGCATCGACGCCTCCGGCCCCGGCCCGCGCCCGCTCGCCTCGCTGCTGACGACGCGCAGCACCGTGACTTCGAGCGCCATCAGCTCGATCTCGAGCGCGGCGATCTTCGCGGCGAAAACGGGATCGGCGATGAGCGGCTTGCCGTTCTTGCGCTCGCGCGACGCGATGCGCTTCAGGAAATCGAGTTCGCGCTTCGACGCGCCGACGCGCGCGATGCCGGTGCGCTCGTGTCCGAGCAGATATTTCGCGTAGGTCCAGCCGCGGTTTTCTTCGCCGACGAGATTCTCGACGGGCACCTTCACGTCCTCGAAGAACACTTCGTTGACTTCGTGATCCTCGTCGAGCGTGATGATCGGGCGAACGGTGATGCCGGGCGACTTCATGTCGATCAGCAGGAACGAGATGCCCTCCTGCTTCTTCGCCGCGGGATCGGTGCGCACGAGGCAGAACATCATGTTCGCGTACTGGCCGAGCGTCGTCCAGGTCTTCTGGCCGTTGACGACGTAATGATCGCCGTGTCGCTCGGCGCGCGTGCGCAGCGACGCGAGATCCGAACCCGAGCCGGGCTCCGAGTAGCCCTGGCACCACCAGTCGGTGCCATCGAGAATCCGTGGCAGATAATGCCGCTTCTGCGCTTCGCTGCCGTACTTCATCAGCACCGGCGCGACCATCGATACGCCGAACGGCAGCACGGGCGGCGCGCCGATCCGCGCGCACTCCTCTTCCCAGACGTGGCGCTGCGTCGCGTTCCAACCGGGACCGCCGTACTCGACGGGCCACGCGGGCGCGGACCAGCCTCGCGCGCCGAGCAGCCGATGCCAGCTCGCGAAGTCGTCGCGATTCAGACGCTTGTGATCGAGAACCTTGGCGCGCAGCGTGCGAGGCAGATTCGCCTCGAGCCATGCGCGGACTTCGGCGCGGAACGCGTCGTCGGCGGGGGAATAATCGAAATCCATGCGCAGTGTCTCCTCTGACCGCGCCGGCGGCCGCCGACGGCCGCGCAGCGATCAGCGATCGATCACTGCAAAGGCTCTTTCAGCGCGGCCGGAACCGGCAGCGGCATCACGTCGATGCCTTCTTCGGCCAAGGCTTGCGCGTCTTCGGGCGTGGTTACGCCGCGAATGCTGCGCGCGGGCGCTTCGTTGTAGTGAATGCGCCGCGCTTCCTCGGCGAAGCGCTCGCCCACGTTCTCGGTCTTCGCGAGCACCTCGCGCAGCGCACGCATTGCCTGCGCCTGCAGTTCGCGCGGATCGGCCGGCTGCGCCTGCGTCGCGCCCGACAGATTCAGGCGCGGCGCGGACGGCATGCGGCTGACCTCGGTCGCACCGCAAACCGGGCATTCGACCAGCTTGCGGGACAACTGCGCTTCGAACTCATCGGCCGAAGCAAACCAGCCTTCGAACCGATGGCCATCCGGGCATTGCAAATCGAGGACCTTCATGCTGAATCAGGGCGTGCTGCCAGTGTATCGCAAAAAGAAATTTTGTGAACGGTCGTGCTAAATCAAGTCTGAAAAAGGACGCGATCGAACGAACCGACGGCACCGATTGTATCCCTTCGCAAAGTCTCCCGCTCGGCCCGGCTTACGGCCGAATCGCATCGCCGAGCGGCCACGCGCCCGACATCGCCTTCTCGAGCCACATCGTGCCGATGATCGTCTTGACGTCGCTGATCTGGCCGGCGCGCACCCATTCGAGCAGATCCGGCAGCGTCGCCGTGAACGTCTCGAGGAACTCGCCATCGTCGAGCTTGCGCTCGCCCGCCGTCAGGCCGCGCGCGAGATAGATGTCGATGAATTCGGTCGAATACGAAATGATCGGATGAATCCGCGTGAGAAATACGTACTCGCGCGCGGTGTAGCCGGTTTCCTCGCGCAGCTCGCGGATCGCGCATGCGAGCGCGCCTTCGTCCGGATCGAGCTTGCCCGCCGGAAATTCGGCCATCACCTTGCCGATCGGATAGCGATATTGGCTCTCCATCAACACGCGGCCGTCGTCGAAGAGCGGAATGACCATCACGGCGCCCGGATGTGTCACGTATTCGCGCGTCGCATGCTTGCCGTCGGGCAGGCGAACCGTGTCGCGCTTGACCTTCAGGAACGAGCCGTCATACACGGGCTCGCTTTCGATGCAAGTTTCGGTGAGGGTGGCGTCGTGATTCGGCAAGTCGGCCATCGGCGGCTCCGCAGTGGGGCGCGACGGCCTACGCCGTCAGCGCCGTTTGACGAGATACTGGAACGTGAAGCCGGGAAACGCAAACACCACAAAAAGACTGAAGGTGATCGCGTAAAACTGCCAGCCCTGTTCGAAGCGATTGCCGGCGCGCGATTCGAGCCAGAAGCCCAATGCGCCGACGACGAAATACAGCACGATCAATTCGCCGATCCGGATCCACGCGCTCTTTTTCGCCGTCGCCCCGCTCTTGAGCGGCACGACGGCGAACAGGCGCTGGTTCAGGAACGGCAGGTTGGCGCCCGTGAGCGCCAACAGCACGATGAACCAACCGGCTGCCGACATTACAGCGGCAGCGTGTGACTGATCGCCTGCAGGCAGATCGTCATCAGCGGGCCCGGCACGATGCCGAGCACGACGACTGCGAGGCCGTTCAGCACGAGCACCGTACGCTTGCACGCGCCGCCCGCGATCGGGGTCGTGTCCTGCGGCGCGTCGAAGTACATCAGCTTGACGATGCGCAGATAGTAGAACGCACCGAACAGCGACGTGATGACGGCGAGCACCGCGAGCCACGTGAGGCCGGCGTTGACCGTCGCCTCGAGGACCGCGAGCTTCGCATAGAAGCCGACCGTCGGCGGAATGCCGGCGAGCGAGAACATCATCACCATCATCACGAATGCGAACACCGGGCTGCGTTTGTTGAGCCCCTTGAAGTCGTCGAGCGTTTCGGCTTCGAAGTCGCGGCGTGCGAGCAGCATCACGACGCCGAACGAGCCGAGCGTCGTCACGAGGTAGACGATCGTGTAGAACATCGCCGAGCTGTACGCGCTCGCCGCCGACGACGGGTTGCCGTTGACGACGCCCGCGAGCAGTCCGAGCAGCACGAAGCCCATGTTCGAGATCGCCGAGTACGCGAGCATCCGCTTCACGTTGCGTTGGACGATACCCGTGATGTTGCCGACGATCAGCGACAGCGCCGCGAGGATCACGAGCATTTCCTGCCAGTCGACCGCGAGCGGCAGCAGACCCATCACGAGGAAGCGCAGGCCCCACGCGAACGCCGCGACCTTCGGGCCGCCGCCGACGAAGAGCGTCATCGCGGTCGGCGCGCCCTGGTAGACGTCCGGCACCCACATGTGGAACGGCACGGCGCCGAGCTTGAACGCAACGCCCGCGACGACGAAGATCACGCCAAACAGCAGCACCGCGTCGTTGATGCGACCCGATGCGACCGCCTTCAGCACTTCGTTGAGCTCGAGCGAGCCCGTCGCGCCATACAGCATCGAGATCCCGTACAGCACGAAGCCCGAAGCGAGCGCGCCGAGCACGTAGTACTTCATCGCCGCTTCGCTCGACTGCGCCGCGTCGCGACGCAGCGCGATCACCGCATACAGCGACAGCGACATCAGCTCGAGGCCGAGGTACAGCGTCAGGAAGTTGTTGCCCGAGATCATCACGAGCTGGCCGAGCAGCGAGAACATGCCGAGCAGGAACACGTCGCCGCGGAACAGATCGCGATCTTCGAGGTACTTGCGCGAGTAGACGAGCGTCACGGCGAAGCCGAGCGACACCACCGCCTTCATCACGCTCGCGAACGAATCGACGACGACCATCCGCGAGAAGAAGTAGTACTGCTGGGGATCGAGGGCTTGCAGCGCGAACCACACGCCGGCCGCGGCCGATGCGACGACCGCGATCAGGTACGTGAGGCGGCGGCCGGCCGCGCCGACGAAGGTGTCGTTCAGCCACGCGACGATGATGGCGACCATCACCAGCGCATCAGGCAACAGGACATTCATAGGTGCGTTTTGCATGATCTTTGTATCCTCCGCTCGCGCTTACTGGGCCAGCGGCAGTTTCGACTGCGCGACATGGGAGAGGAGGTTTTCCACGGAAACGTGCATCACGTCGGTGAAAGGCTTCGGATAGAGGCCCATCAGCATCGTGAACGCGGCGAGCACGGCGAGCATCACGAACTCGCGGCGGCTGATGTCCTTCAGCTTCGCAACGTGATCGTTCGCCACCGCGCCGAAGTACACGCGCTTGTACATCCACAGCGTGTACGCCGCACCGAGAATCAGCGTGAACGCCGCGCCGAACGCGATCCAGAAATTGAACTGGACGGCGGCGAGAATCACCATGAACTCGCCGACGAAACCCGACGTGCCCGGCAGACCGCAGTTGGCCATCGAGAACAGCATCGCGAACGCGGCGAACTTCGGCATCACGTTGACGACGCCGCCGTAGTCGGCGATCTGACGCGAGTGCAGGCGATCGTACAGCACGCCGATGCAGAGGAACATCGCGCCCGACACGAAGCCGTGCGAGATCATCTGGACGATCGCGCCTTCGACGCCGAGCTGGTTGAAGATGAAGAAGCCGAGCGTGACGAAGCCCATGTGCGCGATCGACGAATACGCGACGAGCTTCTTCATGTCCGCCTGCACCATCGCGACGAGGCCGATGTAGATCACGGCGATCAGCGACAGCGCGATCACGACGGGCGCGAAGAAGTGGCTCGCGTCCGGCGTGATCGGCAGCGAGAAGCGCAGGAAACCGTATGCGCCGAGCTTCAGCATGATCGCGGCCAGCACGACCGAGCCGCCCGTCGGCGCTTCGACGTGCGCGTCAGGCAACCAGGTGTGGACGGGCCACATCGGCACCTTCACCGCGAACGCGAGGAAGAATGCGATGAAGAGCAGCACCTGCGGCGTCATCGCGATCTTCGCGTTCTGCCACGTGGCGAGGTCGAACGAATGCGTCTGCGTGTACAGGTAGATCAGCGCGACCAGCATCAAGAGCGAGCCGGCGAGCGTGTACAGGAAGAACTTGAACGCCGCGTACACGCGGTTCGGGCCGCCCCAGACGCCGATGATGATGTACATCGGGATCAGCGTCGCCTCGAAGAACACGTAGAACAAGAGGCCGTCGGCCGAGGAGAACACGCCGATCATGATCCCCGAGAGAATCAGGAACGCGGCGAGGTACTGCGACACGTGCTCGGTGATCACCTCCCAGCCGGCGATCACGACGATCACCGTGATGAGCGCGGTCAGCACGACGAACCACATCGAGATGCCGTCGACGCCCAGGTGATACGTGATGTTGAAGCGTTCGATCCAGGTCGTTTGCTCGACGAACTGCAGCGCAGCGGTGCTCGAGTCGAAGCCCGTGATCAGCGGGATCGTGACGGCCAGGCCCGCCAGCGAGCCGATCAGCGCGATCCAGCGCGCCGCGCCCGGATTCTTGTCGGAGCCGACCGCGAGCACGATGAGGCCGAAGACGATCGGCAACCAGATCGCGGTACTGAGAATCGGAAAAGAGTGCATTAGTCGTCCCCGCCTTATTTGCCGCCGAGCGTTACAAACAGGGTCAGGAGCCCCAGCATGCCGATGATCATGGCGAACGCGTAGTGATAGATGTAACCGGATTGGAGGAAGCGGATCACGCCGGCGAACCAGCCGATGAAGCGCGCGCTGCCGTTGACGAGGCCGTCGATCACCACGACGTCGCCCTCCTTCCACAGACCGCGGCCGATCGCGATCGAGCCCTTCGCGAACACGACCTCGTTGATCTTGTCCATGTAGTACTTGTTGTCGAGCAGCGTGTAGATCGGGCCGAACGCGCGACGGATCACGGTCGGCAGACCCGGGCGCTTCAGGTACAGGAACCACGCGGTCACGACGCCGGCGAGCGCGAGCCAGAGCGGCAGCGACGAGATCGAGTGCAGGCCGAGCGCCGCCCAGCCGTGGAATTCCTCCGCCATCTCGGCAAGCGCCGGGTGGTTCTGGCCGATGAAGATCACCTTGTCGAACGCGACGCCGTGCTGGAAGAAATCGCCGTACAGCATCGGGCCGATCGCGATCGCACCGATGACGACCGACGGAATCGCGAGCAGCACGAGCGGCACCCAGACGACCCAAGGCGTTTCGTGCGGCTCGTGCGCGTGGCCGTGGTCGTCGTCATGGCCGTGATGCGCAGCCGACTCGGCGCCGTGGTTGTTGCCGAATTCCTTCGGATGACGGAAGCGTTCTTCGCCGTGGAAGACGAGGAAGTACATCCGGAACGAGTACAGCGCGGTGACGAACACGCTCGCGACCACCGCGAAGTAAGCGAAGCCCGAGCCCGGCAGATGCGACAGCTTCACCGCGTCGATGATCGAGTCCTTCGAGTAGAAGCCCGAGAAGAACGGCGTGCCGATCAGCGCGAGCGAGCCGACGAGCGACGTGATCCACGTGATCGGCATGTACTTGCGCAGGCCGCCCATGTTGCGCATGTCCTGATCGTGGTGCATGCCGATGATCACCGACCCCGCGCCGAGGAACAGCAGCGCCTTGAAGAACGCGTGCGTCATCAGGTGAAACACGGCGACCGGGTACGCGGACACGCCGAGCGCGACCGTCATGTAGCCGAGCTGCGACAGCGTCGAGTAAGCGACGACGCGCTTGATGTCGTTCTGGACGATGCCGAGGAAGCCCATGAAGAGCGCCGTGATCGCGCCGATCACCGTGATGAACGACAACGCGGCGTCCGACAGTTCGAACAGCGGCGACATCCGCGTGACCATGAAGATGCCGGCCGTCACCATCGTCGCCGCGTGAATCAGCGCGGAAATCGGCGTCGGGCCTTCCATCGAGTCCGGCAGCCACACGTGCAGCGGGAATTGCGCGGACTTACCCATCGCGCCGATGAAGAGGCAGATGCACGCGACGGTCAGCAGGCCCCATTCGGTGCCCGGGAAATGCAGCGACGCGAGCTCTGCGCGCTTCGCGAACACTTCGCCGTAGTTCATCGAGCCGGCGTACGCGAGGATGAGGCCGATGCCGAGCAGGAACCCGAAATCGCCGACGCGGTTCACGAGGAACGCCTTCATGTTCGCGTAGATCGCGCTCTCACGTGTGAAGTAGAAGCCGATCAGCAGGTACGACACGAGACCCACCGCTTCCCAGCCGAAGAACAGCTGCAGGAAGTTGTTGCTCATCACGAGCATCAGCATCGAGAACGTGAAGAGCGAGATGTACGAGAAGAAGCGCTGGTAGCCGTCCTCTTCCGACATGTAGCCGATCGTGTAGATGTGCACCATCAGCGACACGAACGTGACGACGACCATCATCATCGCGGTCAGCGTGTCGACGAGGAAGCCGATTTCGAGCTTCAGCGAGCCGACGTTCATCCATTCGTAGACGGTCGCGTTGAAGCTCGCGCCGCCCATCACGTCGAAGAAGACGATCGCGGAAAGAATGAACGAGATCGCGACGCCGAGAATCGTGATCCGGTGTGCGCCCTTGCGCCCCACTGCGTTGCCGAACAGCCCCGCAATCAGCGAGCCGGCCAGCGGAGCGAGCGGAATCGCCAGCAGCAGGTTTTCATTGAGTGTCGTTGACATAACAGCGTTGCCTGAAATTAACCTTTGAGCTGATCGAGATCCTCGACATTGATCGTGTCGAGCTTACGGAACAGAGTCACCAGAATCGCGAGGCCGATTGCGGCTTCCGCCGCCGCGACCGTCAACACGAAGAACACGAAGATCTGGCCGTGCACGTCGCCCAGGTAATGCGAGAACGCGACGAAATTGGTGTTCACCGCGAGCAGCATCAGTTCGATCGCCATCAGGATCACGATGATGTTGCGGCGGTTCAGGAAGATCCCGACGATGCTGATCGCGAACAGGATCGCGCCCAGCACGAGGTAATGAGCCAAGGTCAACATAGATTCTTCTCCTCCGCTTAGCCGTTGTTCCCGCCCGACGCGGCGTCGCTCGCGGCGGTTTCCGGCTGCGGCTTGTCGGCTTGCATCTTCACGAGGCGCACGCGGTCTTCGCGGCGCACCTTCACCTGCTCGGACACGCGCTGGCGCTTGCTGTCCTTGCCCTTCTGCGCGGTCAGCGCGACTGCGGCGATGATCGCGACGAGCAGCACGAGGCCTGCGATTTCGAATGCGAAGATGTAATCGGTATAGATGACCTTGCCGATCAGCTTCGTGTTCGGCATGCCGGCGAGCGCGCCCGCGGCGATGTCGCGCACGGGCGAGGCCGTCGCGCCGTAGCCGCGCCACAGGATCAGGGCCGTCTCGACGATGATGATCGCGCCGACCGCGGTCGCCATCGGCACGAAGCGCTTGAAGTCTCGGCGCAGCACGTCGACGTTGATGTCGAGCATCATCACGACGAACAGGAAGAGCACCATCACCGCGCCCACGTAGACGAGCACCAGCAGGATCGCGAGGAACTCGGCCTCGAGCAGCATCCAGATCGCGGCCGCATTGAAGAACGCGAGCACGAGGAAGAGCGCAGACGCCACCGGGTTGCGCGAAGTGATCACCTTCAGCCCCGACACCACGAGGAGCAGCGAGAAGATGTAGAAGAGTACGGTCGTGAAGTCCATGATTACCGGTTCATCATTAGGCCATTGTCAGGCGCGGTTGGCTGGCACCGCCGGGCGTGCCGCGGCATCGCCGCGGCTTGGGCCGACCCGTCTTCCGGGCCGGCGCACGTCAATCACCGATACCGCGCATCGGCGGCCTTTGCGGCCGCGATCTCCTTCTCGTAGCGATCGCCCACCGCGAGCAGCATTTCCTTCGTGAAGTACAGATCGCCGCGCTTCTCGCCGTGGTACTCGAGGATCTGCGTCTCGACGATCGAATCGACCGGGCAGCTCTCTTCGCAGAAGCCGCAGAAGATGCACTTCGTCAGGTCGATGTCGTAGCGCGTCGTGCGGCGGGTGTTGTCCGCACGCGTCTCCGACTCGATCGTGATCGCCAAGGCCGGGCACACCGCCTCGCACAGCTTGCACGCGATACACCGCTCTTCGCCGTTCTCGTAGCGGCGCAGCGCGTGCAGCCCGCGAAAACGCGGCGAGATCGGCGTCTTCTCTTCGGGGAACTGCACGGTGAACTTGCGCTTGAACGTGTAACGTCCCGTCAGCGCAAGCCCCTTCAGCAGCTCGGTCAGGAAGAAGGTCTTAAAGAATTGTTGGATTGCCGTCATGATTTCGTCCGCCCCTTATTGCCAGATATTCAGCGGCGACATCATCCAGAAACCGACCACGACCACCCAGATCACGCACACCGGCAGGAATATCTTCCAGCCGAGGCGCATGATCTGGTCGTAGCGGAAACGCGGGAACGTCGCACGGGCCCAAATGAACACCGACAGCAGCGCGAAGACTTTCAGCACCAGCCAGAAGATGCCCGGAATGAACGACAGGAATCCGAACGGCGCATCCCAGCCGCCGAGGAACAGCGTCGCCGCCATCGCCGAGATCACGATCATGTTGATGTACTCGGCGAGGAAGAACAGCGCAAACGCCATGCCCGAGTAATCGATCATGTGACCCGCGACGATCTCCGACTCCCCTTCCACCACGTCGAACGGGTGGCGGTTCGTTTCGGCGATGCCGGAGATGAAGTAGATGACGAACACGGGCAGGAGCGGCAGCCAGTTCCACGACAGGAAGTTGACGCCGTGGCCCGCGAAGAAGCCGTGCTGCTGCGAGCCGACGATCTCCGACAGGTTCAGGCTGCCCGCCGTCATCAGCACGAGCACGAGGGCGAAGCCCATCGAGATTTCGTACGACACCATCTGAGCGGCCGCGCGCATCGCGCCGAGGAATGCATACTTCGAGTTCGACGCCCAGCCGGCGAGAATCACCGCGTAGACGCCGACCGACGAGATCGCCATCGCGTACAGCAGACCCGCGTTGACGTTCGCGAGCACCGCGCCCGCCTGGAACGGAATCACCGCCCACACGGCGAACGCCGGCACGACCGTCATCACCGGCGCGATCAGATACAGCCAGCGGCTCGCCGCCGTCGGATGAATCACTTCCTTCAGCAGCAGCTTCAGCACGTCGGCGATCGGCTGCAGCAAACCGGCGGGGCCGACGCGGTTCGGACCGAGACGCACGTGCATCCAGCCGATCAGCTTGCGCTCCCACAGAATCAGGTACGCGACGCTCAGCAGGATCACGACGGCGACGACGATGATGCGCACGAGCGCCCACACCGTCGGCCATGCGACGCCGAGAAGCTGGGCTCCGCCCGAGTTGATCGTATCGAACAAGCTCATTTACGCCTTCTCCACCACCAGTTCACCGGACAGGCTGCCGAGCGCTGCGCCGGCAGGCGTGGCCGCCGACACGCGAACGACCGTCTCCGCAAGGTTCTCGTCGCGCACGGCCGGCAACTGCACCGTGCGATCGCCTTGACGCACGCGCACCGCGTCGCCGTTCTTCAGGCCGAGCTTGTCGAACAGCCCGGCAGGCAGGCCCACCTTGTGTGCGACCTTCGACGCGGCCGTCAGGTGCAACGCGCCCGCGCGGCGCGACAGCGCGTCGGCGTGGTAGATCGGCACGTCGGCGAGGCGCTCGAGGCCGCCGTCGGCCGCCTTCGCGGCGGCGCGTGCGGGCGCTGCCGAAGTCTTGTTCGACAGGCGCGGCGCGATGTCCTCGTCGCCGAGCGCGGCGGCGCGCACTTCTTCCGACGTCTCGTATTCGAAATTCGGCAGGCCGAGCAGGCTGCCGAGCACGCGCAGCACCTTCCACGCGGGACGCGTGTCGCCGAGCGGACGCACGACGCCGTTGAACGACTGCGCGCGCCCTTCCGCGTTCACGTACGTGCCGGCCGTCTCGGTAAACGGCGCGATCGGCAGCAGCACGTCCGCGTAGTCGAGGCCGTACTTGAACGGCGACAGCACGACGACCGTCTCCGCCTGCGTCAGCGCGGCGAGCGCCTGCGCCGGATCGGCGGTATCGAATTCGGGTTCGACGTTGAGGAGCACATAGCCCTTGCGCGGCTGCGCGAACGCGTCGCGCGCGTTCAGGCCGTTCGCGCCCGGCAGCGCGCCGACGAGGTGCGCGCCGACCGTGTTCGCCGCTTCCGTCAGGAAGCCGAGCGTCGCGCCCGCGGCATCGGCAATCCATTGCGCGGTTGCATGGATCTGCGCGAATTGCGGATGCCGGACCGCGCTGTTGCCGAGCAGCACGACGCGGCGCTCGCCGTTCACGAGCGACTGCGCGACCGCTCGCGCGGCGCTCGACGCCTCGACGCCCGCGAGCGCATCCGGCAACGCGACGCCGCGCGCCTGTGCGACAGCGGCCGCGATGCCCGCGAGCTCGTCGAGCCATGCCGACGGCGCGGCGACGATGCGTTGCGCGGTCGGGATCAGCGAATCGTCGCCCGTCGCATGCAGGAAATGCAGCTTCGCGCCGCTCTTCGCCGCCTGGCGCAGACGCGCTGCGAAGAGCGGATGATCGCGGCGCAGGAACGAGCCGACGACGAACGCGGCGTCGACGCCCGACAGATCGGCGATCGGCATCCCGAGCCACGGCGCGCCCTGGGCGGCCACCGAGAAATCGGTTTGACGCAGACGGAAATCGAGGTTCGGCGTCTTCAGCTCGTGCGCGAGCTGCTTGAGCAGGAACAGTTCCTCGACTGTGCTGTGCGCGCTGGCGAGCGTGGCGAGCGCGGACGCGCCGTGCTCGTCGCTGATGCCCTTCAGGCCGCGCGCGACGTATTCGAGCGCAGTCTGCCAGTCGACTTCGCGCCACTCGCCGCCCTGCTTGATCATCGGCTTCGTCAGGCGATCTTCGCTATTCAGGCCTTCGTACGAGAAGCGGTCCTTGTCCGAGATCCAGCACTCGTTGACGGCTTCGTTCTCGAACGGCAGCACGCGCATCACGCGGTTGTTCTTCACCTGCACGACGAGGTTCGCGCCGACGGAATCGTGCGGGCTCACCGATTTGCGGCGCGACAGTTCCCACGTGCGGGCGCTGTAGCGGAACGGCTTGCTCGTCAGCGCGCCGACCGGGCACAGATCGATCATGTTGCCCGACAGTTCGGAATCGACCGTCTTGCCGACGAACGTCGTGATTTCGGAATGCTCGCCGCGCCCCAGCATGCCGAACTCCATCACGCCGGCGATTTCCTGGCCGAAGCGCACGCAGCGCGTGCAGTGGATGCAGCGCGACATCTCTTCCATCGAGATGAGCGGGCCGACTTCCTTGTGGAACACGACGCGCTTCTCTTCCGCGTAGCGCGACGACGACTTGCCGTAGCCGACCGCGAGATCCTGCAGCTGGCATTCGCCGCCCTGATCGCAGATCGGGCAGTCGAGCGGATGGTTGATGAGCAGGAACTCCATCACCGACTGCTGCGCCTTCACGGCCTTGTCAGAGTTGGTGTGGACGATCATGCCGGCCGACACGGGCGTCGCGCACGCGGGCACCGCCTTCGGCATCTTCTCGACTTCGACGAGACACATCCGGCAGTTGGCCGCAACCGACAGCTTCTTGTGATAGCAGAAGTGAGGAATGTACGTGTCCGCCTTGTGCGCAGCCTGGATCACCATGCTGCCTTCGGGCACCTCGACCTTCTTGCCGTCTATTTCAAGTTCAACCATGATGGTGAATGGTCCTTAACCTATTACCGCTCGCCCGCGTCCGCTCGACCGGGCGCTCGAATTCTGCAATCGGGTTGCGCCGTCAGGCCGCGGCCGCATGCGCGTGGCCGCCGACCATGCAGTGCTTGTGCTCGACGTGGTACGCGAATTCGTCCCAGTAGTGCTTGAGCATGCCGCGCACCGGCATCGCCGCCGCGTCGCCGAGCGCGCAGATTGTGCGGCCCATGATGTTCTCCGCGACCGAGTTCAGCAGATCCAGGTCTTCCTGGCGACCTTCGCCGTGCTCGATGCGGTTCACGACGCGGTACAACCAGCCCGTGCCTTCGCGGCACGGCGTGCACTGGCCGCACGACTCTTCGTAATAGAAGTACGACAGGCGCAGGAGCGAGCGCACCATGCAGCGCGTCTCGTCCATCACGATCACCGCGCCGGAACCGAGCATCGAGCCCGCCTTCGCGATCGAGTCGTAGTCCAGATCGGTCTGCATCATGATGTCGCCCGGGATCACCGGCGCCGACGAGCCGCCCGGGATCACCGCCTTGATCTTCTTGCCGCCGCGCATGCCGCCGGCGAGTTCCATCAGCGTCGCGAACGGCGTGCCGAGCGGCACTTCATAGTTGCCAGGACGCTCGACGTCGCCCGACACCGAGAAGATCTTCGTGCCGCCGTTGTTCGGCTTGCCCATTTCGAGATAATTCTGCGGGCCGACTGCGAGCAGGAACGGCACCGCGGCGAATGTCTCGGTGTTGTTGATCGTGGTCGGCTTGCCGTAGACGCCGAAGCTCGCCGGGAACGGCGGCTTGAAGCGCGGCTGGCCCTTCTTGCCTTCGAGCGATTCGAGCAGCGCTGTTTCCTCGCCGCAGATGTACGCGCCGTAGCCGTGATGCGCGTGCAGCTGGAACGAGAATCCCGACCCCATGATGTCGTCGCCGAGGAAGCCGGCGCGGCGCGCTTCCTCGAGCGCGTCCTCGAAGCGTCGATACACTTCGAAGATTTCGCCGTGGATGTAGTTGTAGCCGACGGTGATGCCCATCGCGTACGCGCCGATGGCCATGCCTTCGATCAGCGCGTGCGGGTTCCAGCGCAGGATGTCGCGATCCTTGAATGTGCCCGGCTCGCCTTCGTCCGAGTTGCAGACGAGATACTTCTGGCCCGGGAACTGACGCGGCATGAAGCTCCACTTCAGGCCGGTCGGAAAGCCCGCGCCGCCGCGGCCGCGCAAGCCCGACGCCTTCACGTCGGCGATCACCTGCTCGGGCGGAATCTTTTCTTCGAGGATGCGGCGCAGCTGCGCGTAGCCGCCGCGCGCGACGTAGTCTTCGAGATGCCAGTTCTCGCCGGTGAGGCCGGCGAGGATCAGCGGTTTGATGTGACGATCGTGGAGGGACGTCATTTCGAGAGCTCCTCAAGCAGCTGGTCGATCTTCTCGCGGCTCATGAAGCTGCACATTTTGTGATTGTTGAGCAGCAGCACCGGCGCATCGCCGCACGCGCCGAAGCACTCGCCTTCCTTCAGCGTGAACTTGCCGTCCGGCGTCGTTTCGCCGAAGTCGATGCCGAGCTTCTGCTTCAGATAGTCGGCCGTCGCTTCAGCGCCGCCGTGCGGCCCGAGCTGGCACGGCAGGTTCGTGCAGAGCGTGATCTTGTGCGTGCCGACGGGCGCGAGCTCGTACATCGTGTAGAACGTCGCGACTTCCTGCACGGCGATGGCCGGCATGCCGAGATAATCCGCGACGAACTGCATCAGTTCGGGCGACAGCCAGCCATGCTCTTCCTGAGCGACGGCCAACGCCGACATCACAGCGGACTGTTTCTGATCGGCGGGATACTTCGCGATCGCTCGATCGATTTCTTTCAGGCCTTCAGCTGAGATCATTTTCAGACACGACTCTTTCAATTCCTACCGCACGAACAACCTGCCGCATGACCGATGCGGCAGACCTGGCGCTCACTGTTGACAGCTTGTTGCGACGGCGCGCCCGAGGCGCGCGCCGCGTGTGACTCGCCGCGCGCGGCCCGGCCGGGCAGGCGAGCGGCGCGACCGTCAGCGGTCGACTTCGCCGAACACGATGTCCTGCGTACCGATGATCGTGACGGCGTCGGCGATCATGTGCCCGCGCGCCATTTCGTCGAGCGCAGACAGATGGGCGTAGCCCGGTGCACGGATCTTGAGGCGATACGGCTTGTTTGCGCCGTCCGACACGAGATAGATGCCGAACTCGCCCTTCGGGTGCTCGACGGCTGCATACGTCTCGCCTTCGGGCACGTGAAAACCTTCCGTGAAGAGCTTGAAATGGTGGATCAGATCCTCCATGTTCGTCTTCATGCCGACACGCGACGGCGCCGCGATCTTGTGATTGTCGGTGATCACGGGACCAGGATTCTTGCGAAGCCACTCAATACACTGTTTCGCAATACGCGTCGACTGGCGCATCTCCTCGACACGCACGAGATAACGGTCGTAGCAATCGCCGTTCACGCCGACCGGGATATCGAAGTCGAGGCGGTCGTACACCTCGTACGGCTGCTTCTTGCGCAGGTCCCATGCAATGCCGGAGCCGCGGATCATCGGCCCCGTCAGGCCGAGCTGCAGCGCACGTTCCGGCGTCACGACGCCGATGCCGACGAGACGCTGCTTCCAGATCCGGTTGTCGGTCAGGAGCGTTTCGTATTCGTCGACGCACTTCGGGAAGCGCGTGAAGAAATCGTCGATGAAGTCAAGCACCGAGCCCTGGCGCGCTTCGTTCATCCTCGCGAGCGCCTTCTCGTTGCGGATCTTCGACGCCTTGTACTGCGGCATCGCATCCGGCAGATCGCGATAGACGCCGCCCGGACGATAATACGCCGCGTGCATGCGCGCGCCGGACACCGCCTCGTACACGTCCATCAGGTCTTCGCGCTCGCGGAACGCATAGAGGAACACCGCCATCGCGCCAACGTCGAGCGCGTGCGCGCCGATCCACATCAGGTGGTTCAGCACGCGCGTGATCTCGTCGAACAGCACGCGGATGTATTGCGCACGCTCCGGCACGTCGATGCCGAGCAGCTTCTCGATCGCGAGCACGTAGCCGTGTTCGTTCACCATCATCGACACGTAGTCGAGACGGTCCATGTACGGCACCGACTGGATGAACGTCTTGTTCTCGGCGAGCTTCTCGGTCGCGCGATGCAGAAGGCCGATGTGCGGATCGGCGCGCTGGATCACTTCGCCGTCGAGTTCGAGCACGAGGCGCAGCACGCCGTGCGCGGCCGGGTGCTGCGGACCGAAGTTGAGCGTGTAGTTCTTGATTTCAGCCATGACGCCCTCTCAATGTTTCAGACCGCCATAGCGGTCCTCGCGGATCACGCGCGGCGTGATTTCGCGCGGCTCGATCGTCACCGGCTGGTATACGACGCGCTTCTCTTCCGGGTCGTAACGCATTTCGACATAGCCCGAAACCGGGAAGTCCTTGCGGAACGGATGGCCGATGAAGCCGTAGTCGGTGAGGATGCGTCGCAGGTCGGGGTGGCCTTCGAACACGATGCCGTAGAGGTCGAATGCTTCGCGCTCGTACCAGTTCGCCGAGTTCCAGATGTCGACGACCGACGGCACGATCGGCAGATCGTCGTCCGGCGCGAACACGCGCACGCGCAGACGCCAGTTGTTCGCGATCGACAGCAGGTGCAGGACAGCGGCAAAGCGCGGGCCGTCGTAAGCACCGTCGCCGTAGGTTTGATAGTCGACACCGCAGAGGTCGATCAACTGCTCGAAGCCGAGCGTGCGATCGTCGCGCAACGCTTTCGCGACTTCGAGATAATCGCTCGCCTTCACGACGAGCGTGAGCTCGCCAACCGCTTCTACGAGGCTCACCGCGCGCGCGCCGAGCGCGGCTTCGAGGTTCGCCTTGAGGGTCTCGATTTTGCTTGCCATGTTGTGGGGTGCTCGATGCTTTATTGACGGGCGATGGTGCTCGTGCGACGGATCTTCGCCTGCAGCTGGATCACGCCGTAGACGAGCGCCTCGGCAGTCGGCGGACAGCCCGGCACGTAGACGTCGACGGGCACGATCCGATCGCAGCCGCGCACCACCGAATACGAGTAATGGTAGTAGCCGCCGCCGTTCGCGCACGACCCCATCGAGATCACCCAGCGCGGCTCGGCCATCTGATCGTAGACGCGGCGCAGCGCGGGCGCCATCTTGTTGCAGAGCGTACCCGCGACGATCATCACATCGGATTGACGCGGGCTGGGACGGAACACGACGCCGAACCGGTCGAGGTCGTAGCGGGCGGCTCCCGCATGCATCATTTCCACAGCGCAGCACGCGAGCCCAAACGTCATCGGCCACAACGAGCCGGTACGCGTCCAGTTGATCAGCTTGTCAGCCGTCGTGGTGACAAACCCTTCCTTCAAGACCCCTTCGATACTCATTTGCTTTCCACTCCAGACAGGCGGCGACGCGTGGCCGCCCATGCAAACCGGCGATTAGCCCGTCACTCCCAGTCGAGGCCGCCCTTCTTCCAGATATAGGCAAAGCCCAGCAGGAATTCGAGCAGGAAAATCATCATTGCGATGAAACCGGGCCAGCCGATCTCGCGCAGGGCGACGCCCCACGGAAACAGGAATGCGGTCTCGAGATCGAAGATGATGAACAGAATCGCAACGAGGTAGTAGCGCACGTCGAACTTCATGCGCGCGTCCTCGAACGCCTCGAAGCCGCACTCGTATGGCGCGTTCTTGTCGCTGTCGGGCTTGTTGGGACCGAGGATCTTGCCGATGCTGACCAGCGCTATACCTAAACCAGTGCCCACCAGGAGGAACAACAAGACGGGGTAATAGGCTGCGAGGTTCAAGGCAATCCTCTATTGGTTGGTTCCAAGCGTTCCGGAGAATAACACCGATCCGGGGAAAGGATCATTTCGGACTACCGTAGAACCCAAGCTGAGCGCAAGGGTAGCCCAGAAATGAAAAATGCCAGCCACATGAAGCGGCTGGCATTGAGTAACTTTGGTGCCGACGGCGAGACTCGAACTCGCACAGCTTTCGCCACTACCCCCTCAAGATAGCGTGTCTACCAATTTCACCACGTCGGCACTGCATGCAACCCGGGAAGAACTTTGCATCCCGCGAATCGCTTCAAGAATTAAATTCTAACCCGGCTCTTCAAATTGTTCAACGCACAAACGCGAAATTTTTGAAAATTTATTTCGGCACATCCTGACCGGGCGCAGACGCGGCCGACACGGCAGCCGGCGCGGACGCCGCAGGCGCTTGCGGCGCAGCAACCGACGACGCAGGCGCGGGAGCCGCGCCGAGCAGGCCGACCGACGGTGCCGACTTGTACGAACCGAGATACGTCAACGCGAGCGTCGCGACGAAGAAGATCGTCGCCAGGACCGCTGTCGTGCGTGACAGGAAATTTGCCGAGCCAGTCGCGCCGAAGAGACTGCCCGACGCACCGCTGCCGAACGCCGCGCCCATGTCGGCACCCTTGCCATGCTGCAGCAACACGAGGCCGATCACGCCGAGTGCGGACAGCAGTTGGACCACAATGATCAAGACTTTAAAATACGGCATACATTCACCTGTTTGGTTTAAGCAACCGGCGCACCTGCCGGCTGCCCCGATATCCTTCGCGCGCTCGCGTTGTGCGAACGCCTACTGCGCTGCCCGGCAGATCGCCAGAAAATCCCCGCTCTTCAACGACGCGCCGCCGATCAGGCCGCCGTCGATGTCCGGCTGACCGAACAGCTCGGCCGCATTGTCGGCCTTCACGCTGCCGCCGTACAGCAGCGACACGTGCTCCGCCCCTTTCGCGGCAAGCCGTGCGCGCAGGAACGCGTGTACCTGCTGCGCCTGCTCGGCCGTCGCGCTCTTGCCCGTGCCGATCGCCCAGACCGGCTCGTACGCGACGACAATGCGCGCCGCGTCGTCCGCCGACAACACCGCAAGCACTGCGTCGAGCTGCGCGCCGACGACCTGCTCGGTCGCCCCCGCTTCGCGCTCGGCGAGCGTCTCGCCAACGCAGACGACGGGCGTCAGGCCCGCGGCGAGCGCACGCTGCGCCTTCGTCGCGACGGCCTCGTTCGATTCGCCGTGATACGCACGGCGCTCCGAGTGCCCGACGATCGCGTAAGCCGCACCGAACTCCGCCACCATGCCGGCCGCGACTTCACCCGTGTAAGCGCCCTGCTCATGCGCGGATACGTCCTGCGAGCCCCACGCGACGCGACCGCCCTGGAGCTGCGCCTGCGCCTGCGCGAGATACGGGAACGGCACGCACACGCCGATGCCGACATTGTCGTGCACCGCCTGCGCGCCTTGCGCGACTTCGTTCAGCAATGCCTGGTTGCCACTCAAGCGACCGTGCATCTTCCAGTTGCCGATCACCCGCTTGATTCTTTGTTTCGACATCGTTTGTCTCGTCGTTGACGCGCCGAAGCCGGGCGTCGTGTTCATCTGGCGAAGCGAACCCGCGATTTTACTGCGGCGCTCTAGAACCGGTCAAACCACGGGTGTCAAGCGTTCGCACCCCAATCGAGCATGATCTTGCCGACGTGCTCGCTGCTTTCCATCAGCGCATGCGCGTCCGACGCCTGCGCGGCCGGCAGCACGCGGTATATGACGGGCTTCACGCGTCCGTCCTCGATGAGCGGCCACACGTGCTCCTTCAGCTGCGCGGCGATGCGCGCCTTGAACTCGACGGGACGCGGCCGCAGCGTCGAGCCCGTGACCGTCAGACGACGGCGCAGGATCTCGCCCAGATTGATCTCCGATTTCGCACCGCCGAGAAGCGCGATCACGACGAGCCGGCCGCCGTCGGCGAGCGCCGTCAACTCGCGAGGCACGTACGCGCCCGCGACCATGTCGAGAATCACGTCGACGCCGCGGTCGTGCGTCAGCGATTTCACGACTTCGACGAAATCCTCAGTCTTGTAGTTGATCGCGCGCTCCGCGCCGAGCTGCTCGCATGCGCGGCACTTGTCGTCGGTGCCCGCCGTCGCGAACACGCGAAAGCCGAGCGCATGCGCGATCTGGATCGCCGTCACGCCAATGCCGCTCGAGCCGCCCTGCACTAGAAACGTTTCCTGCGCACCGCCCTCGCCCGCCCCCAGTTGCGCGCGATCGAACACATTGCTCCATACCGTGAAGAACGTCTCGGGCAGCGATGCGGCCTCGACGTCGGTCAGCCCCTTCGGCGCCGGCAGGCACTGCGCGAGCGGCGCGGCCACGTACTCGGCATAGCCGCCGCCCGCGAGCAGCGCGCAGACGCGGTCGCCGAGCTTCAGGCCGAACGGGTTCGTCGCGAGGTCGGAAAGGTCGCCGCCGACGATCTCGCCGGCGACCTCGAGGCCCGGCAGATCCGACGCGCCGGGCGGCGGCGCATAAGCGCCCTTTCTCTGGAACACGTCCGGACGGTTGACGCCGGACGCCGCCACCTTGATCAGCACCTCGCCGCGCTTCGGTTCCGGCTGCGGGCGCTCCGTCAGCTTCAGCACGTCGGGCGCGCCGAATTCGGTGATTTCGATCGCTTTCATGCACGTCGCTCCCAGAGCGTGACGGGTTTGCGCGCGCGATGCGCGCCCCGCAAACCGGTCCATCCTATGAAAAAACGGCCGGCGCGCATTCGCGCTGCCGGCCGTTTCATCGCCGCTTACTGCTGCGGCGGCGTATCCGACTGACCCGCCGCTTCGTTCAGCAGCGCCTTCGCCGACAGACGCACGCGTCCCTTCTCGTCCGTCTGGATCACCTTGACCTTCACCTGCTGACCTTCCTTCAGGTAGTCGTTGATGTCCTTCACCCGCTCGTTGACGATTTCCGAGATGTGCAGCAGGCCGTCCTTGCCTGGCAGCAGGTTCACGATTGCACCGAAATCGAGCAGCTTCAGCACCGTGCCCTCATACACCTGGCCGACTTCGATCTCGGCCGTGATGTTCTCGATGCGCTTCTTCGCTTCGGCCATGCCTTCGCTGTTCGTGCTCGCGATCGTCACGACGCCGTCGTCCGAGATGTCGATCGTCGTGCCGGTTTCCTCGGTCAGCGCGCGGATCACCGAGCCGCCCTTGCCGATCACGTCGCGGATCTTTTCCGGGTTGATCTTGATCGTAATCATGCGCGGCGCGAATTCGGACAGTTGCGTGTTCGCACCTGCGACCGCTTCCTTCATCTTGCCGAGGATGTGCATGCGGCCTTCCTTCGCCTGCGCGAGCGCAACCTGCATGATTTCCTTCGTGATGCCCTGGATCTTGATGTCCATCTGCAGCGCCGTCACGCCATCTGCCGTACCGGCCACCTTGAAGTCCATGTCGCCGAGGTGATCTTCGTCGCCGAGGATGTCGGTCAGCACCGCGAACTTGTTGCCTTCGAGAATCAGGCCCATCGCGATGCCCGCGACGTGCGCCTTCATCGGCACGCCTGCGTCCATCAGCGCGAGGCAGCCGCCGCACACCGACGCCATCGACGACGAACCGTTCGACTCGGTGATTTCCGACACGACGCGGATCGAGTAGCCGAATTCGTCTGCGCTCGGCAGGCACGCGACGAGCGCGCGCTTCGCGAGGCGGCCGTGGCCGATTTCGCGGCGCTTCGGCGAACCGACGCGGCCCGTTTCGCCGGTCGCGAACGGAGGCATGTTGTAGTGGAGCATGAAGCGTTCGCGGTATTCGCCTTCGAGCGCGTCGATGATCTGCTCGTCACCCTTGGTGCCGAGCGTCGCGACGACGAGCGCCTGCGTCTCGCCGCGCGTGAAGAGCGCCGAGCCGTGCGTGCGCGGCAGCACGCCCGTGCGGATCTCGATCGGGCGCACGGTGCGCGTGTCGCGGCCGTCGATGCGCGGCTCGCCGTTCAGGATCTGCGAGCGAACGATCTTCGCTTCGAGATCGAACAGGATATTGCCGACCGTCGCCGAATCGGCGGCTTCGGCGTTCGACGCCGCCGATTCTTCCGCGAGCTTCGCGGTAGCGGCTGCGTAGACTGCCTTCAGCTTCGTCGAGCGCGACTGCTTTTCGCGGATCTGGTAGGCTGCCTGCAGGTCGGCTTGCGCGAGCTCGGTCACGCGCGCGATCAGCGCTTCGTTCTTGGCAGCCGGCTGCCAGTCCCACTCGGGCTTGCCGCCTTCGCGCACGAGTTCGTGAATCGCGTCGATCGCCTTTTGCATCTGCTCGTGGCCGAACACCACGGCGCCCAGCATCACGTCTTCCGGCAGTTGCTCGGCTTCCGACTCGACCATCAGCACGGCACGCTCCGTGCCCGCGACGACGAGGTCGAGGCGCGACGCCTTGATCTGCTCGCGCGTCGGGTTCAGCACGTATTCGTTGTCGATGTACGCGACGCGCGCGGCGCCGACCGGGCCGTTGAACGGCAGCCCCGACACGGCGAGCGCAGCCGACGCGCCGATGAGCGCCGGGATATCGGCCGGGACTTCCGGGTTCACCGACAGCACGTGGATCACGACCTGCACTTCGTTATAAAAACCTTCCGGGAAGAGCGGGCGCAGCGGACGGTCGATGAGACGCGACGTCAGCGTCTCGTGCTCCGACGGACGGCCTTCGCGGCGGAAGAAGCCGCCCGGAATCTTGCCGGCCGAGTAGGTCTTTTCGATGTAGTCGACGGTGAGCGGGAAAAAGTCCTGGCCCGGCTTCGCCGACTTCGCGCCGACGACCGTCGCGAGGACGACGGTGTCCTCGATGTCGACGAGCACGGCGCCGCTAGCCTGGCGCGCGATCTCGCCGGTTTCGAGGCGCACCTTGTGCTGGCCCCACTGGAATTCCTTCACGACTTTGTTGAACAGAGACATGGTCGCTCCTTTCGTTCTATGACTGGATCGCCGTGCGCGGACGAAGCCGGCATGGCGGCGGCGCGACCGGGCCACATGGGAAGAGGTGTGTTTTTTATGCCATTCCAGCGCCGTGCTCGCCGCTCGGCGTCGAGCGGGACGCGAACAGCGCGCTGGAATGACACAAAGCTCAACCCTTGTGCGCCTGGCCGGTTGTGGGCTTCGACAGCCCGACGGCATGCATCGTGCGTGCCGCGAAAAAACAAAATGCCTGTATCAGCAGACTGACACAGGCATCTTGCTGGAGGCGAGCAACGCCCCGCTTACTTACGCAGACCCAGCTTCTCGATCAGCGCGCGGTAACGGTCGGCATCCTTGCCCTTGAGGTAGTCGAGCAGCTTGCGGCGGCGGCTCACCATGCGCAGCAGGCCGCGGCGGCTGTGGTGATCCTTCGCGTGGGTCTTGAAGTGACCCGTCAGTTCCGTGATGCGCGCCGTCAGCAGCGCGACCTGCACTTCGGGCGAGCCCGTGTCGTTGGCGCCGCGCGCGAACTGAGCAACAACTTCCGACTTCTTGATATCAGCAACAGACATTTGATTTCCTTTCGACTGAACAGGCGGACACGGAAGAACGGCCGTGCCGTGATTTACAACCGGCGCGCATTGTAGCACAAGTCACCCTGCCGGCGAACCCCGCCTTTCACGGGCGTTTCATACGGCATTCAGCGGAAGCCGCGCCCTGCGCGGGCGGCAGCTCGAGCACCGTCCGGAAGCCGTAACCCGACCCCGCGTTGTCGAAGCGCACGCCACGCGCGCCCACGCGATCCATCTCGATCACGTAAAGGGGTTGGATCAATTGGTGGTCGGCCGCGCGCATCTGCGCCTGGTGGAAGCCGTCGTCGTAGCGCATCCCCTCGAGCGCCTTCGCGACCGCGACTGGATCGGCCGAGCCCGCGCGCGCCATCGCCGCGGCCAGCATCTCGATCATCAGACTCATCCGTCGCACCGGATAGTCGTCCTGCGGCGTCGGGAAGCGCGCGCGGAATGCGCGGTAGAACGCGTCGGACTGCGCGCCGCCCGCATTCGGATGCCAGTCGGCGACCGCGAGCACACGCTTCACGCCCGCGTCGCCGAGCGCGGCAGGCGCGTCCAGGCTGTTGCCGTAGAACGTGTAGAACTTCGTCGCGAGCCCCTGCTCGCGCGCCGCACGCACGAGCAGCGTCAGATCGTTGCCCCAGTTGCCCGTCACGACCGCATCCGCGCCGCTCGCGCGAATCTTCGCGACGTACGGCGAGAAATCTTTCACGCGTCCGATCGGATGGAATTCGTCGCCCACGATCGCGATGTCCGGCCGCCGCGCCGTCAACGCGGCGCGAGCGAGCGTGCTGACGTCGTGCCCGAAGCTGTAGTCCTGGTTCAGCAGATAGACCTTCCTGACTGCGCGATCGCGCGCGAGCACGTCGGCGAGCGCGTCCATCCGCATGCCTGCGTGCGCGTCGAAGCGGAAGTGCCAGAAGCTGCAGCCGCGGTCCGTCAGCGCGGGATCGTCGGCCGAATAGTTGAGGAACAGCGCGCGATGCTCGGGATCGCGCGCGTTCTGCTTGTCGAGCGCGGCGACGAGCGCCGCGGCGACGGCCGAGCCGTTGCCCTGTGCGACAAAGCCGATCCCCTTGTCGGTCGCGGCGCGCAACTGGACGAGCGCCTCCTCGACGCCGCCCTTGCTGTCGAGCACGACGAGCTCGAGCGGATGGGCGCCGTCGCGCAGCCGCACGCCGCCCTGCGCATTGACGCGCTCGACGCCGAAGCGCAAATTGCGCTCGACCGCCGCGCCCGCATTCGCGAACGGTCCCGACATCCCCTCGACGAGCGCGATCCGGATCGGCTCGCCCGCCGCGCCGGCCTGCGCGGGTGACAGCATCGTCAATGAGAGCGCTGCCGAGGCAGCGGCGGCAAAACGCATCCAATGGAAAGACATCGCGTGGTTTCCTGCGCAGTCCGTTCGTCGAGCGCAGGATCATAGGCGAGCGCGCGGCGGACAGGCAAGCAGGACGGCCGCGCGGACGGGTGGCGAGCGTCGAGCGATGATCGCCGGATCGGGCGCATCGACCGGACGGACGATCGGTCGGTCGATTGAATAACCCGGTCGACGCCAGCCCCATTCGTCCGCCCTCCCGATGCCGGTTCGGAATGGCGGCGGCGCCCCCCGCCTTACCGCGGATGTCGAAGATGCCGAGGATGCCGCGCAGCGCAAACTTTTCCGCGCCGGTACGCGCGCGCATTCATTCGCCGTGATAAAACTTCGACATTCCCGCCTCATGGAGAAACGTATGTTCGCTCGTCTCCCGGTTCTGTTAGCTTGCGCGGCGGTGCTCCTCGCCGGCTGCGCCCAGCCGTGGCAGCAGTTTCACGCCGGAGAGGATTCGTCGGCGATCGTCGCCCGGATGGGTCCGCCGCGCGAAATCTACGACCTGCCGAACGGCGGCAAGCGCCTGATGTGGCCGACCCAGCCGATGGGCGAGGTCACGACGGCCGCCGACGTCGACGCCCGCGGCAGGATCGTCAACGTGCGGCAGGTGCTGCAGCCGCTCGAGTTCTATCGCGCCGAGATCGGCAAGTGGACCCGGACCGACGTGCTCGTGAACTTCGGCCGTCCGGTCGAAACGTCCTACTTCCCGCTGATGAAGCGCGAAGTGTGGACCTATCGCTACCTCGAGGACAACGTCTGGTACATGCTCTACAGCTTCTACTTCGACGATGCCGGCGTCCTGCGCCTCACGCAGAAGACGCCCGACCCGCTGCACGATCCCGATCGCCGCTCGCTATTCTGATACTTCCCGCCGCCGGCCGTTCGACCGGCGCATCCCTTCCAAAGTCATTTAGTGCGCTCGGCTTCTTAAATGACTTTTTTATCATTTTTCTCATTAGCTTTTTAAAATTCTTGTCATCTTTCATGACGCAGCAATATCCCGGTTGCCGCATCGGCGAAATCAAAAACAAAACACCCGCCTGATTCCCCTTGCCCCCACGGGACGGGCATCTCACGCCCATTTCGGTGCGATATGCACCCTTTGCAGCCATTCAATATTCACAGTTGGTGCGATCGTCCTAACCCCGAAAATAAATTGCAACAGAATATTTCAAATTGAACTTCGGATTCCGAGGTTCCCCTAATATCACACACAACAACCTTTCAATTTAGAAAGCAATTGGTTCCGTGCCGATGCATGTTTGCGTCGCCGATACCGCACGTATAAGAAGGAATCCTCAATGAATCTCCCAAAAAGCATGCTCGTCGCCAATATCGCCTGGGCCAGCGAGACGTCCGAGCGTTCGCCCGACTTCTTCGACGCGCTGTCGCGCGGACAGAACCCGCGCGTGCTGTGGATCGGCTGCGCCGACAGCCGCGTGCCGGCGGAAACCATCACGCAGAGTGCGCCCGGCGAACTATTCGTTCACCGAAACATTGCGAACATCTTCCAGCCCGACGACGACAACTGTGCAAGCGTGCTCGAATACGCGGTGCGGGTGTTGAAGGTCGATCACGTGATCGTCTGCGGGCACTACGGCTGCGGCGGCGTGCGCGCGTCGCTGCTGCCCCCGTCGCCCGAGTTGCCGCACGTGAGCCGCAGAATTGCGCCGCTTTGCGCGCTCGCCGGCCACCATCGCGCGGAACTCGACAGCGTTTCGCCCGACCAGGCCACCGACCGGCTCGCCGAGCTCAACGTGCTCGAGCAGGTCCGCCTGCTGCGCAGCTCTCCGATCATCCGCGACGCCGATCCCGCACCACTCGTGCACGGCTGGATCTTCTCGCTCGCCGACGGACGGCTCAAGGAACTCGCGTCCGGATACGCGGCCGCCGAACCGCAGCCGCAAGCCGAACGCGCAGAAGCCACGGCCGCCTGACCGGCCGGCGCCGCCGCGCCGCATTCCGCCTCAACCCGTTTTTTCCGTTCACTATGAAGAATCTACACGCTTCCTTCTCCACGTTTCCGCGCGACTTCGTGGCCGGTACCGTCGTGTTCCTCGTCGCGCTGCCACTCTGCCTCGGAATCGCCAGCGCATCCGGCGTCGAACCATTCGCCGGCCTCGTGTCCGGCATCGTCGGCGGTCTCATCGTCGCCGTACTGAGCGGTTCGCCGCTGTCCGTCAGCGGCCCCGCCGCGGGCCTCGTCGTGATCGTCGTCGACGGCATCGCCCAGCTCGGCAGCTTCCAGGCGTTCCTGCTCGCGGTGTTGTTGTCGGGCGTCATCCAGTTCGGCTTCGGTCTCCTGAAGGCGGGCCGGTTCGCCGCGTACGTGCCGTCGCCCGTGATCAAAGGGATGCTCGCCGCGATCGGGATTCTGCTCATCGTCAAGCAGATGCCGTTCGCGCTCGGCCTCGGCGGCGACGGCGACGCGCCGGGCCACGCGGTGCTCGCATCGAGCGTAATCGCGTTCGCGTCGCTCGCGCTCCTCGCCGTCTGGGAAACCCGCGCGATACGCCGCTTCGCGTTCGTGCGCCTCGTGCCCGCGCCGCTCGCCGTCGTGCTGCTCGGCATCGGCGCCACGGTCGCGCTCGGCTTCCTCGCCCCCCACTTCGCGCCGCCCGCCGAGCACCGGGTCGCATTGCCCGAGCTCGCGTCGTTCGCCGCGCTCGGCAATGCGCTGAAGACCGTCGACCTCGGCCCGAATTTCGCGCACCTGCTGAACCCCGACGTGTGGCGCATCGCGATCACGATCGCCGTCGTCGCGAGCCTCGAGACGCTGCTGAGCCTCGAAGCGGTCGAGCAAATCGATCCGAAGCGCCGCCCGAGCCAGCCGAACCGCGAGCTGAAGGCGCAAGGCGTCGGCAATCTCGTCGCGGGCGCGATCGGGGGGCTGCCGATCACGTCAGTGATCGTGCGCAGCTCGGTGAACGTGAACGCGGGCGCACAGAGCCGGATGTCGGCGATCGTGCACGGCGTGATGCTCGTCGTCAGCGTATTCGCGCTCACCGGGCTCCTCAACCTGATCCCGCTCGCGAGCCTCGCGGCGATCCTGATCCACACGGGCTTCAAGCTCGCGAAGCCGGCGCTCTTCACGTCGGTCGCGAAGCAAGGCCCCGGCGCGTTCCTGCCGTTCGCGGTGACGATCGCGGGCGTGCTCGCGATCGACCTCCTCGCCGGCATCGCGCTCGGCCTCGCCTGCTGCGTGCTGGCCGTCGCGTGCGCAAACCTGCGCAGTCCGGCAACGCTCGCGCAGCACGACGACCACTACCTGCTGTCGTTCCGCAAGGACGTGTCGTTCCTCGGCAAGGTGCAGATCAAGCACCATCTCGCGCAGATCCCGGATCGCGCGGTCGTCATCATCGACGCGACCCGCGCCGACTACATCGACCACGACGTGCGCGAGATGCTCGATGCGTTCGTCGCGGAGGCGCCGCTGCGCGAGATCACGGTCGACTACCGGCGCCAGGTCCAGCACGCGCGCGGCCGCGGCATCCGCTGGTTCTTCCGCAGTCCGAGCGCGCAGTGAGCGCTCGAGCCGGCGCATGCCGGCTCACCATGCGGTAGAAAAAACAACGCCCCGCGAGGCCATTGGCCCACGGGGCGTCGTTCATTCGGAACGCGGCGGCGATGCCGCCGCGCACGCATGGCGTGTGCTACGCGCGCTGCGGATTCAGCTTGTCGGCGTTCGAGTACAGCTTGTTCAGCGCGGCGATATACGCCTTCGCCGACGCGGCGACGATGTCCGGATCGGTGCCGACGCCGTTGACGATCCGTCCGCTCCTCGCCAGACGCACCGTCACTTCGCCCTGCGCCTGCGTGCCCGTCGTGATCGCGTTGACCGAATACAGCAGCAACTCGGCGCCGCTGCCCACTTCGGTCTCGATCGCATTGAACGTCGCGTCGACGGGGCCGTTGCCGCTCGCCTCGCCCGCCACTTCGCCGCCGTCGACCGCGAACACGACCTTCGCCTGCGGCCGCTCGCCCGTCTCCGAGCGCTGCGACAGCGACACGAACTTGTAGTGCTCATGCTCGTGCGCGAGCGCCGATTCCTCTTCGGTGACGATCGCGATGATGTCTTCGTCGAAGATCTCGGCCTTGCGGTCGGCGAGATCCTTGAAGCGCGCGAACGCGGCGTTCAGGTCGGCTTCGCTGTCGAGCGCGATGCCGAGCTCCTGCAGGCGCTGCTTGAACGCGTTGCGGCCCGACAGCTTGCCGAGCACGATCTTGTTCGCGGTCCAGCCCACGTCTTCCGCACGCATGATCTCGTACGTATCGCGCGCCTTCAATACGCCGTCCTGGTGGATGCCCGACGCGTGCGCGAACGCGTTCGCGCCGACGACCGCCTTGTTCGGCTGCACGACGAAGCCGGTGATCTGCGACACGAGCTTCGACGCCGGCACGATCTGCGTCGTGTCGATGCCGAGATCCAGGCCGAAGTAGTCCTTGCGGGTCTTCACGGCCATCACGATCTCCTCGAGCGACGTGTTGCCCGCGCGCTCGCCGAGGCCGTTGATCGTGCATTCGACCTGGCGCGCGCCGCCGATCTTCACGCCCGCGAGCGAGTTCGCGACCGCCATCCCCAGATCGTTGTGGCAATGCACCGAGAAGACCGCCTTGTCCGAGTTCGGGATGCGCTCGCGCAACGTCTTCACGAGGTTGCCGTACAGCTCCGGCACGCCATAGCCGACCGTATCCGCGATGTTGATCGTCGTCGCGCCCTCGGCGATCACGGCCTCCAGCACGCGGCAGAGGAAGTCCATGTCCGAGCGGCTGCCGTCTTCCGGCGAGAATTCGATGTTGTCGGTGAATTTGCGCGCGAAGCGCACCGCGAGGCGCGCCTGCTCGAACACCTGATCCGGCGTCATCCGCAGCTTCTTTTCCATGTGCAGCGGCGACGTCGCGATGAACGTATGGATCCGAAAGCTGTTCGCGGGCTTCAGCGCATCGGCCGCGCGCTGGATGTCCTTGTCGTTCGCGCGGGCGAGCGAGCAGATCGTGCTGTCCTTCACTTGCGACGCGATTGTGTGGATCGCGTCGAAGTCGCCGTTCGAGCTGGCCGCGAAGCCGGCTTCGATCACGTCGACCTTCATGCGCTCGAGCTGCTTCGCGATGCGGATTTTCTCTTCCTTCGTCATCGACGCGCCCGGCGATTGCTCGCCGTCGCGCAACGTCGTGTCGAAAATGATCAGCTTGTCTGTCATGGGGACTCCAGGTGTCGAATGGGGAAACACACGTGATGAAGCTCGCGCCACCGCAGGCGACGCTAGACAACAGACGAAGCTCGACGGAGGGCGAAAACGATCAGCGCGGCAGGCGCGCTAGCGCTAGCGCGCGTAGCGGCGCACCGGCTAGAAGAAGGGAGAGGCGGGAAAATGCGGTCATGCCGACGAATATAGCGGCATTCCCGGCCGCGCGCAATCGGCAGCTTTCTCGGGAGCCCGAACGCCGCGCCGCGCGGCATCCGGACGAGAAAAACGGCGGCTACGCGAGCCGCCGTCCTCGGTGCGCCCGGCGCGAGCCGGACTCGATTCGACGTCACGCCAGGCCAGGAAGAGCCCGTCAGTGCTCCCGCTGCGACGAGCGCGCCGGATTGGCCCGGCCGCGCACGGCCATATAGGCCCAGAACACGTAGCCGGACAGCCCGTACAGCACGAAGAGGCCAAACAGCATCAGCGGCGGATCGGACGACACGAGCACGAACGCGACGACGACGAGCAGGATCGCCGCGAACGGCACCCGATGCCGGACGTCGAGCGCCTTGCCGCTGTAGAACGGCGCGTTCGACACCATCGTCACGCCCGCGTAGACCGTGAACGCGAACGCGACCCACGGCAGCCAGCCGAGCTTCATCGGCACGCGGTTGTCGGTCGCGAGCCATACGAAGCCCGCGATCAGCGCCGCGGCGGCCGGGCTCGGCAGGCCCTGGAAGAAGCGCTTGTCGACGACGCCGATGTTCGTGTTGAAGCGCGCGAGACGCAGCGCGGCGCCCGAGCAATAGACGAACGCGGCGAGCCAGCCCCAGCGCCCCAGATCCTTCAGCACCCATTCGTACATCACGAGCGCGGGCGCGACGCCGAACGACACCATGTCCGACAGACTGTCGAACTGCTCGCCGAACGCGCTTTGCGTGTGCGTCATCCGCGCGACGCGTCCATCCATCCCGTCAAGCACCATCGCGGCGAAGATCGCGATCGCCGCGGTTTCGAAGCGCACGTTCATCGCCTGCACGACCGCGAAGAAGCCGCAGAAGAGCGCGGCCGTCGTGAACGCGTTCGGCAGCAGGTAGATGCCGCGCGTCCTCAGGAACCGCTGACGCGCGGCGCGCCGGCTCTCGACGGGCGCGACGTCCTGCGCGACCGATTTGTTGTGACGAAACGACCGCGGCCACGGAGCATTGCCGTTGCGCGGCCGGCGCGGTTTGAATGCGGCCATCGATACGTGTTCCCGATTACTGTTGTTCGGGCAGTTCGGCGAGGATCGTCGACGATGCGGACACCTTCTCGCCGATCGACACGCGCGCGCGGCTGCCCTTCGGCAGATACACGTCGACGCGCGATCCGAAGCGGATGAAACCGTAGCGTTGGCCGCGCGACACGGGCTCGCCCGCGCGCACGTAGCAGAGGATCCGGCGGGCGACGAGGCCCGCGATCTGCACGGCCGTCACGGTCTGGCCGGCCGCCGTCTGGATCACGACCGCGTTGCGCTCGTTCTCGGCTGACGCCTTGTCGAGCGCGGCGTTCAGGAACGCGCCCGGGAAATACTCGACCTTCTGCACCGCGCCGTCGACGGGCGAGCGCTGCGAGTGGACATTGAACACGTTCATGAACACGCTGATCTTCAGCGCTTCGCGATTCGCATACGGATCGTGCGCCATTTCGACCGCGACGATACGGCCGTCGGCCGGGCACAGCACTGCGTTCGCCTGCGTCGGGATCGCGCGCGGCGGATCGCGGAAGAACTGGACCACGAAGACGAGCAGCAGCCAGAACGGCCATGCGAGGCCGAACCCGCCGATGGCATGGATCAACAGCGCGACGACGGCCGCGATCGCGATGAACGGCCAGCCTTCGCGCGCGATGATCGGATGAGGATAGTTCATGGTTCGTTCTTCGTTGAATTGCAAAGCCCGTAGGATAGCAAAAGCCGCCCTCGGCTCCGGTGCCTTCGGGCGGCTTTTTGATGCCGACCCTCGATTCGGGGGCCGGATGGGACGCGCAGCTTAGTTCTTCGACTGGTCGACGAGCTTGTTCTTCGCGATCCACGGCATCATCGCGCGCAGCTTCGCGCCGACCTGCTCGATCTGGTGCTCGGCCGTCAGGCGGCGGCGCGATTGCAGCGTCGGTGCGCCGGCCTTGTTCTCGAGAATGAAGCTCTTCGCGTATTCGCCGGTCTGGATGTCGGTCAGGCACTGCTTCATCGCCTTCTTCGTCTCTTCGGTGACGACGCGCGGGCCCGTCACGTACTCGCCGTACTCGGCGTTGTTCGAGATCGAGTAGTTCATGTTCGCGATGCCGCCTTCGTAGATCAGGTCGACGATCAGCTTCAGCTCATGCAGGCACTCGAAATACGCCATTTCCGGCGCGTAGCCCGCTTCGACCAGCGTCTCGAAACCGGCCTTGATCAGCTCGACGGTGCCGCCGCACAGCACGGCCTGCTCACCGAACAGATCGGTCTCCGTCTCCTCACGGAAGTTCGTCTCGATGATGCCGGCACGGCCGCCGCCGTTCGCCGCCGCGTACGACAGCGCGATGTCGCGCGCCGCGCCCGACTTGTCCTGCGCGACCGCGATCAGGTGCGGCACGCCGCCGCCCTGCGCGTACGTGCCGCGCACCGTGTGGCCCGGCGCCTTCGGCGCGATCATGATGACGTCCAGATCCGCGCGCGGGATCACCTGGCCGTAATGGACGTTGAAGCCGTGCGCGAACGCGAGCGTCGCGCCCTGCTTGATGTTCGCGTGCACTTCCTGCGCGTAGACGGCGGCGATCTGCTCGTCGGGCAGCAGCATCATCACGACGTCCGCGCCCTTGACGGCTTCGGCCACTTCCTTGACCGCGAGGCCGGCGTTCTCGGCCTTGCTCCACGACGCGCCGCCCTTGCGCAGGCCGACCGTCACGTTCACGCCGCTGTCCTTCAGGTTCAGTGCGTGCGCATGGCCTTGCGAGCCGTAACCGATGATCGTGACTTGCTTGCCCTTGATGAGGGAGAGGTCGGCGTCCTTGTCGTAGAAAACTTTCATGATTGTTCCTTCGCTGATTCAGTGAAATTCGTTAGTGAGACCGGGCCCTGACGGCGCACCCGGCTCGTTCGGCGCGGCGGCGTCAAACCTTCAGAATGCGCTCGCCTCGACCGATGCCCGAGCTGCCGGTGCGCACGGTCTCGAGAATCGAGCCCGCGTCCAGCGCCTGAATGAATGCGTCGAGCTTGTCGCTCGCACCCGTCAATTCGATCGTGTAGGTCTTCTCGGTCACGTCGATGATACGGCCGCGGAAAATGTCCGCCATCCGCTTCATTTCTTCGCGCTCCTTGCCCACTGCCCTCACCTTGATGAGCATCAGCTCCCGCTCGATGTGTGCACCGTCGGTCAGGTCCACCACTTTCACCACCTCGATCAGGCGGTTCAGATGCTTCGTGATCTGTTCGATCACGTCGTCGGAGCCGATGGAAACGATGGTCAGGCGCGACAGCGACTGGTCTTCGGTCGGCGCCACCGTCAAGGTTTCGATGTTGTAGCCGCGTGCCGAGAACAGACCGACGACGCGCGACAACGCGCCCGGTTCGTTTTCCAGCAGGACGGAAATGATGTGTCTCATGTTCGCTTCTTCCAGAATTATCCCGTGTCGATTGCGTATCGCAGCGCACCGCCGCGTGCCACACCGCCCTTCGTGAAGGCGGCCGCCCGCGGGCTCGGGCGCGCATCGCGCCTTTACAGATCTTCCGATCCGAGCAGCATCTCGGTGATGCCCTTGCCGGCCTGGACCATCGGCCAGACGTTCTCGGTCGGGTCGGTCTGGAAGTCGAGAAACACGGTGCGGTCCTTCAGGCGTAGCGCTTCCTTCAGCGCCGGCTCGACGTCCGCGGATTTTTCGATGCGCATGCCGACATGGCCGTACGCCTCGGCGAGCTTCACGAAATCCGGCAGCGCATCCATGTACGAATGCGAATAGCGCTTGCTGTATTCGATCTGCTGCCACTGACGGACCATGCCGAGGTAGCGGTTGTTCAGCGAAATGATCTTCACCGGGGTGTCGTACTGCTTGCAGGTCGACAGCTCCTGGATGCACATCTGGATCGAGCCTTCGCCCGTGATGCAAAGCACGTCGTCGTCGGGATGCGCCATCTTGACGCCCATCGCCGCCGGCAAGCCGAAGCCCATCGTGCCGAGGCCGCCCGAATTGATCCAGCGGCGCGGCTTGTTGAAGCGGTAGAACTGCGCGGCCCACATCTGGTGCTGGCCGACGTCCGAGCAGACGAACGCGTTGCCGTCCGTCAGTTCCCATGCCTTCTCGACCACGTACTGCGGCTTGATGATCTCGCTTTCGCGGTCGTATTTCAGGCAGTCCTTCGCGCGCCAGCTTTCGATGTCCTTCCACCATTGCGCGAGCGCTTCGGTGTCCGGGCCATGCTCGGCCGTCTGCAGCTGCTCGATCAGATCCTTCAGCACTTCCTTCACGTCGCCGACGATCGGGATGTCGACCTTCACGCGCTTGCTGATCGACGACGGATCGATGTCGATGTGGATGATCTTGCGGGGACGCGACGCGAAGTGGCCCGGATCGCCGATCACGCGGTCGTCGAAGCGCGCGCCGATCGCGATCAGCACGTCGCAGTGCTGCATCGCCATGTTGGCTTCGTACGTGCCGTGCATGCCGAGCATGCCGAGGAACTTCTTGTCTGATGCGCGGTAGCCGCCGAGGCCCATCAGCGTGTTCGTGACAGGATAGCCGAGCAGGTCGGCGAACTGGTTCAGCTCGCGCGACGCGTCGGCGAGGATGATGCCGCCGCCCGTATAGATGTACGGCCGCTTCGCGGACAGGAGCAGCGCGACCGCCTTGCGGATCTGCCCTGAGTGGCCTTTCGTGACCGGGTTGTACGAGCGCAGCGACACGCTCTTGACGGGCTCGTACTCGCACGGCGTCTTCGACACGTCCTTCGGGATGTCGATCAGGACGGGACCGGGCCGGCCGGTGCGCGCGATGTAGAACGCCTTCTTGACGGTTTCCGCGAGCTCGCGCACGTCCTTCACGAGGAAGTTGTGCTTCACGCACGGCCGCGTGATGCCGACAGTGTCGCACTCCTGGAACGCGTCCTGGCCGATCGCCGCGGTCGGCACCTGGCCGCTGATCACGACGAGCGGGATCGAATCCATGTAGGCAGTGGCGATGCCCGTCACCGCGTTCGTCACGCCCGGGCCGGACGTGACGAGACACACGCCGACCTTGCCCGTCGAGCGCGAGTACGCGTCCGCGGCGTGCACGGCGGCCTGCTCGTGGCGCACGAGCACGTGTTGAATCTTGTCTTGCTTGTATAGCTCGTCGTAGATGTAGAGGACCGAGCCGCCAGGGTAGCCCCAGATGAATTCGACGTTCTCGTCGGCCAGTGCCTTCATGAGCACGGTGGCGCCGATGGAGCCGGTTTTCTGAGGGGAAAGGGATTCCGACGTGGAGAATTCCGCGCTGGGCATGTTCATCGATAACCTTTCGAATTTTCGGCAAAAAATTGATCGGGTGCTCTCTGCTGGGCTTGTGGCTCAGGTTCAAGCGGCGCGTCCAGTTGAAAGGCGGGCTTCATGGGCCAGCCTCAAATGTGACCATCACTTATGTTGCGAACTGGCAACGATAGCGGGTCCCCGACAGGCGGTCAAGCGGAAAATCCCGCGGCGCATCAATCCTCCTGCCGAAGCGAACGCGAACGTCCCGCCGAGGCCCGCGGCGAACCGCCACGCGCGCCCGTTTCTGCGGCCTGACAGCCCGATCAGGATGCCGTCGACGGCGAAATTTGTTAGCATCCGCGGGTTTTACGAAATTTTTCCGATCTTTTCACGCCGCAAGAACGCAGCGCAGACCTTCACGGAATGGCATCAGACAAGGAACTCGCGGACTTTCTGGCGGGCGTCGAAAGGCGCGCGTTCAAGCAGGCTGCTTACGCGGTGCGCGACGACGACGCGTCGCTCGACATCGTGCAGGATGCGATGATCCGGCTCGCGGAGAAGTACGGCGACCGCGCGGCCGCCGAGCTGCCGCTGCTTTTTCAGCGGATCCTTCAGAACGCGATCCACGACCATTTCCGCAGACAAAAGGTGCGCAACACCTGGGTCAGCCTGTTCTCGTCGCTGAACAATACCGACGACGAAGATTTCGACCCGCTGGAGACGCTCGAATCGGCGGACGGCGGCGGTGTCGAGAGCAGCGAGACGCGGCTCGAGCGCGAGCAGGTGCTCGCCCTCATCGACCATGAAATCCAGAAGCTCCCGGCGCGTCAACGGGAAGCCTTCCTGATGCGTTATTGGGAGGATATGGATGTCGCCGAGACAGCCGCCGCCATGGGGTGCTCAGAAGGCAGCGTCAAGACGCACTGCTCCCGAGCCACTCACGCACTGGCGGCCGCGCTCAAGGCCAAAGGAATCACGCTATGAGCTCCGCTCCCGCAACGAAAGAAGAAACCGATTTCGCCTTCAAGGTGCGTCGCGCGCTCGACGAGCGCGCGACCGCGCTGCCCGCCGCGACGACGGAGCGGCTCGCCGCCGCGCGTCGCGCCGCGCTCGCCCGCAAGAAGCCCGACGCCGCGATCGTGCTCGTGCCGGCGCTCGCCGGCAACGCCGGCACGCTCGAGCTGCGCCCGTCTGCCGAACCGCGCCGCAAGTCGCTCGCGCGCCGGCTGATCCGCGCGTGGCCGCTCGCGCTGCTGCTCGCGGGGCTCGTCGGCATCGCGTACTGGGAAGACATGCAGCGCACGGCCGAGCTCGCGGACATCGACGCGGCGATGCTGAGCGACAACCTGCCTCTCACCGCGTATCTCGACCACGGGTTCAACGCGTATCTGTCGCACACTCACTAACGCCAACGCATCAAGAAGAGGAACGCACGGGTGAGTCAAAAACGGGGATTGGCTGTCTTTTTCGGTTGCGTGATCGCGCTCATCGTCGCGTACGCCGCCACCTACCCGCGCTTTCACCCACAACCGGCCGCGGTGGCGGCGGCGAGCGCACCGGCGATCGCGTCGGCCGCGATCGCCCTCACGACCGACTTCCCGGCGCTGCCGCCGTCGAGCCCGCTGTCCTGGGCGCGCCTCACGCCGCCGCAGCGCGTCGCGCTCGCGCCGTTCGCGAATCAATGGGATTCGTTCAGCGACGAGCGCAAGCGCAAATGGCTGAAGATCGCGGCGCGCTTCCCGAAGATGTCGTCTGAAGCGCAAAAGCGCCTGCAGGAACGGATGACCGAGTGGGTCCGCATGACGCCCGAGCAGCGCCGCGTCGCACGCGAGAACTACCTGGTGTCGAAGGATCTGTCCGCGCAGGCTCGCGAGAAAGCCTGGAAGGCTTACCAAGAGCTGTCGCCCGAGCAGAAGGAGAAGCTCGCGGCGGCCGAGCGCCGGCGCCGGCCGACCGTCGTCAGCGCGCCGCCCACCGGCAAGACCGACCGCGACGTCAACCGGCTCGTCAACGCGCACGACCGTCATCCGGCGAGCGCGGCCGCCGCGAGCATCGCGCCGCCCGCCGCCAGCGCGCCCGCCGCGGCGCCCGCTCCGGCATCGACGACGACGGGCGCCGTCACGCCGGCCGTGCCCACGCCCGTCTCGCCGTCCGAGGCGCCGTCGCTCTTCAACGGTTCGTAAACGGCCGTGACGGCGCCCGCGATTCCGTCCGAGCCGCCGCCGAGTGTGCGCCGCCGGCTCGCCGCGCTCGTCTACGAAAGCCTGCTGCTGTTCGGCGTCGTGTTCTTTGCCGGCCTCGCGTTCGGCGTAACGCTCCACCAGCGCAACGGCCTCGACCATCACAATCTGCTCGCCGCGTGGATCGCGGCCGTCGTCGGCGTTTATTTCGTCTGGTTCTGGACGCACGGCGGCCAGACGCTGCCGATGAAGACCTGGCGGCTGCGCATCGAAACCGCGCGCGGCGCGCCGCTGTCGGTCGGCCGGGCGATCGTCCGCTACGCGCTCGGCTGGCTGTGGTTCCTGCCGCCCCTCGCGCTGCACCCGCTCGCGGGCTTCTCCGTGCCGCGCACGCTCGCGGCCGCGACCGCCTGGTTCGCGCTGTGGTCGCTAGCCGCGCGACTGCACCCGACGCGCCAGTTCCCGCACGATCGCCTCGCCGGCACCCGCATCGTCGCCGCGCCCCGCCACGGCTGATTCCCCGTAATAAGAACGTCTCGTGACTGTCACGGCACCGTCACGCCCGCATGGCGCAATGCCGATAACCTCAATCGGCGCGAGTCATGCATGGGCCAGAAAAAGTCCGCGACCTCCTTCTTTCGTGATCCTGCTGGCCTGCACGCCGCCAGCGCCTTCCTGTCCGGCTCCGCAGCGAGCGAAGTGCTCGCGCCGGCCCGTCCTCCCGCCGCGAGCGCCACGCGGCACGACGACCACGAGCCCGCCACGCACCACTACCGGACGATCTGGCTGTCGGACATCCACCTCGGCACGAGCGGCTGCCAGGCCGGGTATCTGCTCGACTTTCTCAAGCACAACGAATCGGAATACCTGTACCTCGTCGGCGACATCATCGATGGCTGGCAGCTCAGAAAGGGCTGGTACTGGCCGCAAGCGCACAACGACGTCGTTCAGAAGATCCTGCGCAAGGCGCGCAAAGGCACGCAGGTCGTGTACATCCCCGGCAACCACGACGAAGCCGCGCGCCAGTTCTGCGATCTCGCGTTCGGCGAGATCCACGTGCGCGGCGAGGCGTTCCATACGACGCTGTCGGGCAAACGTTTGTGGGTCGTCCATGGCGACCTGTTCGACGGCGTGATCCAGCACGCGAAGTGGCTCGCCTATCTCGGCGACACGCTGTACACGCTGATCCTCGTGCTGAACCGCTGGTTCAACCGGATCCGCAGCCGCTTCGGCTTTCAGTACTGGTCGCTGTCGCAATACCTGAAGCACCAGGTGAAGAACGCCGTGAACTTCATTTCGTCGTTCGAAGCGGTGATGACCGACGAAGCGCGTCGCCGCGGCTGCGACGGCGTCGTCTGCGGCCACATCCACAAGGCCGAGATCCGCGACATCGACGGCGTGCTCTATTGCAACGACGGCGACTGGGTCGAGAGCCTGTCCGCGCTCGTCGAGACGATGGAGGGCGAACTGAGGGTCGTCTACTGGACCGTGCTGCACACGCCGCCCGCCGCGCAATCGCGCAAGACGAAAGCCGCCACCGCCTGACCTCCGAAAGGATTGCCTGCGATGAAAATCATGATCGTCACCGATGCGTGGGAGCCGCAAGTCAACGGCGTCGTGCGCACGCTGAAGAGCACCGCGCGCGAGCTCATCGCGCTCGGCCACCGCGTCGAGCTCGTCACGCCGCTCGAGTTCCGCACGGTGCCGTGCCCGACCTATCCCGAAATCCGCCTGTCGATCCTGCCGTACAGGCGGCTGCGCGAGCGCCTGAACGCGTTCGAGCCGGACGCGCTGCACATCGCGACGGAAGGCCCGCTCGGCCTCGCCGCGCGCCGCTACGCGCGCGCCCGCAAGCTGCCGTTCACGACCGCGTACCACACGCGCTTTCCGGAATACGTGCAGGCGCGCTTCGGCGTTCCGCTGTCGGCGACCTACCGTTTCCTGCGCTGGTTCCACGGCGCGTCGCTCGCGGTGATGGCGCCCACGCCCGTCGTCAAGAGCGACCTCGAGCAATACGGATTCGACAACGTCGTGCTGTGGACGCGCGGCGTCGATCTCGACGTCTTCCAGCCGATGGAGTCGAAGGTGCTCAACACCGCGCGGCCGATCTTCCTGTATGTCGGCCGCGTCGCGATCGAGAAGAACGTCGAGGCGTTCCTGAAGCTCGACCTGCCCGGCTCGAAGTGGGTCGCGGGCGAAGGGCCCGCGCTCGCCGAGCTCAAATCACGTTATCCTGAGGCCAATTACCTCGGCGTGCTGACTCAGGCGGAGCTCGCCAAGGTATACGCCGCCGCCGACGTGTTCGTGTTCCCGAGCCGCACCGACACCTTCGGGCTCGTCCTGCTCGAGGCGCTCGCGTGCGGCACGCCCGTCGCCGCGTACCCGGTCACGGGGCCCGTCGACGTGCTCGCCGACGGCGGCGCGGGTGCGATGAACGACGACCTGCGCGAAGCGTGCCTCGAGGCGCTGAAGATCGACCGGCGGCATGCGCGCGCCTGGGCCGAGCGCTACTCGTGGCTCGCGGCGTCCGAGCAGTTCGCATCGCACCTGAAGCCTCTGCCGAAAACCGCCTGTCCACACACCGAAGGCGCAGCCGTTTGAAACCAGCCATGCGCGCGAAAGCGCCCCCGACCCATTCGCCGCGGAGGCCGGCCGCACGTGCGGCCGCCGCGCACCCTGTCCACGTTCCGTTCCCTTCGTCTGAAACGCACGAGCCGCACGAGCCGCTCGGCCCGGACGATCCGCTCGCGCTGCCGCACAATCCGTACAAGGGCAATCGCGGCCTGATGCGCGCGTGGCATGCGCTCAAGAACTCGTACAACGGCTTTCGCGTCGCGATCCGCGAAGAAAGCGCGTTCCGTCAGGAGCTCACGCTCGCGGCAATCATGCTGCCGATCGCGGCGTTCGTGCCGGTCGAGCCGGCGTCGCGCGCGCTCCTCATCGGCACCGTGCTCCTCGTGTTGATCGTCGAGCTGCTGAACTCGAGCGTCGAGACGGCGATCGACCGGATCTCGCTCGAACGCCACGAGCTGTCGAAGCGCGCGAAGGATCTCGGCAGCGCGGCCGTCACGGTCGCACTCTGCGCGTGCCTGACGACCTGGGGCCTCATACTCGGCCCGCTCGTCTGGCACCGGCTCGCCGGCTAGGCGCATCGCGGCAGCCGACGTCCGGCCGGCCCCCGCCGCGACTCGCGCCGCTTGACCCGCCTCTTGTGTGCGACGCAACACCGCCGGGTATGCCCCGATGACGAAATACGCCGGACGCGCAAGGTAGCGGTTTATAATCGGCCGACAGCCTTCAACACAGCAACCCGAGCCGGACTACGATTCACGCAGCAAGCAACATTGGCAGCGCCCGCCAGTCCGGCAAACACAGGGCCGGACGACATGGAAGCGAAACCCCCCCGCCGCACGCGCGAACGGATTCTTGAGTTGTCGTTGAAACTCTTCAACGAGATCGGCGAGCCGAACGTCACGACAACGACGATCGCCGAGGAAATGGAAATCAGCCCAGGCAACCTGTACTACCATTTCCGCAACAAGGACGACATCATCAACAGCATCTTCGCGCAGTTCGAACAGCAGATCGAACGGCGCCTGCGTTTTCCCGAAGATCATCGGCCGACGATCGACGAAACGTGGTCGTACCTGCAGTACATGGCCGACTTCATGTGGACCTACCGTTTCCTCTATCGCGACCTGAACGATCTGCTCGCGCGCAACCGCACGCTCGAGACGCACTTCAAGCAGATCATCAGCCACAAGGTGCGCTTCGCGCGCGAGATGTGCGAGCTGCTCGCGGCCGACGGCGAGCTCGTCGCGACGCCTGCCGAGATCGAGGTGATCGCGACCAACATGGCCGTGATCGCCACCTACTGGCTGTCGTATCAATACGTGATGCACCCGCGCAAGTACAACGACCAGGACGCGATCCGCGAGGAGCTGCACCAGGTCAGCATGCACGTGATCTCGGTGATCGCGCCGTATCTGCGCGGCCGCTCGCGGCAGATCTTCGACGATCTCGTGTCCGGCAAGCTGCCGAAGCGCGAGTTCCACGACTTCCTGCCGCCGCGCGACGGTTCGCCGCGCAAGGATACGAAGCAATGAAGGCCGTCTGCGTCTATTGCGGCTCGGCCAACGGCGTCAAGCCCGTCTATACGGAAGCGGCGCGCGCGTTCGGCCGCGTGCTCGCGCAATCCGGCCTCACGCTCGTCTACGGCGGCGGGCGCGTCGGCCTGATGGGCGTGATCGCCGATGAGGTGATCACCGCCGGCGGGCGGGCGATCGGCGTCATCACGGAGCTGCTCGTCGACAAGGAAGTCGGCCACACCGGCTTGACCGAGCTGCACGTCGTGCCCGACATGCATCATCGCAAGAAGATGATGGCCGAGCTCGCCGACGCGTTCGTCGCGATGCCGGGCGGCGCGGGCACGCTCGAAGAGTTTTTCGAGGTCTACACGTGGGCGCAGCTCGGCTATCATCGCAAGCCCGTCGCGCTCTACAACGTCGACGCGTTCTACGAGCCGCTCATCACGCTCCTCAAGCACACGGTCGACGAAGGCTTCATGCAGCGTACGTACTTCGATGCGCTGTGCATCGACGCGGTCCCCGGCGCGCTCATCGATCAGCTCGTCCAGTATCGTCCGCCCGCGCGCGACAAATGGACGTTCCTGTCCGAACAGGAATCCTGAGCCGCCGCGATGGATCGCGGACGCGCGCCGCGATCCGGCATGCTGCCTCGCACCGCTTCTCCTGATGCACGCGCCGCGCTTCGCGCGCCGGTCTCGTCTTCCGCGTCGACCGGCGGCGTCGCGCAGTTGCCGCGCAGTCTCCGCTTTCCCGCCGTTCCTCTTTTTCGCCCGAACGCGCATTCCGCCCGGGCCGAGGTTCAAGCAATGACGAACACGCCGCCCAAGGTCGTCCTCATCACCGGCGCGAGCCGCGGCATCGGCCGCGCGACCGCGCTGCTCGTCGCTGCGCGCGGCTGGTCAGTCGGCGTCAATTACGCGCACGACGCGAACGCCGCCGAAGCGACCGCCGACGCGGTGCGCGCCGCGGGCGGGCAAGCGTGCGTCGTGCGCGGCGACGTCGCGAACGAAGCCGACGTGATCGGCATGTTCGACGCGGTGCGGTCCGCGTTCGGCCGACTCGACGCGCTCGTCAACAACGCGGGAATCGTCGCGCCGTCGCTGCCGCTCGCCGACATGGACGTCGCGCGCCTGACACGCGTGTTCGACACCAACGTGCTCGGCGCGTATCTGTGCGCGCGCGAGGCCGCGCGGCGGCTGTCGACCGATCGCGGCGGCGCGGGCGGCGCAATCGTCAACGTGTCGTCGATCGCCGCGCGGCTCGGCTCGCCGAACGAATACGTCGATTATGCGGGCTCGAAGAGCGCGGTCGACACGCTGACGCTCGGTCTCGCGAAGGAACTCGGCTCGCACGGCGTGCGCGTGAACGCGGTGCGCCCGGGCCTCATCGCGACCGAGATCCATGCGAGCGGCGGCCAGCCCGGCCGCGCCGAGCGGCTGGGCGCACAGACACCGCTCGGTCGCGCGGGCGAAGCCGACGAGGTAGCCGAAGCGATCGTCTGGCTGCTGAGCGACGCGGCGTCGTACGTGACGGGCGCACTGCTCGACGTCGGCGGCGGGCGCTGACGCCCGCGCACGCTGCACCTTCGCTCGCCGAGCGACGAGCGGCAAGGCCATCTCCATTCATTCGGGCTTCGAACGATTTCACGCGCTCGCCTGTGCGCTCGGGCCGCCAATCGTCGTTTTTTCACATCGACCGCCGCACAATGCGGGCCTGACACGATCTGCGACACGAAAGCCCGCCGTATCGGCCACACAAAACTTCACAATTCTCCGAAATATTTAGCGTTTCATAACAATTTTCGTAAACGTTCGTAATAATCTCGTGGTCTACTAACGCCCATTGCGACGTATGCCGTCGCACGCCCGTCATCCGCCCCCTCGCGGTCACGAAATCGGCCGAACCCACGCAGCTTGGCCCGCACATACGAAGAGATCAACCAGATGCAGGGAAATGCAACGCCCGGCGGCCGGCACGCGCCCGGCTCGGCGCATCACGTCCGCCCATCGGAAGCCAATTCGCCGACGCCGTCCGCCGCGGCGCTCGCCGTCCGTGCACCGAGCGCTGCGGGCGCAGCAGGCGGCCGTGCCGCGGATGCGCGCGGAACGTCGTCCGTCGCCCGCGCGCCGCTCGCCGGGCTGCGCGCATGGCTCGTCGCCGCGGCCGTGCTGTGCGCATATCTGCTGCCGGGCGTCCTCGGCCACGATCCGTGGAAGCAGGACGAGACCTACACGTTCGGCATCATCCAGCACATGCTCGAAAGCGGCGACTTCGTCGTGCCGACCAACGCGGGGCAGCCGTTCCTCGAAAAGCCGCCGTTGTACGACTGGGTCGCCACTGGCCTCGCGTGGCTCTTTTCCCGCTACCTGCCGCTACACGACGCAGCGCGGCTCGCGAGCGCCCTCTTCGCCGCGCTCGCGTTCGGCTTCGCCGCGCGCGCCGCCCGCATCGCGACCAGCGCGACGCGCTGGCTCGAACTGCCGGTGATCGGCACCGTCGCGCTGTACGCGGGCTCGCTCATCGTCATCAAGCATTCGCACGATCTGATGACCGACGTCGCGTTGATGGCGGGCACGGCGATGGGATTTTGCGGACTGCTCGAACTCGTGATCCGGCACGCCGGCAGCGCGAACGGCGCCAACGCCATGCACCGCGCGCCCGCGAACCGCTTCGCGGCGCCGCTCTTCGGCTTGGGCGTCGGCGTCGCATTGATGTCGAAGGGGCTGTTCGTGCCGCTCGTGTTCGGCGCGACCGTCGTCGCGACGCTCGTCCTCTATCCGGCCTGCCGCAGCCGCGCGTTCTTCCGCTCGCTCGCCGTCGCCGCGCTCGTGTGCGCGCCGTTCGCGCTGATCTGGCCGACCGCGCTGTTCTTGCGCTCGGAATCGCTGTTCCTCGTCTGGTTCTGGGAAAACAACGTCGGCCGCTTCTTCGGCTTCTCGGTGCCAACGCTCGGCGCCGAAAACGACAAACCGCTCTTCATCTGGCGCGCGCTGCTGACGGTCGGCTTCCCGGTCGCCCCGCTCGCACTCGTCGCGCTCACGCGCGGCCTCTGGCGCGAGTGGCGCGCGCCGGGCGTCGCGCTACCACTCGCGTTCGCGGGAATCGGGATGGCCGTGCTGCACATTTCCGCGACGTCGCGGCAACTGTACGTCCTGCCGTTCATCGCGCCGCTCGCGCTCGTCGCCGCACAGGCGATTCCGCGCCTGCCCCAGCGGCTGCACACCGCGTGGGACTATGCGAGCCGGCTGCTGTTCGGCGCAGTCGCGGCGCTCGCATGGGTCGTCTGGTCGCTGATGTCCGATCACAACGGCCCGCGCGCCGCCCTGCAATGGCTCGGCCGCTGGCTGCCGCTCGACTGGACGATGCCGATCGAGCCCGCGCTCGTGCTGTCGGCGCTCGCGATCACGATCGGCTGGGTCGGCCTGCTGCCGTCGCTGCGGCTCGCGGGCAAATGGCGCGGTGCGCTGTCGTGGGCGATGGGCGCGCTCGTCGCGTGGGGGCTCATCTACACACTGCTGCTGCCTTGGCTCGACGTCGCGAAGAGTTATCGTTCGGTGTTCGAAGATCTGAACCGCCAGCTTGCGCTCGAATGGAACGACGGCGACTGCATGGCGAGCGTCGATCTCGGCGAGTCGGAAGCGCCGATGCTCTACTACTTCTCGGGCATCCGGCACCAGCCCGTCGCGCAACCGAACGCAAGCGCTTGCACGTGGCTCATCGTGCAAGGCACGCGCGCGAACCCGCCCGCGCTCGACGGCGAATGGAAGCCGTTCTGGTCCGGCGCGCGTCCGGGCGACGAGCAGGAAATGCTGCGCGTCTACGTTCGCACGCCGACGCCGCCCGCCGCGACCCGCCTCCGTCCGTAATGCCCGCGTGTGCGCGACGCCTTCGCCGCGCACCGTCTCTCCTCCATTTGCGCGGCGCCCGCCGCGTCCTATGCTGCTCCGGTTCGCGCCGTCCGTGCGTCGCACCCGTTCGTGCCCGCGTCTGCCGGTCCGGTACGGGAATGGCTCCGCCCATTGGTCGGCTCTTTCTTGCGCTTACCCAACCGGACGGCCCCACGCAACTTCGCACATTCCGCTACTTTCAGGAATTCGCGCACTGCGCGTCGCTGCGCAAAGCGCCCGAGCAGCCGCACGTCGCGCCGACCGCGATCAACCGGCAGATCGAGCAACTGGAACACCATTTTGGCGCACCTTTGCTCGAACGCGGACCGCGCGGCATTCGCTTGACCGCCGAAGGCGAATTCGTCGCCGAGCGCATCGGCACGGTGCTGCGCGAGATCGGCGAAGTGAAGACGATGATCTCGGAGCGGCGCAATCTCGAAACGGGATCGGTTTCGGTCTATGCGTCGGAGGAGATCGTGTCTGGACTGCTCACGCCCGTTCTCGCCGACTTCACGCAGCGCTCGCGCATCCGCTTCGACATCGCCGTCGCGAGCGCACGGCACACGCTCGACACGCTCTGCCAGGGCCGCGCGAACCTCGACGTCGGCTTCTGTCCACCGCATCGGGCGGGCGTCGAGAAATTCGAAACTGTCGATGTGTGGCAGCGCGCGCTTGTGTCGTCGACACATCCGACACAAAGCGCCGCGTAGCGCCCGGCGCGCGCGAGTCCATCGAGTCGTCGGTATTTCATTTGGATTCCGATGTGACTGGAAGCGATCAAGAGCGGAACACGATGGATTGCGCGCTAACGCGCGGCGCGCCGGGCCGGCCAGGTCTCGACGGCGAACCAGCCTGCCGCGATGCAGATCGCATTCGCGACGAGCAGGTAGCCCGTCGGCGCCACAAGATTGCCGGTGCTGCCGATGAGCCAGGTGACGATGCTTTGCGCGGTGCCGCCGAACAGCGACACCGCGACCGCGTAGACGATCGAGAATCCGGTCGAGCGCACCCGCCGCGGGAAGCTCTCGGCGATCAGCACGATGAGCGCCGCGCCGCTCATGCCGTGCAGGCCGGACAGCACGGTCAGCGTGACGAGGAAAACGGCGGGCGTCGGGTGCGACACGATCAGTTGCAGCGCCGGGAAAATCAGCAGCAACAGCAGCACGCGCGGCCAGATCAGGACCGCGCGGCGTCCGAAGCGATCCGATAGACTGCCGCCGGCGAGCGAGCACACCGCGAGCGCCGCGCCCGTCGCGAGCGTTGCGAGCATCGCGACGCCGCCCGGCAGATGCAGCTCGGTCAACGCGAACGTCGTCATGTAGTTGAGGAAGTACTGCGTGATCGTGCTGCCGAGCAGGATCATCAGGCCGATCGCGATCGGCCGCCGATGCCGCGCGTTCAGTTCGCGCAGGATCTCGCGCGTCGAGCCATACGCGCCGTGCGCATCGATCGTGTCGGACAGCCGGCGGCGGATGTAGATGCCGATCGGCAGCGCCAGCAGGCCGAACACGAACGGCACGCGCCAGCCCCATGCATACAGATCGGCCTCTGACAGCGAAACCGTCAGCACGTAGCCCGCGAGCCCCGCCGCGACCGCTGCGAAGCCCTGCGTCGCGACCTGCCAGCACGCATATGCGCCGCGCCTGTCCGGCGGCGCCGCCTCGAGAATGTAGGTCGTCGCGGGCCCGGCTTCGCCGCCCCACGCGAGCCCCTGGATCAGCCGCGTGACGACGAGCAGGATCGGCGCGGCCACGCCGATCGTCTCGTATCCCGGCAGCACCGCGATCGCGCCCGTGCCGGCCGCCATCATCACGAGCGTCAGCATCATCGCGGGCTTGCGGCCCGCCCGGTCCGCGTACGCGCCGATCACGAGCGCGCCGAACGGCCGCACGACGAAGCCGAGCCCGAACACGGACACCGACAGCAAAAGGCTCGTGAACGCGCTCTTCGACGGGAAGAACGTGTGGCCGATCATCACCGCGAAAGTCGCATAGGTGCCGAAGTCGAAGAACTCGACCGCGTTGCCGAGCGCGACCGCCGCGACGTTGCGGCGTGCGTCGGCTTGCGTCGCGGCCGGGCCGGTCTCGGCAGGCATCGGCCGATAGGCGGGTTCCAGTAGATCTTCCATGGCGAGTCCTCGATCGAAGCGACGACGATACCGGCCGCCGGCGCGACGCAAGCGATGTCCGCCACCGGGCTGGATGCAGTGTCAGGGTGATAGGCGAAAAATCGACGGAACGCGCAGAGCGCGCAAACGCGCGTGCGCAACTGCGTTAGTGAGGCGGCGCGGGCCAGCGCGGCATCGCGCCGCGCCAGTTCTCGTACGCCTTGCCGAGCTGCAGCACGAGGCGGTCGGCAAAGCGCGGTCCGACGATCTGCAGGCCGATCGGCATCCCGTTGCGCGCAAAGCCGCAGTTGATCGACAGCGCCGGTTGCTCGCCCATGTTCCACGGAACCGTGAACGCGATGTGCTCGAACGGCCGCGTCGGGTCTTGAGTCGGCCCCGCCCATTCGGCCGGGAAGCCGGCGACGACGTTGGTCGGCGACAGCACCGCGTCGACCGACTGGAACAGCCGCGCGGCGGCCGCGCGCATCTCGAACGTCGCGCCGAAGCCGCGCACCGCGTCGACGCCGGACACCGACGCGCCCTGCCCCGCCCATGCGAGGATGTACGGCAGGATGCGCTCGCGCGCCGCGTCGGGCAGGCGTTCGAGGTCGGCCCATAGCCGCGCACGCCAGAAACGGTCGAGTCCGTCGAGCATCCCGCGCGACACGACCGGCGGCGCCGCGACGATCCGCGCGCCGTGCGCGGCGAAGCACTCGGCCGCCGTCTCGACCGCCGCGACGATCTCCGGTTCCGGCGCGATCCCGCAGCCGGCGTCGAGCATCAGGCCGATCCGCATGCCCTTCACGTCGGCGGGTGCGATCGACCAGTCGATCGTCTCGGGCGGCAGACTCGTCGCGTCGCGCCAGTCCGGGCGCGACAGGAAGCGCATCAGCAGCGCGGTGTCATCGAGCGTGCGCGTCATCGGCCCCGCGCAGCGGCCCGTGTAGTACGGATCGATCGGAATCCGTCCGTTCGACGGCTTGAAGCCGACGATCCCGCACCAGCCGGCCGGCAGCCGGATCGACCCGCCGATGTCGGTGCCGACGTGCAGCGGCCCGTAGCCCGCGGCCGCGGCCGCGGCCGCCCCGCTGCTCGATCCGCCCGGATTGAGATCGAGCCGCCACGGGTTGCGCGTGATGCCGTACAGGCTCGACAGCCCCGACGACAGCATCGCGTAATCGGGCACCGCCGTCTTGCCGATCACGACCGCGCCCGCCTCGCGCAGCCGCATCGCGGCGGGCGCGTCGACGGTTGCGGGCGGCGCGTCGGCGGCCGCGGCCGAGCCTTGCGCGACCGGATCGCCCTGCGTCGCGATCAGTTCCTTGATCGTCACTGGCACGCCGTCGATCTCGCTCAACGGCGCGCCCGCCGCCCAGCGGCGCGTCGACGCGAGCGCCTGCGCGCGCACGCGCTCCGGATCGAAGCGGCACAGCGCGTTCAGATGCGGCTCCCAGCGCGCAATGTGGTCGAGCAGCGCGTCCGCGTAATCGGCGGGCGTCACGCTGCGGGTCTTGAACAGTTCGGCAAGCGAGCAGGCGGTCAGGTCGAGCAGCTCGGACATGGATTCGGCCTCGCAAGGTTGGAGACGGGCGGCCACGCCGGCTTCGGCGGTCGCCCCTCGTCGGTGGAACTCACGATAGCAACACAAAAAACGGCGACGGATAGCGCGATTGATATCGGACGACGCACACATCTTTCGAGCACTCGCGGCGGCCCGCCGCATGCGCGAAGACGCCGTGCCAGCGCGCCGAGCGCACATCCGGAGCGGCCGCGCTGGCACGGCCGAACCTGCTTAGAACGACGAGCCGGGCTCCTTCAGGAATGCGATTTCCTCGTCGGTGGACGACCGGCCGAGGATCGCGTTCCGATGCGGAAAGCGCCCGAAGCGCTCGATCACGACCGCGTGGCGCAGCGCGTAATCGTGGTAGCCGGCGCAACCCGCCTCGTCCTTGATCCGTGCGCAGAGGCGCACCGCTTCGCGCTGGCTGTCGGGCGACTCGTCGTGCTCGAACGGCAGATACGCGAACGCACGGTGATGGCCCGTCGGCAGCGCGCGGTCGCCGCCCGACGCGACGAGCGCTTTCGCGTGCGCGAGCGCTGCGCGATCGGCCGCGAACGCGAGCGGCGTGCCACGGTGGATGTTGCGCGAGAACTGGTCGAGCACGACGATGAGCGCAAGCGCGCCGAGCGGCGTGCGCGTCCATGCGTCGAGCTCGCCCGCCGTCGCCGCGTCGACGAGCGCGCCGAACCGCTCGCGCAATTGCGCGTCGAGCGCCGGACCGCCGCTGAACCATATCTTGCGCGCCGTGCCGAACGCCGGATCGCCGGGCGCGCCGAACCAGAAGCCGAGCACGTCGCGCGCGCGCGGGTCGAGCGCCGCGTCGTCGTGAGCGGCGGCGTCGTGCGCGCCGCCTCGCGCGTGCAGCGCCGTCATGCGAGCTCCAGCACGAGGCGGCGCGTGCGCGCGCTCTTCTTCTCGAGCTTCGCGACGCGCAGCCCGCCGATCTCCGCCGTGCTGCGCACGTGCGTGCCACCGCACGGCTGCAGGTCGATGCCGCCGATCCGCAGCAGCCGCACGCGCCCGAGTCCCATCGGTGGCTTCACGCTCATCGTCCGCACGAGGTCCGGACGCGCCGCCATCTCGTCGTCGGTGATCCACTCGGTCGTCACCGGATGCGAGCCGCCGACGAGCTCGGCCAGGCGCGCGTCGACGAACGCGCGGTCGATCGGCTCGACCGTCGCGAAATCGATCCGCGCGTAGTCGGCGGTCACGCTGCAGCCGTCGACCGGATACGGCAGCACCGCGCACAGCAGATGGCTCGCCGTGTGCAGCCGCATCCGGCGGTGCCGCAGCGTCCAGTCGATTTCGGCGACGACCGCGTCGCCCGGCTTCACGTTCGCCGCGAGCGCCTCCTGCCCCGGCGCGAGCACGTGCACCGCGTCGTCGGGCGTCGCGCCTTCGAACTTCGCCTTGCGCGTGTCGGCGACGGCGAGCGTCGCGCCGCCCGGCAGCGTCAGCGTGCCGCTGTCGCCCGCCTGGCCGCCGCCGAGCGGATAGAACACGGTTCGATCGAGGTGGATGCCGGCTTCGTCGACGGCGGTGACGACCGCGTCGCAGTGCGTCAGATAAGCGTCTTCGCGAAAGAGGGCTTGGGTGGCCATGGGGCGTCTCGGATGTCGTTATGGGTGATCGGAAGCGATCAGTATGCGGTGCGCCACGCGCGCCGCGACAGGCGCAATTGCGCGCGGCGCGCACGGAAGCGTACCGGAATTTCAACCGGGACGGTTTCGCATCCTGCTGTTCTGAATACCACTTACTGTTAGCATGACCTAAGCTACTGTATTTTAACGATTTTATTAAACTAACAAACCCTTGCTGGCACATTTGTCCGCTAGGTGTCTTGGCTTTGTCTATCGTGAGGTTACATATCTACGGCGAAGTTAGAGGGGGTGCAGGGGGAGATCATATGTAAGCGGTCGCGAGCCGACGACATCGCTCGGTTACTACCGCATCGCTTGGCACCCGCCGTTGCCTGATCGCCGCTAGCCAGCTTGCTCCCGTGCCATCGCCAGGCGCTTACACCACGTCTGCCGGCAGGCTCAGTCGGTCAGACCGATGCCAGTATTGCCGGTGCGAAGCACCCTACTCACATGTGTGCGGGGGCGTGATCGCACTTCATGCGCGCTCCACTGACCACTGCGCCATCTCTTCCGCAAGGAACTTTGCCAGCGGGCGGATTTCCCCGTGTACGCTCGCTTGCTCAAGGGATTTCATGTATTCGGCACGCCGGCTCACTCGAACCACCGTCCACGGATACCCGCCGGAGGCGAGGAGCACGTTCATCAGGAACCGGCCGATGCGTCCGTTCCCGTCAAAGTACGGGTGGATGAACACAAAGAGGTGATGTCCGAGTACTGCGCGCACGGCGGGATGCGTCTCTGCCCTGATCAGTTCAAACAACACTTCGAGGCTGTCGAGGATCGCATCGCGCGGTACCGGGGTGTGCATCGAGTTGCGGATGAAGATCGGGCCCGTGCGATAGCCAGCCAGCTGGTGCGTCGCGAGTATGCCCGCCTTCACCGATGGTCCAAAGAGTTCCGCGTACCAGGTGTGGTGGTCGCGCTCCACGACATCGCCCACGTTTTCGCCGGCAAAGAGTTGCCCGATACTCGTCTTGACCGCTTGGAACGTCTGGTAGTAACCGCGTGCCGCCAGCGCGTTCTTGGTTTTGAGATGCTCGGGATCGCCGTCAGGGTCCCAGTCGCCCCGCGCGACCCGCTCGATCAGCTCGTCCGTGACCTGGTAGCCTTCGATGGAGAGGGAGTTGTAGGCGTCAGAGACATAACGCTCGTCGACGTCTGCCAGATAGGCCCCCGCATCCTGCGCGACGCCGGGCGGCGCGGGAAACTCCTCGATCACGGCCGTGCGCCATCTCGCCCACATAGACTGCAACCTGAGGACGTACGGGGACCGCTCGCGGTTTGGCAGGAGCGACGGCTCCTCGCGCTCGAACGGGTTGAGCGGCTTGATGGGTGTGCCCGCCGCAGCGAAGCTGTCGACGATGCGCTTAGCCTCGTTGGGCCGCTTCATGAACTCGAACGCGCCCGCCAGCCGCTCTGCCGCCGCCTTCTTGCCACCGTCCGCGAGAAGCGTGGTGAGGACCTCGCTCGCGCCACGCACCAGCGAGAGGGCGATCTCGGCATCGGCCGCATTGTTCACGAAGAACTGTGGGCCGACCATGCACAACGCCTCGGCTATCGGCCACACCTGCAGGCCTCGGGCCTCGACGCGCGAATTGGGAACCCGCTTTTCGTCCGCGTAGACCGCCAGCGACGTGTTGGACGGCAAAGTAAGGACTGTCGAGCCGCCTTCCTTGGCGACGGCGTACACCTGCCCCGGAATGGTGGTATTGCCGGTGTGCAGCAGCAACGACGCTTCGGGATTTAGGCAGTAACGTTTGTTGAACCGCTTGCCGAGATAACGCGCGATGAACGCCCAGTACGTGGCGTACCAGATCGTCGACTCGCCGTCCGCCTCCGCGGGGTTGCTGCAGAAATACCAGCCCTTCATGGCTGGACGCAAAAAACCGGTGTCGACGAGGAGTATGCGCTGCTCGTCCGTCAAATCGGTGTGCTCGACGACACCCTGATGCTTGTCCTGCAGCCGCTTGAGTGTTCTGAGCGCCGCGGCGAGCTTGGCGGGCGGTTTTGTCTGGGAAGAGGAAGCCATGGGTGACGCTGTGGTGTGGTGTTGCCGCGAAATTTACTTTGGGATAAGCCTAGATTTTACTTTGACTTGCCTGGATCGTTTACTTTGACTTGTCGTCATCATTTACTTTGACATGCAATCAAGCCCCGAATGTAACTATATGATATGCCGTACAAAGTGTGGATTCAAGCGTTCCTCATGTGACTCCTCTTTTTGGAGAAATCTCATGCGAAAACAAGCGAGATTTCCGGGACAGCGGAACGTCAAAACTGGCGGGTAAGCTGGTCAGATCGTCCTCAAATTCCCTTCGGCCGAGGCAAGCGCGACATCTGCCCCCCAAAGATAGCGCCCGTCGCAAAGTCACTGCCACGGCAGCAATCGTGGCGCGTTAATAAATTGCAAATAATCAAACAATCTCGCATATATTGCATCCAGACAACGCAAACGCCCTCGCCCAGATGAGGAACAAGACAGTCCAGCGACTCCTGCAAGAAAGCCGGCGCGGCTACCCGATTGATTCCGGCATGCTCAGGGACATGGGGGTGAGTGCCGCGCTCGCGGCGCATATGGTCAAATCCGGCTGGCTGCAGTGTCTCTCGCAGGGGTCTACCTTTTGACCGGCGACACGCCATCAATAGACGGCTCGATCGCCTATCTGGGCCGACGCATACCCGGCCTTCACGTCGGTGGCAAAACGGCCCTTTCCTGGCAGGGCGTATGCCACAACATCGCCTTCCGGGAAAAAGTCGCCTTATGGGGACAGAAATCGTACCGCATCCCTCCATGGGTGGCGAAACACCTGAGCTACTTGTATCAGACTACCCCCTCTTCGACGGCGATTTTCCTTACGGGAAGGGCCTGAAACCGCTTCCGGCCGGCGACCCGGGGGTACTGGTTTCCGTGCCCGAGCGAGCCATCCTGGAGCTCGCCAGCGACATCGGGAAGGGACAATCGATGGAGGAAGCGAGCAACCTGATGGTTCGCTTGCGCAATCTGCGCCCCGACGTGCTGGACGAGTTTTTGAGCCACTGCAAACGGGTGAAGGTCGTAAGGCTCGTGCGCGACCTCGGACTGGAGGCCGATTTTTCATGGGCGCGAGACCTTCAGAAGCATGTTGACCGTCTTGGCGCCGGGAAAAGATGGTCGAACAAAAACGGCCGGCTAATACTCAACCCACGATGAACGAGAAAGTCCCCACACCACTACTATTGGGCCGCGCCACGAATAACCATATCGCGGGCATGGCTTCTTGCTTTTTCCGGCTCTCGCCTCGGTTTGATAGATGAAAGGGGTCGATGCACACAGCTATGTAGGAAACCATATGCGAACTCGCGACTCGGCCCATGAGGCCGAACTGAAACAGATTGCGGCTCTCCCGGAAGAGCAACTGCTACGCCGCATCCAGCTGGACCACACCGAGGTCGGGCATGTCCCGTCCGAGGTGCTCGCCACCATCGTGCGCACGCACTTCGGACGGGCGGCGGGGGTGATCGCGGCTGCGGTGGCGATGCTCAATCGGCGGATCCAGCTGATCGTTGGCAAGCGCTGGCAGGGAGCGAAGGATCGGCCGGAGGTTGAGCGCCGGGGCGGTCAAGCGTTCACTGATGCTATTGACTACATTTGGCTCAAGTTCTTCGAGGACAAAGCGCCTCTGTCGAACGCGGAAGTCCGCTTCGGCGTATTCGTGCGAGACCGATTGGACGATTTTTTGCGCCACCTGCGCACCGAAATGAATAGTATGGACTCGGTGGATGGCATGCAGGAGGCTCACGAAGGCGCCGCGATTCTCGAAGGGCTTGAGGATCCGGATGGAGAGTCGCCCGAAGAAGCGCTGGAGAAAAAGCAGCTCAGCGCTGCGGCCGTTAAGGCTTTGATGAACCTGCCAAGACAGGAACGAGATGCCTTCTACTTCCGTGCCGAGCTGAGGTACGAGTGGAAGCAGGTCGCCCAGCTACTACGATGCTCGGTGCCCACGGCACGCAGTCGCTAACGGCCGCGACATCGAGCGTAAGTCCGGTATCTACGGCAGGCAGCACGTCGGGCAGTTCGATGACACTCAGCGAGTTCGATACTTACGCAAAGTGCCCCCTCCAGCATCTTTACCGATATGAATTAGGGCTCCCGACGGCCGTTGTCAAGGACGTGTCGGTGCGCGCACAAATGGCAATTTCACAGGCATTGCGCACCTGGCCTCGGGACATCGCACCCGCTGCGGCTGAACACTTGGTCGCCGCGCGGGAGGAGCTTGAATTGCCCACGCCGGAGGATGACCCGCAGCTATTCAGGCACGCTTGCGCCGCACTTCAGAGTGGCATCGACTTGCTCACGGAAGTGGGAGGTGATTTCTGTGCGCCCGTTACAGACTTGAACGGCGTAGAGATTGAACTCAGCGCGGCGCTCCTGTCGGACGTTCCAAAGCCTAGATCAGTGCACGTTATCAATGTGGTCGGCGCGAGCCTATCGAAGCGCGTGAGGTTTATGCGGCCGCTCATGAACGGGCTAAAACCGAAGCGAGCGGGTTGCGTCGTCGTGCACAACTTGATTGAGGGCACGGAGGAGGTAGCAGCGCCCAGCGGAAACGTCAACATGACGACGCCCTACGCGGTGACCGTCAAGCTACACGCCGGCGATCAGAATTTGAAGCCAGGCGAACATTGCGCGTGGTGTGCGTACTCGACGATCTGTCCTTCGCGCCCTTGAGTAAGTACCCGATGGCCTGGATGGACAGCTAAGGGGCTCCGTCTCACCCCAAGCTTTGTGCGCTCTAGCCTGCCGGCCGCCACCTATCGAAGTTTGGCGGCCGGCAGGCTATGCTTCCGAAAGCAACTAATGACCGCGTCTCGCGACCAGCCCCAACTGAAGTTGCCCCGCTGATTTAAAACAAATTTTTTACTAACTAACGTCGGTTGACCATCCAGTCGGCCGTGTCGTAGAACGAGTGCATCAGCCGCTCGCGCAGCGGCTCGTCGAGCCCTGCGTCCTCCATCGCCCACGCGATGCAGCGCAGCCACTGGTCGCGCTCGGACGACGCGATCGGAAACGGCAGATGCCGCGCGCGCAGCCGCGGATGGCCGAAGCGCTCGATGTAGTGATCGGGGCCGCCGAGCCAGCCGCACAGGAACCAGAACAGCTTGTCGCGCGAGCCGTCGAGCGTCGGCGGATGCAGCGCGCGAATCCCGGCGAATTCGGGCTCGAGATCCATCAGGTCGTAGAAACGGTCGACGAGCTCGCGCACGCGCGCCTCGCCGCCCACGCGTTCGAATGCCGTCGGCTGCGACGGCGCGTCATCGGTTACATCGGTCATACGGACATCGGTCAAATGAAACGAACAAGGAAAAAACGAACAGGGAGAACGAGAAGCTGCCCGCGCGAAGATAGCGCGTGCGCGCGATTCATGCATCGCGCAGCGATTGCAGCACCGGGCGGCGCAGCACGCCGCGCAGGCCGAGCCACCCCGCCGCGCCCGCGCATGCGACGCCCGCCGCGATGCCGGCCGGCACGAGCCACGGGTCGGGCGCGAGCTGGAAATCGAACACGCGCGACGCGAGCACCGCGCCGACCGCGAGCGCGCCCGCCGCCGCCATCGCGCCCGCGAGCACGCCGACGACGATGAACTCCGCGCGCTGCACAGCGATCACCTGCGCGCGCGACGCGCCGAGCGCGCGCATCAGCGCGGCCTCGCGCACGCGCTCGTCGCGCGAGCCCGCGAGCGCCGTGTACAGCACGAGGACGCCCGCCGCGAGCGTGAACCCGAACAGGAACTGCACCGCGCCGATCACCTGCAGCAGCACGCGTTCGAGCTGTGCGAGGATCGGCGCGACGTCGATCGCCGTCAGGTTCGGATACTGCGCGATCAGGCCGTCAAGCACGCGCTGCCGGGCGAAAGGCAAATGGAAGCTCGTGATGTAGGTCGCCGGAAAATCGCGCAGCGCAGGGGGCGGCATCAGCACGAAGAAGTTCACACGGAACGTGCCCCAATCGAGCTTGCGCACGCTCGTCACGGGCGCATCGACGGTCAGGCCCGTCACGTCGAAGCGCAGCGTGTCGCCGAGCTTCACGCCGAGCGTCTTCGCGAGCCCCGCCTCGATCGAGATCTGCGGCGCGTCGGCCGCGCCGAACCAGTCGCCCGCGACGACCCGGTTGTCGCCCGGCAACTGCGTCGTGTACGACAGGTTGAATTCGCGATCGACAAGGCGACGCGCATCGTCGCTCTTGTAGTCGTCCGGATTCACCGGCTTGCCGTTCACCGACAGCAGCCGCCCGCGCACCATCGGCGACAGCGCCGGATTCGCGATGCCGTTCGCCGCGAGATAGCGGACGACGTCGTCGCGCTGGTCGGGCTGGATGTCGATCAGGAACTGGTTCGGCGCGTCGGGCGGCGTCGACTGCCGCCAGCCGGCGACGAGATCGTTGCGGGTGATCGCGATGAGGAGCAGGCACATCAGGCCGAGCGCGAGCGCGGTGATCTGCAGCGCGCTCGCGGCGCCGCGCCGGTCGAGCGATGCGAGCGCGTAGCGCCAGCCGAGCCCTGCCGCGACGCGGCCGTCGCGCACGAGCCGCGCAGCCGCGAAGAGTGCGAGCCGCGCGACGAGCGCGAACAGCACGAGGCTGCCCGCGAAGCCGCCCGCGACGATGAGGCCGAGCGCCGGGTTGCCCGCCGCGGCAATGAGCAGCGCCGCGAAGAGCGCGACGCCCGCTGCATAGCCCACCCACGCGACGCGGCCCGCGTCGCCCCACTCGCGGCGCAGCACGCGCACGGGCGGCACGCGCGTCAACGGCGCGAGCGGCGGCAGCGCGAAGCCGAGCAGCAGCACGAGCCCTGTCGCGACGCCGATCGCCGCCGGCCACACGGAAGGCGGCGGCAGCACGACGTCGATCAGGCTGCCGAGCGCACGCAGCAGCACGAGATGGCCGACGTAGCCGAGCGCCGCGCCCGCGACGCCGCCAACGACGCCGAGCAGCACGAATTCGATCGCGAACAGCGCCGTCAGCGTGCGGTGGCTCGCGCCGAGGCAGCGCATCGCCGCGCAGCCGTCGAGATGGCGGCGCATGTAGCGCTGCGCGGACATCGCGATTGCAACGGCCGCGAGCAGCGCCGTCAGGAGCGCGACGAGCGTGAGGAAATGGCGGGCGCGGTCGAGCGTCTGCCGCACCTGCGGCTGCCCCTCCTGCAGCGATTCGAGCGCGACGCCGCGCAGCTTGCCGCCGTCGACGCGCGCGTGCGCGTAGCTCGCGAAGCGCTCGACGGCCGCGTCGTCGCCCGCGACGAGGAGGCGGTACGTGACGCGGCTGCCGTAGCCGGTGAGCCCCGTCGACTCGAGCTCGTCCGCACGCAGCATCACACGCGGCGAGAAATTGACGAATGAGAAGCCGCGATCGAGCTCGCGGGTGATCGCCGCGCCGACCGTGAACGTGCGGCCGCCGACGCGCAGCGCGTCGCCGACTTTCAGATGCAGCGCGTCGAGGAGCGACGGGTCGACCCACACGGTGCCGGGGACCGGAATCGAACCGGCAGGACGGCCGCGCGCGTTCGCATCGGGCGCGATCTCGACCGCGCCGCGCAGCGGATAGCCGGCCGATACGGCCTTCACGGCCGCGAGCCGCACGGGCGGCATTCCGTTCGCGCCGGATTCCGCGGCGGGCGGGTTCGGCGCGCCGACCATGCTCGGGAAGATCGCGGTCGTCGCGCTCGACAGGCCGAGCGCGCGCGCTTCGAGGGCGAACGCCGGATCGACCGGATGATCGGCCCGCACCACGAAGTCCGCGCCGAGCATGCGGCGCGCGTCGCGCTCGAGCCCCTGGCGCAGCCTGTCGGCAAGAAAACCGACGCTAGTGAGCGCCGCGACGGCGAGCACGAGCGCGAGCGCGACGAGCGTCAGCTCGCCCGCACGCCAATCGCGCAGCGTCATCCGGCCCGCCTGGCGCAGCAGGTCGACGAGGCCGAAGCGGCGGCCGGCCGGCATCGTTTTACCCGCCGCAGTCAATCGCGCTTGCTCCCGATCGAATTCAGCCTCGACACCATGTGGTTCGCCATCCCGCGAAAGCCGCCCGACACGCCGCGCCACAGCCGCGGCAGCGCCCACGCGGAAAACGCGAGAAAGCCGATCATCAGCGCGATGAACACGAGCGGCACGAAGAATGCGAGCGCGAGCCCGCCGACCGCGAGCCCGTCTTCGGTCGTCGACGCGATCCAGTTCGAGATCGGTTCCGGCGACAGGTTGATGAGCGCGCGCGTGCCCGCCTTCGCGATGTGCGCGGAGCCGGCGAGCGTGCCGCCCGCGAGGCCCGCGATCGCGAGGAGCGTCGGATCGGCGTGGCCGAGCGCGCCCGCCGCGAGCACGGCGCCCGCGGGAATCCGGATGAACGTGTGGACCGCGTCCCACAGCGAGTCGAACGCGGGGATCTTGTCGGCGAGAAATTCGGCGACGGCGAGCGCGGCGGCCGCGCCGATCACCCATGGCGACGTCAGCACCGCGAGCGTATCGGGCAGATGAATGAGACCGAGGCGCGCGAACACGCCCGCGATCAGCACGGTGAGATAGAGGCGCAGGCCGCTCGCCCACGCGAGCCCCGCGCCGAGCGAAATGGCTTCGACCATGTGCCGCCTCCTTGCGCAATGCGCGCGGTTCGCGGGCGGACTGCGCCCGACGCCGGGCGAAGCGGCCCATCGACCCGCCGGCCCCGCCGATTCGTGCGCGGCGGCGGGACGTTGTCAGATGGATTCCGCTTCATTATAGACGCGCGTCGCGCACAGCCGCGACGCGCCGACCTGGGCAAACCTTGCAGCTCAGCCGGCCGACGACAGTTTCAGGCCGACGAGCCCGGCGACGATCAGCGACGCGCTCGCGATGCGTGCGAGCGTCAGCGCCTCGCCGAGCATCACGATTCCGAAAATGAACGCGCCGACCGCGCCGATGCCCGTCCAGACCGCGTACGCGGTGCCGAGCGGCAGCTCGCGCATCGCGACGGCGAGGAGCCCGAAGCTGCCGAGCGCGGTGACGATCGTGAAAATGGAGGGACCGAGACGCGTGAAGCCCGCGGACGATTTGAGACCGGCCGCCCACGCAACTTCGAGCAGACCGGCGACGAGAAGCCACAGCCAAGGCATGCGGAGACTCTCCATGAGTCAAATGGGGTCGTCCCCGTTGTACATCGACGGCCCAGGGTCGTCCCCGGGCGGCGAAAGTATAACAAGGGGCTTACAACCGCGCTGGCCGGGCCTTCGCGCCGAGAAGCCCGCCGTGCGCCCGGCGCGAATCGCGCCGCGCGGCGTGCCGGCCATCACTTCGACTCGGGCTTCCGGCCGTGCTGCGCGATCGGCCAGCCGTGCGCGTCGAGCTGCACGCAGCGGTCGTCGCGGTAGAGCGCCCATTCGTCGCATTCGCGCCCGTCCTTGAACACGCAGATCCCGAACTGACCGCGCGGGCCGTCGTGGATCACCACCTTGCCGCCGAGCTTTTCGCAATTCACCGACGCCGGATTGGCGAGCGCGGCCGACCGATTCGGCGGCAGCGGCTGCGCAAGCGCCGCCGCAGCGCCGATGCCCAATGCACAACCGCACAGTAGACGGACGAGCATGGTTGAGTTCCTCGTTGTGATTGTCGAGCGCTCAGCATAAGAGAAAAACGCGCGCGGCGGCGTCAGGCGCAGCCGACGCTCCGGACTCGGTTCGGGCGTCGCGACCGGCTGGCGGGTACGGCCTGCGCAGCCGGCGCGGCGAGACGCAGCGAGACGCGGCGACACAGGGCGAGACGGGGCGAAGCGCGGTGAGGCACGACGCGGCGCCGCGACGAGCAATACGGCTCGGCGGCGCGCGCCCGCGACGCCCTCCGCGTCAACCCGCGCCGACGAGCCGGTACCCGACGCCCGTCTCGGTGACGATGTGCTGCGGCTGCGCGGGATCGGCCTCGAGCTTCTGCCGCAGGTGCGCCATGTAGATCCGCAGGTAGTGGTGGCTCTCGACGTGCGTCGGCCCCCAGACGTCGCGCAGCAACTGCCGGTGCGTGAGCACGCGGCCCGCGTGCCGCACGAGCGTCGCGAGCAGCCGATACTCGAGCGGCGTCAGATGGACGACCTCGCCGCCGCGCCACACGCGCCGCAGCGCGAGGTCGACGGACACGTCGCCGAACTTCACGAGCGGCGACTCGGCCACGCCGCCCTGATTGCGCCGCCGCAGATGCGCGCGAATCCGCGCGAGCAGCTCGGACACGCCGAACGGCTTCGTCAGGTAGTCGTCGGCGCCCGCGTCGAGCGCGGCCACCTTCTCTTCCTCGTGCGTGCGCGCCGACAGCACGATCACCGGCATCTCGGACCAGCCGCGCAGCTCGCGGATCACGTCGAGGCCGTCGCCGTCCGGCAGGCCGAGATCGACGATCGCGAGATCGGGCTTGCGCGTCGCGGCTTCGATCAGGCCCTGGCGGCCCGTTTCGGCGTCGAACACGGCGATCCCCTCTTCCTCGAGCGCGCTGCGCACGAAACGGCGGATTTGTTTTTCGTCTTCGATCAGGACGACGGTGACGGTCGGTTCACTCATGGGCAGGCGGATGTTCGTTGGATACGGGCGCCGACGCGCCGTCGTCACGTTGTGGCGCGGGCGCCGCCGAAGCGGATCGGGCGCGCTCGCCGGCGGGAGCGGAGGCAGGCGTTCCGGCAGCGCGTTCGCCGCCGCGTCCGCGTTCATCGGCGACGCGCTCGTCGGCCGCGAAACCGCCCGGCGCGCGCGGCCCGGCGGCGGATTCGCCAATCGCGCCGCCGAGCGCGGCGTTGCCTGCGCCAGCGCCTTCATTCGCTTCGGCGTCCGCTTCCTCGTCGACGACGCCGGGCTCGGGCGGCGGCGTCTCGACCGGCAGCGTGAACCAGAAGCGCGCACCCTCGACCTTGCCGCCGGACCCGACCCGGTTGAGCGCGCCGATTTTACCGCCGTGCGCGTCGACGATCGCGCGACAGATCGCCAGCCCGAGGCCGATGCCGGGCGTCGCCGATTCCTTCTCGCCGCGCGTGAATTTCTCGAAGATCCGCGTCTCCATACCGGCCGGCAGCCCCGGGCCGTGATCGTCGACGAACACGCGCACGAACGGCCGGCTGTCGTCGATGATCCGCTCCGCGCCGATCTCGATCGGCGTATCGAGCGGCGTGTACTTCGCCGCGTTCTCGAACAGGTTCGCGAAGAGCCGCTCCATCAGCACCGCGTCCATCTGCAGCAGCGGCAGGTCGGCGGGCAGCCGCACCCGCGCCGGATGGCGCGCGAGCACGCGCTTGCACGCGGCGAGCGCCGCGCCGACCGTCTCCTCGAGCAGCGACCACTGGCGCTTGAGCTGCAGGCTGCCCGCCTGCAGCCGCGCCATGTCGAGCAGGTTCGTGACGATTCCCGTCATCCGCAGCGCCTCGTCGTGAATCGCCTCGACGAGCTCGTCCTCGCGCGCGGGCGGGCCGTCGCCGCCATCGTTGCGCATCGCGCCGCGCGCGTTCGCGAGCATCGACGACAGCCCGACGATCGCCGTGAGCGGCGTGCGCAGATCGTGCGAGATCGCCGACAGCAGCGAGTTGCGCAGCCGCTCGGACTCCATGTTGACGAGCGCGTCGCGCGCGATGTCGACGTAATGGACGCGCTCGAGCGCGAGCGCGATCTGCGCGGCGAACGCGTCGAGCATCCGCTGCTGCTCGGGCACTTCGAGCTCGCGCGAATCCTTCGTGACGACGGCGAGCACGCCGCGCGTGCGCATCGGCGCCTTCAGCGGCAGATAGAGCGCGGCGGCGGCGGGCAGCGTATCGGTGCCGTGGCCCGCCGGCTTCTGCTGGTCGTACACCCATTGGCCGACGTCGATGTCGAGCGCCGCGCCCGTGATCGTCACCGTCTCGTCGGGATTCTCGATCTTCTGCTGGACCTTGTCGCCGCTGTCGGGCAAGAGGATCGCGACGCGCGCGCGGAACACCTCGGACACGTGCCGGCTGCCGATCTCGACGATCTGCTCGGCCGTCAGCGCCGCCGCGAGCTCGCGCGCCATTGCGTACATCGCGCTCGTGCGCCGCTCGCGGCGGCGCGCGATATACGCGCCGCGCGTGAGGCTCGACGTCAGATGGCTGATCACGAGCGACGTGAGCAGCATTCCGAAAAAAGTCAGCAGATACTGCGTATCCGACACGGAGAACGACATCCGTGGCGGCACGAAGAAGAAATCGAACGCGGCGACCGACAGGAACGACTGCACGACGCCCGGCCCGCGCCCGAGGCGCACCGCCGAGAACACGACGCCGAGCAGGTACAGCATCACGAGGTTGGTCAGGTCGAGCTGGCTGTGCAGCAGGTTCGCGACGACCGTGATGAGCGCGCAGATCGCCGCCGCATAGCCGTAGTTGCGCGGCGGCGAGCGGCCGTCGACGACGCTCGAGAACGCGTCGCGCCACGCGCGCGCGCCCGGATCGAGCGGCGTGCGCGCGTCTTCGCTCGCCGACGCGCGGATCAGCATCAGGTCGACGTCGCCCGAGCGCTCCGCGAGCTGCTCGCCGAACGGCCGCGAGAAGCGGCGCAGGAAGCCGCTCTTCGACGAGCCGCCCGCGACGATCTTCGACACGTTGCGCACCTGTGCATAGCCGATCAGCGCGGCGACCGCGTCCGCGCCCGTCAGCGTCGCCGTCTCGGCGCCGAGCTCGGCCGCGAGCTTCAATGCGTTGAGCGTGCGCTGCCTGACCGCGCCCGGCAGCCGCGCGAGCCGCGGCGTCTCGACGTACACGGCGAGCCAGTCGGCCTTCAGGCTCGCGGCGAGGCGCGCGGCCGCCCGCACGAGCGTCGGCGCCTCGGGGCCGGGGCCGACGCACACGAGCAGGCGTTCGCGCGCCTGCCAGATCCGCTGGATCGAGCGGTCCGCGCGATACTCGCGCATCTGCGCGTCGACGCGGTCGGCCGTGCGGCGCAGCGCGAGCTCGCGCAACGCGATCAGGTTGCCCTTGCGGAAGAAGTTGCGCACCGCCCGCTCGGCCTGCTGCGCCAAATAGACCTTGCCTTCGCGCAGCCGGCTCAGCAGCTCCTCGGCCGGCAGGTCGACGAGCGTGACTTCGTCGGCGACGTCGAACACGCGATCGGGCACGGTTTCCCACACGCGGATGCCCGTGATCGCGCCGACCACGTCGTTCAGGCTCTCGAGATGCTGGACGTTGACGGTCGTGTAGACGTCGATGCCCGCGTCGAGCAGCTCGTACACGTCCTGCCAGCGCTTCAGGTGCCGCGCGCCCGGCACGTTCGAGTGCGCGAGCTCGTCGACGAGGACGAGCTGCGGGCGGCGCGCGAGCGCCGCGTCGAGATTGAACTCGCCGAGCGTGCGGCCACGGTATTCGATCTGCGCGAGCGGCAGCACGTCGAGCCCGTCGAGGAGCGACGCCGTTTCGCTGCGGCCGTGCGTCTCGACGATGCCGACGACGACGTCGACGCCTTCCTGCTTGCGCGCGCGCGCAGCCAGCAGCATCGCGTAGGTCTTGCCGACGCCCGCCGACGCGCCGAAGAAAACCTTCAGCTTGCCGCGCTGCTGCTTTTCCTCTTCCCGTTGAATCTTGTCGAGAAGCTGGTCAGGATCGGGACGGTTCATGCGAGGCCGAAGTCTCCGGTTGGCGGCTGAAATTCATTGTCGTTCGAAACCGCCCCAAAAGGAAAGGACGACGCCGAGGCGGCGTCGTCCGGATGTCGTGGCGACAAGGGCGGCGGCGCGCTCACGCCGCCGCGTTCGCCACGATCGCCGCGAACGCGCCCGCGCGGCCTGGCGGACGGCGCGGCGCTCCCCGGCGTCTCGCGTCAATGCGCGTCAATGCGCGGCCTGCGCGGCATCGAGCGCGAGGTTCAGCTTCAGCACGTTCACGCGCGGCTCGCCGAGCACGCCGAACTGCCGGCCTGCCGTATTGTCCGCGACGAGCCGCCGCACCGCGTCTTCCGCCATCTTGCGCGCTTGCGCGACGCGTGCGACCTGGTAGTCGGCCGCGGCCGGGCTGATTTCCGGATCGAGGCCGCTCGCCGACGCCGTCACGAGATCGACGGGCACGGGCTTCGACAGATCGGTGCCCGCCGCCTTCAGCGCGTCGAGCCGTCCTTTCACCTGGTCCTTGAGCGACGGATTGAGCGGCCCGAGATTCGAACCGCCCGAGTTGGTCGCGTTGTACGGCATCGGGCTCGTCGCGGACAGGCGGCCCCAAAAGTACTGCGGCGCATCGAACTGCTGGCCGATCAGCGCGGAGCCGACGACCAAGCCGTCCTTCTCGATGAGGCTGCCGTTCGCCTGCGACGGGAACACGGCCTGGCCGAAGACCGTCATCACGGCCGGATACGCGAGCCCCGTCACGGCGACCAGCACGACGAACACGACGATGAGCGGACGAAACAGTGATTTCATGGCGATGTTCCTTTAAACCCAGCCGAGGGCGGCGAGCACGACGTCGATCAGCTTGATGCCGACGAACGGCACGAGAATCCCGCCCAGGCCATAGATGAACAGATTGCGGCGCAGCAGCGACGCGGCGCCGAGCGCGCGGTAGCGCACGCCCTTCAGCGCGAGCGGAATCAAGAGCACGATGATGAGCGCGTTGAAGATCACGGCCGACATGATCGCCGACGCGGGCGTCGCGAGATGCATCACGTTCAGCGCGTTCAGTTGCGGATAGGTCGTCGCGAACGCGGCCGGGATGATCGCGAAGTACTTCGCGATGTCGTTGGCGATCGAGAACGTCGTGAGCGAGCCGCGCGTCATCAGCATCTGCTTGCCGATCTCGACGATCTCGATCAGCTTGGTCGGATTCGAGTCGAGGTCGACCATGTTGCCCGCTTCCTTCGCCGCCTGCGTGCCCGAGTTCATCGCGACCGCGACGTCGGCCTGCGCGAGCGCCGGCGCGTCGTTCGTGCCGTCGCCCGTCATCGCGACGAGCCGGCCCGCCGCCTGATGCTCGCGGATCGTCGACAGCTTCGCCTCGGGCGTCGCTTCCGCGAGGAAGTCGTCGACGCCGGCTTCCGCCGCGATCGCCGCGGCCGTCAGCCGGTTGTCGCCCGTCACCATCACGGTCTTGATGCCCATCTTGCGCAGCTCGGCGAAACGCTCCTTGATGCCGCCCTTCACGATGTCCTTCAGCTCGATCACACCGAGCACGCGCGCGACACCCCGACCGGCCGCATCGGCATGCTTCTCCGCGACGACGAGCGGCGTGCTGCCGCGGCGCGCGACGTCCGTCACCGCGTTCGCCACGTCGGCCGGGAAGCGGCCGCCGTTCGCCTCGACGTATTTCTTCACCGCCTCGGCCGCGCCCTTGCGAATCTCTCGGCTCGGCGCCCCGGAGGAAGTCCCATGGGGGGACAGATCGACGCCGCTCATCCGCGTCTGCGCGGAGAACGACAGGAACACCGCATGCAGCGCGGCCATGTCGCGCTGGCGGATGTTGAAGCGCTCCTTCGCGAGCACGACGATGCTGCGGCCTTCCGGCGTCTCGTCGGCGAGCGACGATAATTGCGCGGCGTCGGCGAGCATCACTTCGGTCACGTCCGGCGCCGGCAGGAACGTCGACGCCTGGCGGTTGCCGAGCGTGATCGTGCCCGTCTTGTCGAGCAGCAGCACGTCGACGTCGCCCGCTGCCTCCACTGCACGGCCCGACGTCGCGATCACATTCGCCTGCATCATCCGGCTCATTCCGGCGACGCCGATCGCGGACAAGAGGCCGCCGATCGTCGTCGGGATCAGGCACACGAGCAGCGCGACGAGCGCGGTGATCGTCACGACGTGGCCCGCCTTCATCGCTTCGACGGAGAACATCGAGAACGGCAGCAGCGTCGCGGTCGCGAGCAGCATCACGATCGTCAGCGCGACGAGCAGGATCGTGAGCGCGATCTCGTTCGGCGTCTTCTTGCGCTTCGCGCCTTCGACCATCGCGATCATCCGGTCGAGGAACGCCTCGCCCGGGTTCGCCGTCACCTGGACGACGATCCAGTCGGACAAGACGCGCGTGCCGCCCGTCACCGACGAGAAGTCGCCGCCCGATTCGCGGATCACGGGCGCCGATTCGCCGGTGATCGCCGATTCGTCGACCGACGCGACGCCTTCGATCACCTCGCCGTCGGCGGGAATCGTATCGCCCGCCTCGACGAGCACGACGTCGCCGCGGCGCAGATCCGACGCCGTCGTGATACGCACGGGCGACTTCGGATGCGGCTCGTTGAGCTTCTTCGCCATCACGTCCTTCTTCGCGCTGCGAAGCGACGCGGCCTGCGCCTTCGAGCGGCCTTCGGCGAGCGCCTCGGCGAAGTTCGCGAACAGCACGGTGAACCACAGCCACAGCGTGACCGCGAGAATGAAGCCCGCGGGCGCCTCGGCCTGCCCCATCAGCGCGGCGATCCACAGGATCGTCGTCAGGATGCTGCCGACGTACACGCAGAACATCACCGGGTTGCGGAACTGCGTGCGCGGCGTGAGTTTCTTGAACGAATCGACGATCGCCGGGCGCACGAGCGCCGGGTCGAACATCGATCGCGTAGCGGAATGTTGAGTCATTGCAATCCTCAGATGCGCATCGCCAGTCGTCTGGCTTTGCGCGAGTCCTCTCGTGTCGTATGCGTGCTCAATGCGCGCCGACGAACAGCATCAGGTGTTCGACGCCCGGGCCGAGCGCGAGCGCCGGCACGTACGTAAGCGCGCCGACGAGCAGCACCGTGCCGAGCAGCAACACGACGAACAGCGGCCCGTGCGTCGGCAGCGTGCCGCTCGTCGCGGCGATGCGCTTCTTCGTGGCGAGCGAGCCCGCGATCGCGAGCACCGGCACGATCGTGCCGAAGCGGCCGAACCACATCGCGATCGCCGTCATCCAGTTGTAGAACGGCGTGTTGACAGACAGACCGCCGAACGCGCTGCCGTTGTTGTTCGCGGCCGAGCTGAACGCGTACAGGATCTCCGAGAAGCCGTGCGGTCCCGGGTTGGCGATGCCTGCCTTGCCCGCGTCGGCGAGCACGGCGATCGACGTGCCGACGAGCACGAGAAGCGGCGTCAGCAGCACGACGATCGACACCATCTTCATCTCATACGACTCGATCTTCTTGCCGACGTACTCGGGCGTGCGGCCGATCATCAGGCCCGCGACGAACACCGCGAGGAGCGCGAACACGAGCATCCCGTAAAGCCCCGAGCCGACCCCGCCGAAGATCACCTCGCCGAGCTGCATCAGGAGCATCGGCACGAGGCCGCCGACGGGCGTCAGCGAATCGTGCATCGCATCGACCGCGCCACACGACGCGGCCGTCGTCGCGACGACGAAAATGCCCGTCTGCGCAATGCCGAAGCGCGTTTCCTTGCCTTCCATGTTGCCGCCCGCCTGCAGCGCGCTCGGCGCCTGGTCGACGTTCAGCGCCGCGAGCACGGGCGTGCCGCCCTGCTCCGCGCTCGTCTCGACGCCGATCGCAACCGCGAGCGCGACCGTCATCGCGGCGAGCACCGCGACGCCCTGCCGGCGATCGCCGATCACGCTGCCGAACACGAGGCAAAGCGCGGCCGGAATGATCAGGATCGAGAAGATCTCCAGGAAGTTCGAGAACGGCGTCGGGTTCTCGTACGGATGCGAGGAGTTGCCGTTGAAGAAGCCGCCGCCGTTCGTGCCGAGCATCTTGATCGCTTCCTGCGACGCGACGGGCCCCATCGCGAGCGTCTGCGACTTCACGGGCGTTTGCACCGTCACCGGGTTGCCTTTCGCGTCCTTGACGGGATTGCCCTGCGCGTCGAGCTTCGGCGCCGCGTAGGTGGTCGTCTGCAGCGTCGGCACGTCCTGGTACGCCTTCAGGTTCTGGATCACGCCCTGACTCATCAGGAGCGCGGCGATGATCGCGGCCATCGGCACGAGCACGTAGAGCGTCACGCGCGTCACGTCCACCCAGAAGTTGCCGATCGTCTGCGCGGTATGGCGGGCGAAGCCGCGGATCAACGCGATCACAACGACGATGCCCGTCGCCGCCGACAGGAAGTTCTGCACGGTCAGGCCGAGCATCTGCGTCAGATAGCTGACGGTCTGCTCGGGCGTGTAGTCCTGCCAGTTCGTGTTCGTGACGAACGACACGGCGGTGTTGAACGCGCTGTCGACCGTCATCGGGCCGAAGCTTTGCGGATTGCCGGGCAGCAGCCCCTGCACGCGCAACAGCGCATAGAGGAACAGCGCGCCGAGCGCGTTGAACGCGATCGTCGCGAACGCGTACTGCTTCCAGCTCATCTCGGTGTGCGGATCGACGCCCGCGATCCGGTAGAGCACGCGCTCGAGCGGACCGAACACGCGCACGACGGCTGACGAGCCGTCCATCACGCGCGTCAGATAGCGCGAGACCGGCACCGCCGCCGCGATCAGGACGACGATGAAAAGCGCCGTCTGCAACAGATTGTTCGCGTTCATTCGATGTCCTCCGCGCGCAGCAGCGCATAGACGAGATACGCGAACAGCAGGAACGTCGACGCCCCCGCCAACCACAACATCCAGCTCATGAACGCCCCCCGCGACCGTATTGCGCGAGTTTCTCGCAACCGGCGATCAGCGCGAGCATCAACCCCGTGAAAAGCGCCAGACCGCCTATGTAAACCGCATCCATTTTTGTTTCTCCGTGTTCCAAATCGAACCGGTGAAACGTTAGAGGATCGCGTGTAAAGGGCAGGTCAAAGGTTCGAAGGAGGGCGTAAAAAACGCGTAAACCGTCGACGGGCGCGCAGCCGGCGCGTTGCGTGCCATCCGGCGTCGGGCGGCGCGGCGCGCCCTCCGGTCAGCGACCGTCCTGTGCATGGCGCTGCTGCATGGAGGTGCGCGGCGGCCGAGTGCAGAAGCCGCGTGAACAGCATCGTGACGTTGCTCGTGCCCGCAGCCGGGTTCAAGCGTCGTTTGCGTGATCGGCGTGATCGACAGGCCGCGCGCGAGCTCGTCGACCGCACTCACGACGCGCAAGTGTGCTCGCCGGCGCCCGACCGTCATCCCCGTTTCCGAGGCGAAAAGGCGCATCAGCGCGCGGGCTCGCATACATGTGCGGGTCGGCGCGCGCCGACCTCGGCGCATCCGCCTCGGGGAACGCGCGCCCGCGCGGTCAAGGCACCAGGATCGTCGATCCCGTCGTGCGCCGCGCCTCGAGATCGCGGTGCGCCTGTGCAACGTTCTCGAGCGGATAGCGCTGCTGGATGCTCGTCTTCACGCGTCCCGACATGAGCACGTCGAACAGCTCGGCCGCGTTGCGATCGAGATCCTCGCGCTTCGCGATGTACGAGAACAGCGTCGGCCGCGTGAAGAACAGCGAGCCGCGCGACGAGAACTCCTTCGAGTCGATCGGCGGCAGCGGCCCGGACGCGTTGCCGAAGCTGACGAAAAGCCCGAGCGGCGCGAGGCAGTCGAGCGAGCCAACATATGTATCCTTGCCGATCGAGTCGTAGACGACCGGCACGCCCGCGCCGTTCGTGATTTCCTTCACGCGTTCGGTGAAGTTCTCGCGCGTGTAGACGATCGGATAGTCGCAGCCGTGCGACTTCGCGAGCGCGGCCTTCTCGTCGGAGCCGACCGTGCCGATCACCGTCGCGCCGAGCGCCTTCGCCCACTGGCAGACGAGGAGGCCGACGCCGCCCGCCGCCGCGTGAATCAGGATCGTGTCGCCCGGCTTGACCGGGTACGTGCGGCGCAGCAGATACTGCGCGGTCAGACCCTGCAGCATCGCCGACGCCGCGTCGTCGTAGCCGATGCCGTCCGGCAGCTTGACGAGCTTCGCGGCGGACAGCACGCGCTCCTGCGCGTAGGCGCCCGGCGGCTGCGCGACGTAGGCGACGCGGTCGCCCGGCTCGAGCGTCGTCACGCCGACGCCGATTTCCGTGACCTCGCCCGCCGCCTCCATGCCGAGGCCGCCCGGCAGCGGCTGCGGGTAGAGGCCGGTGCGGAAATAGACGTCGATGTAGTTGAGGCCGACCGCGTGCTGCCTGATGCGGACTTCGCCCGGCTGCGGCGCGCCGACATCGACGTCGACCCACTTCATGACTTCCGGGCCGCCCGGATGGTCGTAACGAATTGCCTTCGGCATGCTGGCTCTCCTGGTTGCGTTGAGCGTTGAGTTCGGAATCGGCTGGCGCGCCCGGTCGATGCGCGGGCGCGCGGAATGCGTAGACGAGCGCGCCGTCCGCGACGAGCGGGCGAAACGAGACGCACGCCCGACGACGTTGCCGCCGCCGGCGCACGCTCGCGTCGCGCCGCAAGATTGTCGCGCGTTGTGAGAACGCTTGCAGAACTTGGCTTCGACGCGGAATCGATGCGTCATCGAATTGGAAAACGGCCGGCCCGCGCCGGCGGACGGCACAAGCGCCGCGCGATGCGGTGCGGTGCGGCAGCCACGATAAGCGCGCCGTCACGCTTTCAGCGAGCGGCGGCGCAGCCGAACCGCGACGGCGACGCCGCCTGACAGCGGCGGCGCGCCCGGAAAGCCATGTCAACGATGTCGAAAGACGGCGGCGCGCCCGAGGGGGGGAATGCAGCGATGCGATATGGCCGCGATGCCCCCCGTGAAGCAACGAGCGGCGGGCAGCCCTGCCGATGCCGTCCGCCGCGTGCGCTCGGCGGCCGCCGCTCCCGCTGGCGCCGGCGCGCCCGCCCAAGCCCGATCCCGGCCGCGCCGGATCGTCCGCTCGCGGCGCGCCGCGCCGCTCACGCCTTCGCCGCGAGCCGGCGCGTCAGGTCGTCGAGCAGCATCCGCGCCGTCGCGACGTTGGTCGCGACCGGCACGTCGTGCACGTCGCACGCGCGCACGAGCGCGGTGATGTCCGGATCGTGCGGCTGCGCGGTCATCGGATCGCGCAGGAAGATCACGACGTCGACGCGTCCGTCCGCAAGCTCCGCGCCGATCTGCAAGTCGCCGCCGAGCGGCCCCGACAGCTTGCGCTCGACCTCGAGCCCGAGCGCCTGCGCGATCCGTCCGCCCGTCGTGCCCGTCGCGACGAGCCGGCATTGCGCGAGCGTCGGCCGGTATGCGCTCGCGAGCGCGACGATTTCATCCTTCTTCGCGTCGTGCGCGATCAGCGCAATGCGGGGTGTGCTCATCTGCGAATCCTTTTCTGCTGACCTATCGATGCGGGTCGAGCCCGCGCGCCGCGTGCGACCGCGGCCGGCGCCCACGCGCCGCACCGCTACTTTACGGGCTGCGAGCCCGGGACGACAGGTTCAAAACGTGCCGGGATACGCGCCGCCGTCGAGCAGCCAGTTCTGCCCGGTGATGTAGCCCGCGTGGACGCTGCACAGGAACGCGCACGCCGCGCCGAACTCGTCGGGCGTGCCGAGGCGCTTCGCCGGAATCTCGTTCGTGCGCCGCGCGCGCAGTTCGTCGACCATCGCGCCTTGCGCCTTCGCCGCGGCGGCGAGCGTCGTCGCGATCCGGTCGGTGTCGAAGAGGCCCGGCAGCAGGTTGTTGATCGTCACGTTGTGCTCGGCGACCTTGCGCGCGAGCCCCGCGACGAAACCCGTGAGGCCCGACCGCGCGCCGTTCGACAGCGCGAGCACGTCGATCGGCGCCTTCACGGCCGAGCTCGTGATGTTGACGATGCGGCCGAAGCGGCGCGCGATCATTCCGTCGACGGTCGCGCGGATCAGCTCGATCGGCGTCAGCATGTTCGCCTCGAGCGCGCGAATCCAGTCGTCGTGAGAGAAATCGCGAAAATCGCCGGGCGGCGGGCCGCCCGCGTTCGTCACGAGGATGTCGGGCTGCGGGCACGCGGCGAGCGCGGCCGCGCGGCCTTCGGGCGTCGTGATGTCGCACGCGACAGCCGTCACGTCGGCGCCCGTCTTCGCACGGATGTCGGCCGCGGCGGCATCGAGCGTCTCCCGCGTGCGCGCGACGATCACGAGCTTCGCGCCCTCGGCCGCGAGCGCTTGCGCGCAGCCGCGCCCGAGCCCCTTGCTGGCCGCGCACACGAGCGCGGTCCGTCCTGCGATTCCCAGATCCATTGAACGTGTTCCTTGCCGATGTCTGCCTGACGAAATCCCTCGCCGGCGGGGCCGCCGGACGCGACGCCCGCGCGTTTCCCGCCGCCTGCGACCGAACGCGCGTCGAAACGACGATAATATCCGGATCGCGAGCGTTCATCTTCGGTAAACTTGCGGCTGTTCCGCGCGCGGACTGCCGACCCGGCCCGCCCGCCGTCCCCGAATCCCTTGAGCCGCCGCCCCATGAAACAGGACAGCCGTTTTCCGAACCTCTTCATCCTCGACCATCCGCTGATCCAGCACAAACTCACGCACATGCGCGACAAGGACACGTCGACGCGCACGTTCCGCGAGCTCTTGCGCGAGATCACGCTGCTGATGGGCTACGAGATCACCCGCAACCTGCCGATCACGACGAAGCGGGTCGAAACGCCGCTCGTCGAGATCGACGCGCCCGTGATCGCCGGCAAGAAGCTCGCGATCGTGCCCGTGCTGCGCGCGGGCGTCGGGATGTCGGACGGCCTGCTCGAGCTGATTCCGTCGGCGCGCGTCGGCCACATCGGCGTGTACCGCGCCGACGACCACCGCCCGGTCGAATACCTGGTGCGCCTGCCCGATCTCGAAGACCGGATCTTCATCCTGTGCGATCCGATGGTCGCGACGGGCTATTCGGCCGCCCACGCGATCGACGTGCTCAAGCGCCGCGGCGTGCCGGGCAACCGGATCATGTTCCTCGCGCTCGTCGCAGCGCCGGAAGGCGTGCAGGTGTTCCAGGACGCGCATCCGGACGTGAAGCTCTACGTCGCGTCGCTCGACTCGCACCTCGACGACCACGCATACATCGTCCCGGGCCTGGGCGACGCGGGCGACCGCCTGTTCGGCACGAAAAACTGACGGGAAAAAACGGCGATTCGTGCTGGCGCGGGCCCTGCCCCGCCGCCCGCTCTCGCGCGGCCATCCCTCGGCGCGCCGCGGCTCGCGCGCGGTTCGGCGGCGGTTCGGCCATCGCCCGGCCGTCAAACGGCGCACCGTCGCGTGATAAAATCTCATTCCACTCGACAACGCGCGGCCCAAGCGGCGCTCGCCCGCTCACGCGGCCGCCGGACTCAACGACAGACACATTGCTAAACGCCGGCGCGGCATGCGCGCGGGCGGACGGAGAAAAGTATGGCTGGTCACTCGAAATGGGCCAACATCAAGCATAAGAAAGCGGCAGCCGACGCGAAGCGCGGCAAGATCTGGACACGCCTCATCAAGGAAATCCAGGTGGCCGCGCGTCTCGGCGGCGGCGATCCGAACTCGAACCCGCGCCTGCGTCTCGCGGTCGACAAGGCGGCCGACGCGAACATGCCGAAGGACAACGTGAAGCGCGCGATCGACCGCGGCGCCGGCGGCGCGGACGGCGCGAACTACGAAGAGATCCGCTACGAAGGCTACGGCATCGGCGGCGCGGCGATCATCGTCGACACGCTGACCGACAACCGCACCCGCACCGTCGCCGAAGTGCGCCACGCGTTCTCGAAGTTCGGCGGCAACATGGGCACCGACGGCTCGGTCGCGTTCATGTTCGATCACGTCGGCCAGTTCCTGTTCGCGCCGGGCACGTCGGAAGACGCGCTGATGGACGCGGCGCTCGAAGCGGGCGCGAACGACGTGAACACGAACGACGACGGCTCGATCGAAGTGCTGTGCGACTGGCAGGAATTCTCGAAGGTGAAGGACGCGCTCGAAGCGGCAGGCTTCAAGGCCGAACTCGCCGAAGTCACGATGAAGCCGCAGAACGAGGTCGAGTTCACCGGCGAAGACGCGGCGAAGATGCAAAAGCTCCTGGACGCGCTCGAAAATCTCGACGACGTGCAGGAGGTGTACACGAACGCCGTCGTCGTCGAGGAATGAACGTTGAGCGGCCGCACTTTCCGGCGAAAGGCGGCCGCAGCCGAATCTCGCGGCCGGCCCGCTTCGTGCGCGCCGGCCGTCCTATTTTCTAGTCTGCGGGGAATCCCATGAAACTACTCGTCGTCGGCTCCGGCGGCCGCGAACATGCGCTCGCCTGGAAGCTCGCCCAGTCGCCGCGCGTCCAGCTCGTCTACGTTGCGCCCGGCAACGGCGGCACCGCGCAGGACGAGCGCCTGAAGAACGTCGATCTGAGCTCGCTCGACGATCTCGCCGATTTCGCCGAGTCCGAAGGCGTCGCGTTCACGCTCGTCGGCCCGGAAGCGCCGCTCGCGGTGGGCATCGTCAACCATTTCCGCGCGCGCGGCCTGAAAATCTTCGGCCCGACGAAGGAAGCTGCGCAGCTCGAGAGCTCGAAGGATTTCGCGAAAGCGTTCATGAAGCGCCACGGCATTCCGACCGCCGACTACGAAACCTTCACCGACGCGGCCGCCGCGCACGCGTACATCGATTCGAAGGGCGCGCCGATCGTCGTGAAGGCCGACGGCCTCGCGGCCGGCAAGGGCGTCGTCGTCGCGACGACGCTGGAAGAGGCGCACGAGGCCGTCGACATGATGCTGTCCGGCAACAAGCTCGGCGACGCCGGCGCGCGCGTCGTGATCGAGGCATTCCTCGACGGCGAGGAAGCGAGCTTCATCGTGATGGTCGACGGCAAGAACGCGCTCGCGCTCGCGTCGAGCCAGGATCACAAGCGCCTCCTCGACGGCGACCGCGGCCCGAACACGGGCGGCATGGGCGCGTACTCGCCCGCGCCGATCGTCACGCCGCAGATGCACGCGCGCGTGATGCGCGAGATCATCATGCCGACCGTGCGCGGGATGGAGAAGGACGGCATCCGCTTCACTGGCTTCCTGTACGCGGGCCTGATGATCGACAAGGACGGCAACCCGCGCACGCTCGAATTCAACTGCCGGATGGGCGACCCGGAGACGCAGCCGATCATGGCGCGCCTGAAGAGCGATTTCTCGAAGGTCGTCGAGCAGGCGATCGCGGGCACGCTCGACACGGTCGAGCTCGACTGGGACCGCCGCACCGCGCTCGGCGTCGTGCTCGCCGCGCACGGCTACCCCGATTCACCGAGGAAGGGCGACCGGATCAACGGGGTTCCGGCGGAAACTGCGCATTCTGTGACGTTCCACGCGGGCACGACGTTCGACGGCGACAAGCTCATCACGTCGGGCGGGCGCGTGCTGTGCGTCGTCGGCCTCGCGGATTCGGTGCGCGGCGCGCAGCAGGCCGCATACGAAACGGTCAACCAGATCAACTTCGAGGGCATGCAGTACCGCCGCGACATCGGCTACCGCGCGCTCAGCCGCAAGACGGTCTGACCCGCCGCGCCGCCGCCACTCGCCCGCCGGCTTCGCGGCCGGCGCGCCCTCTCCTCTGCCGGGGTTCGCTAGAATGCCCGGCAGAAGCATTTTTTGACGGCGTCCGTCAGGCGGACGCCGCCCCACATCGATGACCGATTCGACTTACGACGTCAACCGAGTACGCGCGTATCTGCAAGGGCTGCAGACGCGCATCGCCGATGCGCTCGGCGCCTTCGACGGCACCCCGCTCGCCTCCGACGCGTGGCAGCGCGGCCCCGGCGAGCGGCTGCGCGGCGGCGGCTGCACGCGCATCCTCGAGGAAGGCGGCTTCTTCGAGCGCGCGGGCGTCGGCTTTTCCGACGTCGCGGGCGACGCGCTGCCGCCGTCCGCGAGCGCCGCGCGTCCGCAGCTTGCCGGACGCGGCTTCGAGGCGCTCGGCGTGTCGCTCGTGCTGCACCCGCGCAATCCGTACTGCCCGACCGTCCACATGAACGTCCGGATGCTGATCGCGACGAAGCCGGGCGAAGCGCCCGTGTTCTGGTTCGGCGGCGGCATGGATCTGACGCCGATTTACGGCTTCGACGAAGACGCGCAGCATTTCCATCGCACGTGCCGCGCGTCGCTCGACCCGTTCGGCGCCGATCTGTACCCGCGCTTCAAGAAGTGGTGCGACGACTATTTCTTCCTGAAGCACCGCAACGAGGCGCGCGGCGTCGGCGGGATCTTCTTCGACGACTTCTCGGAGCTCGGCTTCGAACGCTCGTTTGAAATGCTGCGAAGCGTCGGCGATGCGTTCCTGCCATCGTACCTGCCGATCGTCGAGCGGCGCCGCGACACGCCGTACGGCGAGCGCGAGCGCGCGTTCCAGGCGTACCGGCGCGGCCGCTACGTCGAGTTCAATCTCGTGTTCGACCGCGGCACGCTGTTCGGCCTGCAAAGCGGCGGGCGCACCGAGTCGATTCTGCTGTCGATGCCGCCGACGGCGAGCTGGCGCTACGACTGGCGCCCGGAACCGGGCACGCCGGAGGCGCGCCTTTACAGCGACTTCCTCGCGCCGCGCGACTGGGCATGAGCCGCTCCGCCGCCCGCCGAGCCGATCCCGCGAAAGGACCCGTTCTGCATCCCGACAACGCCGGCCAGCCCCCGCTGCCGCGCCGCATCGGCATGCTCGGCGGCACGTTCGATCCGATCCACGACGGCCATCTCGCGCTCGCGCGCCGCTTCGCCGGCGTGCTGCGCCTGACCGAGCTCGTGCTGATGCCGGCCGGCCAGCCGTATCAGAAGCAGGACGTCTCGTCGGCCGAGCACCGGCTCGCGATGACCCGCGCGGCGGCGGGCTCGCTCGTGCTGCCGGGCGTCGCCGTCAGCGTCGCGACCGACGAGATCGAGCACGCCGGCCCGACCTACACCGTCGAGACGCTCGAGCGCTGGCGCAAGCGGATCGGCCCCGACGCGTCGCTGTCGCTGCTGATCGGCGCCGACCAGCTCGTGCGCCTCGACACGTGGCGCGACTGGCGCAGGCTCTTCGACTTCGCGCACGTGTGCGCGGCGACGCGGCCGGGCTTCGACTTCGCGGCGGCGTCGCCCGCCGTCGCGGCCGAGATCGCGAGCCGGCAGGCGAGCGCGGACGTGCTGCAGGCGACGCCCGCCGGGCGCCTGCTGATCGACACGACGCTCTCGCTCGACGTCGCCGCGACCGACATCCGCGCGCACCTGCGCGCATGCATCGCGCGACGCGCGCAGGTGCCCGACGCATCCGCCGAGCACGTGCCCGGCGCCGTCTGGGCCTATATTCTCCAACACCGTCTCTACCATCCCTGATTCCATGGATATCCGCAAACTCCAGCGCGTGATCGTCGACGCTCTCGAAGACATCAAGGCACAAGACATCAAAGTGTTCAACACGAGCCATCTGACCGAGCTGTTCGACCGCGTGATCGTCGCGTCCGGCACGTCGAACCGGCAGACCAAGGCGCTCGCGTCCAACGTGCGCGACAAGGTCAAGGAAGCAGGCGGCGACGTCGTCAGCTCCGAGGGCGAGGACACGGGCGAATGGGTGCTCGTCGACTGCGGCGACGCGGTCGTCCACATCCTGCAGCCTGCGCTGCGCCAGTACTACAACCTCGAGGAAATCTGGGGCGACAAGCCCGTGCGGATGAAGCTGGGCGGCCCGGCGTCGCCGAATGCGCGCGGCGCGCGCGCCGCCGACGGCGCCGATGAAGACGACGACGTGGACGACGAGGCCCCCGTCGCGCGCCCGGCCCGCAAGACGACGGCCGCGCGCCGCCGCTGACGCGCCGCCTCGCCGCCTTCATTGCTTTCGCCGCCATGAAACTGCACATCGTCGCGGTCGGCCACAAGATGCCCGGCTGGATCACGACCGGCTTCGACGAATATACGAAGCGGATGCCCCCCGAGCTGCGAATCGAGCTGCGCGAGGTGAAGCCCGAGCTGCGCTCGGGCTCGCGCACGGCCGAGAGCGTGATGGCCGCGGAGAAGCAGCGGATCGAGGCCGCGTTGCCGAAGCACGCGCGCGTCATCGCGCTCGACGAGCGCGGCCGCGACTGGACCACGATGCAGCTCGCGCAGGCGCTGCCCGCGTGGCAGCAGGACGGCCGCGACGTCGCGTTCGTGATCGGCGGCGCCGACGGGCTCGATCCGGCGCTCAAGTCGCGCGCCGAACTGCTGCTGCGCGTGTCGAGCCTCACGCTGCCTCACGGCATGGTTCGCGTGCTGCTCGCCGAGCAGCTTTACCGCGCGTGGAGCATCACGCAGAATCACCCCTATCATCGCGCGTAGCGGCCGTCGCCCGACGCGCCGCGCACGCGCCCATCGAGACAAGACGATGCCCGACAGCGCTGCTGCCCCGTCCTACCCGTTCATTTACCTCGCCTCGCAAAGCCCCCGCCGCCGGGAACTGCTCGATCAGCTCGGCGTGCGCTACGAACTGCTGACGCCCGCGCCCCATGAGGACGCCGAAGCGCTCGAAGCCGAGTTGCCGGACGAGGCGCCCGACCATTACGTGCTGCGCGTGTGCGTCGCGAAAGCCGAAGCGGCGCGCGCGCGGCTCGTCGCGAACGGCAAGCCGGCCGCGCCCGTGCTCGTCGCCGATACGACCGTGACGATCGACGGCGCGATCCTCGGCAAGCCCGCCGACGCCGCCGGCGCGCTCGCGATGCTCACGCGCCTCGCCGGCCGCACGCACGAAGTACTGACGGCGCTCGCCGTGATCGACGCGACGGGCGAGCTGATGCCGCCCGCGCTATCGCGCTCCGAGGTCCGTTTCGCGGCGGCGGCGCCCGCCGCGCTCGCGCGCTATGTCGAGAGCGGCGAACCGTTCGGCAAGGCGGGCGCCTATGCGATCCAGGGGCGCGCGGCGGAATTCGTCGAACGAATCGACGGTTCCCATTCGGGTATCATGGGTCTGCCCCTTTTTGAGACCGCGGCGCTGCTTCGCGCGGCGCACGTCTCCTTCTGAATCACACCATGAACGAAGAAATCCTGATCAACATCACGCCGCAGGAAACGCGGGTCGCGCTCGTCCAACAAGGCGCGGTGCAGGAGCTTCACGTCGAGCGCACGCTGTCGCGCGGGCGCGTCGGCAACATCTATCTCGGCAAGGTCGTGCGCGTGCTGCCCGGCATGCAGTCGGCGTTCATCGACATCGGACTCGAGCGCGCGGCGTTCCTGCACGTCGCCGACATCTGGCAGCCGCGCGCGGGCGACGCGCCCGCCGTCGTGCACCAGCCGATCGAGAAGATCGTGTTCGAGGGGCAGACGCTGATGGTTCAGGTGATCAAGGACCCGATCGGCACGAAGGGCGCGCGGCTGTCGACGCAGATCAGCATCGCGGGCCGCACGCTCGTCTACCTGCCGCAGGAGCCGCACATCGGCATCTCGCAGAAGATCGAGAGCGAGACCGAGCGCGAGGCCGTGCGCGCGCGGCTGACCGCCGTGATTCCCGCCGACGAGAAAGGCGGCTACATCGTGCGCACGATCGCCGAGGACGCGACGGGCGACGAGCTCGCCGCCGACGTCGCGTACCTGCGCAAGACCTGGGCGACGATCGTGGCGCAAGGCCAGCGCCTGCCCGCGACGAGCCTGCTGTATCAGGATCTCGATCTCGCGCAGCGCGTGCTGCGCGATTTCGCGAACGACGACACGACGCGCATCCAGGTCGATTCGCGAGAGACGTACCAGCGGCTCGTCGACTTCGCGGGCGAGTTCACGCCGGCCGTGAGCCCGAAGCTGCACCACTACACCGGCGAGCGGCCGCTCTTCGACCTGTACAACATCGAAACCGAGATCCAGCGGGCGCTGTCGCGGCGCGTCGATCTGAAATCGGGCGGCTACCTGATGATCGACCAGACGGAAGCGATGACGACGATCGACGTAAACACGGGCGGCTACGTCGGCGCGCGCAACTTCGACGACACGATCTTCAAGACGAATCTCGAGGCCGCGCACACGATCGCGCGGCAGTTGCGGCTGCGCAACCTCGGCGGGATCATCATCATCGACTTCATCGACATGGAGAACGCCGAGCATCGCGACGCGGTGCTCGCCGAGCTGAAGAAGGCGCTCGCGCGCGACCGCACGCGCGTGACGGTAAACGGCTTCTCGCAGTTGGGGCTCGTCGAGATGACGCGCAAGCGCACACGCGAATCGCTCGCGCACGTGCTGTGCGAGCCGTGCCCGACCTGCCAAGGCAAGGGCCAGGTGAAGACGTCGCGCACCGTCTGCTACGACGTCCTGCGCGAAATCCTGCGCGAGTCGCGGCAGTTCAATCCGCGCGAATTCCGCGTGATCGCGTCGCAGCAGGTGATCGATCTCTTTCTCGATGAGGAATCGCAGCATCTCGCGATGCTGATCGACTTCATCGGCAAGCCGGTGTCGTTGCAGGTCGAGTCGAATCTGAGTCAGGAGCAGTACGACATCGTGCTGATGTAGCAATCGCCGGCGTCACCGCCGCCGCAAGCCGCGCCGAGCGCCAAGACGCACGGCGGCATGGAGGCGCGAAACCGGCCCACGCCTCCATGCAGGAAGCACCGGAGGCCGTGTCGACCGGCAAGTCGATCGGCATCGCATCGGCGCCGACGGCGTACGCCCCCAAAGAGCCCGGCCGCCGACGGGCGCGTTTCAATGTCGATTCACCGAGAAGATGACGAATCAATGTTGGGAATCCTGAACGGCACGCCCTCTGTAGAAAAACCTGTCGGCCGAAGTCTCGATATCCACTCGCCCGCCGTGCTCGCATCGAGCCTCCTCGATTCGGTCACGGACATGCGTCGCGCGCGGCAAGCAAGCCGTAAGCCGCTCCAAGCGGTCTTTCGCGCCGCGACGATCCTGGGCCGGCCTCGAGTCTTGGGCCGCGCCTGTACCGGCAGGCGAATGCGATCAATCCGGTGCGCCCTCAAACGCCACGAAAGCTGAAATCGTTTTCGCACCTGAATCGAATCGTCGACCGCCCGGAATCGGCCGCCGCCGACGTCGCCCGGCGGCGAACCGCGACATGACCGCGGAAACGTCAGCGCAACACGGCGCACGATGATCCCGATCAAGCTTCCGTCGGGGACACCCTGATCGGAAATACCGGCGACTCATGACATAATCCGCCGCAGCTCACGAGCCCGTTCGTCATTCCGTCAAGGCCATGCGCAGCCTTCTCCATCGCAAGATCGGCAGCATTCTCGGATTGCTTGCAATCCTGATGGCGGCGCTCGCGCCGACGGTTTCGCACACGCTTTCGAACAGCCATCATTTCGGCGAGCTGTCGAGCGCTTTCTGCTCCGCGCAGGACAACAACGACGCGACGTCATCCGGCTCGTCGCCGTCGTCCGAAAAAGCGGCTCATTGGCAGGCATGCGCGTATTGCGGACTGCTCGCGCACACGCCGGTGGTACCGAGCACGACCGCCGAATTCGCGCCGACGAGTTGGACAGTTCAGGCGACTGCCGCCGCACCGATTTCGCCGCCTCGTCGCGTCTTCCCGTTCATTGCTGCGCAGCCACGCGCCCCACCCGTCCTATCCTGATTGAAGCAGTCTTGCGGCGACGCGCGTGCCATTGCGTCGCCGCGGAGTCGCGCATCCGTCGACGGATGCGCGACCGCACACATGCGACCATTCAAAAAGGAGAAATCATGCGCACCATCGCACCTCGCAGCAGCATGCCGGCACTCGCGACGCTCGTCATTCCGGCTGCCGTCGCCGCCACGCTTTTCGCGCCTTCTCTTGCCGCCGCCCACGCCATCGCGGGCAATCGCGTATTCCCGGCGACGATGGCGGTCGACGACCCCGGCGTCGGCGACGAGCTCAATCTGGAATTCGGGCACCTCAAGTCGCAGACGGACGACGGCGACACCCAGAACACCAACACGACGACGCTCGAATGGGACAAGCTGATCACGCCGAGTTTCGCGTTGTCGGTGACGGGAACCTACGTGAACGTGAACGCTCCGAACGGCGGCTCGGCACGAGGATTCGACAACTTCGCGGTCGGCGCCAAGTATCGCTTCTACGTGAACGCCGCACACGAATTCATGGCGTCGGCCGGCGTGGTGGCCGAGCTCGGCGGAACCGGTTCGAAGGCGATCGCCGACCCGCACTCTGCGCTCACGCCGACGCTTTACTTCGGCAAGGGTTTCGGCGATCTACCCGACGGCCTGAAATATCTGCGTCCATTGGCGATCACGGGCACCGTCGGGCCGCGCCTGACAACCAGCAGCGCCGATCCGGATTCGCTGAACTGGGGCGTCACCTTGCAATACAGCCTGCCCTATCTGCAGAACTACGTGCAGGACGTCGGGCTCAAGGCGCCTTTCAGCAATCTGATTCCGGTTGTCGAGTTCCCGATGAACACTTGCACCGGCGGCCCATGCTCGGGGCATACCACCGGGACCGTCAACCCCGGCCTGCTGTGGCTCAATCGCTGGGGGCAATTCGGCGTCGAGGCGCAGATTCCCGTCAATCATGCGAGCGGCAAAGGCGTCGGCATCCTGCTTCAGGCGCATCTCTATCTGGACGACGTCTTACCCAACTCGCTCGGCAAACCCCTCTTCGGCAAGGGAGAATGAACATGATCCTATTCGGCCTGCTTCGCGGCGCTTGCGCCGCAGTGGCGACGATCGCCTGCTGCGCGATCCCTTCGGCAGCTTTCGCGCATGTCTTCCCGCAAACGCAAGCGCCGTCGGCGGGCGCCGAGGTATCGCCGCCCGCGAACGTGACGATCGTCTTCAACGGTCCGCTCGAGCCTGCCTTCAGCGCCCTCACGGTCAGCGATGCGGCGGGCAAGCCCGTGAACACCGCCAAGGCAACCGTCGCACCGAACGACGCGAAGACGATCAGCGTCCCGTTACCCCCCTTGGCGCCCGGCAAGTACACCGTGCACTGGGTGGCCGTGGCCTCCGACGGGCATCGGACTCAGGGCGACTACGCGTTCAAGGTGAAATGACGAAGGCCGATGTTGCATACCAGCATCATTTTTGCCCCGTTCGCCGCGTTTCGCGTCGCTCGCGCGTAGCCGTTCAATACCTCGCCTAGCGCGTGCGCATTCGTCACACGATGTCGGCGGCGTCGCCATCCGCTGTACCGACGGCACGCCGGCGTCGTCTCATTTCGCGAAGCGACGTCGCCGCCTCGTCGCGCCCAAGCCCGTCATGTCTTAGCGGCGATGGAAACGCGCCCTCCCCGCGCGTCACGTATCAACGCTGCGACATTTTTCGCCGATTCCAAAGCGCGGCGGCATCCGCGTACGCCCGGCTTCCCCATGCATCCGGCAAGCGGCCGACTTGGCACGTTGCTAGCTTCTTTCAATGCGCTGCCAATGGCGGACTCGATGCGCGTTCGAGGATGACTGGTTATCCGGCACTTCCTGATGGAAGCCATGCCGCGCCAGATTGTTTCCCGCTCGAAAATACGCCACGGGTTCGCAACGTGCCTGTCGCCCATCCATCTTCAATTCGCCCGCCGACGTCGTTCCCTACGCGTCGCCGCCGAGCGGATCCGGACGAGGTGCACGCCAGGAGTGTTGGATATCACGTGTCGTCCATCCCGACGGGAGAGCACCATGCTGGTCAAGTCGATTCGGTTCCTCAGGACATGCCTGATCCTGTTTTCTCTATGTCTGACCATCGTCCCCGGACGAGCAAACGCGGTGTCGAACCAGTTGCTGCTGCTGCTGCCGGACAACTTCACGCTCCCCGATCCGCGCGTATCCGCTTGGCTCGACGCGGCATCGGAAGAAGGCCTGCAAATCTCGATCATCTACGACAGCCAGTTCGAACAGGCAGGCGCGTCGCTTCAGCAGTATCAAGGCCTCATCCTCCCCGATCAGGTTCATACCGTCGCGGCCGATGCGCTCGTGACGGCGATTCAGAACTACGCGCTCAACGGCGGGCACGTGATGCTGGTCTACGATTTCGGCGTCCTCACGTCGACCGGCTTCTATCCGATTCCGCAGTCGAGATTCAGCGCGATGGCGGGCGTCAGCTATGTGCTCTACGATTCGCTGGGCGGCAACATGATCGGACTCGGGCCCGTGACCGGCATGGGGAGCACCTTGCGCACGCTCCAGATCCCGCCCGGGAAGTCGATGACCTGGCCGACTACCAGCTCGACCACCGGCTCGACTACGACTGCCGTCAAGACGTCCGCGTCCGTATCGGTCGCGGCGTCGCCCAGCCAGGTGCTCTATCTGCAGCCTAGCCCGACCAACCCGGGCGGCCTGTCCGGCTACAACCACAACGCGTACTTCAACTACAAGACCGAGAACGGCCTTGCGACCAACATCAGCCTGAATCTCGGTCGCGTGTTCAAAGGCTCGAAGGTCAAGTCCGGCGCCTATACCCCGATGTCGACCAACAGCAAGACTGCGTCGACGTCGACGACTTCCACCGGAACGTCCGCGCTCGTCACGACGACGACCGCCGCGACGACCGCCGCGACGACGGACGTGCTCGAAGGCATCTCGGGCTACGTGTACGGCTTTCTCACGTATCCGAGCTTCGTCACGCAGGGCACGTACAGCGGCACGACCTTGCTGACTTCGCCGAACTTCGGCCTTGTTGCCGGCTACAACCCGTACGGCAGCGGCGGCGTGCTGTTCGTGAACATGCCGCTCAGCTACCTCGAAGGGCAAACCGACGGCATGCCGCTCCATGGCTTCCTGCACTACTTCACGACGAACGTGCTGTCGATGCCGCACCTGTCGCTCGAGCCGAAGGCGCAGGCGGGAATGGTGCTCAACTGGCACTTCTGCGCGGAAGAGATGATCCAGCCGGCGCTGTACCTGAAATCGCTCGGCATCTGGAACAACGGCCCGTTCTCGATCGTCGTGACGGCCGGCCCGGACGACGCGGCGATAGGCGACGGCCTCGGCATCAATCTGACCAACAACACGCAGGCGAAGCAGCTGATGCAGTATCTGCTCGGCCGAGGACACAACATCGGCAGTCACGGCGGGTGGGATCACGACTACTGGGGCGCCAATGCGAGCGAGACCGATCAGAGCACGTTCCAGCAGTACCTCACGCTGAATCATCAGGCGGTGCAGTCGGTCACCGGCAAGCCCGACGTCGAATGGGCGGCGCCGGAAGGCAACACGCCGACGTGGGCCGTGACCTGGCTCGAGAGCAACGGCTATTCGGGCTACTACTTCACAGGCCACACCGGCATGGCGCAGACCCGCGCGTACCGCAACGGCGCGCTGCTGAATCCCGGCATCTGGGCGTTCCCGGTCATGCCGTTCGGCAAGTACGCGACGTTCGAGGAGTTCCAGGAGTTCGGCGTATCGACGACGGACGTCACGAACTGGTACGAATCGCTGATGAACTTCGTCGTCGCCAATCGCACGACCCGCCTCATCTACATGCACCCGCTCGGCGCGTCGTGGTACCCGAACATACTCACGACCATCTTCAGCTATGCGAACACGTTGATCGCATCGGGCCAGTACAAGTGGTACACGATGGACCAGTTGACGCAGTTCGACAGGCGGCGCCTGCTCGTCACGTGGACAGCGACCGATACGGGCAGCGGTTGGTCGTTCAGCGCGTCGCAGCCGACGAGCCTGCAGGACATGACGTGGCTGCTGCCGAAGAACGCTTATCAACTGCCGGCCGTGACCGGGGGATCGGCCACGGTCGTGACCACCGATCCGACCAACTGGCTCGTAATCGCCGGCGCGGGAACGGCGTTGACGTTCACGAGCGCCAAAGTGCAATAGCGCTGCGCAGTGCGTTCGCCGACGATCCCTCGATCGAAGGATCGCCGGCGCCGTCCGGATCGCTCACAGCAGAGAAACGACATGAAGCGACACTCGCTACGGCATGCGCTCGGCAAGCTCGCCGCAACGGCCACGCTTGCGCTCTCGACGGCCGCGCCGTTTGCGCAGCAACCGAATCGGCCGCCTCGCGGCTTCACGCGCCCGCCGTTCCATCTGCGCGGGCATACGGCCGAGAGCCCGGGCGGCCTGTCTCCGGCGCAGATCCGGAATTTCTACGGATTCGATCAGTTGCCGCGCAATTATCGCGGCAGCAGACAAGTCATCGCGATCGTCGACGCATACGACAACCCCAACGCCGAGGCGGATCTCGACGCGTTCAGCCGCAGCTTCGGCCTGCCGCCCTGCAATGCGGCCAATCGATGCTTCGCCAAGATCTACGCCACTGCCGATCGAAGCCGTCCGCCCGCGGATGCCGGCTGGGCGCTGGAAAGTTCGCTCGACGTCCAGTGGGCGCATGCGATCGCGCCCGACGCGAAGATCGTGCTGATCGAAGCGGCATCCGACACCTTCACCGACATGATGAGCGCGGTGGCCGCGGCCGTCGCGGCGCCGCCCGAAGGCGCCGGCGCGAAAGTCGTGTCGATGAGCTGGGGCGGCAGCGAGTTTCTGTCGGAAACGCAATTTGACGGCCAGTTCATGAGCGCGAACGGCGTGTCGTTCGTCGCCGCGTCCGGCGACGGCGGGAACGCCGTCGACTACCCCGCCGCGTCGCCATACGTGCTCGGGGTCGGTGCGACGACGATCGTCACCGACGCAAGCGGCCGTTATGTCGGCGAAACGGCGTGGCCCGGAAGCGGCGGCGGCCAGAGCGCAATCGAATCCGAGCCGCCGTATCAGACACGCTATGGGATTCCGTTCGACACGCCCGGCGTGCGAGGCGTGCCCGACGTCTCCTACGCCGGAGACCCGGCGCCGGGTTTCGCGATATACGACTCGTACGGATACGGCGGGCAGCGCGGCTGGTTCGTGGTCGGCGGAACGAGCGCGGGCGCGCCTCAATGGTCGGGCCTGCTCGCGATCGCGAACGGCGTGCGGGTCGAGCGCGGCAAATCCACGCTGAATGCGGTCAGCGCCGTCGAAGCGGTGCTGTACGGCATCGCGTCCGCTTCGTACCGAACGACTTTCTACGACGTCACGAGCGGCGCGAACGGCGCATGCGGCGCGTTGTGCGACGCGATGCCCGGCTACGACTACGTCACCGGACTCGGACGTCCGATCGCCGGCAATCTGGTGCAAGCGCTGATCGATGCGCCGTGACGAGGATCTGCCCGAACGGGCGCTGCCAGAACACGGCGGAGATTCGAAACCGCCGATGCCGGACCACGCCCGCTCGCATGGCGGATGGCGTCGGACAGCCGGGGCCGCCGCATCGGCCGCCGCGCATCCGTCCGCTGTGCCGGCGCTTGTGCCGACGCGGCTCGCGCCGCTGTTCACCCTGACGCTCGCGCTGTCCGCCACCGTGACAGCGCGGGCGGACGGACCGCCGACGAACGATCCCGGCGAGGCGATCTATCGCAACGGCACGCTGAGTTCCGGCGCGCCGCTTCAGGCGCTGCGCGAAGGCGGCTTACACATGGAAGGACCCGCGGTCGCCTGTGTCAACTGCCATCGGCGCAGCGGCCTCGGAGCCAGATCGGGATTCACGACGGTCCCGCCGATCGCCGGAACGTATCTGTTCCATCCAAGCACGCTGAGCGGCGAGCGTCCCGGCATGCCGTACGTGGAGAGCATGCGCAGCGACCGCGCCGCCTATACCGACGTGACGCTCGCCCGTGCGATCCGCGGCGGAATCGATGCGCAAGGCCAACGCCTAGGCTACCTGATGCCGCGTTTCGCGTTGAACGACGACGACATGGCGGCGTTGCTCCGCTATCTGAAACGCCTCGATCCGCGGCCCGCGCCGGGCGTCACCGACACTGTCCTGCATTTCGCGACGATCACGACGCCGGACGCCGATCCCGCGAAGCGCCGCGCAACGCTCGACGTGCTGCGGCGCTACTTCGCCGACAAGGACGCGTTTCCGACGAGCGCAGCCCCGCCGCATCTGTCGATGTCGAGCGACGCGCCGGCCTCGGCTTCGCGCCGCTGGCAACTGCACGTCTGGGAACTGAGCGGCGCGGCATCGACGTGGGAAGCGCAGCTCGCCCGGCATCTCGCCGCCGAGCCGGTGTTCGCGGTGATCTCGGGGCTGGGCGGGCGAAACTGGGCGCCCGTTCGCGCGTTCTGCGAGCGCGCCCGTCTTCCATGCCTGTTTCCGAATGTCGAGGTGCCGGACGCCCACAACGACGACTTCTATTCGATCTACTTCTCGAACGGCGTGCTGCTGGAGGCCGGACTGATCGCGTCGGCAATCGCCCGAGGCGGCCACGACGTCGCGCCACAAACGGTCCACGAAGTGTATCGGGTCGGCGACAGCGGCGAAGCGGGTGCGCAAGCGCTCGCCACCGCCTTGCGTGCACGGGGATTCGACGTGTCTCGCCACGCGCTGATGCCGGCCGATCGCGCCGTGAAAGCGTTGAACGGCATCTCGAAAAACGACGCGCTCGTGCTGTGGCTGCGCCCCGCCGATATCGCGACGTTGGGCCAAGCCGCGCCGACGCGGATGGTCTATATGTCCGGCATGATGGGCGGCCTCGATCATGCGCCGCTGCCTGGCGGCTGGCGTGCGGTCACGCACATCGCGTATCCGTTCGACATGCCCGATCGCGTGCGCCGACGCGTCGACTACATGCTCGACTGGGCGGCCACCAGACACGTCCCGATCGTCGATCAACAGGTTCAAGCGGACACCTTCCTCGCGTGCGTGTTGCTCGAAGAAGCGCTCGGCCACGTGACCGGAACCTACGTTCGCGACTATCTCGTCGAGCGCATCGAAGACACGCTCGAACAGCGTGTGATCACCGGCTACTATCCGCGCCTGACGCTTGCGCCGGGACAGCGCCTCGCATCGAAAGGCGGCTACATGGTTCACTTCGCGGACACGAGCGGCACGCGCATCGTGGCCGACGGAGCGTGGACCGTTCCGTAGACGCCGACATCGCCCTGTCCGATTCGCAGGACGATGATTCGCCACGCTGCAAGCGCGTCGCCCAAGCCGACGACGAGCAACGCGGCTCACCACTCAGGGAGACTGAAATGAACATGATCGGGAAGCTTTCCACATTCGCCAACACGCTGATCGCGGCCGGCGCGCTCACGCTTATCGGACATCCGGCATCGGCTCAAGAAGACATGCATGCGCATCACCACATGATGATGTCGAGCATGAAGACATCGACGGTGGCCTATACCGTACCGGCCGTGACGCTCGTGCGCGACGACGGCAAGACCGTCGCGCTGAAAGACGAGCTCGACGACGGACGTCCGGTCGTGCTGACGTTCATCTACACCACCTGCACATCGATCTGCCCGGTGATCAGTCAGACCCTGTCGCAACTCCAGCACGAGCTCGGCGCGGACCGCGACAAAGTCCACATCGTGTCGATTTCGATCGATCCGGAAAACGACACGCCTGCGCGCCTGCGCGAGTACGCAGCGAAGTTCGGTGCGGGACCGGAGTGGCAGCACTACACGGGAACGGCGGCGGCGAGCATCGCCGCGCAGAAAGCCTTCAACGTGTACCGGCAGGACAAGATGGATCACAACCCGGTCTTCCTGCTGCGCGCGGCGCCGGGCAAGTCATGGCTTCGAATCGACGGATTCGCGACCACCGACGATCTGCTGCATCTATACCATTCCGTCCTGGCTTTCGACTGATCGCGCCGATCTGCGTCTTCAGACGCGCCGGCCCGTCTGAAGACGCCGGCGGTACGGGCGCGGCGGCCTGCATGCGGCAAGCTCCGCCGGGCTGAATGAGTCGATCCTCGCGCTCCCGATTGACACGCCACGGTGCGTGGCGAACGGCAGCGAGGCGGCGGCGGTCGACGATGGCCGTTGCCCGACTGATGCGGACGATGCAGCGCCGATGACTGATTCGGCCGAGGACCCGTCGCGCGACACAAAACGGGAAAATTCGCTACGTCGTGCAAACAGCCGCTCGGTCGACGCTGCTCGAATCGATCGGGCCGTTTGCCGGGCACTCATGCGGCGCAAGAGACGCAGCACCCTGCAGTTCGATTCGCTGCCGACGCGACTCGGCTGGCGCCGCCGCGATTTGCGCTCGCATTGTAAAAAAACGCCGCGCCCCGCTCAGCCCTTGCGCGTCGACTTGGGCGCTCGCTCGGTGCAGACCGGCTCGAAATCCGCGTGTTCGTCGAGCGTCGAGCCGCCGTCCGCCAACGGGCGCTCGGCCTCTCCGTGCGATCCGTATTGCTGTCGAGTTCGGCGGCGCTCGTTTCGAACGCACGAACGTCGCGGTCGGTATCGACGTCGAACGGACGCTCGTTCGCGCCCGCGACGCCGCCGCTGCCCGGCGAATTCGCCCGGACCGAGCGAACGGTTGCTGCGGCCTTTCCGCCGAATTGCCGCCGGGCGGCTCGTATGGTTCGCATGGCTCGCCGGCGGGAATCAGCGTGCGGCTCCAGCCGACGCCCTCTCCCGATCGAGCGCCGGCGCGCGGCACGTCCGATGCGCGCCGCGCGCCCGGTCGGCGCGGTCCGTCCTCACCCGCCGGCGGATGCGGCGCTGCCGCCCTGCTTCGAGCACGAGGACATCGCTACCGCCAATCCCGCCGCCGTCACGCCGACGGCGACCGCTCGCCATATGCTTCGAGAAAATTCGGGTCGTATGGTGCCTCCTGCAGTAAACGAGTCCGTCGCGCAGCAAGCGGCGCGCCGCGGATTCACCCAACGCCGCCAGTCGAGCTGAGCCGAGCCGAGCCGAGCCGAGCCGAGCCGGGCCGGGCCGGGCCGGGCCGGGCCGGGCCGGTCGATCGATCGATCGATCGAAAAAAAGTCAATCGATCGATGGCAATCCGTTCCCGGCGGGAGACAACGAGCTATTCGGGATTCGATCGCCTAGAATTTTCTTCAAAGGACGACAACGAAAAACGACCGCGCGATCGGCGCCGGGCGCCGGGCGCGACCCAGGAGACAGCCATGTCCGAATCGCCGATTCCGTCTCGACAAGTCGATTACGAAGGCTTCGAGATTCACGTGTCGCCGACCCCGACGCAAGCCGACGCGAACCGCTACACGTACACGGGCTACGTGTGCCATCCGGGCGCCGATCCAAAGCTGCCCGGCCACACCGTGCCGTTTCACGCGGACGGCGAAGAGAGCTTTCGCACCGCCGACGAGGCGTTCCACGAAGCGGTGTCGATCGGCTGCAGCATCGTCGACGGCACGCATCCGGATCTGTCGGTGCTGTCGCTCGTCACGCACGGCTATTGACCGCGCGGCAGGCGGCGCCGGCTGCTACCTGCGACATCCCGACGAACGACGAAATGCAAGTGGCATGCGCGCCGTTCGCCGTTCGCCGTTCGCCGTTCGCCGTTCGCCGTTCGCCGTTCGCCGTTCGCCGTTCGCCGTTCGCCGTTCGCCGTTCGCCGTTCGCCGTTCGCCGTTCGCCATCGATCATTGGCCATTCGCAATTCGCCGTCCACCGTCTACCGGACGTCGGACGTCGACATTGGCATTGGCATCGCCCCGCCCAGCGCACGGTGCGCCTCGCTCACGCGCATCCAGGACGCTCTTCGAAAAATGGCGACCCCGAGCGCCGGCATGCGCATTTGCGCCGCGCCGCACACGCGCTACGATGAAAGATGCCGGCGCGGTCGGCACGCTCACCAGCGCACAGCGCACGCTGCGCCGCCCATCAACGGAAAACGTCGCATGGCTCGCGATCCCGACCTCGAAGCGCTCGTCGACGACGAACTGAAGTTCGAGCGCAACCTCACCGCGAAGGCGATGTTCGGCGGCTGGGCATGGCTGCTCGACGGCAACCTGCTCTGCTGCGCCCGCGACGACGGAATGCTCGTCAGGCTCGGCAAGGACAACGACGGCTGGGCGTTGCAGCGGTCAGGCATCGTACGGATGATCTCGCGCGGCAGGCCGATGCAAGGCTGGGTGCGCGTCGCGCCGGAGGCGTACGGCAACGATGCGCTCCGTCGCCGGCTGCTCGACGCGGCGCTCGAATGCGTCCGTTCGCTGCCGCCGAAGTAGCGCATCGCCCGTCGACCGCCGTGCTCGCGCATGCGCGGGCTCACCCCGATCCGCCGATGCCGCGGCGATCAGTCCCGTGCCACGCAAGATCGTTACCGATCAGTTGCGCAGCTATCCGGCGGCAAGCGCGGAAATTCCTGAACCGGCGAGCGTGAAGCATGTGTTCGTCAAAGCGGCGGCCCGGCTATACAACCGGGCTGAGAACAGCCGCCAGCCGACGCGCGAACGCGACTGGCGCATGCGGGATTTTCGCAACCCGAAACGCACACCGGCATTCCTCGGCTGCTTCGGTCCGATCCGACAGCACTTTGCCCTCGAGCGGCATCTGCCGCGCGCTTCACACTATCGCAAACCGCTCGCAGCAAGGTTTGTGGCCCGGCGCGAATTCACCGAACTCGCCCGAAGTCCGTCGACAGGTTTCTGAACGATCGCCACACTTGCCGCAGTTCCGCCTGATTCTCTCCACGTTGACAGCGCCCTTTGCAGAACCTGACCGTCGCCCGCCTCATTTACCGGCATGCGCCGTCGAATGGAACGGGCGTCCGCGTGGCATAACCTTGGTAATTCGCAGTCCATCGATCGTTCAGAACGCGGGAAAGAGAAAACAAACAGATTTGCATACGACCAAGTGCACCATTTTAATGATGGAATATTTCTAATTCATATACTGGCATCACCAATCCCGTGCAGTTGTTTCTGCGTCAAATAATTACATTATTGCTTGTCAAGCACTCCGGATATCAATCTAACACCGTACAAAATCGCGAGATCGGGTGCATTTTTCCTTCACGAAATCACGAACGACGCAGTAGCCGCGCTGGGTAAAAAAGTGGGCTCCTCTCTCCAGAATGTCCCGTCTCTCGCCCGACAACTTATTACAGGAAGATGGAAATTAAGTGACCATTCCATGGCTGTCGCGCGTCCATGCGCTGACCGATGCGCGGCGTGGCTTCGCATAGAGTTGAATCGATGCTTTATTTGGTGCCACGACAGTAGCGAAAAAAGTTGTTGCAGACGAGGGACTCCATCCGTAGAGTATGCAGGCCCGTCTATCTGTAAGGCACAGGCCTGCCCATCTGCAAGGCAAGTCGAGAACACGGCGGATCGACTTCTAATTCGCTCGCACAAAATTGGAAATATCACCGAGAGAGAGAGCCGTCCAAGTGATCGATATAGAGAGCTGCATTATGCCAGATAATCGTTTTGCTCAGCTTCCAGTCAAATCCTATTTTGACGAAGACGTTTTAAAACTCGAGCGCGATCTGATCTTCGAAGTCTTTCCGCAGTACCTCGGACATGAGCAGTGGATCCCGCACGTCGGGGATTATTTAGTGCTCTCTCATGAAAACAACGGACGGATCATGGTTCATGCCGAAAATGGCATCAATTTACTGTCGAACGTTTGTCGACATCGTCAGGCCACCATACTGCAGGGGCGTGGGACCGCTTCTTACATAACGTGCCCATTGCATCAATGGACGTACGCCCCCAACGGAACCCTGCTCGGAGCGCCGCATTTCCCCGAGAATCCCTGCCTGAACCTGGAAAATTTCGCGACACAAAAATGGAACGGGATCATATACGAGGCGGCTCCGCATAACGTTGCGAGCGCGATGGCGTCTTTGCCATCAGAGATCGCCGAGATCATTGATTTCACTCGATATGTACCGGACAAATCGGAAAGCTATCGCGTGAATTACAACTGGAAAACGTTCCTCGAGTTTTACCTGGAAGACTACCATGTCGCGCCATTTCATCCTGGCCTCGGCAATTTCGTGACTTGCGACAATATCCAGTGGAAATTTGGCGAGTGGTATAGCGTGCAGATGGTCGGCATCAAAGACACACTGCGGAGGCCGGGAAACAGCGAGATCTATCGAAAGTGGCATCGCGCAGTACTGGATTACTATGGATCGGATCTCCCGAACTATGGAGCAATATGGCTCTACATTTACCCGAATGTCATGATCGAGTGGTATCCTCTCGTGCTTGTGATATCAACGGTCTTCCCCAACGGCGCCGGACACAGCGTCAATAATGTCGAATTCTTCCATCCGGAAGAAATTATTCTGTTTGACACAGATTCGATCACGAGCGCCCGGATTGCCGCCGAAGCATATATTGAGACTGCAATTGAGGACAACCTGATCGGCGAGAGGATGCACGAAGGCCGGCGCGCACTTTGGGAACGTGGCGGCTGTGAGGTGGGGCCGTACCAAAGCCCTCTCGAAGATGGCATGCGTCATTTCCATGCGCTCTATCGATCCCAGATCGGCCAATATTTGTGAGTCGATAATCATGAGTCCGTGGATATTACTTTCACTGTCAATTCTTTCCGAAGTAGTCGGAACAGTATTTCTGAAGTGCTCGGATGGCTTAAGTCGCCCCTCGTATACAGTCGCGATGGGGGTGTGCTACGTTGGCGCAATATGGCTGATGGGCATTGTTACAAAACAGCTTGAAATTGGAATTACTTATGCGATCTGGGCCGGTGCCGGCACAGCAATCACTGCTTTGGTCGGCGTGATCGTATTCGATGAAGGTACGTCGCTTGCGAAGCTTTCGGGGATGGCCTTTATTGTGGCCGGCGTGGTGTTGTTAAACCTGAGCCAGCGAGCCGCGGCGTAATGGTTGCCGGGACGGCTTCGCCCAGGCACGGCCGCAAGCCCTCTCCCCCTCCCGGACCGCATGCTCTCTCAGTCGGTTCGCGCGGTAGCCGCGCTGCCGCCAAATTGCGAACCCGGCGCGAAAGCCATCTGTCTCGGACTCAAAGAGGTTCATGTCTCGCCAAGACGTTGCAGGCATTACGTGCCGGGGTATTGTCAGGTTGTAGGGTCGAGCGCGTAGGATGTGGTGATGAAGAAATCGAAATCGCTTTTATCACGGTCATCGTTTCCCGACCAGCGCTGTCAGTTGCGCGGTGCGCGGGCATTTTCGCTTCCAGTCGAGCTTGCGTGACATCGAGGGATTGCTCTTCGAGCGCGGCGTGATCGTGACGTACGAGACGATCCGATGCTGGTGCGATAAATTCGGCGCGGACTTCGCACACCTGGTCAGAGCGGCGCGCCGCAAGCCGGGCAGCACATGGCACCTCGGCGAGATGTTCGTGACGCAGCGCGGCGAGCCATACGTGCTGTGGCGGGCGGTCGACGAGCGCGGTGCCGAGCTGGACATCTTGCGGCGCGACAAGGTTGCCGCCAAACGCTTCTTCAGGCGCGTTCTGCGCTCAAGTCCCGCGCCACGCAAGATCGTTACCGATCAGTTGCGCAGCTATCCGGCGGCAAGCGCGGAAATTCCTGAACCGGCGAGCGTGAAGCATGTGTTCGTCAAAGCGGCGGCCCGGCTATACAACCGGGCTGAGAACAGCCGCCAGCCGACGCGCGAACGCGACTGGCGCATGCGGGATTTTCGCAACCCGAAACGCACACCGGCATTCCTCGGCTGCTTCGGTCCGATCCGACAGCACTTTGCCCTCGAGCGGCATCTGCCGCGCGCTTCACACTATCGCAAACCGCTCGCAGCAAGGTTTGTGGCCCGGCGCGAATTCACCGAACTCGCCCGAAGTCCGTCGACAGGTTTCTGAACGATCGCCACACTTGCCGCAGTTCCGCCTGATTCTCTCCACGTTGACAACGCAGCGCAAAGGGCATCCGCGCGGGCTCGCGCCGCCCGACCTCGACGCGTACTGCGCGCTCCGGCATGTAATCGTGTCGGGCGACGGCGGCGGCTTTCACGGCTTCATGGACGACCGCCTGCGCGCGCTGGGGCGCACGCGGTTCATCGCGGTGTCCGTGCAGCAGTACCATCTCGCGCCACCCGTGCTCGAAGCAACCGGCTGCGTGTGTGCGCTGCCCGAGCGCTTCTTCATGTGCTTCGCCGACCGGCTCGATCTGCTGCCGCTGCCCGTCGCAGTCGGCGGCTTCACGCTCGCGGCCGCATGTCATCCGCGGCTTCAGGCCGGTCCCGCGCATCGCTGGCTGCGCGACGCGCTGTTCGCCGTCGTCCGGCGGCGCGCGGACGAGCCGGGACCGCAGCCGGAGTCCCAGCCGGGGGACGACGCGCGGGCGGCGGGGCCTCGAGCGTAGCGCGTCAGTCGATGGATGCGCCGACGCCGGGCGAGCGACGGAGCGCCGAACATCCGCACATCGCCCCGTTCCCCACTGTCACAAAAGCCCGGCCTGCCGCGTCTTGTTGATTCCAACCGTCAGCCATTCAAGCCATCACACGAACATGACCGAAACATCCCGACCGAAGCCATCCGACGAACCGTTCACCGCGCTGCGCCCGCGGCTCTTCTCGATCGCGTACCGGATGCTCGGCACGCGCGCCGACGTCGAGGACGTGCTGCAGGACGCTTGGCTGCGCTGGCACCTGGCCGATCACGACGCGCTCGATTCGGCCGAGGCGTGGCTCGTCACCGTTGTCACCCGGCTGTCGATCGACAGGCTGCGCGCCGCGAAGGCGCAGCGCGACGCGTACGTAGGCTGGTGGCTGCCCGAGCCGCTCGTCGACGCCGACGAGCGCACGCCCGAGACCGCCGCCGAGTTTGCCGACGACCTGTCGGTTGCGCTGCTTTGGGTGCTCGAGCGGCTGTCGCCCGAGGAGCGCGCGGCGTTCCTGCTGCGTCAGGCGTTCGAACGCGACTACGCAGAGATCGCGCAGTTGCTCGACAAGAGCGAGGCCGCGTGCCGGCAACTCGTCCATCGCGCGTCGACGCGCGTCCAGCAGGCGCACCGGCGCTTCGACGTGTCGCGCGACCGGCACCGGCAGCTCGTCGAGCGCTTCGCGCGGGCCGCCGCGAGCGGCGAGCGCGGCGCGATCCAGGCGCTCCTCGCCGACGACGTCGAGCTCGTCGGCGACGGCGGCGGCAAGGTGCCGTCGTTTTTCAAGGTGCTGCGCGGCGCGCTCCGGATCGCGAATCTGTATTGGGCCGTCGGCAGGCGCAACGTCGGGCGGGTCGCGTATCGGCTCGCGCAGATCAACGGCGAGCCGGGCCTGCTGCGCTTCATCGACGGGCAGATCGAATCCGCGCAGGCGTTCGTCACCGACGGCGCGCGGATCATCGCGATCTACGCGGTGCGCAATCCGGACAAGCTCGCGCACATTCCGACCGGCGACAAGTGAACGCGGCGATGGCGCGCGGCGCAATCGCGCTGGCGCGATGTCTCGCGTGACGCCCGCCCCGCCAAGACCGGACAGGGCTGCCCCGGCTCAGCCCAGCTCTCCTCAGCTCGATTCAGCTCGGTTCGTCTGGTACTGGATATGGTATGGCACAGCCCGAAGCCCATCCCATCGTCCGAACGGCCATCGATGCCGACCGCGTCGCACCACACTGCCCCGCGACGCCTCCTTGCAAAAATCTGTCACAAACGCGCGACGTGCCGCGTCTTGTAGGCGAGGGCCGCATCGAGCGGCCCCGCCTTCACGAGGAAACCGATCATGGCACACGCCCCCCGCCTCCCGTACCCCAAGCTCGCATCGAAGTCGTTCAACGCGCTACTCCATCTGTCCGAAACCGTGTGGAGCGGCGCGCTCGACAAGCGGCTCGTCGATCTCGTGTTCCTGCGCGTGTCGCAGATCAACGGCTGCGCGTACTGCATCGACATGCACTGGCGCGATCTCGTGCGGCTCGGCGTCGACCAGCGGCACCTGAACGCCGTCGCCGGCTGGCGCGAAGCGCCATTCTTCGACGCGCGCGAGCGCGCCGCGCTGCAATGGGCGGAAAGCGTCGCGCGGATTCCGCACACGGACCCGAGCGACGCGGCGTTCGCGGAACTGCAGGCGCACTTCTCCGACGCCGAAATCGCGGAACTCGGCTTCGCGATCGCGACCATCAATGCGTGGAACCTGCTCAACGTCAGCTTCAGGAATCCGATTCCGGAAACGGTGTAAGGGAACGTCGGGCGGCCGGGCGTCGCGCCCGGCGCTCGTTTGGCCGAGAGCCAACGCACGGCGCTCCAGCGTCGCCGACCGCCGGGCATCCCGGCCGTCGCGTCGTGCGGGCGGGCGGCCGGTTCGCGCCTCGCGGACGCAAGGAAATCGCCCGACGCGCGTCGGGGAACGGCTGAATCGTTCGCCATTCGCCATCGACCGTTCCCGCCCCATCCGCTACCTGCCCCGCCGCCGCCCGCACGGGCGTACCATTCCGTTCAGACGTCCCGCATCGGCATCCGCCGCGCGCCGCCGTCGCCGTTTTCCCGGCACGTATTCCTCACAGGTTAAACTCTGTCCTCCCGCGATGCCCTCCGGGCGTCAGCCATCATCGACAGCCATGCCGCCCATGCGGCCTGCCCCAGTCCATGGAGTATTTCTTGATGAGCGGCGGATTCCCGCATCCTGCCTTCCGTCTCCCCCGTCCCGTCGCCACTGCGGCTCCCGTCGTCCTCGCCACGCTCGCACTGTCCGGCTGTGCGCTGTTCCGCGCGCCGCAAGCGCCCGCGCCCGTCGTCGAAGCGGTCGCCGTGCCCGTCGAGCCGGCGAGCGAGCCCGTCGCGGCGCCCAAGCCGGCGAGCGCGCCCGAGCCCGCCGAAGCTGCGGCGCCGCCGAAGCCGCGCCGCGAGGCCGCGCCGCCGCGCAAGCCCGCGCGCGCCGCGCCGCCACTGCCGCCTCCCGCGCCTGCGCCCGCGCCGCTCGTCACGACGCGCGCGATCGAGCGCAGCCAAGTGCATGCACTCCTCGACAGCGAAGTGCGGCGCAGCGGCAAGGTGATCGGCCGCGCGGTCGACATGACGGCCGACGCGAGCGGCGCGCCGCGAGAAATGCTCGTGAACCTGCAAGGCTTCATGGGCGTCGGCGACCGCAAGGTCAGCTTCCCGTGGAAGCTGTTCCGCTTCATGCCGGGCGGCAGGCAGGAGCCGATCGTCCTCGACATGCCGGCCGCCACGCAACTGCCGCCCGCCGACCGTCCGAAGGCGGTGCCGCTGACGGGATCGACGCACGCGGGCGCCGCTCCCGGCCAGATGCGGATCATCGATGCCGACGTCGAGCGCCCGAACGGCGCGAAGGTCGGCCGCGTCGTCGACGTGCTGATCGGCCGCGACGCGCAGCCGCAGGCGGTCGTGCTCGACGTCGGCGGCCTCGTCGATCCGGACCGGCACACGATCGCCGCGAACTGGTCGGCGCTGCGCTTCGCGCCGAAGGACAAGTCGCTGCGCGCGCTCCTCGATCTGAACGAAGCGCAGTTGAAGGCGTCGCCGCCCTATGCGGGCGACAAGCCGATCCTCGCCGTCTCGCCCGCCGCGCCCGCAGCCGCGCCGGCCGCCGCTCAGGCAGGTGCGAAACGATGACGGTCCGGCATGCGGTCAGCGCGCGTAGCCTGCGCGCCCTCGACTGGCTCAACTTCTTCGTCGCAAACGTGCAAACGGGCTTCGGTCCGTTCATCGCGTCGTATCTGGCGTCGCACAAATGGACGCAGGGCGAGATCGGCATGGTGCTGTCGATCGGCACGATCAGCGCGATGGTGAGCCAGGTGCCGGGCGGCGCGGCCGTCGACGCGCTGAGGAACAAGAAAGGCGCGGCCGCATGGGCGATCGCCGCGATCATCCTGTCCGCGGTGCTGCTCGCCGCGAGCCCGACCATCGTGCCGGTGATCGCGGCCGAGGTGTTCCACGGCTTCGCGAGCTGCATGCTCGTGCCGGCAATGGCGGCGATCTCGTTCGCGCTCGTCGGCCGCGAGAGCCTCGGCGGCCGGCTCGGCCGCAACGCGCGCTGGGCGTCGCTCGGCAGCGCAGTCGCGGCGGGTCTGATGGGGCTCACGGGCGAGTACTTCTCCGCGCGCGCGGTGTTCTGGCTGACGGCCGCGCTCGCGCTGCCCGCGCTCGTCGCGCTCGCGATGATCGAGCCGACCCACCACCACCATCACGCGACGCCGCGCGCACCCGCCGCGCGCGACGACGCCGACGAAGACGAAGACGAAGAGCGCGAGACACTGCGCGAGCTGCTGCGCGACCGGCGGATGCTGATCTTCGCCGCGTGCGTCGTGCTGTTCCACCTGTCGAACGCGGCAATGCTCAACCTCGCGGCGGGCGAAGTCACGGCGGGCATGGGCGAGAACGTCCAGCTCGTGATCGCCGCGTGCATCATCGTCCCGCAAGCGATCGTCGCGATGCTGTCGCCGTGGGTCGGCCGCTCCGCGCAGCGCTGGGGACGCCGGCCGATCCTGCTGCTCGGCTTCGCCGCGCTGCCGCTGCGCGCGCTCTTGTTCGCCGGCGTGTCGAGCCCTTACCTGCTCGTGCCGGTGCAGATGCTCGACGGCATCAGCGCCGCCGTGTTCGGCGTGATGCTGCCGCTCATCGCCGCCGACGTCGCGGGCGGCAAGGGCCGCTACAACCTGTGCATCGGGCTCTTCGGGCTCGCGGCGGGCATCGGCGCGACGCTCAGCACCGCGGTCGCGGGCTTCGCCGCCGATCACTTCGGCAACGCCACGAGCTTCTTCGGGCTTGCCACCGCGGGCGCGCTCGCGACGCTGCTCGTCTGGTTCGCGATGCCCGAGACGCGCGACGCGGCGCTCGTCGAAGACGCGCAGCGTTCGAGCGCCGAGCCGGCGCGGTGACTGGCGCGCAACGGCACACGGCACGGTCACGGTTGATGCGGCGGCGATGCGCGCAGCCGCCCGCCGCGGTCTCCGTTCGCCGCCGTCGGTGCACCGGCACCGTCTCGAAACGCAGACGGCGGGAAGCGATGGGCGCTACGCACCGCCTCCTTCGCCTTTTGTCTGCCCGGCATCCCCCCTTCTATTTCCCGATCCTCGCCTGAACGAGATGGAAACGATCAAAGCTTTCAACGACGCACGTCGGCAAATCCAGCAGTCGGTGCTCGACCTGTTCAAGGGCCTGTCGCTCAAGGAGCGCCTGATGCAGGGCGTGCTGATGGCCGTGCAGGCCGCAGGCGGCGCGTGTCTCGCGTACGGCATCGGCCGCGCGCTGCACACCGAGCAGGCCGTATGGGCAGCGATCACAGCGATCGCGGTCACGCAGCACAACTACGCGGACACGATCAATCTGTCGCGCGACCAGTTCATCGGCGCGATGGTGGGCGGCCTGATCGGCTTCGCGGCCGCGGCGACGGGCTCCGGCCACGTCGTCACGTACGCGGTCACGATCGTGATCGCGATCATCTGCTGCTGGTGCCTGAACGTCGGCAGCGCGGCGCGGCTCGGCGCGATCACCGCGACGATCGTGCTGCTGTTTCCGGGCGAAGGGCCGCTGTGGGACATCCCGCTCGTGCGGCTCGGCGAGGTGACGCTCGGCACCGCGTGCGCGATGGCGGTCGGCTGGACGATGTCGCAGATCGAGCGGCGCTGGTTTGCCAAGGGCTGACGTCGCTGCAGGAGCAGGACAGCAGGCGGCGGAGCGCGGAAATGGAGGAACGGCGACGGGCGGCGACGCATCCATCGCGTCCGGACCGATGGGCGGACGCCCCGCGCCGCCACGGGCCGAGGCCGCAGCGCCCGCCCCGAATCGCCCGGAAACGGATAGCCGGCACCCGCTCCGCCCCATGCCATCGTGGAGCGGACGGCAGACAGCGGGCAGCGTGCCGCGCGTCGACCGGCTTACGGCCCGATCTGCAGAATGACGCCCGTCGAGATGCGCACGAGCAGGTAATCGCCGCCGATCCCGACCCAGTGATAGCCGCGCGGCGGCGGCGACAGGTGGTACCCGCGCCAGTCGTCGATCACGTACTGGCGGTCGCGGTATTCGTCAGGCAGGCGGTCGCCGCGACGCCATGCGGCATTTTCGCCGCCGCGATGCTCGCCCGGACGCGGGCCGCCGTGATCACCGTGATCGCGTTCGTCATGCGTGCCGGGAGGCTGCCCGTAGCGTTCGTCGCCCGGTCCGCCCGGACCATGCGACGGTTGAGCGATTGCAAGCGACGACACGAGCGCGCCGGCAGCGACCATCGAAACCCACAGCAAACGATGTGCTTTCATCGAGTCTCTCCGTGAAAAGGCGCAACCGGCTGTCAGCGCCGGCGCGCATAGACATAGAAAAAGGTAGCACATTGCACCAGATCCGCCCGGAATTACGGGTCGAGATGAAAAAGCGTGAGGAGACGCAAATCGACGACGCATCGGCCGCGCTTGCGCGTTCCTCCTTCCCGCCGCCGTCCTCCTGCCGTTCCGCCTTCCCGCCCTCGATTCGTCGGACCCTCCGATCCATCGGCGTCCCCGCCCGGCCGAGCCCCTCCATTCCGCCCAACCCCGCCTGAAGACCGTAGACGGGCCACAGCCGCCGTCCCCGGCGCTCGCCGCAAGCGCGCCATCCCGCCCCGGTTGCGCGATCTCGCCAGCCGCCGCGCGACGCGCGGGTATACTCGCGCTCACCGCCCAACGCCCACCTCGTATTCAGACACCGCTTTCATGGCAGAACCCACTCTCGGCGTCGCCCTTATCGCCCACAACGCCGCGGCCCGGCTGGCCGAATGCCTCGACGCGCTGTCGTTCGCCGACGACGTCGTCGTCGTCGACGTCGGCAGCACCGACGCGACCGTCGAGATCGCGAAAGCGCACGGCACGCGCGTGATCGTCGCGGCCGACTGGCCCGGATTCGGACCGCAGAAGAATCGCGCGGTCGCCGCGCTCGACACCGACTGGATCCTGTCGATCGATACCGACGAGGTCGTCACGCCCGAGCTCGCCGCATCGATCCAGACGGCGATGCGCGCGCCGCACGCGCAGGTCTACGCGCTCGACAGGCTGTCGAGCTTCTGCGGCCGCTGGGTGCGGCACGGCGGCTGGTATCCGGACTGGGTGCCTCGGCTTTTCAAGCGCGGCGCGGCGCGCTTTTCCGACGACCTCGTCCACGAGCGGCTCGTGTTCGACGGGCCGGCCGCGAAGCTCGACGGCAAGCTGCTCCACTATTCGTACGAAGACTTCGAGACCGTGCTGCGCAAGCTCGACGCGTATTCGAGCGCGGGCGCTGCGCAACGGCGCGCGGCAGGCAAGCGAGGCGGATTCGCGAAGGCGCTCGGCCGCGGTGCGTGGGCGTTCGTGCGAACCTATCTGCTGCGGCGGGGTTTCCTGGATGGACGGGCGGGCTTCATGATCGCCGTGTTCAATGCGGAGACGGTCTATTACCGCTTCCTGAAACTCGGGTATTCGCGGCCGGAACAAACACGCGACTGATGCGCTGCGGGGCGGCGCCGGCAACGTGAAGGACATCGAGGACGGCTATCGCGCCGCCGATTTCACGATCCTCGCGTCGAGATACGAGCCGTTCGGGCTCGTCGGCATCGAGTCGGTGATGTGCGGAACGCCCGCCATCCTGTCGTCGAATATCGGCTGCTGCGACGCGATCGCGCCGTCGGCGAAGCGCGTGTTCGCGCGAGGCGGCCGCCTGCGCAGCGCGGGCGCGCCGCTCACAGGAACCGCGCCGGCTCGGTCGCACAACACGCGTCCCGCAAGCGCGTCTTGCGTCTCCCGCCCACACACGCCCGAGCGAGCGCGTCCGCGACAGAACCGCCAGCACACCGGCTCGCCAAGATCGACGCCCCCCTACTTCCGTGCGCCGAGCTTGCTGATGCCGACCGGCACCGCAATATCGGTCTGCGTATTCGATGCATCGAGACCGAGCATCTCGGTCGCGATGCCGATCACGCGTGCCGACGACATTTCCGTCAAACATCGGCTCCAACTGTCCAGATGCCGATCGCAGCCTTCGAGCTTGCACGGCACGCAATCGCCCTCGCCCTGCAGCAGATAGACGTTGCCGCGCCGCCCCGAGCCGCGCAGCGGCCACGGCTCGTTGCCGGCAGGCCAATGCACGGGCCACGGGCCCCAGCGAGTCGGATTCGACGGCCCGAACAGCGCGATCGTCGGGACGCCGGATGCGGCTGCGACATGCGTCGCGCCGGTGTCCGGGCCGATGAAGAGCCGCGCGCGCCGGAACATTTCGGCGCTCTCGCCGAACGACAGCTCACCCGCCATGTTCAGCACCGGCTCGCCCGACGCCTGCGCGATCCGCGCGGCGTAGTCGCGCTCGGCCTGCGCGGGACCGCCGCTCAGCGCGACCGCGAAGCCCTGGCTGCGCGCCCAGCGCACGAGGTCGATCCATCCGTCCTCGCGCCACTGCTTGTAGCGAAACATCGGATACGGATGCAGCACGACGTACGGCTCGCCGCGCGACAGCGCGGGCGTCGCGTACAGCTTTGCGTCGAAACGCGCGCGCGCGGCGGGATCGTCGCCGATGCCGGGCGCGACGACGTCGGCGTGCGGCGTCACGCCGAGCACGTCGGCGAGTGCGAGGTTGCTCGTGACCGTATGCACGTCGCGATGCTGGTCGAGCGCGATGCCGTTCAGGATGAAGCGCGTGAGCCGCGTCACCCGCTCGGGATCGACGAGCCCGACCCGCTTGCGGCCCGCGAAGAACGCGTAGAAGCGCGCGCGATCGGAGCTGATCGCCGCGCATGCGAGGTCGTACTTGCGCCAGATGCGCAGCGCGTCGGCGATGCGCGCCTTCGGCCGCGCGCGCGGCGCGACCGTGATCACGCGGCGGATGTCCGGATTGTGCTCGAGCACGCCTTCGGTACCGCGGAACACGATCATGTCGATCTGCGCATCGGGCCAACGCGCTTTCAGCGACCGGACGAGCGGCGTCGTCAGCAACACGTCGCCGAGGCGGCGCGTACAGGACACGAGGATGGTGCGCGGCGGCCGGAGAAGCGTCAACTGAGCAGTCACGATGAAGGCAGGAAGAACGGGCGACTGGACATTTTAGCGAATTCGCGCCGCGCACCTGTGCGGCGCGGGCGAGCTCACGCCGATTCGAGCAGCTTCGCGACGAGCGCCTGCATGCGCGCGTTCGCCGCGCGCGGCCCGAACGATTCGATCTTGTGCGACGCATGCGCGACGAGCGCAGCGCGCAACGCGTCGTCGGCAAGCATCCGCTCGATCGCGTCGGCAAGCGCGTCGGCGTCGCCTGGCGACACGAGGAGCCCGCCGCGGCCGCCGTCGAGCAGGTCGCGCGGCCCCGTCGGACAATCCGTCGAGATCACCGGCTTGCCGAGCGCCATCGCCTCGCCGAGCACCATCCCGAAGCCTTCGTAGCGGCTGCTCAGGATCAGCATGTCGGCCGCGCGCACGTATGGAAACGGATTCGCACAAAAGCCGGCGAACTGCACCGCGTCGCGCAACCCGAGTTCGTCCGCAAGCTGCTCGAGCACTCGGCGATCCGGACCTTCGCCCACCAGCACGAGACGCGGCGCATCGGCGCGGCGCGCGCGCACCTTCGCATATGCGCGCAGCAAGGTGCGGTGATCCTTCTGCCCTTCGTCGAGCCGCGCGACCGACACGATGAAGCGCCCGGCCGGCAATCCGGCCGGATCGGCCGCCCGCGCGCGCAGCGCGACCGGATCGATCACATTCGGCAGCTCGGTGACGGCGACGCGAGTATTCGCGAAGAGCCGCTCCGCTTCGCGCCGCATGTCGGGCGTAAGCACCGCCAATGCCGCGTAGCGCTCGTACTGGCCGATGCGCCGCGCCATGTACGACGCGCTCTTGCCGCCGAACCGCGCGGCGAAGCTGTAGTGACTGACGCCGATCCATCGCACGCCGCCCTGCCCCGCGATGCGACGCAACGAGAAATCGAAATCGCAGACGACATCGTAGCCGCGCGCGAGCCGCAGAAAGCGACGCGCAACGAGCGGCCGGATCAACGCATGCGTCGACGCCTTGTGCAGCACCTTCTCGCCGCCGCGCAGCTTGCGCACGCGCTCGCGCTGATGCAGCGCATGCATCCAGCGCTCCGGCGCGAGCACGTGCACCGCGACATCGGACGGAATCGCCCTCGCGCACCAGGTCGCCAGGTCCTGCGTCGGGTACGCGACCGACAGCCCGATCTCGAACGCACGGCGATCGAGCGCATTGAGCCACGCGAGCAGCGCAGTCTCGGTGCCGCCCTTGCCGAAGTCGTCGATGTGGAACAGGATGCGCACGCGCCGCGCACTCGTGTGAACCACGTCCGCCGCCGGTGCGGCGGCGGTCGCGGGAGCGGCAGGCGTCGTCATCGCGCGCCCCCGGTCTGCAACGCGCGCGAAACGCCCGCCTCGCGTTCGCCGTGGCCGAGCAGAAAGCCCGCGAACGACCAGAACGCGAGCATCGTCGTCTGCCACATGAAGTCGTCGACGGTGTTCTTTGCGATCATTCCGACGACGAGCGCAAGCCCGGCCGCGGACATCGCCGGCACGTCGCGTCGCAGCCGCCAGAACGCGCCCGCGAGGCTCAGGAACAGCATCGCCTCCAGCGCGACGCCGATGTAGCCCGTCTGCAGCCACGTATTGAGAAACAGGTTGTGCGCGTGAGTCAGCGCCTGCGGCTCGATCTGCAGCAGCAGCGGCGGTGCATCGGCCGCGTATGCATGCCCCGGCAGCGGCTTGCCGAAACCGACGCCGAGCCACGCGTGGTGCTTGCCCTCCTTGGCGTAGAACGCCCAGAGCTTCGGCCGCGTGTCGGACGACAGCGTATCGCCGAGCGCGTTCAGCTCGCCCGGCACGTAGACTCGCTGGCCCGCGACCTTGATGTCGCGCGCGGCCGACGACGCTGATGCCGCCGCCGTGGACGCCGACGGGTCGCGCTCGCGCGCGCTGTATTCGAGCATTCCGAGCGCGGCGGCGCCGAGGATCGCGATCGCGACGACGCTCACGCCGAGCCGGCGCCGATAGACCGGGAAGAACGCGACGACGAGCGTCGCGCCCGCGGCCGGCCAGAAGAAGCGGTTCAGGCTCGCGAGCCCGACGAAGCCGCACGCGAGAAGCCCGATCGCGCCGATCACGCGCCAGCGGGCGCGCAGCAGCAACGCCGCGAAGAGCGGCATCGCGAAGACGACGAGCGTGCTCGTATGGCCAACGCGGTTGTAGAAACGGATCGGAAAGTTCGTCGGCGTCGGCGGCTGCAAGCGCCCCCAGTAGAACGCGCTCAAGAGCGCAAGCAGCACGCATGCCCCCGCCACGACGAGCACCGGCCATTCCGGACGCTTCACGCGCGAGCCGAAAAGCCAGAAGCCCCAGAACGTGACGAGCGGATACAGCACCTCGTCGAGCCAGGCGCGCATGCTGACGTGCCGGTACAGCGACCAGCCGACCGACGCGAGGCTCCAAGCGGCCCACGCGACAATCGGCAGAACGAGCGGCCATTGCCGGAGCGGCGGCCTGCTCGCGGACAGGATGCCGGCGAGCGTGCCGACGCCGATCAACGCGAGCGTCGTGTTGACGACCCCGTTCATGTGACCGAACATCACGGCGAACATCAACGTAGGACAAGCAATCCAGAGCACGCGCTCGACGCGCGATGTTGTTATCGTCATCGACTTGAACTTGACGGCGCAAGCGCCAAAACGTTTTGCAGCGCACGATGCACCGCATCCACTGAAAGACGGCCCATGCAGTCCGCATGGTCGCCGCGCCAGGCGACGCACGTTGTCGCATTGCGGTCGCAGCGCCGCACCCACGCGACATGGCGCCGGAAAATCGACGGCTGGTCGCGGCACGGCATGTCCGCAATCGTCAGCGCGACGAACGGCGCATCTTGCCAATAACGGCCCGCGCCGTGAATGCCGGCGTTGCCAGGGCCGAACAGCGCAACGGTCGGCGCGCCGACGAGACGCGCGAGATGCGCGATACCGGTATCGGGGCACACCACCGCCCGCGCACTGCTCAACAGATGCCACAGGTCGGCGAGGCCGAGCCGTCCCGCGAGATTCGGTTGCGCGGGATCGGGACCGATCTCGGCGACGAGTCCGACTTCGCTCGGCCCGCCGCTCCAGACGGGCAGATAGCCTGCCGCCTCCACGCGCTCCGCGAGCTCGCGCCAGCGCGTGGCCGGCCAGCGCTTGACCGCAGTGCTCGCGCCCGGATGCAGCACCACGTAGGGCCGCTCGCGCAATTCGGCAGGCAGCGGCGCGCTCGCCTGCGGCGCAGGCCAGTCGGCCGGACGGTACGGCCGCGGCGCAGGCCCGCCGACCAGCTCGGCGGCGAAATCGGCCCACGCGGCAGGCGCGTCCGGATACGGGATCAATTCGTCGACCGGCCAGTTCTTCCACGCGGGCGCGTCGCCCGCATGCGCGACGATCCAGTGGCAGCCCGCGCCGAGCGCAAGCCAGCTATGCCGGTTATCGCCCGCGACGATGCCGAGGTCGTATGGCCCCGACGCGAGGAGACGCCTGACCGACGCGCCGTCGCGCGGATCGAACGCGAACGCGTCGACGCCAAACGGCCGCTTCGCATACAGCGGCGCAATCGACTTTGGGCAAGCCAGCACGATCTGCGCATCCGGATGCTGGTCGCGCAGCTTTGCGACGAGCGCCGTCAGGAGCAGCGTGTCGCCGAGCAGCAGATGATGCGCGATCAGGATGCGCCGCAACTGCGCAGGCCTGCGCCGCAACCGCTTGAGGGCGAGCTTCGGCAGCGCTCGCGCGAAGATGTGGATCCGGCCGTGAAGTCTGCTCATTCGATTAGATCAACGGCTGGTCGATTCCGCCACCTGGGATGCAATGCGCCGGAGGCCGGCCAAAAGCCGTTTCGTCATGCAGAATTTCCACGATTCGTATTGCGGAGGACAGATCAGAACGCCTGGAAACCCGCGCAGGACCTGCGCGAAATCGACGCGCTTTCCTCGCTTCCGGGTCTGGGCATGCAGCTCAGCCCGCGACGCGCTTTACCGCGCGTCGCGGGCTGAGCCGAACTCGCGGAGTATACCATTCGGCCCAAGCGCTTCCTGAGCCAATATCCTGATGAAAGAATGACTGTAAGCGACGCGCGAACGCGCGTCATGCCCGGGCGACGCGCCCGCGGCCGGCCGCCTCGGCGGCCAGATCGAGCAGTTGCGCGACATGGCGCGCGACGCTCGGATCGTACTCGATCGCCGCGTGCGCGGCCGCGGTCGATTCGACCCGGGCCGCGCACGCGCGCACCTGGCGCACTGCATCGTCGAGCGTGGCGCGCAGCCCGGCCGTATCCCCCGGCGCGAACACGCGCTTCGCCGACGGCGCGATCGCGTCGCAGCAGCCGACATTCGACGACAGGATGACGGGCGTTCCGCACATCACCGACTCGATGCCGACGAGCCCGAACGGCTCGTATCTCGACGCGAGGATCGTGAAATCGGCGGCGCGATAGCCGTCCTCGATGTCCTTCACGTAGCCGACATAGCGCAGCCGCTCGGACGTCCGCTCGGGCGGCCGGCCCGCGACCGCGACGACGACGGGCGGCCCGCCGTCGCGCAGCACCGCTTCGATGAGCGGCAGCCCCTTGCGCTCGTGGCTGCTCGACGGAAACAGCAGCACGACCTCGTCGTCGGCGAAGCCGAAACGCCTGCGCAGTTCGGCGCGCCGCGCCGCATCGACAGGCGTGAAGCGCGCGGCGTCGACGGGCGGGAACAGCACGCGAATCTTGTCGTCGCCGAGCCCGTAGAAGCGGCGCAGCTCATCGCGCATCAGCATCGAGTGCGCGACGACGAAGCGCGCGCGCTCGTATTGACGGCGCTCGAGCGCGATCTGCCTGCGATCGAAGAATGTCGGCGCACGGCCGATCGCGTCGAGAAAACCGAGATGGGTGCCGCCGCAGATCGCGATCTCCGACGAATCGACCCGGTTGCAGCCGATCAGCACGTCGACGGGCGACGCGCGGCGGGCGGCGCGCAGCCGCCACGAGAACCAGGCGTCGCGGCACTTGCCGGGCAGAAACGATACGTCGATCCGGTGTGGCTCGACACAACCGTATTCCGGCATCGACGGATCGAACGATCGCGCAAAAACTGCGGGCCGGATGCCGAAACCGTCGAGACCGCGCGCGAGGTCGATCGCGTAGCGCTCGAGCCCCCCGCCATACTTGAACGCGTTGCAGGACAGGCCGATTTTCATCACGCGGCGATCCTGCTCGCCGGGGCGCCGTCCGCCCGAATGCCCGCCGCTCACCCTGCGTCCTGCTGGAACTGAATGCGATGCAGATGCGCGTACAACCCGCCTTGCTCCAGCAGCTCGCGATGGCTGCCGCTCTCGACGATCCTGCCCGCCTCGAGCACGAGGATCCGGTCCGCCCGTTCGATCGTCGACAGGCGGTGCGCGATCACGAGCGTCGTGCGGCCCTTCATCAGCGTCTCGAGCGCAGCCTGCACGTGCCGTTCGGATTCGGAATCGAGCGCGGACGTCGCCTCGTCGAGAATCAGGATCGGCGCATCCTTGTAGATCGCGCGGGCGATCGCGAGCCGCTGGCGCTGGCCGCCCGACAGGCGCATCCCGTTGTCGCCGACGAGCGTATCGATGCCGTCGGGCATCGCAGTGACGGTATCCCACAGATTCGCCGCGCGCAGCGCCGCCTCGACGCGATCGCGCTCCGCCGTCTGGCCGTACGCGACGTTTGCCGCGATCGTGTCGTTGAACAGCACGACGTCCTGGCTCACCATCGCGATCTGGTTGCGCAGGTCATGCAGGCTGTATTCGGGCAGCGCGACGCCGTCGACGCGCACCGCACCCGACGATGGATCGAAGAAGCGCGGCAGCAGATTGACGAGTGTCGTCTTGCCGCTGCCCGACGGCCCCGCGAGTGCGACCATCTCTCCCGGCGCGACGGTGAACGACACGTCGTCGAGCGTATGCCTCCCGTCGCGCGACGCGCCGTACGAGAACGACACGTGGCTGAACTCGATCGCGCCCGACGCGCGCGCGAGCGGCTTGCCGCCGCCCTCGGGCTCGCGCGGCTCGTCGATCAGCCCGAAGATCAGCTCGGCCGCCGTCATCCCGCGCTGCAGCGGCTGGTTCACGTCCATCAGGTGCTTGAGCGGCGAGATGATGAGCAGCATCGCCGTCACGAACGCGACGAAGCCGCCGACCGTCGTCTGATCGTTCGAGGACTGGACGACCGCGATCGTCAGCACGACGGCGAGCGCGATCGACGCGAGGAACTGCGTGAGTGGCTGCGCGAGCCCGCCCGACACCGTCATTCGCATCGAATAGCCGCGCAGCTTGCGGCTCAGTTCGTTGAAGCGTCCGATCTCGTACGGCTCGCCGTTGTGGACCTTGACGACCTTGTAGCCGCCGACAGTCTCCTCGACGATGTACGCGAGCTGGTTCGTGAGCGTCTGGTGCTCGCGATTCAGGCGCCGCAGCCGCCGGTTGATCTTGCCGACGAGCCAGCCGATGCAGGGCAACAGGACCGCGACGATGAGCGTCAGGCGCCAGTTCAGATAGAACAGGTAGCCGAGCAGGAATAGGACCGTGAGCGAATCGCGCACGAGCGTGATCGTGACGCTCATCAGCACACTGAGCACCTGATTCACTTCGAACACGATCGCGTTGATCACCGTGCTCGCCGTCTCGCGCTGAAAGAACGACACGCCCGTGTGAATCATCCGGTCGAACATCTGGATGCGCAGATCGAGCAGGATGCGGTTCGATACGTACTGCAGCAGATAACCAGACGTGTATTGCGCGATCGCGCGCACGAGCGCGAGGCCGACGACGGCGACAGGCACGTACAGCTTCGTCGTCATGTCGCCCTTCGAGCCGAAGCCGTGATCGAGAAGCGGCTTCAGCAGCATCGGAATCCCAGCTTCCGTCGCGGCGACCCCGGCCATCGCGAGCACGCCGGCGACGAGCACCCATACGAGCGGTTTCACATGCGGCCAGAGGCGGCGCATCACGACGGCAGGCGACGACGCGTCCTGACCGCCGATCGGTTTGCTTAGGGTAGGCTTGACGCTCAAAATGCCCTCAAAAAAATCCGAAAAACGTGCTTGGGGTCAGTAGACGATCTCGACGACGCTGCCGCCGAACGCCGCGCGCAGATCCGCGAGCAGCGCATCGCTCGGCTTTACGCGCCAGGCGTCGCCCAGGCGCATCTCGCCTTGCGCGCGCGCGTTGCTGTACGCGATCCGCACGGCGAGGCCGTTCGGTATCACGGGCGCCGCGCGGCGCCCGCCGTCGCGGCCGCCGCGCGGCGCCGGGGCTTCGACGGCCGGCGTCTCGTCGGGCTTCGCGACGTGCGCTTCGAGCACGCGGCGCAGCGCCGCTGCGTCCGCATTGCCGTTCATCGTCATCCGCACCGCCTGCGCGTAGCGGCTGCGTGCGCGCTCGATATCCATCACCGAATCGGCGGTGAAGCGGATCCCGCCCGTGAACGCGTCGTTGCGCGCCTGCCCCTGGACGATCAGCAACTCGTCTTCCTTGAAAAGCGCACGGTTCACGTCGAACTGCTCGTTGAACACGGTGACTTCGCACTGGCCGGTGCCGTCGTCGAGCAGCGCGATCACCATCTTGCCGCGCTGGGTCATCTGCGTGCGCAGCGACGCGATCACGCCCGCAACCACCTTGTCGCGCCCTTCCTTCAGCTCGCCGAGCTTCTGGCGCACGAAGCGTCGCACCTCGTCGCGATACGCGTCGAACAGGTGGCCGGACAGATAGAAGCCGAGCGCACCCTTCTCTTCCTGCAAGCGGCGCTTGTCGTCCCAAGCGGGCTCGTCGACGAGCGCGTGCTGGTGCGCGGGCTCGCCGCCGATGTCGAAGAGTCCTGCCTGCAGCGCGTTCGCGGCCGCCTGCTCGGCAGCCTCCATCGCGAGCGGCACCGACGCGAGCAGTTGCGCGCGATTCGCGTGCAGCGAATCGAGCGCGCCCGCGCGAATCAGCGCCTCGATCGTCCGGCGGTTCACGACGCGCCGGTCGATCCGCTCGCAGAAATCGAACAGATCAGTGAACGGCTTCTCTTCGCGCGCGCGCAGAATCTCTTCGATCGCGTTCTGGCCGCTGCCCTTGATCGCGCCGAGGCCGTAGCGGATCGTGCGCGAGCGCTTGCCGTCGGCTTCCGCGACCGGCTCGAAGCGGTAATGCGATTGATTGATGTCGGGCGACAGCACGGCGAGCCCATTGACGACGCAGTCGTCGAACAGGATCTTCACCTTGTCGGTGTCGTCCATCGCGAGCGTCATGTTGGCCGCCATGAATTCGGCCGGATGGTGCGCCTTCAGCCAAGCGGTGTAGTACGCAAGCAGCGCGTACGCGGCCGCATGCGACTTGTTGAAGCCGTAGCCCGCGAACTTCTCCATCAGGTCGAAGATCTCGTCTGACTTTTCGCGCGAGAGACCGTTTTTCGCGGCCCCCTCGGCGAAAATCTCGCGATGCTTGGCCATCTCCTCGGGCTTCTTCTTGCCCATCGCGCGACGCAGCAAGTCCGCGCCGCCGAGCGAGTAGCCGCCGATGATCTGCGCCATCTGCATCACCTGCTCCTGATAGACCATGATGCCGTAGGTCTCTTTCAGGACGGGTTCGACGCGCGGATCCGGATACTCGACCTTCTCGCGCCCGTGCTTGCGCGCGCAGAAGCTCGGGATCAGGTCCATCGGGCCCGGACGGTACAACGACACGAGCGCGATGATGTCCTCGAAGCGGTCGGGCTGCGCATCCTTCAGCATCCCCTGCATCCCGCGGCTTTCCAGCTGGAACACGGCGACGGTGTTCGCCTTCTTGAGCATCTGGAACGACGCGGGATCGTCGAGCGGCACTTGCGCGAGCGACCAGTTCTCCTTGCTCGGATCGAGACGGCGGATGTAGCGCTCGGCCCAGTCGAGGATCGTGAGCGTCGTCAGACCCAGAAAATCGAACTTCACGAGGCCGACGGCTTCGACGTCGTCCTTGTCGTACTGGCTGACGACGCCGCCGTCGTCGCCCTGCGTGTAGAGCGGGCAGAAATCGGTGAGCTTGCCGGGCGCGATCAGCACGCCGCCCGCGTGCATCCCGACGTTGCGCGTGAGGCCCTCGACGCGCTGCGCGAGATCGAGGAGCTGATGAACTTCGTCCTCGTTGTCGTAGCGCTCCTGCAGGAGCGGCTCTTCCTTCATCGCGTCGGCGATCGTCACGTGCTTGCCCGGCTTGAACGGGATCAGCTTCGCGACGCCGTCGGTGAACATGTAGCCGAGATCGAGCACGCGGCCGATGTCGCGCACAGCCGCCTTCGCGGCCATCGTGCCGAACGTCGCGATCTGCGACACCGCGTCCGCGCCGTACTTCTCCTTCACGTACTGGATCACGCGATCGCGCCCGTGCTGGCAGAAGTCGATGTCGAAGTCGGGCATCGACACGCGCTCCGGATTCAGGAAGCGCTCGAACAGCAGGTTATAGCGCAGCGGATCGAGATCCGTGATGCCGAGCGAGTATGCGACGAGCGACCCCGCGCCCGAGCCCCGGCCCGGGCCGACCGGCACGCCGTTGTTCTTCGCCCAGTTGATGAAGTCCGCGACGATCAGGAAGTAGCCCGGAAAGCCCATCTTCTTGATCGTGCCGCATTCGAAATCGAGGCGCTGGTAGTACGTGTCGCGCTGCGCTTCGCGCTCGGCCTCGTCCGGATAGAGCTGCACGAGACGCTTCTCGAGCCCTTCCTTCGACAGTTGCACGAGATAGTCGTCGAGCGACATGCCGTCGGGCGTCGGGAAGAGCGGCAGCTTCGGCTTGCCGAGCTCGAGCGTCAGGTTGCAGCGCTTCGCGATCTCGACCGTGTTCGCGAGCGCCGACGGCAGGTCGGCGAACAGCGCGGCCATGTCGCCCTGTGTGCGGAAGAACTGATCGGTCGTGAAGCGCTTCTGGCGGCGCGGATTCGCGAGGATGTCGCCTTCCGAAATGCACACGCGCGCCTCGTGCGCGGTGAAGTCGTCGGAGGTCATGAACTGCAGCGGATGTGTCGCGACGACGGGCAGCTTCAGCTCGGCGGCGATCGTCGCCGCCTGCTGGACGTACGCTTCCGCGCCCGGCTGGCCGTAGCGCTGCAATTCGATGTAGAAACCGCCGGGGAACGTCTTCGCCCAGCGCTCCGCGTGACGGCGCGCGGCCGCTTCGTTGCCGGCCGCGAGCGCGAGGCCGATGTCGCCCTGCTGCGCGCCCGACAGCGCGAGCAACCCTTCGGCGAGCTCGCCTTCGAGCCAGCTCGCGTCGAGTTCCGCGCGGCCGCGGTATTGATTCGTGAGCCACGCCTTCGACAGCAGCTCGCAGAGATTCAGGTAGCCGCGCTTGTCCTTGACGAGCAGCAGCAGCCGCGACGGCTTGTCGCGATCGTCGTGATTGGTGATCCAGACGTCGCAGCCGGCGATCGGCTTGATGCCCGCGTCGCGGGCTTCCTTGTAGAAACGGACGAGACCGAACGCGTTGCCGAGGTCGGTCAGGGCGAGCGCGCCCTGACCGTCGGCGGCCGCCGCCTTGACGATATCGTCGAGACGCACGATGCCGTCGGCAATCGAGAATTCGGAGTGAACGCGAAGATGAACGAAACGGGGATCTGACATGGGCGCTATTGTAGCTGGCCCCGGGGTCGGCCACCGTTCGGGCCGGCCAAAAAATGCGGCGTTGGCCGTTCGGCCGAGTGCCGGCGCGGGTCGGCGGGCGGCTTGGTCGTGCGAGACCGCGCGGGAGGCGATTCGCGGTTGCTCAGGCCCTGTCCGATATGGGACGGCCCGATATCCGGTGGATCGACGGACCAGCAATGCGGCGGTCCGGCGTCCCCCCGTCAACCCATCAACCCATCAACCCATCAACCCGGCGATTCGACGATCCGGCAGCGCTGAGAATCGACGGCACCCCGCCCAAGCGGCCGAGCCGATTTGCCTTCTGCGACGGTGCCGCGTCCCGCCGTCGCACATCGTCCGTTCGGCCGACTGCGGAAAGCCGCGCAGTTTGCGGGATAATACGGCTTTCCGTTTTCGTCCGCTCCTGCCCGCCCGCCCCGCCGCGCCCTTTTTCGCGCTGCAGCGCCGTCGGGCCGCAGCCGCCTTACCGACCGACATGACTACCGTCAACCTCGCCGCCTACCGCTTCGTCTCGCTCGACTCGATCGAGCAATGGCGGCCGCTCATCACCGCGCGCTGCGATGCGCTCGGGCTGCGCGGCACGATCCTGCTCGCCCCCGAGGGCATCAATCTGTTCATCGCGGGCTCCCGCGAAGCGACCGACGCCTTCGTCGACTATCTCCGCCACGATCCGCTGTTCGAAGACAAGCTCGCGGACCTGCAGTTCAAGGAGAGCCTGTCCGATTCGCAGCCGTTCCGCCGCATGCTCGTGCGCCTGAAGCGCGAGATCATCACGATGAAGAAGCCGGCGATCAAGCCGGAGCTCGGCCGCGCGCCGTCCGTCGACGCGCAGACGTTGAAGACCTGGCTCGACCGGGGGCACGACGACGCGGGCCGCCCCGTCGTGATGCTCGATACGCGCAACGCGTTCGAGGTCGACGTCGGCACGTTCGACAACGCGCTCGACTACCGGATCGACAAGTTCAGCCAGTTCCCCGCAGTGATCGAGGCGAACCGCGCGGACCTCGACGGCAAGACCATCGTGTCGTTCTGCACGGGCGGCATTCGCTGCGAGAAGGCGGCGATCCACATGAAGGACGTCGGCATCGACCACGTCTATCAGCTCGAAGGCGGCATCCTCAAGTACTTCGAGGAAGTGGGCGGCGCGCATTATCACGGCGACTGCTTCGTGTTCGATTACCGCACCGCGCTCAATCCGAGCCTCGAGCCGACGCCCGACGTCACGTGCTTCGCGTGCCGCGCGGTCGTGCCGGCCGAAGCGCAGCAATCGCCGCTCTACGTGCCCGGCAAGTCTTGTCCCGCGTGCCATTCCGGCGAGCGTGCGAGCCGTCCTGCCGAGCCGGCGCACGCCGCCTGACGCCGCGCGTCCGCTTCTGCGCTTCGTCACGCGCCACATCGAATGACAGGCTATCGCGGGCGCTTCGCGCCGTCGCCCACCGGCCCGCTGCATTTCGGCTCGCTCGTCGGCGCGCTCGCGAGCTGGCTCGACGCGCGCGCATGGGGCGGCGCGTGGCTCGTGCGGATCGAGGACATCGACGGTCAGCGCACGGTGCCCGGCGCGGCCGAGGACATCCTCGCGACGCTGACCCGCTTCGGATTCGTCCCCGACGAGCCGCCCGTCCGGCAAAGCATGCGCGTCGCACACTACACGGCGGCGCTCGAACAGCTCACGGCCGCGGGGCTCGTCTATCCGTGCGGCTGTTCGCGCAAGGAGATCGCCGATTCGCTGCGCGCCGCGCACGAGCGGCATACGACGCTCGCTTATCCCGGCACCTGCCGCGACGGCCTGCGCGGCAAGCCCGCACGCGCGTGGCGGCTGCGCGTGCCGGACGGCGCGGCAGCCGTCGTCAGTTTCGACGATCGGTGGCAGCACACGCAGACGCAGAATCTCGCGACGGAAGTCGGCGATTTCGTACTGAAGCGCGCGGACGGGCAATGGGCGTACCAGCTCGCGGTCGTCGTCGACGACGGCGACGCGGGCATCACGCACGTCGTACGCGGCGCGGATCTGCTCGACTCGACCGCGCGTCAGATCCACTTGCAGCGCTGCCTCGGGCTGCCGACGCCGAGCTATCTCCACGTGCCCGTCGTCGTCGATGCGAACGGCGAAAAGCTCAGCAAGCAGACGGGCGCGACCGCGCTCGACCCCGCCGCGCCGCTGCCCGCGCTCGCCGCCGCCGCGCGGCATCTCGGGCTGTCGCTCGACGCCGGGGCGTGCGCGTCGCTCCACGCGTTCTATCCGGCTGCAATCGCTGCGTGGGATTGGCGTTTCGGACCGAACGCGCGTCGGTGACGTCTGCGCGGCGCGTGGCTGCATTCGCATTGCTTCGCCCCGTCGCTTGACCCATCGCCTGGCTGCACCATTTCCTGCCGCAATCGTCGGCATCGCCGCGCATCCGTCGCGACATCTTCTTCTCGGCCGTCCTCCTGCCGACCGGTTCATGTGCAGTCCGGCCGCGACAACGCCGCCCGTTCGCCCCAAGCTCGACCGACGCCCCGCGCGCCCCGCGCGCAAAACAAAGCGGGCGGGTGCTCACGCACCCGCCCGCTTCTCATGTACCGCAGCGCCATTCCCGGCGCCCATCGACGCTCAACCCCGCATCACGACGACGTCTTGCGCGGCATCCCGAACCCGCCGAGCAGCGCGGCGAGCGGCTGCTTCGGCGCCTTCTTCTCCGGCTGCACGGGCTTCGCCTCTTCCGAACTGCGCGCCGGCGTCGACGGCTCGTACGGCTTCAGGAAGAAATCGTCGATCGGCGCTTCGCGGCGCGCATGATGCGGGCGCTCGCCGCCCGCCGAACGGCGGCCGACGGATGGGCCGCGGCGCTCGTCACGGTCGCGCTCGCGGCGGCCGCCGCGGTCGTCGTGGCGGTGACGCGGCAGGTCGAGCTCGAGCGCCTCGAGCGGCAGCACGCGCTTGATCAGCTTCTCGATGTCGGCAAGCTGCTTGCGCTCGTTCGGGCTGCATAGCGACAGCGCGTCGCCTGACGCGCCCGCGCGCCCCGTGCGGCCGATCCGGTGCACGTAGTCTTCCGCGCTGAACGGCAGATCGAAGTTGATGACGGCCGGCAGCTCGACGATGTCGAGACCGCGCGCAGCGACGTCGGTCGCGACGAGCGCTTCGATCTCGCCGCGCTTGAACGCGTCGAGCGCCTGCATCCGCTCGCTTTGCGAACGGTCGCCGTGGATCGCCGACGCGACGATCCCGTCGCGCTCGATCTGGCGCGCCAGGCGGCTCGCGCCGATCTTGCTGTTGCAGAACACGATCACCTGCTTGAGCGCGCGGTCGCGGATCAGCTTGACGACGGCCGCCTGCTTGTCGCCCTCGGCGACGTCGTAGACGACCTGTGTAACGTTCGTCGCGGTCGCGTTGCTGCGCGCGACTTCGATCGTCTGCGGGTTGCGCAGATAGGTCGACGCGAGCTTCTTGATTTCAGGCGAGAACGTCGCCGAGAACAGCAGCGTCTGACGCTCTTTCGGCAGCAGGTTCAGGATGCGCTGCAGATCGGGCAGGAAGCCCATGTCGAGCATCCGGTCCGCTTCGTCGAGCACGAGGATCTGCACCTGGCCGAGATTCGCGGTCTTTTGCTGGACGTGATCGAGCAGGCGGCCCGGCGTCGCGATCAGGATTTCGACGCCGCGGCGCAGCTCGGCCATCTGCGGATTCATGTCGACACCGCCGAACACGACCGCGCTCCGCAGCGGCGTGAGCTTCGCGTACGCGTGCACGTTCGCGGCGACCTGGTCGGCGAGCTCGCGGGTCGGCGTGAGGATCAGCGCGCGCACCGGGTGGCGGGCGGGCGACGCGCTCGTGTTCGCCTGCGGCAGCAGGCGCTGGATGATCGGTAGCGAGAAGCTCGCGGTCTTGCCGGTGCCCGTCTGCGCGGCGCCCATCACGTCGCGGCCGGACAGCACGACCGGAATCGCCTTCGCCTGGATCGGCGTCGGCGTCGTATAGCCCTGGTCGGCAATCGCTTTCAGGATCTCGGCGGCAAGGCCGAATTGATCGAACGTCGCGTCGACAGGCGTGGCAACAGAATCGGACATGGTGGCGTTTCGCTCAAAAGGCGCGGCGGGACATCTAGCGCGCGGCATGCTCGCTCGCGAGACAGGCTGCGCAAACCACTTCGGAATGAAGACGAAGCTGCGGCGCGCCGCAGGGCACCGCCGGCGCTTGAGGCCGTCCAGGCCGCGCGCGAAGCTTCGTCCGGCAGGAGTGCCGGCAGAAAGGGCAGTATTGTAGCATCCATTGTGAAACGGCTTCGTCGGCGCGGCCCGCGCGACGCTCAGTGTAGCTCGGCCGCGTCCCCCCGCTCAGCCCTTCTTGCGCTTCTTCTGGATCTCGCTGCAATCGCCGAGCACGGGCGACGCTTTCTCGCCCGCGATTTCGTCGTACAAATTCGCGTCGCGACCCTTCGTCCACCAGATGTAGCGGCCCGCCTGATAGCGGACGCCCGACGCCGACACGGTATCGACGAACAGCAGCCGCGATTCGTTGACGGGCACGAGCGCGAAGCTCTGCCCGTTGTCCGCGCGCCAGTACGACACCCGCACCGGCTTCGGCTCGTTCGCACACCGATAGACGACCGTTTCGCGCGCATCGGTGTCGATCTCCTCGATGGTCAGCCGCGCCGCATGCGCCGCGCTCGCGGCCACGCACAGACCGGCGACGCCGAGCACAGCCAGCGTTTTCATGTTCATTCCTTTCCTCGTCGAGCAATGGACGCGCGCCGCGCATCCAGGCCGTTGCTTCGTCAATCCGGATCGATGACGCCCGCGCACGCGTCGGTCGGCGCCGCCGCGACATGGCCGACGACGGGCACGATCTTGAGCCCCGTCGACGCGATCCGGCACGGCGCGGCGGCAAGCCCGCAGCCCGCCGTCGACAGACACAATGCAAGGATCAACATCCACTTCATCGCCACCTCCTCTCCCGGCCCGCTGCGCCCCCTTCGCGTCGATGCTCGCGCGCGGCGGCCCGGAAACCTCGACTTGCCGCTTGCGGACCGACGCGGCATCGCGACCGACACGAACCGATCGCAGCCCCCCGCCGTATCCGCTACATCCGCTACATCCGCTACATCCGCTACATCCGCTACATCCGCTACATCCGCCGATGCGCGCAACGCGCATCGTCAGCGCGCGGACACCGGCCGCACCGCGGCGGCCGCCCGCTTCGCGCGCTCGCGCGCTTCGTCGACGTTCGCGCCCGTCGCGAGCGCGACGCCCATCCGGCGCTTGACGAAGCTCTCCGGCTTGCCGAACAGACGCAGGTCCGCGCCCGGCACCGCGAGCGCGTCGCGCACGCCTTCGAACGCGATGCCCGCTTCGTCGAGCCCGCCGTAGATCACGGCCGACGCGGCGGGCGTCGTGAGCGCGGGCTCGACCGGCAAGCCGAGAATCGCGCGCGCGTGCAGCTCGAACTCCGACTGGCGCTGTGACGCGAGCGTGACGAGCCCCGTGTCGTGCGGACGCGGGCTCACTTCGGAGAACCAGACGTCGTCGCCGCGCACGAACAGCTCGACGCCGAAGATCCCGCGGCCGCCGAGCGCGGCCGTCACGCGATGCGCGATGTCGCGCGAGCGCTCGAGCGCCTTCGCGCTCATCGGCTGCGGCTGCCACGACTCGACGTAGTCGCCCGCGACCTGCACGTGCCCGATCGGCTCGCAGAAATAGGTGCGCGTCTCGAGGCTCGCCGGATCGATCGCGCGCACCGTGAGCTGCGTGATCTCGTAATCGAACTGGATGAAGCCCTCGACGATCACGCGGCCGTGATTCACGCGGCCGCCTGCCATCGCGTACTGCCACGCGGGCTCGACGTCGGCGTCGCGCCTGACGACCGACTGCCCCTTGCCCGACGACGACATCACGGGCTTCACGACGCACGGGAAACCGATCTGCGCGACGGCCGCCTTGAATTCGTCGAACGACTGCGCGAATGCGTACGGCGACGTCGGCAGCCCGAGTTCCTCGGCCGCGAGCCGGCGGATGCCCTCGCGGTTCATCGTGAGCTGCGTCGCACGCGCGGTCGGAATCACTTCGGCGACGCCGGCCGCTTCGATCGCGGCGAGCGCGTCGGTCGCGATCGCCTCGATTTCGGGCACGACGAGATGCGGGCGCTCCGCATCGACGAGTGCGCGCAGCGCGTCCGGATCCGTCATGTCGATCACGTGCGCGCGATGCGCGACCTGATGTCCGGGCGCGTTCGGATAGCGGTCGACGGCGATCACTTCGACGCCGAGCCGCTGCAACGCGATAATGACTTCCTTGCCCAACTCGCCCGCGCCGAGCAGCATGACGCGCGTGGCGGACGGCGAAAGCGGCGTGCCGAGCCGCTGACCGATCTGCATGAGATTTCCCGCTGGATGATGGATGGCGAAAACGACTTGCGATGTTAACACGCAGGGACTGTGCGCCGCCCGTCGATTTGGCGGGTCGCGGCCGTTGGGCGCCGCGCGGCGGCAAGCGCGGCGCAGCGGCTCGCGGGCGCCAGGACGTCGCGACGGCGAGGCTTTGCAGCCGCCACGTTCATTCATGCGTTCGACGAACATCGCAGCCCTTGCGACCTTCGCGACTTCCACAGCCTTCGCGACGCTCCCGCCGTCGCGTCGTCCACATCCACAAAATGATCGGCGACTTCGACGCGCCTCGGAAGCCCGGCATCGTCGCGCCATCCGCGATCCCCGCGCGCCAACGACGCTCACAACGACGTCTCGCCTCGCATATGCGTCGCGCGCAAAGCCATCGCGACCATCGCGACGATCCGATGCAATCCTCGGCAACGCACCGCATTGCCGGCGAATCGCGCAAGAAACGCCCCGCGTCATTGCCGCAAGACGCACGAACGAACGCGTGCGGCGACTGTCCGCTCGCGTCCGACGACGCTAGTGCGTTACCCTTACGGCTTCGCCAGCAACATTGAAATTCGAAGAGGAACGAGGCCATGTTCAATTCATCCGCAGCCGCGCACATGCGCTTTCGCGTTGTCCGCTCGCTGCGCGCGCCGCTCGGTGCGCTGACCGTCGCCGCGCTTCTCGCCGCCTGCACGATGCCGACGCATCCCGACTCGAGCGCCCCCGCCCCCGATCCGTTCAATCCCGCGACGGTCCAGCTGATCGACGACACGAGCTGGGCGCTCGTCAACTGGCGCAATGCCGACGGCTCGCAACGCGACGTCCCGCACGGCGACAACGGCGAGCCGATCAAGCTCGCGCTGTCGACGCAGTCCGGCGTGCGGCGCGCGGCCGGCTTCTCGGGCTGCAACCGCTATGCGGGCGCCTACGACGTGAAGAACGGCGTACTGAGCTTCGGCCCGCTTGTCGGCACGCGGATGGCGTGCATCGCGCCGGCGCGCGCCGCGCTCGAGCGAGACTATCTCGCCGCGCTCGACCACATCGCGAAGGCCGGCGTGCAGATGCGCGATCCTCAACAGTTGATCCTCATCACCGACGACGGCGCGACGCTGACGTTCGCGCGCCGCGACAGCAAGTAAGCAGCGACGCGCGTCGGACGGCCCCGCCGGCGAAGCGGACGGCGGGCGCTGCCCGCCGGGTTGCGCGCGCACGACGACGGCGCGACGACGCGCGCCGTTCCCGAAACCAACTTCGTCGACCGGTTAAACTCGACGGGGTCGCGCGTCGCGCCCCGTCCTCCTCCAGTTTCTGAGCATGCAAACGGTAGTTCTCGGCTGGTTCGGCCTCTCGGCCGTCTGGTTCATTCCTCTTTTCTGGCGGCTCGTCAAGGCGATGTTGCCGGGCGGCGGCGGCCTCGCGGGCCACGGCTCGATCCGGCTATGGCTCGGCTTCTTCTGCGTGCTCGTCGCGAGCTGCACGCTCGCGACCGCGCTGCCGGGCGACGCGACGACGAACGCGCTCGGCCACACGCTCGCGGGCGGCTTCGAACGGGTGTTCGGGCACGTCGGCACGCCGCTCGCGATGGTCGTGCTGTTCTTCGTCGGGCTGCCGTGGCTCGTCGGCGTTCGCTGGCAGCAGGTGAACGCGTGGCTCGACGCGTCGTTCGGTATCCGCTTCGCGCGCGAGCGCGGCGGCGAATCGCGCGGCGTCGCGGACCTGCCGCGCGCCGCGCTGCATCGCGACGACGACCGGCGCGTGCGCCGCGCAGCCGACGTGCAGCCGACGACCGCGCACACGGTCAACTCGATGGCGCCTCGGCAGAATGGCCGCTTTTCACGGCCGACGCTGTGGAAGCCGAACGACGCGCAGCGCGGCGATCGACGCAACGCCGCGGCGCGACCCGCGGTGGAACCGACCGCGCCCTCCGGATGGCTCAAGCCGGGGGCGTCCGCGCGCGGCACGGCGTCGGCAGCCGCGGTGGCGGGAGCGGCGGCGAGCGGCGTCGCGAAGGCGGCCGCGGTCGCAGCACCCGCGAGCGGACTCTCGAAGACGGCGGGCAGCGCCATGACGACGGGCGAGCCGGCGAAAACGGCCGGCGCCGCCAGGCCCGTGAGCAGCACGTCCCAAGCGGCCAACCCGACGACGCCGGCGATGTCGGCGAGCGGCGTATCGAAAGCTGCGAGCCCGGCGACGCAAGGAAGCATTGCGGCGAAAGCGCCGCATCCAGTCTCGACCGCACCCGCGGCCGGCCCGGCAAGGGCTGCCGGAACGATGCCGGCGGGCGGCCTCGCGAAGCCGGCAAGCGGCGCCGCGTCGGCAGGCGGAGCGGCCGCCCCGCTCGGCACGCACGTTTCGTCCGGCACGCCCCACGCACCGTTCGCACCGGCTGCGGCCGGCATCGCCAAGCCGATCGGCTCGACCGCGGCCGTCGCGGCGATCGGCAAGCGGTCGGGACCGCATCCCGCCACGCCCGACGAGCGCTTCGTGCTGCGCCGCCCGGCGACGCAGGCCGCCGTATCGGCTGCTCGCAATCGGCCGATGACGTTCACGCCGTCGCGGCAGGCGGCGGCCAGCGCGCCGCGCCGCAATCTTGCCGCGACGCTGCCACAGCCCGCCCGCGCGCCGATCACGGCACCCATCGCAGAATCCGCACGCAAGCGGCCGGCCGGCCCGGCGCGCGCGCCGCTCTACGCGTGGACGGAAAAACCCGCGGAACGCATCGCGCCCGCAGCAAGCGTGCACGAGACGCTGCGCTCGATCGAGGCCAACGCCGCGCAATGGACGACGATCGCCGGCGCGACGAGTGTCGCCTCGGTGCCGGAAGCGGCGCGCGCGCCGTCCGTGCCGTCGGCCATCGAGGCGGCGGCGGTTGCATCGAGCATTCCAGCGGCAGAGGAAGTGACTGCGGCTGCGGTTTCTCCTGTCGTCGAGGCTGTCGCACCGGCGGCCGAAGTAGCCTGGTCAACGGTCGACGCCGATGCCGCCGCCCCTGCCGAAGCCGACGCGCCCGCCGCTGAATCGGCGGTAGCAGCATCCGACGCCCCGGCCGTCGACGTCATGGGCAAGATCACGTCCGTCGAAGCCGCGGCTGCATCGGTCGATGCCGCTCGCGGCATCGACGTCGGCACGCCCGTCGCGCATGCCCCCGAAGTCGGCGCGGCCGGAACGTCCCTGTCGCCGGCTGCCGAGACGACTCACCGGATTGACGCGTCCGTCATGCCCGCTGCAGCCGCCAATGCGGCCGTCGAAGACGCCCCGCCCGTCGCCGATGTCGGCGCGCCTGCCGGCAATCCGGCAGAGCAGAACGCCGCATCCGTCACGGTATCGGCGAGCGACGTCGTCGCCGCCGCTGCGCCTATTGCGACGGCCGACGCGCCGATCGTCGCCGAGGCGGTCCGGTCGGCCGCCGTGACGAAACCTGCATCGGTTGCAACGTCCGAAGCAGCCGACGCAAAAGATCCGACCGGCGCGCCCGATATGAAGCCGCGAGACGACGCTGCGCCGCACGAGCCGGCATTCGGCATTGCCGACACGCCATCGCCAAGCCAGGAACCGGCGACCGCCGTCGTCGCAAGCGAGCAGCGATCCGTAGCCGCACCGAGCGTCGCTCCCGCGTCGCAAACCGCCGCCCCGATCGCGGCAGGCGCCGCGCTGACCGCCACGTCGAACGGCGGCGCCGTGGACCGCAAGCCGATCGCGCCGGCCAGCGGCAACAGCACACAAGCCGTGCCGCAACCGGCTGTCGCTTTCGGCTCGCGCACGATGGCGAGCGCTTCGCAAGCCGTCGACACGCGGCGCGCGATCGCGCCATGGGAAGACGCGGTGGACGCCGGCGTCCCGGCTGCGCCTTCCGCGACGATGCAAACCGAATCGCACGCGCAACCGCAATCGACACGAGCTGCGGCCACGATCAGTGCGGCCGCCTCGCAACCGGCGCCCGCCGAATCGTCGGCGAGTGCTGCAACCGCCCTGCCCCGGACGGGCGACGCGGCACGCCCCGCGACGAGCGCCCGGAACAGCGACGCATTGGCCGCGACCAAAAACGCGACTGCGCCGATGCTGGAGAAGGCCGCGGTCGTATCGAACGAATCGAAGGCTCAGACAATGCCGGCCATGGATACGTCGCCGTCTGCCTCGACTGCTCCGACTGCCTTGACCGCTCCGGCCATCTCGGCCGCCTCGCTCGTTCCACCGCCTTCGACGACACAGACCTCGACGGGCAATGCAGCCGGCGCAGTCGGCATGGCCGGCGCGGCCTTCGGCATGCAGGGCGCCGCCCGTGCGGCGGCAGCGACCGCCCAGACCGTCTCGGGGACCGCCGCCCCGGCAAGCGCCCCGACGACGCCCGCCAGCACGCCCGCGATCAATCGAGCGGCGTCCGCCGCCATGCCGTCGCCTGCATCGACGACAGCCGTTCCGAACACGCCTTTCGCCGCCACCGCCACCACCGCCGGCTCCGCCGGATCGACGTCCGCTGCGACGTCACCCGCGCCAGCGACGCAATCGCCGAGCGGATCGAGCGCCGCCGCACCATCCGGCGCTGCATCGGTCGCCACGCCGGATACGACGATGCCCGCTCCCGTCGCGTCGGACACAGTCACGAAGGCCGTGGCGTCACGCACCGTCGCGCCTGGGGAGACGTCGAACTTCGCCGCGCCTCGCGCGGCCGCGACGTTCTCCAGCGTGCCCGTCGCGATCGCGACGGCCGTCCCCACATCGCGCCCGGCCATGCCGCCCATCGGTGCGTCGAATATCCCGCCAGCCGCAGCCGGGCCAAGCGCAGTCGCGCCGAGCGGCGGCGTGCCGCCCGCCGGCGCGGCGGGCATCGCCGCGCCGAACTTCGCCGCCGCGCCCGCAGTCACCTCGAACGCAGTCGCCGCGCCCGCAATCACGTCGCCCGCCGGCGCACCGTCCGTCATGCCGAGCGTGAGCGCGCCGACGGCCGCAACGACAGGCGTCGCCGCTCCCGGTGCAGTCGCCTCGCCGATCGTCGCGCCGAGCATGACGCCGCCGAACGTCACCGTATCGTACGCGCCGGCGCCGACCGGCCACGTGTCGAGCGTGCCGAACGCAACCGTGCCGGGCGCGTCGCCGTCGCCGCACACCGCCGCACCTGGGGCGCCGCAAGCGCCGGGCACGCCAACCATGCCACCCACATCGGATGCTGTCGCCGCCGCGCCGTCAAGCGCCGCCCCCGCCGAGCGCCCCCGCCCGATGCTCCAGCCGGGCCCGAACGCGTTCGAATTCCACGCGCCCGCCGCGTCGAACGTCGAACTGCCGACGCTCGATCTGCTCGAACCCGCGGCCGACACCATCGAGGCGATCTCCGACGAGCATCTCGCGCAAACCGGTCAGATCATCGAGCAGCGTCTGCAGGAGTTCAAGGTGCCGGTGACGGTCGTCGGCGCGTCGGCCGGCCCCGTGATCACGCGCTTCGAGATCGAGCCCGCGCTCGGCGTGCGCGGCAGCCAGATCGTCGGCCTGATGAAGGACCTGTCGCGCGGCCTCGGCCTCACGTCGATCCGCGTCGTCGAGACGATCCCCGGCAAGACCTGCATGGGCCTCGAGCTGCCGAACGCGAAGCGGCAAGTGATCCGCCTGTCCGAAATCCTCGCGTCGCGCCAGTACCAGCACTCGGCGTCGCAGCTCACGCTCGCGATGGGCAAGGACATCACCGGCAATCCCGTCGTCACCGATCTTGCGAAGGCGCCGCACATGCTCGTCGCCGGCACGACCGGCTCGGGCAAGTCGGTCGCGATCAACGCGATGATCGTGTCGCTCCTCTACAAGGCGACGCCCGAGGACGTGCGGCTCATCATGATCGATCCAAAGATGCTCGAGCTGTCGGTCTACGAAGGCATCCCGCATCTGCTCGCGCCCGTCGTCACCGACATGAAGCTCGCCGCGAACGCGCTCAACTGGTGCGTCGGCGAGATGGAAAAGCGCTATCGGCTGATGTCGGCCGTCGGCGTGCGCAATCTCGCGAGCTTCAACCAGAAGATCCGCGACGCCGCCGCGAAGGAAAAGAAGATCGGCAACCCGTTCTCGCTCACGCCCGACGATCCGGAGCCGCTGTCGCCGCTGCCGCTCATCGTCGTCGTGATCGACGAGCTCGCGGACCTGATGATGGTCGCCGGCAAGAAGATCGAGGAGTTGATCGCGCGGCTCGCGCAGAAGGCGCGCGCGGCGGGCATCCATCTGATCCTCGCGACGCAGCGGCCGTCCGTCGACGTGATCACGGGCCTCATCAAGGCGAACATTCCGACGCGCGTCGCATTCCAGGTGTCGTCGAAGATCGATTCGCGCACGATCCTCGATCAGATGGGCGCCGAATCGCTGCTCGGCCAGGGCGACATGCTGTTCCTGCCGCCCGGCACCGGCTACCCGCAGCGCGTACACGGCGCGTTCGTCGCGGACGAGGAAGTGCACCGGATCGTCGAGTATCTGAAGCAGTTCGGCGAACCGCAGTACGAGGAAGGGATTCTCGACGGGCCGGGCTCCGAAGGCGGGTCGCAGGATCTGTTCGGCGAGGCGCCGGACGCGGAAGCCGATCCGCTCTACGACGAGGCCGTCGCGTTCGTCGTGCGCACGCGGCGCGCGTCGATCTCGTCGGTGCAGCGGCAGTTGCGCATCGGCTACAACCGCGCGGCGCGGCTCGTCGAGCAGATGGAGGCGGCGGGCCTCGTGTCGCCGATGGGCATCAACGGCAGCCGCGAGGTGCTCGCGCCGCCGCTGCCCGAATAAGCGCGCGGTGCATGTGCCGCCGCGCGGCACGGCTTCGACACCGCGCGGCACGACGCAATGCAGCAAAAGCCCCCTCGCGACACGCGAGGGGGTTTTTCATTCTCGAACTCGAACGAACCACCGGAACGCACTCGGCGCCCGGCGTCCGGCTCCCGCCTCGTCCCTGACTGATCCGACCAGCCGCTGCGGCGTTCGCGCGCGCTGCGCGCCGCTCGCCGCTACTGCACCGGCACGAACTCGAAGTCGACCGGCTTGCCGACCTCGATCTTCGCCGGATTCGGCTCGAGCCGGCCGCTCGCGACGTCGCGCCGGAACACGAACACGCTGTCGCTGTCCTGGTTGCCGACGATGAGCCACTTGCCGCTCGGATCGATCGCGAACTCGCGCGGCGTCCTGCCGAGGCTCGATTGACGGCCGGCGAGCTTCAGCTTGCCGTCGGCCGGGTTCACCGCATAGATCACGATGTCGTTCGCGTCGCCGCGGTTGCTCGCGTACAGGAAGCGCCCGTCCGGCGACAGGTGCAGCGCGCCCCCGCCAACCTTGCCGGCGAAACCCGGCGCAGTCATCGAAACGGTCTCGACGTGCGCGAGCCGGCCATCGTCGTAGCGATACACGTCGACCGACGCGTTCAGCTCGTTGGTCACGTAAGCGAACCGCCCGTTCGCGCCAAACACGAGATGGCGCGGGCCCGAGCCCGGCTTCACGAGCGCGTAGCGCGCACCGGTCGGGCCGACGAGCCCGCGGCTGCCGTCCGGCGTGTAGCGGTACGAATAGATCTTGTCCGCGCCGAGGTCCTGCACGAACAGATACTTGCCGTCCGGCGAGAACACGGTCGAATGGACGTGCGCGCCGTCCTGGCGCCCCTTCACGGGGCCCGTGCCCTCGTGATGCACGTTCAGCACGGCAGCGCCGAGCGCGCCCGTCGCCTCGACCGGAAATACCGAGAAGCTGCCGCCCGGATCGGACGCGACCGAATAGTTCGCCGCGACGAGATACTTGCCGTCCGGCGACAGGCTCAGGTAGCACGGATCGTTGCCTTCCGACGACACGCGGTTGACGAATGCGAGCGCGCCCGTCTTCGCGTCGAAGTCGAATGCGCTGACCCCGCCGCGCACGCTCGCCGGACCGGCGTCGCCGGGCAGCTCGTTGACCGCGTACACGTGGCGGCCGTCGCGGCTTGCGACGAGGTACGACGAGTTCTCGGCCTTCGCCGACGACACGGGCGTCACGCGCCCCGAATCGGTGTCGAAGCGATACACATGGATGCCATCGCTGCCCGGGCCCGCGTAGGTGCCGACGAGCAGGTTGTAGACGCCGCCCGCAGGGCCGGCGCTCGCATCTTGTGCGAACGCATGGGCGCTCAGGAGCGGCAGCGCGAGCGCGAAACCTTTCATCCAGTGGCTCAGCCTAAGCGGGAAAGTGAAAGACGAAGGCGCGTGAGCGCGTTGGGTCATCGGAACCTCCTTGCATCGATCCGTCTCAAGTGATGTGATGTTGCGAAGCGCGGGCCGTCCGGACTCCCCGCGCGGCGTCGTCCGCCGGAGTATACGGGTCCCCGCTTGCCGCCGTACAGCGCGGCGCGGGCGTGCCCAGATCATGAACGACAAGATTGTTGGAGTTGGAGGATCGTCGCCCATGCCCGCCCTCATCGAAGACTATGCCCTCGTCGGCGACGGCCACACGGCCGCGCTGATCTCCCGGGACGGCTCGGTCGACTGGCTGTGCTGGCCCCGTTTCGATTCCGGCGCATGCTTCGCCGCGCTCGTCGGCACGCCGGAGCACGGCCGCTGGCTCGTCGCGCCCGCCGCCGACGTCCGCGTGAGCTCGACGTCGCGCCGCTACCGCGGCGACACGCTGATCCTCGAAACCGACTACGAGAGCGACGAAGGCGCCGTCACCGTGATCGACTTCATGCCACCCGACAGCGGCTGGTCGGAGCTCGTGCGGATCGTCGTCGGCCGGCGCGGCGAGATGAAGATGCAGATGCAGCTCGTGTTGCGTTTCGACTACGGCTTCTCGGTTCCGTGGGTCACGCGGCTGCCGCGCGAAGCCGGCGTGAAGGCGATCGCGGGTCCGGACACGGTCGTGCTGCGCACGCCGGTGCCGCTGTCGGGCCAGAACCTGCATACGGTCGCCGAATTCACCGTGAAGGCCGACGAGCGCGTGCCGTTCTCGCTCAGCTACGCGGCGTCGCACCTGCGGCTGCCGCCCGCCCGCGAGCCGCTGTCGATGCTCGCGCGCACCGAGAACTACTGGCTCGAATGGTCGACGCGCTGTCCGTTGCGCGGCCGCTACGCCGCGGCTGTGCGCCGCTCGCTGATCACGCTGAAGGCGCTCGCGTACGAGCCGACGGGCGGCATCGTCGCCGCGCCGACGACGTCGCTGCCCGAACAACTGGGCGGTTCGCGCAACTGGGACTACCGCTACTGCTGGCTGCGCGACGCGACAATCACGCTGCTCGCGCTGATGCGCGGCGGCTACTACGACGAAGCGCGCGCATGGCGGGCGTGGCTCGGCCGCGTGATGGCGGGCTCGCCCGAGCAGATCCAGATCATGTACGGGATCGCGGGCGAACGGCGCCTGCCCGAAATGGAGCTCGACTGGCTGCCGGGCTATCACGACTCGCGGCCGGTGCGGATCGGCAACAACGCGGCGAACCAGTTGCAGCTCGACGTGTTCGGCGAAGTGATGGCCGCGCTGCACATCGCGCGCGTCGGCGGCCTGCAGGCGGACGACACGGTCTGGTCCGTCCAGACGACATTGCTCGCGCACCTCGAGAAGATCTGGCGCGAGCCGGACGAAGGCATCTGGGAGACGCGCGGCGGCCGCCGGCACTTCACGTTCTCGAAGGTGATGGCGTGGGTCGCGTTCGACCGCGCGATCAAGTCGGCCGAGATGTTCCGCCTGCCCGCGCCGCTCGACCGCTGGCGCGCGGTGCGCGACGAGATCCACGCGGACGTCTGCGCGCACGGCTGGAATGCGCGCGTGCGCGCATTCACGCAAAGCTACGGCAGCGACGCGCTCGATGCGAGCGTGCTGATGCTGCCGCTCGTCGGCTTCCTGCCGCCGTCCGATTCGCGCGTGGCGGACACGGTCGCCGCGATCGAGCGCGGCCTGATGCACGACGGCCTCGTGCTGCGCTACCACACGACCGAATACGACGACGGCCTGCCGCCCGGCGAAGGCACGTTTCTCGCGTGCAGCTTCTGGCTCGTCGACAATCTCGCGCTACTCGGGCGCATCGACGACGCGCACGCGCTCTTTCGGCGCCTGCTGTCGCTGACGAACGACCTCGGCCTTCTCGCCGAGGAATACGATCCAGTCACGCGGCGTCAGGTAGGGAATTTCCCGCAGGCGTTCTCGCACGTCGGGCTCGTGCACACGGCGTTCAACCTGATGCATCACGAAGAGGAAATGCTGCGTGCGGCCGGCCAGCCAACGCCCGCCGATGCCGTCGCCGGACAATGATGCCGATTCACGTTTGCACGACAAACGTAAGACATCGTCAGATGTCGAGGCATCCCTCGAAAATGCGGGTATGCTGCGTTGCGACACCCCTGATTGTCCGATATGATCGGTCGCGACTGATTCGATCTCATGAGCGAATCGGTCCGATTGCTGACTGACACGGCACGCCGCGACGCTCCGCGCCGCCTTCGCGCACCGTTCTCCCATCGGGAGCTCGCATGCTTTACCAATTTCACGAATTCCAGCGGGCGATGCTGAGCCCGCTGACCGCCTGGGCACAGGCCGCCTCGAAATCGTTCGCGAATCCGTTGAGCCCGCTGTCGCTCGTGCCGGGCGCGACGCGCCTCGCGGCAGGCTACGAATTGCTGTTCCGGCTCGGCAAGGATTACGAGAAGCCGGAATTCGCGATTCACCAGATCGTCAAGGACGGGCACAACATTCCGATCGTCGAGCAGACGATCGTCGAGATGCCGTTCTGCCGCCTGCTGCGCTTCAAGCGCTACGCGGACGACTCGGACGCCGTCGGGCAACTGAAGGACGAACCCGTCGTGCTCGTGTGCGCGCCGCTGTCCGGCCACCACTCGACGCTGCTGCGCGATACGGTCCGCACGCTGCTGCAGGATCACAAGGTGTACATCACCGACTGGATCGACGCGCGGATGGTGCCCGTCGAAGTCGGCCCGTTCCACCTCGACGACTACGTCGACTACATCCAGGCATTCATCCGACATATCGGCGCGCGCAACCTGCACGTGATCTCGGTATGCCAGCCGACCGTGCCCGTGCTCGCGGCGATCTCGCTGATGGCGAGCCGCGGCGAGGACACGCCGCTCACGATGACGATGATGGGCGGTCCGATCGACGCGCGGAAGAGCCCGACGTCGGTGAATTCGCTTGCGACGAACCGCTCGCATTCGTGGTTCGAGAACAACGTGATCCACACGGTGCCCGCGAACTATCCGGGCGAAGGCCGCAAGGTCTATCCGGGCTTCCTGCAGCACACGGGCTTCGTCGCGATGAATCCAGAGCGCCACGCGCAATCGCACTGGGACTTCTACCAGAGCCTGTTGCGCGGCGACGAGGAAGACGCCGAAGCGCACCGCCGCTTCTACGACGAATACAACGCGGTGCTCGACATGGCGGCCGAATATTACCTGGACACGATCCGCATCGTGTTCCAGGAATTCCGTCTCGCCGAAGGCACGTGGGACATCCATGGCGAACGCGTGAAGCCGGCCGACATCCATTCGACCGCGCTGATGACGATCGAAGGCGAGCTCGACGACATCTCGGGCAGCGGCCAGACGCACGTCGCGCACGAGCTGTGCACGGGCATTCCGCAGGCGCACCGCCGCAGCCTCACCGCCGAGAAATGCGGCCACTACGGTATCTTCTCGGGCCGCCGCTGGCGCACGATCATCTATCCGCAGCTGCGCGACTTCATCCGCGAGCACGCGTCGCAGCCGAAGAAGCCGACGCCGCAGACCACGCGCCCGCCGACTTCGCCGACCACGCCGAGCGAATCGACGTCGGGCAGCGAGACGGCGAGCACCGCGCCGGCGGCGGCGGCGGCGACGCTCCGGCTGGCGGACGCGAAGCGCCCGGCGGCGAAAGCGCGCGCGGCAAAACCGGCCGCCGCGAAGCGCACCGCAGCGAAGGTCGCGGCAACGCGCGTGCCGCGTTCGCGCAAGGCTGCCTGACGCCGGTCCGCCGCTTATCGCCGAACGAGCGTGGCGAAAATCCGAAACCAGCCGGGCGCCCTGCCCGGTTCAACGCCTGAGCAGATACGCGAGCAGCAGCTCGGTGTTCATCTTGACCATCTCGGTTCGCTCGCCGGGCGTGCTGAAATCGCGGCCGAACGTCGCCGCGAGCGTGAAGCGGTTCGACACCATGTAGTAGCCGAGCCCCGACAGCGTCACGTAGAAGCGCAGCGGATCGATGTCCGTGCGAAAGAGCCCCGCCTTCTGGCCGCGTTCGAGCACGCCGTCGAGCGTCGCGACGATCGGCGAGATCATCTCGCGGATGCGCGTCGACTTCTGCAGATAGCGCGCCTCATGCAGGTTCTCGTTGTTGAGAAGACGTAGCAGATCGGGATGATCGCGGTAATAGTCCCACACGAAATGCGCGAGCCGCGTGATCGCCTCGACGGGCGCGACGCCCTCGAGATCGACCGCCCGCTCGGCCTCCGTCAGCGCGGAGAACGCGTATTCGAGCACCGCAGTGAACAACTGCTCCTTGCTGCCGAAGTAGTAATAGAGCATGCGCTCGTTGGTCTCGGCACGGCGTGCGATCTGGTCGACTCGCGCACCGAACAGCCCCCCTGTCGCGAATTCGTCGGCTGCCGCGAGCAGGATCCGGCGCCGGGTTCCCTCTGGGTCTCTTTTGATTTTTGGCTGATTCATAGTGGCGTTTTGCTATGTGAGCCGCGTAGTCCGGCTCGCGCCGCCGGCCCTGCGTCGATCGCCAGCAGCATGAACGGGCGCGCCGTCGTTAAGGGACACCCTGCTATAGTCACGCGGAAAAGCGTTTTGATTATGGCACATGCGTTGTTAAGCGCAATGCGAAAAATCGGCGATAATTGTCGTTTCGAGAAAGATCCTGGCCGCATTCGAACGCCCGGCCGCCGTGCCGCGCCCGCGCGCCTCCCCACGTAGTCACCGTGACTGATTCCAAGACCCTCGCGGATCGCATCGAAGATCTGCTGCCTCAAACGCAATGCACGAAGTGCGGCTACGAAGGCTGCCGTCCGTACGCGGAGGCGATCGCGGCCGGCACCGCCGGCTACGACCAGTGCCCGCCGGGCGGCGTCGAAGGCGTCGCGCGCCTCGCGAAGCTGCTCGGCAAGCCCGTGATTCCGCTCAATCCGGAGCACGGCGTCGAGCGCCCGCGCCCCGTCGCGTTCATCGACGAGCAGCTGTGCATCGGCTGCACGCTGTGCATGCAGGCGTGCCCCGTCGATGCTATCGTCGGGGCACCGAAACAAATGCATACGATCGTCGCCGAGCTCTGCACCGGCTGCGACCTGTGCGTGCCGCCCTGTCCCGTCGACTGCATCGCGATGATACCCGTCACGGGCGAGACGACCGGCTGGGACGCGTGGTCGCAGCAGCAGGCGGACGCCGCGCGCACGCGGCACGACGCACGCCTCGCGCGCCAGACGCGCGAGCGCGAAGCGGCCGAAGCGCGCGCGGCGGCGCGGCGAGCGGCGAGCGCTGCGGCAGCCGCCCCCGCGGTCCCCGCGCCTGCCACGGCCGCCGCCGACGATCCGGAAGCGAAGAAACGCGCGATCATCGCGGCGGCGCTCGAGCGCGCCCGCAAGAAGAAGGAAGAGCTCGCCGCGCAGGGCGCGGGCCCGAAGAACACCGAAGGCGTGAGCGCCGCGGTGCAGGCGCAGATCGAAGCGGCCGAAGCACGCCGTCGCCGTCTCGCCGACCCGCGCGACACGAGCGACAAGCCGGACGACGCCGACGCTTCGGATGCCGCGGGCGACGCATCGCCGACCTCGAAACCGAAGCCATAACCGCATGAACGCCAACAAACGACGCGCGATCTTCGAAACGCTGCAAAGCCTCAACCCGCATCCGACGACCGAGCTCGAATACACGACGCCGTTCGAACTGCTGATCGCAGTGATGCTGTCGGCGCAGGCGACCGACGTATCGGTCAACAAGGCGATGCGCAAGATGTTCCCGGTCGCGAACACGCCGAAGAAGATCGTCGCGCTCGGCGAGGAAGGCGTCGCCGACTACATCAAGACGATCGGCCTCTATCGGACGAAGGCGAAGAACGTCGTCGCGGCATGTCGGATCCTGCTCGAGCGCTACGACGGCGAAGTGCCCGCTGACCGCGAAGCGCTCGAGAGCCTGCCAGGCGTCGGCCGCAAGACCGCGAACGTCGTGCTCAACACCGCGTTCGGCCAGCCGACGATCGCCGTCGATACGCACATCTTCCGCGTTGCGAACCGCACGGGGCTCGCGCCCGGCAAGGACGTGCGCGCGGTCGAAGCCGCGCTCGAGAAGTTCACGCCGGAGGAATTCCTGCACGACGCGCATCACTGGCTGATCCTGCACGGACGCTATGTATGCAAGGCGCGGCGGCCCGAGTGCTGGCATTGCGCGATCGAGCCGCTTTGCGAATACAAGCCGAAGACGCCGGCGCCGGTGCAGTAACGGACGTGGGCCGCGTGTGAAGCTGCGCGCGGCTGTGCGAATCGCTTCGTACGCGTGTGGGCGTCGTGAGACGCGGCGGCTGTGCCAGCCGCGCGGCATCGCGTTGGAGCCGTCCGTATGCGAGGCGACCGTCCCTTCGGTTGTTCACCCGGTCATCCGTTCCGAGCCGTTCGAGCGGACACGCAGGACGCTCGCCGCGCGACCGCGTGCTTGTTGCGCGTCCGTTCGTCGCCGGCTCGACGACGTCCGCACAATTGCAGCCGCATCGAAAACGACAGCGTGCTGCGTCGACTTTCCGCCACCTGCTCCGACCTTCGCGCAGTCCAATCAACGGGCGACGAATCCCAGCCTCGCGGCCGCGCGTATCGCGCCGTCCTGATCGCTGCGTCGCCCCGCTCGACTTGCTCGACTTGCTCGACTTGCTCGACCCGCTCGACCCGCTCGACCCGCTCGACCCGCTCGACCCGCTCGGCAGAATCACCATCGCACACGCGTCTTCGATATGCGACGCCAGCTCTTCTTCCCCCAGATCGAGCCGCCGCCCCGTCCAATCGACAATGGACACCCGCCGAACGCCCGCCCAGCGAGCCACACGCGTTACGCGCCCGCGATCGCCTTCGGCTCCGCTTCGTTGGCCGCATTGCCCGCGCGCACGAGCCACAGCACCGCCGCGAGGATCGCGACGCCGCCCGCCCCTTGCAACGGCGTCAGCGTCTCGCCGAACAGCGACGCGGCCAGCGCGACCGTCACGACGGGCTCGAGCGTCGACAGCATCGACGTCCGCGCGGCGCCGAGCCGTTCGAGACCGGCGAAGAACGCGAGCATCGCGGCGACGGTCGACACGAGCGCGATCGCGACGAGCGCCGCCCAGCCGGACGTCGCGCGCGGCCAATGCGGCGGCGCGTCGAACGCGACTGTGCGCACGAGCGCGAGCATGACGAGCATCGCGGCCGCGGCGCAGCAGATGATCGCGACGGTCGCGAGCGGATCGACACCGCGCGCCGCCTTCGCGCCGACGACGATGTACAGCGAATAGACGACCGCCGCGCCGAGCGCGAGCGCGATGCCGAGCGGCTCGCCGCGGCCGCCGCCCACCATCAGCGCCGAGCCGGCGACGCACAGCGCGAGCGCGACCGCCTTCGCGCGCGTGAGCCGCTCGCCGAGCCACCATGCGGCGAGCAGCGTGACGAACGCTGGATACAGATAGAGCAGCAGCGCGACGAGGCTCGCCTGCGCGTGCTGCAGCGCGCTGAAATAGCACAGCGACTGGCCGACGTAGCCGAGCGCGCCCATGCCGACGATCGCGCCAAGCGCGCGGCCGCGCGGCCAGTTGACGCGCCGCCGCCGCGCGACGACGGCGAGCAGCGCGCCCGCGATCGAGAAGCGGACGATCAAAAGGCCGAGCACGTCGGCGCCGCCCGCGTACGCGTAACGGCCGAAGATCGCCATCGCGCCGAACGCGGCGGCGGACAATGCGACGTACAGCGCGCCGCGCAACACGGCGGATGGTGCTCCGGCGGCGGAGGTCATGACGGAAAAGGAATAGTGAAAGCGCTCGATTCTAACGAGCTCCGGGTGACCGCATAAGCGGTGTTTATGCCGACGCTTGCGCCGCTCGCGACGCACACCGCGGCAAGCATCCCGCCTGGAACGACGGTCGAACAGGAAACGCATCGCAGCACGCCGGCATCCGCCAGCCGCCGTGCTGCTTCGGGCGCGCGGCAACACGCGCAGGCGAGCCGCGCCGCGGCTCTTCCGTTTCCGGCGTTGGCCCTGTCGCTCGCCGCGCGCGTGCCCGACGCGCTTTCGGCAGTCCCGCCGCAGGCGGCGTAAAATGCGCATTCGCGCGGCCGCGACGGCCCGCCACACGCTACCCCGCACTACATCATGTTCAATCCGAGCCGCGACGACGTGCGTCGCTTCTTCATCGACACCTGGCGCAAGCAGCGTTCGGGCGAGATCCTCACGCCGCTCGAAGCGATCGCGGCCGACTGGATCGTCGAGCATCCCGAATACCATGCAGAACTCGAGGACGCAGAGCGTTCGACCGCGCACGATTACACGCCCGACGAGGGACGCGCGAATCCGTTCCTGCATCTGTCGATGCATCTCGCGATCAGCGAGCAGTTGTCGATCGATCAGCCGCCCGGCATCCGGGCCGCGCACGAGAAGCTCGCCACCCGCTTCGACTCCGCGCACGACGCGCAGCACGCGATCATGGAATGTCTCGGCGAGACGATCTGGGAAGCGCAGCGCACGAATACGCCGCCCGATTCCGACGCCTATCTGCAACGGATCCTGCAGCGCGCTTCGCGTGGCTGAAGCCGCGCGGCCCGGCGTCGTCGCGTCGCTACGTCGTCTCGTCGTCGCATCGCTGCGATAGTCGAAGCGACGAGCGAGCACGCGCGGCACGCCTGCCATAGATGCAAAGGTCGGCCCCGACCGACGACCAGCGACGGGCCGCGACGCACGACTCGCCGGAGCGCATGAATCCGCCGTCCGTGCGCCCCGCATCTGTCCACCCATCGGCGCGGCGAAGGCCGCGCCCCACGAGCCGCGCCGTTACGCGCCGCCACCGAACGCACGCCCGCGCCGGACAAAAAAATACCCCGGCGCGAGGCGGGGTACTTTCGGCGCGCGCCGCACAAGCGGGCGCACGCGATGCCGGACGTGTCCGTTACTTCTTGAACACGAGACTGCCTTGCAGCGATTCGAGGTACGCGGCGATGTCCTTCATGTCGGCGACCGACAAGCTCTGCACCTGTGCCTGCATGATCGCGTTGTTGCGACCGAGGAGCGGATTCGTCAGGCCCATCTGGTACTGGCGCATCGCCCAGACCAGGTAGTCGGCGTGCTGGCCCGCGAGGCGCGGATATTCGGCGTTGATCGGATTGTCGAGCTTTGCGCCGTGGCAGGCCGCGCAGTTGTGCGACTCGACGAGTTCCTTGCCCTTCGCGACGTCCGCCGCATGCGCGGTGCCGATCGCGAAGCCGGCTGCGAGCGCGAGCGCCGCCGCCGTCTTGAGTGCCGTCTGAGGCTTCTTCATGGATGCTCCTATCCCGGTGCTGAGATCAGCAAGCGCGAGCTTACTTGTAGGGATTGTTCTTCGAATCGGGCTTTTGCGCGGCGTAGTAGGCCGCGAGATCGGCGACGTCCTGATCCGTCAGCGATTCGGCGATCGCGTTCATCGACGGGAAATGGCGATCCTTCTTCCGGTAGGCCCTAAGCGCGTTCTCGAGATAAACCTGGTTCTGGCCGCCGAGGAGCGGAACCCGGTAGACCTCCGGGTAGGCGACGCGGTAGCCTTCGATGCCGTGACAGCCGATGCACATCGCAGCCTTGCTCGCCCCGTCCTTCGGGTTGCCGACCACACCGGCCGCCTGCGCACTGGCGGATAGCGCCGCGAGCGCCGCAAGCACTGTGGCAGCGACATGTTTGCCGACGAATTTGTTCATAGCTCTTGTAACCTAGCTTGAGGGGAAACTGGCGCCCGCAAAGGCAACGGCCGGCGCCGTCATGCCGCCGTTATACTTGTGAGGCCGCCACGCAGGCCAAAAAAACGGCCAGATTGTACCGCGTCGTCGGGGAATGCGTCCACCATGCGGCCCCGCCGAATGCGCCCCGCACGATACACCGGCCGCGCAAGGCCGTCGGCGCTTCTGACTTATACTGGGATTTTTTGCCGGAAGCTCGCCGCCATGCGTTTCGAAGGTTCCTCGCAATACGTCGCGACAGACGATCTGAAGCTCGCCGTCAACGCGGCCCTCACGCTGCAGCGCCCGCTCCTCATCAAGGGCGAGCCCGGCACGGGCAAGACCATGCTCGCCGAGGAAGTCGCGGCGGCGCTCGACATGCCGCTCCTGCAATGGCACGTCAAGTCGACGACAAAGGCGCAGCAAGGCCTCTACGAATACGACGCGGTGTCGCGCCTGCGCGATTCGCAGCTCGGCGACGAGCGCGTGAAGGACATCGCAAACTACATCGTGAAGGGCGTGCTGTGGCAGGCGTTCGACGCCGAGCGGCCGAGCGTGCTGCTGATCGACGAGATCGACAAGGCCGACATCGAGTTCCCGAACGACCTGCTGCGCGAGCTCGACCGAATGGAGTTCCACGTGTACGAGACGCGCGAGACCGTGCGGGCGCAGCACCGCCCCCTCGTCATCATCACGTCGAACAACGAGAAGGAGCTGCCCGACGCGTTCCTGCGCCGCTGCTTCTTCCATTACATCCAGTTCCCCGATCCGTCGACGATGCAGAAGATCGTCGAGGTCCACTACCCCGGCATCAAGCAGGACCTGCTGCGCGCGGCGCTCGAGAGCTTCTTCGAGCTGAGAGGCGTGTCGGGGCTGAAGAAGAAGCCGTCGACGTCCGAGCTGCTCGACTGGCTGAAGCTCCTTCTCGCCGAAGACATCCCGCCCGACGCGCTGCGCTCGAAGGACCAGAAGCAGATCGTGCCGCCGCTCGCGGGCGCGCTGCTCAAGAACGAGCAGGACGTGAGCCTGTTCGAGCGGCTCGTCTACATGAACCGCCACAACCGCTAGGCGCGCCGGAGCTGCGAGGAGACACGCGAGATGAGCCGCCGGCCCCCATCCGTCACGCCCGCGATCGCGCACGCGACGTTCGACCGCCGCCCGGCTCGCCACGATTGCGCGAGGGCCCGCCCATGCTGATCGATTTCTTCTATTCGCTGCGCGCCGCGAAGCTGCCGGTGTCGGTCAAGGAATACCTGACGCTGCTGGAGGCGTTGAAGGCGCAGGTGATCGAGCCGTCGCTCGACGCGTTCTACTATCTCGCGCGGATGACGCTCGTGAAAGACGAGCAGTACTTCGACAAGTTCGACAAGGCGTTCGGCGCGTACTTCCACGGCGTGTCTGCGCTGCCCGCGGACGCGTTCGACATCCCGCTCGACTGGCTCGAAAAACGCCTGCAGCGCGAGCTCACGCCCGACGAGAAAGCGCAGATCCAGTCGCTCGGCGGCATCGACAAGCTGACGGAGCGCCTGAAGCAACTGCTCGACGAGCAGAAGGCGCGCCACGAAGGCGGCAACAAGTGGATCGGCACGGGCGGCTCGTCGCCGTTCGGGCACGGCGGCTACAACCCGGAAGGCATCCGGATCGGCGGGCCGTCGAACGGCAACCGCACCGCGGTCAAGGTGTGGGAGGCGCGCGCGTATCGCGACTACGACGACTCGGTCGAGATCGGCACGCGCAACATCAAGGTCGCATTGCGGCGGCTGCGGCGCTTCGCGCGCGAAGGCGCGGCCGAGGAGCTCGATCTGCCCGACACGATCCGCAGCACCGCCGCGAACGCCGGCTGGCTCGACATCAGGATGGTGCCCGAGCGCCACAACAACGTGAAGGTGCTGATGCTGCTCGACGTCGGCGGCTCGATGGACGACCACATCAAGCGCACCGAAGAGCTGTTCTCCGCCGCGAAGGCCGAATTCAAGCACCTCGAGTTCTACTACTTCCACAACTGCGTGTACGACCATCTGTGGAAGAACAACCGCCGTCGCCACTCGGAGCGCACGCCGACCTGGGACGTGCTGCACAAGTTCACGCCCGACTACAAGCTGATCTTCGTCGGCGACGCGACGATGAGCCCGTACGAGGTGCTGCAGCCGGGCGGCTCGGTCGAATACAGCAATCCCGAGGCGGGCGCCGTGTGGTTGCGCCGTCTCGCCGATCAGTTCCCGCACCACGCGTGGCTCAACCCCGAGCCCGAGCGCCTGTGGGAATACCGGCAGTCGATCTCGATCATCCGCGACGTGCTCGGCGACCGGATGTATTCGCTCACGCTCGCGGGCCTCGAATCCGCGATGCGCGCGCTCAGCAAATGACGCGCCCGCCGTCCCCCGTACCTTTCGACACCTCCGACGCTTCCAGCGCTTCCAACCCGACGTTCCACCGATGAGCAGTCAGCCGCCCGCCTCCAATCTGTCGCCCGCCGTCGCGCGGCCGAGTTTTTTCACCGACACGTCGGCGTCCGCGCTCGTCGCGGGCTTCGTCGCGATGATGACGGGCTATACGAGCTCGCTCGTGCTGATGTTCCAGGCGGGCCGCGCCGCGCATCTGACCGATGCGCAAATCTCGTCGTGGATCTGGGCGCTGTCGATCGGAATGGCCGTGACGACGATCGGGCTGTCGATGCGATATCGCGCGCCGATCGTCGTCGCGTGGTCGACGCCCGGCGCGGCGCTCCTCGTCGCGTCGCTGCCGGGCGTCGCGTACGCGGACGCGATCGGCGCGTTCGTCGTCTGCGCGCTGCTGCTCGCCGCGGTCGGTGCGAGCGGCCTGTTCGACACGCTGATGCGCAAGATCCCGTCCGGCATCGCCGCCGCGCTGCTCGCCGGCATCCTGTTCGAGATCGGCATCGAGATCTTCCGCGCCGCGCAGTTCCAGACTGCGCTCGTGCTCGCGATGTTCTTCACGTACCTGATCGTGAAGCGCGCGGCGCCGCGCTATGCGATCGTCGCGACGCTCGCGATCGGCGCCGCAGTCGCGGGCGCGCTCGGCTTGCTCGACTTCAGCCGCTTCCATGTCGCGCTCGCGCGGCCCGTGTTCACGATGCCGTCGTTCTCGCTGTCGGCGATCGTGAGCATCGGCGTTCCGCTCTTCGTCGTCGCGATGGCGTCGCAGAACGTGCCCGGCATCGCGGTGCTGCGCGCGGACGGCTATCGGACGCCGTCGTCGCCGCTCATCGCGACGACGGGCATCGCATCGCTCGTGCTCGCGCCGTTCGGCTCGCACGGGGTCAACCTCGCGGCGATCACGGCCGCGATCTGCACCGGCCCCGAAGCGCACGACGATCGCGCGAAGCGCTACACGGCGGCCGTCTGGTGCGGCGCGTTCTACCTCGTCGCGGGCGTGTTCGGCGCGACGATCGCCGCGCTGTTCGGCGCGCTGCCGAAGGCGCTCGTCGTGTCGGTCGCCGCGCTCGCGCTGTTCGGCTCGATCATGAGCGGCCTGACCAACGCAATGCAGGACGCCCGCCAGCGCGAGGCGGCGCTCGTCACGTTCATGGTGACAGCGTCGGGCCTCACGCTGCTGTCGATCGGCTCGGCGTTCTGGGGCCTCGTTGCGGGCGTGCTCACGCAGGCGATCCTGAATGCGCGCCGCGCCGCCTGACGCGCGTCGATCCCGTCGTTCGGCACCGGTTCCCGGATCCGGCCTAAAATGGAGGGTCCGGCGGCCGCGCGCAGCGCGCGCCGCCCTGCATCGCCCCGCGCCCCGCCGCGCGGTCGTCTTCACCGAACCGGCGCGCCGCGCCTTGCTCTCGACTCGTCATGACTACCGCACTCGACCAGCTCAAGCAGTACACGACCGTCGTCGCCGACACGGGCGACTTCCAGCAACTCGCGCAATACAAGCCGCAGGACGCGACGACGAACCCGTCGCTGATCCTGAAGGCCGTCCAGAAGGACGCCTATCGGCCGATCCTCGAGAAAACGGTCCGCGATCACGCGGGCGAATCCGTCGGCTTCGTCATCGACCGTCTGCTGATCGCGTTCGGCACCGAGATCCTGAAGCTGATCCCGGGCCGCGTATCGACCGAAGTCGACGCGCGCCTGTCGTTCGACACGCAGCGCTCGATCGACAAGGGCCGCGAGATCATCAAGCTTTACGAAGCAGCGGGCATCGGCCGCGAGCGCGTGCTGATCAAGCTCGCGTCGACGTGGGAAGGCATTCGCGCGGCCGAAGTGCTGCAACGCGAAGGCATCCGCTGCAACATGACGCTGCTGTTCTCGCTCGTGCAGGCGGCCGCGTGCGCGGAAGCGGGCGCACAGTTGATCTCGCCGTTCGTCGGCCGGATCTACGACTGGTACAAGAAGCAGGCGGGCGCCGAATGGGACGAGGCGAAGAACGGCGGCGCGAACGATCCGGGCGTCGAGTCGGTGCGCGGCATCTACACGTACTACAAGCACTTCGGCTACGAAACCGAAGTGATGGGCGCGAGCTTCCGCACGACGAGCCAGATCACCGAGCTCGCCGGCTGCGACCTGCTGACGATCAGTCCCGACCTGCTGCAAAAGCTGCAGGACAGCACCGAGACGGTCGCGCGCAAGCTGTCGCCGGACACGGCGAACGACGCGCGGCTCGAGCGCGTCGCAATCGACGAGTCGTCGTTCCGCTTCCAGTTGAACGACGACGCGATGGCGACCGAAAAGCTCGCCGAAGGCATTCGCCTGTTCTCGGCCGACGCGGTGAAGCTCGAGAAGATGATCGAGGCGCTGCGCTGACGCAAGCGGGCGACGATTCGCGGCGAGCGGGCGTCGTCGACGTGCGCCCGCCGCGCGGTTCGGCACCGGCATCTTTTTTTCGGATGCCTGAATCGGCGGGCACCGCGCTGCGAAGCGGCGTCCGGGCGTTGCCGCGCGGCATCGATTGCCCGATTGCCCGATTGCCCGATTGCCCGATTGCCCGATTGCCCGATTGCCCGATTGCCCGCCAATTGTCCACCGATTACCCACCCATTGCCCGCTGCCGGCGCCGATTTCTGGGGGGCGGTTCGATCGCCGCCCTTCTCCCCCACGCCTTCCCGGCCCGCTCGTTGCGGCCCCTTTCAATCTTCCCGTTACTGTCACCCGGACGCACTACAATCGTCCGCACGGGCGCGGCTGCGCCCGATCCCAGCCCAAGATCAAGGAGACGACGATGCAAGTACAACCGTGTCTGTTTTTCGGCGGCCGCTGCGACGAGGCACTGAAGTTCTACGGCGACGCGCTCGGCGCGAAGGTGAATTTCCTCGTGCGCTACAACGAAGCGCCGCCGAATCCCGAGCGGCCGATGCCGCCCGAGATGGCCGACAAGGTGATGCACGCGAATTTCCAGATCGGCGACTCAGTGCTGATGTGCTCGGACGGCGATTGCAAGGCAGGCACGCAGCAGGTGCACGACGGCTACTCGCTGTCGATCGATCCGAAGACCCTCGACGAGGCCAAGAAGATCTTCGACGCGCTGCTCGCAGGCGGCGGCGCAGTGACGATGCCGTTCGAGAAGACGTTCTGGGCGCTCGGCTTCGGCATGCTGCGCGATAAATTCGGCGTGCACTGGATGATCAACGTCGAAGATCCAAACATGAAGAAGTGAGCGCTTCGGAAGCCGAAGCTTCTCGCGGTCGACAAATGGACGACGCCCGCGGCGCAAGACGCGCCGCGGGCGTTTTGGCGTTCGCTTCCGGTCGATGTGAAACCGCGCGTCAACTCTCGACGACGTCGAAATAATCCTCCGGTCGCGTGCGGTCTTCCGCATGCGTCATCCCGAACGCGCGAACGAGCACACTGACGACGATCGACACGGCGAGATTCACGAGCAGCGACCAGACGGCCGCGTAGCCCGGAATCGCATGGCCGAACAGATGGATCGTGAAGATCGAGCTCGCGAGCTTCAGCGAAATCGCCATCCACGTGCCGCAGACGAGCCCGGCCACCCAGCCGAGCAGCAGCCCGCGATAGTCGAGCACGCGCGTGTAGAGGCCGAGCACGATCGCGGGCAGCGTCTGGATGATCCAGATCCCGCCGAGCAACTGCAACTGGATTGCGTACGTGAGCGGCAGCCCGAGAATGAACGCGACCGCGCCGACTTTCACGATCAGCGAAACGAGCTTCGCGACGTTCGTCTCCTGGTCGTGCGTCATGTTGCGATTGACGAATTCGCGATGGATGTTGCGCGTGTAGAGGTTCGCGGCCGCGATCGACATGATCGCGGCCGGCACGAGCGCGCCGATCCCGATCGCGGCGAACGCGACGCCGACGAACCACGACGGGAAGAAGTGCAGGAACAATGCCGGCACCGCGAAGTTCGGCCCGAACGCCTTGAAGTACGGCGCGTATTCCGGCATGTCCTTCACGCCCGACGCGAGCGCCATGTAGCCGAGCAGCGCGAGCAGGCCGAGCACGAACGAATACGCGGGCAGCATCGCCATGTTGCGCCGGATCGTGTTGCCCGACGACGACGACAGGATCGCCGTCACCGAATGCGGATAGAGGAACAGCGCAAGCGCCGAGCCGATCGCGAGCGTCGTGTACGCGCTGAAGCCGTTCAGGCTCGATACGTCGGGCGCCTTCAGCAACAGCTTCGCGGGCGGCACCGCGCCGAAGATGTGCCCGAAGCCGCCGAGCTTCGCCGGAATCACGATCACGGCCGCGGCGATCGTGATGTAGATCAGGATGTCCTTGACGATCGCGATCATCGCGGGCGCGCGCAGGCCCGACGTGTACGTGTATGCGGCGAGGATCGCGAACGCGATGATGAGCGGCAGGTCGCCGACGAAGCCCTTCGTGTCGAAGCCGAGCCCGCCGATCACGACCTCGATGCCGACGAGTTGCAGTGCGATGTACGGCATCGTCGCGACGATGCCCGTCACCGCGACGGCGAGCGCGAGCGAGCGGCTGCCGTAGCGGGCGCTGACGAAGTCGGCGGCCGTCACGTAGCCGTGGCGCTTCGCGATGCTCCAGAGTTTCGGGAACACGACGAACGCGAACGGATAGATGAGGATCGTATACGGCAGCGCGAAGAAGCCCATCGCGCCCGCGCCGAACACGAGCGCCGGCACGGCGACGAACGTGTAGGCGGTATAGAGGTCGCCGCCCAGCAGGAACCACGTGACGATCGTGCCGAAGCGCCGGCCGCCGAGGCCCCATTCGTCGAGATGGGCGAGATTGCCGCGCCGCCAGTTCGCGGCGAGAAAGCCCATGATCGTCACGCCGACGAAGAACAGTACGAAGACGAAGGTCGCGGTCAGGTTCATTTGCCGTCTCCCCGCGGGACGCCCTTCCAGCAATTCTTCGTCTTGAAGTAGACGAACGCCGTGATCACGGCGCTAAAGAACACCCACAGCAGCTGGTACCAGTAGAAAAACGGGAATCCGAACCATTGCGGTTCAATCTTGTTGTACGACGGCACCCAGACCATCGCAACGAGCGGCAGGACCAGCAGCCAGAGCCAGCGTTTCGCGGCCCGGCTGGCGTCGGCATCGTGAGCCATGACGTCTCCTCTTCACATCCCGGTTATTGATATGTTCTGAACGGGTACGGCAGTGCGAGAGGAACGACACGACGGTTAAGCTGCGCCTCCCCTGGCGTCAGTCAGTATAAAAGTCGGAAATACCCGGTCATACGAGGGCGAACCCGAAGCCCGCGCGCACCGCCGCTCGTCCATCCGGCGGCGGCGCGAGCGGCCGCTTCGACGTCAGATCGTGAAGACGCCGGCGCGCTCGCCGACCGATGCTTTCAATCCTTTCACCCACGAGCGCGCGGGCAGACGCAGCTCGGCTTCGATCAGCTTCGCGCGCTCGGTCAGCTGTGCGAACGACGTCGACAGCGGCGGACCGGAGAACGCGAGCGCGATCCGGTTGCCGTCGTGCACTTCGGGCAGCGCGATCACGCGCTGGTCGAATGCGGCGTTCAGGTGCTTCATGTTGCGCACGAAGCTCGGATGGTCGCCGAACAGATTGATCGTCGCGATGCCCGCGTCGGCGAGACATCCGCGCACCGCGCGATAGAACGCGACGCTGTCGAGCACCGGGCCGCGCGCGGTCGCGTCATACAGGTCGATCTGGAGCGCGCCGATCGTGCCGCGATTCTTCGGATCATTGACGAAATCCCACGCGTCCGCTTCGTGGACGGCCAGACGCGCGTCGTCGGACGGCAGCTCGAACATCGAGCGCGCAGCGACGATCACGGCCGGATTCAGTTCGACCGCCTCGACGTGCGCGCGCGGCAGGTAGCGATGCGCGAACTTCGTCAGTGCGCCAGTGCCGAGGCCCAGCTGGACGATGCGTTTCGGCGTTTCGAGGAAGAGCAGCCACGCCATCATCTGCTGCGCGTACTCGAGCTCGATGTGATAAGGCTTCGACAGGCGCATCGCGCCTTGCACCCACTCGGTGCCGAAATGCAGATAGCGCACGCCGCGCTCTTCGGAAAACGTGACGGGGGCGAAGCGCGGCTTGCGCGGCGCGTCGAGGACGGCGACGCCGTCGACTTCGTCGCCGAACTCGGCGCGGCTGCGCTTTGTGCGCATCGGTTCGAGCTTGTCGGAGCCATTATAGGAAGACGGCTTGCCGCGCCGGGACGCGCGCGCCTCGGCGGACGCGCGCTTGATCAATCGGGTCATGGATGAATCTCGTACGGATGTGGCTGTTTGGGCGAACGAGAGGATAGCATTCGCGGCAGCGCGCATAGGCGAACCGCTCGCTTGCGTCATTGCGTGCGGCGACGCGCGGAAGAAGAAGCAGGCGAACAGGAAACACGCGGTCGACCGCCGCGCCGCGTGCAAGGCATCTCAAGCGATGATGCCCTTCCAGAAAGTCAGCTTCTGCTCGAACGACAGCATCGCATTCGCCGGACTGGAAGAAGGCAGCACGAACGTGTCGAACCCCGCCGCGCGAATCGCCGGCTCGAAGCGCCCCGCCGTCTTGCCGTTGAAGCACACCTTCCTCAACTTCGGCGCGACTTCCCACAGGGGCGCGAAATCGTTCGGCCGCGCGTTGCGGATCGCCGCATCGAGGCTGCCTTCGCGATGGCATGCGGCGAGCACGTCCCAGATGCCGAAGCCGTGCGCGAGCACGCGCGTCAGACGCTGCTCGTACGGCAGCGCGTGCAGATCCGGCTCGCCGAGCACGACGCCCAGCAAGCGCCAGAACTGATTGCGCGGATGCGCGTAGTACTGCGCGGCCGCGAGCGACGCCTCGCCGGGAAAGCTGCCGAGTATCAGCGTATGCGTGCCGGGCGACACGACGGGTGGGAAACCGCGCAACATCACGCCGCCTCGCTGTCACGCGCGCGGCGCTCGCCGTGCGCATCGAGATGCCGCCACAGCGCGGGCAGCATGCATTCGGTCACCATCAGCGGCGCGCCGTGTCGCTCGAACACCGAGCGGCGCGCGGCAAACGCGTGCTGCACCGCATGCGCGCGGTTGAGCGCGTGTGACGCCAGCGCGAAGAGCGGATGCCCCGCGATCACGCGCCGGCTCACGAGCGCCGAGCGCGTCACTTCGGGATCGCTGTACAGCAGCTCCGCGAGCGGCCGCGTGCGCAGCCGCCGCATCGCCTGCCACACGCCCTTGCTCGCCGCGAGCGGCGCGATGCTGTGCGCGGCGACGAACGGCGTGCCGTCGACTGCGAGCACGACCTCGCGCACCCAGACAGGCGTGCGCGTCACGCACGCGAGCGCCGCATGCTCGTCGGCCCACGGCGTCGCGACGGCCTCGCGCGTCACGCGCACCGTCACGCCGCCGAGCCGTGCGAGATGCGCGGTCAGCGAGCCGCCGCGCGTGAGCCAGTCCTTCTGCGCGCTCGACGCGCCGGGGCGCGGCGTCTCGCGCCAGCACGCATCGGCCGCGTCGAAACGCATCCGCGCCATCACACCGCGCGCGACAGCAACAGCGCGTTGGTCCGCTTGACGAAGCTCGCCGGATCCTCGAGCGCACCGCCTTCGGCGAGGAGCGCCTGATCGAACAGCAGGTGGCACCAGTTGTCGAAGTCCGCGCCGTCGGCCTTCAGCGCCTTGACGAGCGGATGGTCCGGATTGATCTCGAGGATCGGCTGGAACGCCGGCGCATTCTGGCCCGCCGCCTTCAGCATCCGCTGCAGGTAGCCGCTCATGTCGTTGTCGTCGGCGACGAGGCACGACGGCGAATCGGTCAGCCGGAACGTGACGCGCACGTCCTTCACCTTGTCGCCGAGCGTTTCCTTCATCTTGTCGACGACGGGCTTCATCGCCTCGCCCGTCTCTTCCTGCGCCTTCTTCTCTTCGTCGTTCAGCGAGCCGAGATCGAGATCGCCGCGCGCGACGCTCGCGAGCCCCTTGCCGTCGAACTCATGCAGGAAAGACAGCATCCATTCGTCGACGCGGTCGGTGAGCAGCAGCACTTCGACGCCCTTCTTGCGGAACACTTCGAGATGCGGGCTGTTCTTCGCGGCCTGCCACGTGTCGGCCGTCACGTAGTAGATCTTCGACTGCTCGGGCTTCATCCGCGCGACGTAGTCGGCGAGCGCCACGTCCTGCTCGTCGGTGTCGCCGTGCGTCGACGCGAAGCGCAGGAGCTTCGCGACGCGCTCGCGGTTCGCGTGATCCTCGCCGACGCCTTCCTTCAGCACCTGGCCGAACGCGCGCCAGAACGTCTTGTACTTCTCGCGGCCGGCATCGTCTTCCGCGTTCGCCAGCTCTTCGAGCATCGACAGCGCGCGCTTCGTCACGCCTTCGCGGATCGCCTTCACGTCGCGGCTTTCCTGCAGGATCTCGCGCGACACGTTGAGCGGCAGATCCGACGAGTCGACGACGCCCTTCACGAAGCGCAGGTACTGCGGCAGCAGTTGCTCGGCGTCGTCCATGATGAACACGCGCTTCACGTACAGCTTGAGGCCGCCGCGATAGTCGCGGTTCCACAGGTCGAACGGCGCGTGCGACGGCACGTACAGGAGCTGCGTGTACTCGCTGCGGCCTTCGACGCGGTTGTGCGTCCACGCGAGCGGATCTTGATGATCATGCGCGAGGTGCTGGTAGAACTGCTTGTACTGGTCTTCGGCGATGTCGCTCTTCGAACGGGTCCAGAGCGCGCTCGCCTGGTTGACGGTTTCGTCCTCGTCCTTCTCGACCATCTCGCCCTTTTCCTGATCCCACTCTTCCTTCTTCATCAGGATCGGCAACGCGACGTGGTCCGAATACTTCTGGACGATCGACTTCAGACGGTACGACGACAGGAGCTCGTCCTCGCCTTCGCGCAGATGCAGCGTGATCGTCGTGCCGCGCGCGGCGCGCTCGACCGCGCCGACCGAGAAATCGCCCTCGCCCGCGCTTTCCCAGTGCACGCCTTCGGACGCGGGCAGGCCCGCGCGGCGCGTCTCGACCGTGATCCTGTCCGCGACGATGAAACCCGAGTAAAAGCCAACGCCGAACTGGCCGATCAAGGCCGCGTCCTTCTGCTGGTCGCCGGAGAGCTTCGAGAAGAATTCCTTCGTGCCCGAGCGCGCGATCGTGCCGAGGTTCGCAATCGCCTCGTCGCGGCTCATGCCGATTCCGTTGTCGTCGATCGTGATCGTGCGCGCGGCCTTGTCGAACGACAGGCGGATGCGCAGATTCGGATCGCTCTCGTAGAGCGCGTTGTTTTCCAGAGCCTCGAAACGGAGCTTGTCAGCGGCGTCGGACGCGTTCGACACGAGTTCGCGCAGGAAGATCTCCTTGTTGCTGTAAAGCGAATGAATCATCAGGTGGAGGAGTTGCTTGACCTCTGCCTGAAAGCTCATGGTTTGCTGAGTCATCTTGATTTACCCATTGATTGCGTCAATACGACAGACATTTTCGATTCACGACCCCACAGGAGTCGGCGCGCGGCATCCCGCAACGCTCGACCGCGCCCCAAGTTGGGGCGCTTGCGGGAATTTCAAGAGGCGCGGCGATTCACGCTGTCGAGATAGCGGCCAAGGAACGCCTGCAGCGCGGGATCGCCGCAGTTCGCGACGTTGAAACGGGTCCAGGTCGACGGCGACTGCTGCGGTGAAAACAGGCTGCCCGGCGTGAGCAGGAAGCCCTCCTCGTGCGCGGCCGCGGCGAGCGCGTCCGAATCGACGCCCGTGTCGGCCCACAGGAACATCCCGGCCGCCGGCATCGTGAAGAGCCGCATCCCGGTGCGCTCGAGCATCCGCGCGGTCTTGTCGCGCACGCCGTCGAGCCGCGCGCGCAGCCGCTCGACGTGGCGCCGGTAGTGCCCTTCCGTCAGCACCTTGTACAGCACGCGCTCGTTGAGCTCGGGCGTCGTCATCCCGGCGAGCATCTTCTGGTCCGTCAGCGCCTTCGCGAGCTCCGGCGCGCACGCGATGTAGCCGACCCGCAGGTTCGCCGCGAGCGTCTTCGAATAGCTGCCGAGGAAGATCACGCGCTTCAGCTGGTCGAGGCTCGCGAGGCGCGTCGCCGGATAGCTCGGCGGGCACAGGTCGCCGTAGACGTCGTCTTCGACGACGAGAAAATCGTACGCCTCGGCGAGCTTCAGGATCCGGAACGCCCGCGCGGCCGACAGCGACGTGCCCGTCGGATTGTGCAGCACCGAGTTGATCACGAGCATCTTCGGACGCCACATCTGCACGAGGTTCTCGAGCGCGTCGAGATCGGGGCCGTCGGGCGTGTACGGCATCCCGACGAGCTGCGCGCCCTGCGACGCGAAGCGGCCGAACATCTGGAACCAGGCCGGATCGCCGACGATCACCGCGTCGCCCGGCCGCACGCAGAGGCGCGAGATCAGGTCGATCGCCTGCGTGATGCCGGACACGAGCACGAGCTGGTCAGGCGTCGCGCCGATCTCGATTTCGGCCAGGCGCGTCTGTAGCTGCTGGCGCAGCGGCAGGAAGCCCTGCGCGCTGCCGAAGCCGAGCATCTGCGCGCCCGCCTGCCGGCCGAGCGCGCGCAACGCGCTCGTGATCAGCTCGCCGTCGAGCCAGCGGCTCGGCAGATAGCCGAGTCCCGGCCCCTTTTCCGGGCTGACCGTGTGCAGCATGTTGCGCAGCAGCCAGACGACGTCGATCGTGTTGTGCACCGGCTGCGCCTGTCCGCCGTCAGGCCCGGCGACGGGCTGCACCCCCGGCGCGCGCTCGCGCACGTAGAAGCCCGACCCGCGCCGCGAATCGAGATAGCCTTGCGCGACAAGCCGCTCGTACGCCTCGACGACCGTGAAGCGCGACACGCTCTTGTCGACCGCGAGCTTGCGGATCGACGGCATCCGCATGCCGGGCCGGAACACGCGCTCGTCGATCCGGCGGCGCGCCCACTGCACGAGCTGGTCGACGAGCGTGAGCGTCGCGGTATCGTGCGGCGCGGGAATCTGCGCAAGCGGAACGGTGGACATCGCAGGCCTCCAACTGTACCGAAGAGTATCGCAGCGATTGTACCGTTACTGTGCCGGTCGCCGCGATTACAGTTTTTCGACGGCGATGCGGCGCAATGGCGCACGTCCGCCGGGAAACCAGTCCCGATTCCTCGCTTTTCGTTCGATGGCAGCGCATTCACTGAAACTCGATCATCTCGTCGTCGCCGCGCGCACGCTCGAAGAAGGCGTCGCGTACGTCGCGGACACGCTCGGTCTGGCGCCCGCGGGCGGCGGCGCGCATCCGTCGATGCGCACGCACAATCGCCTGTTCGGCCTGTGGGGCGGCGCGTATCTCGAAGTGATCGCGCCCGATCCCGACGCCCCCCCGCCCGCCGACGGCGAGGCGCGGCCGCGCCTCTTCGGCCTCGACGATCCAGCGACGCGGGCGCGCCTCGAACAAGGCCCGTACCTCGCGCACTGGGTCGCGCGCGTCGATCGTCCGCGCCAGCTCGACCTGTGGCAGCGCCAGTACCCGGCGCGGATTGCCCGCGTCGTGCCGATGACGCGCGGCGACTTCGGCTGGCGGCTGACGGTGCCCGGCGACGGCTCGCTGCCCGCGTGGCGGCACGCGGGCGACGGCGTGCTGCCGTCGCTGATCCAGTGGAACGACGCGCGCCACCCGGCCGACACGCTGCCGCACGGCGGCGTCGCGCTGAGGGCGCTCAAGGGCGCGCACCCGCAGGCAGACGCCGTGCGCGAGCAACTCGTCTGGCTGAACGCGGCGCACCTGATCGACCTCGACGCGGGCGAGACGCCCGCGCTCGCCGCCGAATTCGACACGCCCGCGGGCGTGCGCACGCTGCGCTAGCCGCGCGGCGGCCCGCTCCCTCATTCCGATGTCCGACAACCGATATCGACGGAGACACCTCATGGATTCGCGCGAAACCCGCGGCATGCTGCTCGGCTTGATCGGCGTGATGATCTTCAGCCTGACGCTGCCGATGACGCGCATCGTCGTCACCGAATTCCATCCGCTGCTGAACGGGCTCGGACGCGCGCTCGCCGCCGCGGCGCCGGCCGGGCTGCTGCTGTGGCTGCGCCGCGAGCGCGTGCCGACCCGCGCTCAATTGAAGAGCCTCGCTGTCGTGTCGGCGGGCGTGATCGTCGCGTTTCCGGTGTTCTCCGCGTGGGCGATGAAGACCGTGCCCGCCGCGCACGGCGCGGTCGTCAACGGGCTGCAGTCGCTCCTCGTCGCGCTGTATGCGGCGTGGCTGTCGCGCGAGCGGCCGTCGAAGGCGTTCTGGGCAAGCGCCGTGACGGGCAGCGCGCTCGTCGTCGCGTTCGCGTTGCGCGACGGCGGCGGCGCGCTGCAGCCGGGCGACCTGCTGATGCTCGTCGCGGTCGGCATCGGCGCGCTCGGCTACGCGGAAGGCGCGCGCCTCGCGCGCGAGATCGGCGGCTGGCAGGTGATCTGCTGGGCGCTCGTCGTATCCGCGCCGCTCCTCGTGCTGCCCGTCGGCTGGCTCGCCTGGGCGCACCACGCGGCGCACCCGGGCCCGGTGTCGCTGCGCGTGTGGCTCGCGTTCGGCTACGTGACGCTGTTCTCGCAGTTCATCGGCTTCTTCGCTTGGTACGCGGGCCTCGCGATGGGCGGCACAGCGCGCGTCGGCCAGGTGCAGCTGCTGCAGATCTTCTTCACGATCGCGTTTTCGGCGCTCTTCTTCGGCGAGACTGTCTCGCCGTCGACGTGGATCTTCGCCGCCGCCGTGATCGCGACCGTCGTGCTCGGCCGGCGCGCCGCCGTGAGCACCGCGCCGCAACCGGCTCGCGCCGCCTGATTTGACGAGCGATAATCGCCCCTTTCATCCGAACGACCGACGATACCGACCGAGGAGACCATGAATCCGAGCGATCTCAAGCCGCCCCACTGGGCCCTGTCCGAACGCGCACGCAAGCTCACGAGCTCGGCGATCCGCGAGATCCTGAAAGTGACCGAGCGCCCCGGGGTCATCTCGTTCGCAGGCGGCCTGCCGTCGCCCGCGACGTTCCCAGCCGGGCGGATACGCGAGGCCGCCGACCGCGTGCTGCGCGACTCGCCCGCCGCCGCGCTGCAATACAGCGCGACGGAAGGCTTTCTGCCGCTGCGCGAGTGGATCGCCGAGCGCTATCGCGTGCGCACGACCCAGGTGCTCGTCACGACGGGCTCGCAGCAGGCGCTCGATCTCCTCGGCAAGGTGCTGATCGATCCGGCAAGCCGCGTGCTCGTCGAGACGCCGACCTACCTCGGCGCGCTGCAGTCGTTCTCGCTCTTCGAGCCGACCTACGTGCAGGTGCCGACCGACGACGCCGGCCTCATGCCCGACGCGCTCACGCCCGAGCTGACGAAGGACGCGCGCCTGTTGTACGCGCAACCGAATTTCCAGAATCCGACGGGCCGCCGCCTGCCCGTCGAGCGCCGCCGCGCGCTCGCCGCGTTCGCGCAGACGAGCCCGTTCCCGGTGCTCGAGGACGATCCGTACGGCGCGCTCAACTACGCGGGCGAGCCGCTGCCGACGATGCTGTCGATGGCGCCCGATCACGTCGTCCATCTCGGCACGTTCTCGAAAGTGCTCGCGCCCGGCCTGCGGATCGGCTATATCATTGCGCCCGAGGAACTGCACTTCAAGCTCGTGCAGGCGAAGCAGGCGACGGACCTGCACACGCCGTCGCTCACGCAGCACATCGCATACGAAGTGATCCAGGACGGCTTTCTCGACGAGCACATCCCGACGATCCGCCGGCTCTACAGCGCGCAGTGCGAAGCGATGCTCGCGTCGCTTGCGCGGCACATGCCGGAAGGCGTGAGCTGGAACCGCCCGGAAGGCGGGATGTTCATCTGGGTGAAGCTGCCCGAGCAGATCGACAGCATGCAGCTCCTCGACGCGGCCGTCGCGAACAACGTCGCGTTCGTGCCGGGCGCGCCGTTCTTCGCGAACGACCCGCGGAAGAACACGCTGCGGCTGTCGTTCGTCACGGTGCCGCCGGAAAAGATCGAAGAAGGCGTCGCGCGGCTCGGCAAGCTGTTGCGCGAGCGTCTGTGACGCTTTACGCTCGTTCACCCATTCACGATTGACTCACGAGGAGAGAATCAGATGGCAAACGTCTACGACAAACTGAAGGATCTCGGCATCGACCTGCCGGTCGCGGGTGCGCCCGCCGCCGCCTACGTGATGAGCGCGCAAAGCGGCAACACCGTCTATCTGTCGGGCCACATCGCGAAGAAGGACGGCAAGGTGTGGGCCGGCAAGCTCGGCCACGACGTCACGACCGAAGAAGGCAAGGCGGCGGCGCGCGCGGTTGCGATCGACCTGCTCGCGACGCTGCATGCGCACACGGGCGACCTGAACAAGATCGAGCGCATCGTCAAGGTGATGAGCCTCGTCAACTCGACGCTCGAGTTCACCGAGCAGCACATCGTGACGAACGGCGCGTCGGAACTGATCGCCGCCGTGTTCGGCGATGCGGGCAAGCACGCGCGCTCGGCGTTCGGCGTCGCGCAGATCCCGCTCGGCGCGTGCGTCGAGATCGAACTGATCGCCGAAGTCGCGTAACGCGATGCCGGCCGCTCCGGGCGCCGTGGAAACGGTACGCTTCAAGCAGGTCGACGTGTTCACGTCGGTGCCGTTCAAGGGCAATCCGCTCGCCGTCGTATTCGATGCGGATGCGCTCTGCGACGCCGACATGCGCATGATCGCGCGCTGGACCAACCTGTCCGAGACCGCGTTTCTCGTCGCGCCGACCGATCCCGCCGCGGACTACCGCGTGCGAATCTTCACGCCGGGCGGCGAACTGCCGTTCGCGGGCCACCCGACGCTCGGCGCCGCGCACGCGTTTCTCGACGCGGGCGCGCAGCCGAAGACGCCCGGGCGGCTCGTCCAGCAATGCGGCGCGGGGCTCGTCGAGCTCGCCAAGCACGGCGGCGGCTGGGCATTCGCCGCGCCGCCCGCGCGCGTGACGCCGCTGCCCGAGCGCGACTGGCCGGCGCTCGCGGCCGCGCTACGCACCGGCGCGATCGATTTCGACATGCCGCCGCAAGCGGTCGACAACGGCGCGCCGTGGCTCGTCGTGCGGCTCGCGTCGGCCGCCGACTGCCTCGCGCTCGCGCCGGACCATGCGGCGCTCGCGCCGATCGTCGTCGCGCTCGGCGCGGACGGCCTCGCCGCCTACGCGCCGCACCCGGCGGGCGGCCCGGCGACGTTCGAAGTACGCTGCCTGATGACGGGCGACGCGTTCGGCGTGGGCGAAGACCCCGTGACCGGCAGCGCGAACGCGGCAATCGCGGGCCTCCTCGCGCAAGCCGGGCGCCGCCCGGGGCGCAGCTACACCGCGCGCCAGGGCACGGCGCTCGGCCGCGACGGCCGCGTCGCGGTCGATTACGACGACGCCGCCGGCAAGATCTGGATCGGCGGCGGCGCCGTCACGCTCGTCGACGGCAGCATCCGGCTGCGCTGAGCCGCGTTTTCGCCCGGCCGCGCGGGCCGCGCGCGGGACCGGTCCCCTCCTTGCCCGGTTAGCGATATCCTGATCACGCTAAATTAAAGACTGACCATTCAGTAATATCGGGCCTCGTCTATTGTCTTCTTTATCGGCCCGTTTACTCGGTTATCCTGTTGGATCGCCCATGCGCGCAAGGACACTTTTCGTCCGATGAGTTCGTCTCGGTCACATGCCGCCCGCGCCGCGCGGTCGGTACGCGCGACACGCAGGTCGCGCCGCCGCCGCGCGCTGTTCGCGATTCCGCTCCTCGGCACGCTCGCGCTCGCGCTGCTTTGGGTGGCGATCATCGCGCGCCTGTCCGTCGAGAAGGACAGCGCGTACCGCGAGGCCGTCGCGTCGGCCGCGATCCTGTCGACGGCGCTCGAGCAGCACACGGTCAAGGCGATCCACCAGGTCGACCAGATCACCCGCTTCGTCAAGTACGAGTTCGAGAAGTCGCCCGCGCATTTCAACCTCGCGAGCACCGTCGAAAAAGGCGTCGTGCCGAGCGACACGCTGATCCAGGTGTCGCTCCTCGACTCGCGCGGCCGCCTCTTCGCGAACACGGCCGACCCGCATCCGAAGCCGATCGACCTGTCCGACCGCGAGCACTTCAAAGTGCACTTGCAGCACAACGGCGACGAGCTCTACATCAGCAAGCCGGTGCTCGGCCGCGTGTCCCGCCACTGGACGCTGCAGATGACGCGACGCCTGAACCATCCGGACGGCTCGTTCGCCGGGGTCGTCGTCGTGTCCGAGGATCCGACCTACTTCACGAACGACTTCTACAACAACGCGACGCTCGGCAAGGACGGCGTGATCGCCGTGATCTCGGACACGGGCGCCGTGCTCGCGCGCAGCACCGGCTCCGCGCAGAAAACGCCCGGCGCGTTCTCGGCATCGGGCGTGTATCCGGTATCGGAGCGCGCATCGGGCACCTACGTCGATCCGATCGACGGCATCGTGCGCATCGTGTCGTACCGCCATCTCGACGGCTATCCGCTCGGCGTGATGATCGGCCTGTCGCAGGCGGACGAGCTCGCCGACTACCACCACACGCGCAACGTCTACCTGCTGATGACGAGCTTCATCACGCTCGCGATGCTCGCGTTCTTCGGCGTCGCGACGGGCCTGATCGGCAAGCTGCTCGGCCGCGAGCGCGAGATGACGCAGCTCGCCGAATACGACCTGCTGACGGGCCTCGCGAACCGCTACGCGACGCTGCGCAGCCTGCGCAACGACGTCGCGCTGCCGTCGAACCTGTCGCGGCTCGCGATCCTCTTCATTGATCTCGACAACTTCAAGACCGTCAACGACACGCTCGGCCACAACGCGGGCGACATCGTGCTGCAGATGACGGCCGCGCGCCTGTCCGACGCGGTGATAAACGAAGGCGCGCTGGCGCGGATCGGCGGCGACGAGTTCGTCGTCGTGGTGAAGGGCGACGATGTCGAGCGGCACGCCGAGCGCCTCGCGGAGGCGATCGTCCGGATGTTCGCCGAGCCGTTCGACGTGCGCGGCAGCTCGTTCGTGCTCCACGCGAGCATCGGCATCGCACTGCATTCGGTCGAGAACGAAAGCGAGATCGACCTCCTGAAGAAGGCCGACCTCGCGATGTACAGCGCGAAGGACGCCGGCAAGAACTGCTATCAGTTCTACGCGCCGCACCTGTCGCATCGCGCGGATCATCTGATGCGCTGGGAGCAGCAATTGCGCGTCGCGCTGTCGGACGGGCAACTCTTCCTCGCCTACCAGCCGAAGATCGACCTCACGTACCGCTGCATCACCGGCTTCGAGGCGCTCGTGCGCTGGGATCATCCGGAGCACGGCGTGATCTCCGCGAACGAATTCATTTCGATTGCCGAATCGACGGGACTCATCGTTCCGATCGGCGACTTCGTGATCCGCACCGCGTGCGAGCAGCTCGCGCGCTGGCGCAGCGAAGGCCACGACAAGCTCACGCTCGCCGTCAACATTTCGCCCGTGCAGTTCTGGCGCGGCGACCTGATCGACACGATCTCGCGCGCGCTCGTCGAGACCGGGATCGAGGCGCGCCGCCTCGAGCTCGAGATCACCGAGACCGCGATGATGGAATACCCTGAGCTCGTGTCGGAAAAGATCGTCTCGCTGAAGAAGCTCGGCATCCGCGTCGCGCTCGACGATTTCGGCACCGGCTATTCATCGCTGTCGTACCTGCACCGCTTCTCGGTCGACACGCTGAAGGTCGACCGCTCGTTCATCCAGGCGATCCCGGCCGACCGCAGCGTCTGCGTGATGGTGTCGTCGATCGTGCACCTCGCGCGTTCGCTCGGGCTCACGGTCGTCGTCGAAGGAACGGAGACAGAAGAGCAGATCGCGTGGCTCACCGCGCTCGGCCGGATCGAGGCGCAAGGCTTCCTGTTCTCGCGGCCCGTGCCCGCCGACGGCATTCCGGCCCTTCTCGCGCGCTTCGGCGTCTGCGGCGGCGACGGCGCGCACGCGGCCCGCCGCGACACCGCCAGTACGACTAAACAATCGTTCGACAGCGACTAAACAGCGCACCCCCGTCCGCGCCGCGGCCTCCGGCGGCAGTCACGCGGTGCGTACTCGTTTTTGCTCATACAAGAAATGCGTCGGCGGGTGCACAATGAAACGTGCGACGCACATGTGGCCGCGGTGCGTCCAAGACCGCACCTGGACACCATCATGACAATCACAAGCGTGGATGCCGCGTTTTGCGGCGAACGAGAATCGCTGTGGGCGTTGTTCAAGACCGTGGCAGGCATATCCGCCGTGTCGTGGGGCGGTCTTGCGATGATGGCGCAACTCGAGCGGCATTACGTCGACCACGAGCGGCGCATCGATCCGCTGTCGTTCGCCGATCTCATCGCGCTCGCGTGGATGATGCCCGGCCCCGTCGGCTGCAACGTCGCGGTTCAGGTCGGCCACGCGCTGCGCGGCCGCACCGGCGCATGGATCGCCGGCACGGCGAGCGTGCTGCCGTTCTTCGGCGCGATGACGCTCTTCGCGATCTTTTATCAGACGCCGCTCGTACGCTCGCTCGCGTCGCCCGTGCTGCTGCATCATTTCGGGATGGTGCTCGCCGCGCTGATCGGGCTCACATGGTTCAGGCAAGTTCGCGCGCTCGTGCACGCGCCGCTGGAACGCGCGGTCGCCGCGCTCGCGACGGTGCTGCTCGCGCTCGCGCACAGCCCGGCTGCGTTCGTCGCGATCCTCTTCGCCGCGTTCGCGGCCGGCTGGCTTTCGAGCGGGCGACGGCGCAACGAAGCGCTGCGGCTCACGCTGCCCGCGCGGGAATGGCGGCTGCTCGTATCGTTGGCGATCCCGATCACGCTGTTCGCGCTGCCTCTGCCGATCGAATACGAATCGCCACTGCTCTGGCCGCGCCTCGCGGGCGCCGGCATGACGCTTTTCGGCGGTGGCTTCTCCGCGCTGCCCGTGCTGAAGTCGCTATTCGTCACGCGCGCGACGGGCATCACCGAGCAGGACTTCATGCTCGCGTTCACGCTGTCGCCCGTATCGCCCGGGCCGCTCCTGAACGTCGTGCCGTTTCTCGGCTATCTCGAGGACGGCTGGCGCGGCGCGCTGCTGTCGACCGTTGCGCTGTTCGTGCCGTCCGGCTGCCTCGTCATATTCGCGCGGCGGCACGTCGAGCGTCTGAAGCTCCATCCGCGCTTCGCGGGCGGCATGCGCGTGCTGCGCGCGGCGACCACCGCGTTCCTCGCGATCGCAGCCGTGCGCCTCGTCGCGAAGACGCCCGTCGAGCCGGTGTACTGGGCAACAGGCGTGATCGCGTGGCTGTGCCTCGCGCGATTCAAGGTGCCCGTCTATGCGATATACGGCGCGGTCGCGGCGGCATGCGGCGGCTGGTTGATCCTAGCCGCGCATGGGTGAGCGCCGTCTGCGCTAGGTTGTATCGTTTCGTTGTTGCATTTCGTTGTTGCATCTCGCCCCGCTCTCCGCTCTCCGCTCGCCGTTCCCTCGCAGCTCATTCCATTGCTTCGTTACTTTTCGCGCTGCCCCGCGCGTACCGCTTGCCGCGCGTATCCACACCGCCGCGTCAGCCGCGCGCCGCGCCGAATCCGCCGAAGAACGCCTGCGCATTCGCTTCGAGACTCTCGATGTGATAGCCGCCCTCCTGCACGATGACGGTCGGCAGCCGCATCCCGCCGATCAGGTTTCCTAACTTGCCGAAACCCTCCGTCGTCACCGCGACCTGCGACTGCGGATCGTCGCGATAGATGTCGAAGCCGAGCGACAGCACGAGCGCATCCGGCGCGAAGCGCCGCAACTCGCGCAGCGCGTCGTCGACGCGCTCGAAGAACACCGCTTCGCTCGATCCGTGCGGCATCGGCAGATTCACGTTGTAGCCGTAGCCGTCGCCCGCGCCGCGCTCGTCGTCGAAGCCCGCGACGGCCGGATAGTAGTTCGTCGGATCGCCGTGGATCGACACGTAGAGCACGTCGCGCCGCGCGTAGAAGATCTCCTGGATGCCCTGGCCGTGGTGCATGTCGGTGTCGAGGATCGCGACGCGCGCATGGCGTGCGCGCAACGCCTGCGCGGCGATCGCCGCGTTGTTCAGGTAGCAGAAGCCGCCCGCCGCGTCGACGCGCGCATGGTGGCCGGGCGGCCGGCACAGCGCGTACGCTTCGCGCGCGCCGTCCCGCACCGCCGCCGCCGCCGCGAGCGCGCTCTGCGCGGACCAGTACGCGGCGCGCCACGTGTCGGCGCCGACCGGGCAGCTACCGTCCGCGAGATAGCGGCCCGCCTGCGCGAGCACGCCGCGCAGCGCGTTCGGCTCGCGCACGAAGATGTTCGACATCACTTCGTCGCCCCAATCCTCGGGCATCTTCTTCCATTCGCGATGCGCGGTTTCGAGAAAGCGCAGGTAGCCCACGTCGTGCACGGCCGCGATCGGCGCGATGCCGAAGTCGACCGGCTCGCGCACCGCGAAGCCCATCGCAAGGGCCGCCGCGGCGAGCCGCACCGCGCGATCGGGCACCTCCTGCGGCGTGCGCATCCGGCCGCGCGAATAGTACGTGCGCGGATGATGCAGCGATTGGTCGGGGTGGAAGTAAGTGAGCATCTTGCGTTCCTCGGTTTGGTCGGGCGGGCAGTGCGGCGCCCGTTATCGGTTATCGGATTGCAGGGGCGGTAGTGCTCGTTCGGCGTTCGGCGTTCAATGTCCGAATGCGCTTCGATTCGGCAATCGTCGAATCGGCATCGATCGAATCGATGTCCATCGACAGCCGACGATCGTTTCGATGTGCGCCCGTTCGACGTCTCGCGCTTCGTCGCTCGACGATCCAGCGCTCATCGATCCGCCACGCCCGCGCGATCGAGCACCGCGCCGAGCAGCACGTTCGCGCCGCGCGTCGCGTCGTCGGGCAGCACATCCTCGGCTTCGTTGTGCGACAACCCGCCGACGCACGGAATGAACACCATCGCGCTCGGGCAGTGCTTCGCGAGATGGATCGCGTCGTGCCCGGCGCCGCTCGCGATCCGTTCGTGCCGATAGCCGAAGCGCTCGGCCGCGGCCTCGACGCTCGCGACGCAAGCCGCATCGAACGGCGTCGCGGGGCTTGTCCAGTGCGTCGACGCGTCGATGCGCAAGCCGCGCTGCGCAGCGATGCGCGCGCAGACATCGGCCGCCGCGCGCGCCATCTCGTCGAGTGTCGCGTCGTCCGGATGGCGCAAGTCGAGCGTGAACACGACCGCGCCCGCGATCGTGTTGCGCGACGCATTCGGAATCCCGACGCAGCCGATCGTCGCGAGCCCGTGTGGCGCGAAGTCCGCGAGCATCCGTTCGATTCCGTCCGCGATCTGCGCGAAGCCGAACAGCGCGTCGCGACGATGCGCGATCGGCGTCGTTCCCGCATGCGCGGGCTGGCCCGCGATCGTCACGTCGAGCCAGCGGATTGCCTGCCCGCCCGTCACGACGCCGATCTCGGCGCCGTTCGCCTCGAGCACCGGCCCCTGCTCGATATGCGCTTCGAAGTACGCATCGATCGCCGGCCGCGCCGCCTGCCGCGCGCCGCGATAACCGATCCGATCGAGCGCGTCGGCAAGCGTCGCCTGCGCGGCGTCGCGCACGGCGAGTGCATCGGCTAGCGGCATCACGCCCGCGGCCACCGCCGAACCGAGCATCGCAGGCGCAAAGCGCGCGCCCTCCTCGTTGGTCCACGACACGATCTCGATCGGCTTGCGCGTGACGATCGCCGCATCGTTCAAGCTGCGCACGACCTCGAGCGCGGCGAGCACGCCGTAGGCGCCGTCGAAGCGCCCGCCTTCCGGCTGCGTGTCGAGATGGCTGCCGATCAGGACGGGCGGCGCCCCGGCGTTCGCGCCCGCGCGGCGTGCGAACAGATTGCCGATCTCGTCGACGCCGACCGCGAGCCCTGCGTCGCGACACCAACGCGCGAACAGATCGCGGCCGCGCCTGTCGTCGTCGGTCGCGGCGAGCCGCCGCACGCCGCCGTTCGCGGTCCCGCCGATCCGGGCCATCTCGGCGAGCGAACGCCACAGTCGCTCGCCGTTCACGGCGGGCGATCGCCGATCGAATGCGGACGTCATGTCAGCGCGCCTCCAATACTTCGTTACCCGAAGCACCGCGGGCCGAGCGGCGCGCATCCAGCGCGACGATGCTCACGAGCGACAGCCCCGCAAGACACGTATAGAACAGCGCGAGCGGCAGCCACGCGCCCGCGTGGCGATGCGCGAGCCACGTGCCGACGAGCGGCGTGAGCCCGCCCGCGAGCGCGCCGCACACCTGGTAGGACAGCGAGATCGCCGAATAGCGGATGCGCGCCGGGAACACGCCGGACACGAAGCCCGCGATCACTGAATAGAAGCCCGCCATGCAGACGACCGCGAGCGCGATGCCGACGACGATCGCGCCGGGCCGCCCGCTCGTCACGAGCATGAACATCGGATACGGCGACGCCATCGCCGCGACGGCCGCGAGCTTCAGGAAGCGCGCGCCGCCGAGCTTCTCGGCGAGCCACGCGGCGATGGGCTGCGCGACGAACTGGATGATCGCGACCGCGAACAGGCAATCGAGGATCGTCGAGCGCGAAATGCCGAGCTGCTGCGTCGTGTACGCGATCATGAACGTGTTCGTGAAGTACACGCCGGCGATGCCGATCGTGTTCGCGCCGATGCACAGCAGCACGAGGCCCGACGCCGAGCGGAACACGTCGGCGATCGGCAGCTTCGCGGTCGCGCGCGTCCGCTTGACCGCCTCGAACTCGGGCGATTCGTTGACGCCGAGCCGGATCACGATCCCGACGATCAAAAGCACCGCGCTCGCGAGAAACGGCAGACGCCAGCCCCACGCGAGGAAATCGGCCTTGTCGAGCGACGTGACCGCGCGAAACGCGACGAGCGACAGGATGAGCCCCGCCGGGCTGCCGAGCTGCGCGAACGACGCGAAGAACGTGCGCCGCCCGGGCGGCGCGTGCTCGCCCGCCATCAGCACCGCGCCGCCCCACTCGCCGCCGACCGCGACGCCCTGCACGATCCGCAGCAGCACGAGCAGCACGGGCGCGAGCGTGCCGACGCGCTCGTAGCTCGGCAAGAGGCCGATGCAGACGGTCGCGACGCCCATCATCGCGAGCGTCGTCATCAGCGCCTTCTTGCGGCCGATCCGGTCGCCGAGATGGCCGAACACGATGCCGCCGAGCGGCCGCGCGAAAAAGCCGACCGCGAACGTGCCGAACGACGCCATCGTGCTGACGAACGGGTCGCCGGACGGAAAATATAGCTCGCCGAACACGAGCGCGGCGGCAGTCGCATAGATGTAGAAGTCGTACCACTCGATCATCGTGCCGACGAACGCGGCGCCAGCGGCGCGCACCGGCTGGCGCACGGACGGTTGGGGGGCAGTCATCGCGGAATCTCCTCTCTGCTCACGCGCGGCGCCCGGCGATTCGGCGGGTGCGCGCTCGACATGCTGCGGGCCCGTCGCTTTGCGCCCGCGCCACGCGCAAGCGGCTGCGCGCAGCACGTTTATCGCCATCCATTAACTATTAGTCAAATTTCGGCTTATTATCTACGGCATTATTTTTACTAATGTCAGTCGCCGGAGACTCGCCGCCATGCGCCCCGCCGCCGTCCGTTTCCTGAACGACCGCCTCGACTGGAACCTGCTGCGCACGTTCCTCGTCATCATGCAGGAGCGCAGCGTGAGCCGCGCCGCCGCGCGGCTGCACGTCACGCAGCCGGCCATGAGCCAGGCGCTCAAGCGGCTCGAGGACACACTCGGCCACACGCTGATCCAGCGCCGCGGCCCGCACTTCGAGCCGACCCACGCGGGCGCCGAGGTATACCGGATCGCGAGCGAGATCTACGGCACGATCTCGCAGCTCGACACCGAGCTCGACGACGCCGCGGCCGACCTGACGGGCTCGATCCGGCTGCTGTCGGTGAGCCGCATCGAATCGGGCGTCTACGACTCCTTCCTTGCCGACTTCCACCGGCAATATCCGCGCGTCGATCTGCAGATCGAAGTGATGCGCTCGTCCGACATCATCTCGTCGCTGCTGCAGAAAACCGCGACGGCGGGCCTGAGCCTCTGCCGCAACCCGGTCGACAAACTCGCACGCACGCCGTTCCTGCGGCAGCGCTACGCGATCTTCTGCGGCCGCCACCATCGCCTCTACGGCCAAACGCAACTGACGACGAACGATCTGCTCGCGGAGAACTTCGTGTCGTTTACGAGCGACCAGATCGGCGACAGCCTGTCGCCGCTCACAGTGTTCCGCGACCAGAAGGGGTTCACGGGACGCATCGTCGCGGCGTCGCCGAGCCTCGACGAAGTGCGGCGTCTCATCTTCGCGGGCTACGGGATCGGCTGCCTGCCCGAGCACATCGTCCGCGACGATCTCGTGCGCCAGCGGCTCTGGCGGCTCCCGCCGGAAGAAGGCCTCGTCGACATCGACATCTTCTTGCTGTGGCATCGCGAGCGAAAGATGAACGCGGCCGAGCACGCGTTCCTCGAAGGCTTCGAGCGCGCGATGCAGCGCTACGCGCTCGACGAGCGGCTGTCGGTCGAGCCGTGACGCGGCGCGCGACGATGCGTTCGCGCAAAATTTGGATAGGGGCAGGCCTCGCGGCCCGCCCCCTTCGACATACATGGACGTACGGGTCCGGACACGGCGGTTCGGATCAGTTAATCGGTTTGGTTTGCAACGACGGCAGACCCAGAAAGGCGAGATACCGGTTCGGCGGGGCGATGCTCAGCGCTGAGCTACAGCTCAGCCGCCAGACACCGTGGGATGAACCCACGGTCTGGGCGGCAAGGTTGCGATTGACGCCGCGTACAGTCAGTTCCTGGAATCGGGTAGGCGTCTGTTTCCGCTGCTTCCAGAGGAAGCAGCGGAAACATCGCCGAATCCACGCATCCAGTTTCTGAAGAGCGCCCGGCGTCTCGCAGAACCCAAAGTAGCCTCGCCACGGTTCATCAGCAGGCGGCTGTTGCGCCACCATCGCCGACCGTTCGCGGCCACCCGGCGAGCATCCTCTTTCGAAGCGCCCAGCGCCAACATCCCCCGGTACATCGTCGCACCTCGTCTCCAATGCTTGAGCTGCACTGCTCGCAGCCGGTGCCTGATCCACTCGTCGAGTTCAGGGAACACCTTCGGCGTCTGCGCGAGCTGGAAGTACGCTTTCCAGCCCGGCATATACGCTTTCAGTCGCTCCGCCACCGCCGGCAGGCTTCGCCCGCCCGAGCGGCGTGTCATCTCCCGGATGCGTTGCTTGAAGGTCTCCTGCGCCTTCCACGACACCGCGCATTTGATCCGGCCGCCTGCGCCACGCCATAGCGCGTCGCCCAGAAACTGGCGGCCCGTCCACGCTTCCCTCCCACACTCGGTCGCCCTCATGCAGTTGCGCTTCGCTTCATTCGCCGTGACCAGCTTATGGGCGGGACTTTCTCCCGCAGGAGAGTGCGCCCATACTGGGCGCACCATGAAAAACGCCGCGAGCGATCGCGGCGTCTTTGCATCGATGCGCGTAGCGTCCCGCGTTCACGCGCCCGTTCGGACGCGCGACGAACGCCGATACGCGTTCACACTTCCCCTTTCGCGACTTCCTCGGGCTTGAGCTCGACGATCTTGTCGAGCGCGGTCCGCACTTCCATCGCATATTGCGCGAGCCGCTTCTGCTCGTCGGTGACGGGCACGAACGGCGGCACCGGCACCGGGTTGCCGTTCTCGTCGACCGCGACGAACACGACGAGGCAATCGGTCGTCTGGCGCAGCACGCCGCCCTTCGGGTCGCCCGCGTGCACCGACACGTGGATGTGCATGCTCGTGCGGCCCGTCGCGACGACGCGCGCCTTCAGCTCGACGAGATTGCCGACGAGGATCGGCCGCTGGAAGCGGATGTTGCCGACGCTCACCGTCACGCAATAGCGGCTCGACCAGATCGCCGCGCACGCGTACGCGGTCTCGTCGATCCATTTCATCAGCGCGCCGCCGTGCACCTTGCCGCCGAAGTTCACGGACGTCGGCTCGGCGAGGAAGCGGAAAACGGTTTCGGTGCGATCAAGCGGCGCGGGGGGCGTGGCGGGCATCTCGGCTGGCTCCAGTTCTGCGGTGTGGCGGGAAAGGAGACGATTATACGTTGCACTGCGACATAGCGCCGCGCCCGCCGTGCGTGCGTGCGTGCGTGCGTGCGGGCGGGCGGGCGTGCGTGCGTGCGTGCGTGCGTGCGGGCGGGCGGGCGGGCGGGCGGGCGGGCGACGCGCGGCGCGGGAGCGGCGCGTGCCCGCGCACCGCTTTCGGCATCGCGCCGTCAGTTGCGGATCGTCACGCCCTGATCGATCGTGCCGTACATCTCGATGCGGCCGGTGCCGGCGCCGGATGTGCCAGCGCCGCCGGACACGCAGCCCGCACAGAGGATGGCGGCAATGAGGGTTGCAACAAGCGTTTTCATCGAAAGAAGCATCATCGAGCGGCCGGTGTGCCGCGACGGCGCGCCGGCGAATCATCGGACGTCGCATTTTACGCGTGCCGCCGTCGCGGGCGCGAAAGACGAAACGAAAGTCAGGGCTAAAGCGCGCGACGCAGCCACGCACACGGCGAAGCGCATTCGATATTTCGCCCCGAACTGAAACATCAAATGCGATCCGCGCCTACACTCGAAGCCGTCTCCCCTCCGAGGTCCGACGATGTCCGTTTCCGATCGCCACCACCACTTTCCCGGCCTGAGCCGCCTCGCTGCGCTGCTCGCCGACCCCGGACGCGCCGCGATGCTCTGGGCGCTGATGGACGGCAGCGCGCGCCCCGCGGGCGAGCTGACGATGATCGCCGGGCTGTCGCCGTCGGCGGCGAGCGCGCATCTCGCGCGACTCGCGGACGGCGGCCTGCTCGCGCTCGACGTGCGCGGCCGCCATCGCTACTACCGGATCGCGTCGCCCGACATCGCCGCGGCGATCGAGGCGCTCGCAAACGTCGCGCAGGCGGCCGCGCCACAGCGCCCGACCCCGCAGCCGGCACGCACGGTGCCGCCCGACATGCGCTACGCGCGCACCTGCTACGACCACATGGCGGGCGAGCTCGCAGTGCAGGTGTTCGAGCGGCTGATGTCGCGCGGCTGGCTTGCGACGGCGGACGGCGCGCTCGACGCGACCGCCGCGGGCGCCGCGCAATTCGCGCAATGGGGCATCGACGTCGGCGGCCAGCGCGCGAAGCGCCGCCGCTTCGCATGCACGTGCCCGGACTGGAGCGAGCGCCGTCCGCACCTGGGCGGCGCGCTCGGCGCGGCGCTCCTCGACAGCTTCTGCCGGCACGGCTGGATCGAGCACGCGGGCAAGCCGCGCGTACTGCGCGTGACGCCCGCCGGCCAGCGCGAATTCGACGCGCTGCTTACCGGCGAATGACGCGCGCTTTCATCGTTCTGACGAATTCCCGTGCATCGACAAGTCTTGTTACACGCACGTCAAATCACATTACAAAACGACCGTCCCTGAAACATGCCGAGCGGATAGAGTGAACTCATACGGCGCGTGCCACGCCGGACATAACAGAGACAATGATGACCATGCTTGCCGCTCGTAATCCGCTTGCGCTTTCGCGCATCGCCCGTCACACGCTCATCGCCGTCGCCGCGCTCGCCGCGCTGCCGCCGGCCATCGCTCAGACCGTCGACGCGCCGCCCGCCGGCATCGCCCGGCAAACGGGCGGCGATCCGCCGAGCCGCGTCGCGCGCCTCAACTACTTGTCGGGCGCCGTGACGACCGAGCCCGCGGGCGCGAGCGACTGGTCGTACGCGGCGGTCAACCGCCCGCTTACGACGGGCGACCAGTTGTGGAACGACTCGGGCGCGCGCTCCGAGCTGCACATCGGCTCGACCGCGGTGCGCCTCGGGCAGTCGACGAGCCTGTCGATCCTCAATCTCGACGACACGAACACGCAGCTCAAGGTGCCGCTCGGCACGCTGTCGACGCACGTGCGCGAGCTGCCGCCCGGCGCGTCGTACGAGATCGACACGCCGAACCTCGCGCTCGCCGTCGGCGCCCCCGGCGACTACCGCGTCGACGTCGCATCCGACGGATCGAGCACGACCGTCAGCGTGCGGCGCGGCAGCGCAACCGTCTACGGCGACGGCACGCAGATGCCGGTATCGGCCGGACAGCGGGTCGTCTTCACGGGCACCGGGCTGCAGGTCGCGGACACGGGCGCCGTGCCGCCGCCCGACGGTCTCGACGACTGGGCCGCGAGCCGCGACGCCGCCGAGGAACGCTCGGTGACGGCCCGCTACGTGTCGCGCGAAATCCCGGGCTACCAGGATCTCGACGCAAACGGGACGTGGCGCGACGACCCCGATTACGGCGAAGTGTGGGTGCCGAGCGCAGTGCCCGCCGGCTGGGCGCCGTACCACACCGGCCACTGGATCTGGCAGGCGCCGTGGGGCTGGACCTGGGTCGACGACGAGCCGTGGGGCTTCGCACCGTACCACTACGGCCGCTGGGCGTACGTCGACGACTCGTGGGCATGGGTGCCGGGCCCGCTCGTCGTCAGTGCGCCGCCGTGCTACGCGCCTGCGCTCGTCGCGTTCGTCGGCGGAGGCGGCGGCGGCTTCGACTGGAGCGTGGGCCTCGCGGTCGGCGGAATCGCGGCGGCGGGCGTCGCATGGTTCCCGCTCGGCCCGCACGACCCGTGGCGGCCGAGCTGGGGCGGCTGGAGCCCACGCTACTACCAGCACGTGAACCAGACGGTGATCGTGAACAACGTCAACAACATCAACGTCAACAAGACGGTGAACGTGACGAACATCCACAACACGTACGTGAACTTCCGTGCGCCGAACGCGGTGACGGCCGTGCCCGCGACCGCGTTCGTCCGTGGGCAGCCGGTGTCGCGCTTCGCGCACAAGGTCGATCCGCAGCAATGGCGCAACGCGCATATCGGCTCGGGCGCGCCCGGTGTCGCGCCGGTGCGGCAGAGCTTCAACGGCGCGCTGCGCAGCGCCGCGTACCGGCCGCCCGCGGCCGCCGAGCAGCGCTCGATCGTCGCGACGCGCAACCCCGTCGTGCCGGCCGCGTATCGCGACCAGCTCGCCGCGCATCTCGCGCAAAGCGGCGCGCGGGTGCCGGGCGCGGGCGCGCCCGTCGTGAAGACCGCAGTGCCGCCGAACTATGCGATGCGGCCCATGCGTTCGCCCGAAAACACGGGCGCGCCGAACCGCTGGGCGATGCGCAACGTGCAGCTCGTCGACACGCACGTGCCCGTCGCGCAGCCGGGACGCGGACCGCAGGGCGGCGTCGGCAATCCAGCCGCGCGCGCGGGCGAGCGACCGCAGCCGCCGAACATGCCGCAGCCGAATGCAGCCCAACCGAATACCGCGCAGCCGAACATCGCACGTCCCGGTATCCCGCAGCCGGGCGGCGCGCAGCTTAACGCGCCGCACGCGCCTGCCGTTCCGGGCGCGACCGCCGGGCCGCAAAACGCGATGCGGCCGAATGCCGCGCCGTCGATCAACAACGGCGTGCCGCGGCCGCCCGCGGCCGGCAACAACCCGGGCGCGCGCAATGAAGCACGCGCGCCGGGCGAAGCGCAGCGCCCGCAGCCGTCGTGGACACAACCGCATCCGCCGATCGGGCAGCAACGCGCGAACGGCGGCCAGTCGCGTGAGAGCGGCACGCCGAATCCGCCGCTCAATTACCGGTCGCCGACGCAGAACGCAGTGCCGCCGATCCGTTCGACGCCAACGCCGACGCACGCCGCGCCGCAGCCCGCCGAGCGCGCACAGCCGCAGCCGGGCTCGCCTGCGCCGCGCAACGAAATGCGCGCTGCCGAAGCGCCGCGCGCCGCACCGCGCGAAATGCCGCGCCAGGAAGTCGCGCCGACCGCGCCGCGCAACGACTATCGCGCGCCCGCCGCTGCGCCGCGTCCGCAAATGGAAGCGCCGCGGATGGAGGCGCCGCGGATGCCGGCTCCGCGCATGGGAACGCCGAGGATGGAGCCGCGCCCCGCGCCGCCGCCGCAAGCCGTGCCGCACAATCCGCCGCCCGCGCCGCGTCAGGAGCCTCCGCGTCAGGTGCGTCCGGATCAGCAGCATGGCTTCGATGCACACCGCGATGAGCGCCGGCACGCATGAACGGGCCGGCCTGCATCGACAAAAAAACCCACGAAATTCGTGGGTTTTTTGTGGGTCGGATGACGAACGAACCACGCGTCACCCCCGCCGCTCGATCGCTCAGACGGCCATCGGCGCAGTCAGCGGCTCGTGATGACGATAGCCGACGAGCGAGAAATCCGACGGCTCGACGCGCTCGAGCCACTCCGGCTCGTACTCGCCCGTCTTCGCGTAATCGGGCACACGCTCGGCGATTTCGAGCCGCGGGCTCTCGAACGGCTCGCGCTCGAGCTGCTGCTTCAGCATGTCGAGCTGATTCTCGTAGATGTGCGCATCACCGATGAAGTACGTGAACCAGCGCGGCGCGTAGCCGGTCAGCCGGCCGACGAGCGCCAGGAGCGCCGCGCCTTCCGCGAGGTTGAACGGCGTGCCGAGCCCGACGTCGTTGCTGCGGATGTACAGGCACAGCGAGATCTCGCGTCGCTCGACGTTCGGCAGGAACTGGTACAGCAGATGACACGCGGGCAGCGCGATCTCGTCGAGCACCGCGGGGTTCCAGCCGTGAAACAAAATGCGGCGGCTCGACGGATCGCGCTCGATCGTGTCGAGGCAGTCGCGCAATTGATCGATCGCCTTGTGGAGCAGCACCTTGCGCGCGCCGTCCTCTCCGAATCGAGCGACGACGCGAAAGCCGCGCGACGTCGCATCGGCGATCTGCGCGTCGGCGTGCGCGTCGAGCACCTTGTAGCCCGGCCAGCGTCGCCACTGAACGCCGTACACATCGCCGAGATCGTCGTCGCCGCGGCGATACGGATTCGCGAGCCACTGCGCGTTCTCATTCGCATTCGCGTCCCAGACCTTGCAGCCGAGCGCGCGGAAGTCGGCCGCGCTGCGCTTTGCGCGCAGGAAACCGACGAGCTCGCCGATCGCCGACTTGAACGCGAGCTTCTTCGTCGTCACGGCGGGAAAGCCCTGCTGCAGATCGAAGCGCAGCATCGCGCCGGGCATGCTGATCGTGCGTATGCCCGTACGGTTGTTTTGCCAGGCGCCGGCGTCGAGAATGGTGCGAACGAGGTCGAGATACTGTTTCATGCGGGTTCCTCCGGCCACGGGAAGCGGCCGTGCCCGCCATTTTAGCAAGGCCCGCGCTAGCAGGCCCGACGCAGGTCCTCGTCGCGCTTCCCGCGCGCGCTGCCGTCGTCGCGCATCCCGTACGCGCAAAGCAGCCGATAGAGCGTCACGCGCGACACGCCGAGCTCGCGCGCGGCGTCCGCGAGCCGGCCGCGATGCCGCAGCAGCGCGACTTCGATCGCATGCCGCTCGGCGCTCTCGCGCGCCTCCTCGAGCGACATCGGCGCGACCTCCGCGTAGTTCGACAGCTCGAGATCGGCCGCGCTGATCATGCGCCCTTCCGACATCACGATCGCGCGCCGGACCCGGTTGATCAACTCGCGCACGTTGCCCGGCCACGCGTAGTTGTGAAGCGCCGCGATCGCGTCGGGCGTGAAGCCGCGCAGCCGCCGGTGCGCATCGCCCTTGAAGCGCTCGAGCATGTGCTTCGCGAGGATCTCGATGTCCTTGCCGCGCTCGCGCAACGGCGGCTCCTCGAGCTTCAGCACGCACAGCCGGTGATACAAGTCTTCGCGGAAGCGCCCGTTGCGCAGCGCGACCTGCATGTCGACATGCGTCGCGGAGATGATCCGCACGTCGACCGAAATCGACGCATGTCCGCCGACGCGCTCGACCTTGTGCTCCTGCAGGAAGCGCAACAGGCTCGCCTGGCTCTCGAACGGCAGATCGCCGATCTCGTCGAGGAACAGCGTGCCGCCGTTCGCGGCTTCGATGCGGCCGATCTTGCGCTGGTTCGCGCCGGTGAACGCGCCGCGCTCGTAGCCGAACAGCTCGGCTTGCAGGAGCGTTGGCGGAATCGCGCCGCAGTTGATCGCGACGAAAGGCGCGTTCGCGCGCGCCGAGCGCTCGTGAATCGCGACCGCCGTCAGCTCCTTGCCGGTCCCCGATTCGCCGGAGATGAACACAGGCGCGTCGGTCGCGGCGACCTTGCGGATCATCTTGAAGAGCGCGAGCATCGCATCGCAGGTGCCGACCATCTCGCCTTCGTTGCGCACGGTCGCGGCGGCGGGCGCGAGCCCTTCCGACAGCGTGACCATCCCATACGCGTGGCCGACCGACTCGACGATGCGCTCGCGCTCGTAAGGCACCGTCACGTAATCGAAGCAGTAATCGCGCACGAGCCGGCGCACCGCCTCTTCTTCCATCTGCCCTCGTCGCGTCATCGCGATCCAGCCGACGTTCGGCGTCTTCAGACTCGCTTCGAGCTCGCGCAATTCGGCGGCCCCGACTCCGCACGAAAAATCGAGCAACCCGCCGGCAATCACGCCTCGCGCGGCGGAACGCCGCATCTCGCGCGGCGAATCGACAACGTCGGCCTGCCATCCATGCTGGTCGAAACAGCGCTGCAGATCCGCATTCGGACGATGGGAATAGTAAATGAGATGCCTTGCCGCAACATCCATGACGCCACCCAGTCAATCGATTTGCGTCGCGCGGCCTGGCACAGGTGCGCGACGGAACCGAGCCGGGATCTACGAAAAGGACTCGGCTCGTCATTTTTCACTTCCACTGGAACTGCGTTCCCCGTAGATCGACGCTTGGCTCGAAAATCAGAGGCGGTGGTCACGGCCGCCCCCATTTTTCGGATCTGTGTTGTTTCAGCCTACTGACAAGCGCACGACAAAGCAAATGAATTAAATCATCTTTTTTCAGCATCGGCTGCATCAAATCAATTGCATTCCTCTGCTGATATTCCGAAAGACTGTATCTAACGATTCGCTTAATTCGTCGTGCGCTTGAATGGAAGATTAGATTAATCCGTCGATTTTTGAATCAGCGGTATTCCCGATCGGCCGTTTCAAAGCTGAAACGTTTTGCACGTGTTTGGCCGTACCCCGATTCGTCCGCGCATTCGGGCAGCTCGTCCAGTCAACGGATGGCGCGCGGTGGCATGTATTTCGCTCGATCACCGGCAAACCGGAGAGACGTCATGCGCATCGCCGCTTGTCTTGCCTATCGACCACATCTCATCGTCACAGTGCTCACGGTATTGTTTGCGGCGTTGTCGCCTTTCGTCGCAATCGCGCACGAAAACGATACATACCGGAACGTCGACAAGCAGCCCGTGCATGTCACCGCTGCCGAATGGACCGAGCGTTTCGTGCATGTCGATGCCGGCGTATTCGCGCGACAGCGGGAGCGTGTGGCGGCCTCTGTTCCCGTCGCGACGCCGCTCTCCGACCGCAGCGCGGCCGTGACGCTGTGGGACGAGATTGGGCCGCCGACACCGCTGCCCGTGCCGTCCGATGCGCAGCGCACGGTTCGAGGCGACGGCACGAGCTATACGAGGCGATGACGGACTCGCATGTAAAGGGCCAGGCCCACCGCGACAAAACCACGCAAGACGAAGAGGAGACGAGATGACTGTACTGCCCGACGCCTCGCAGCCGTCGTCGCGCCGCGCGTTGCACGCTTTGCGGACCGGTTCCGCCGCCGCAATCGTGCGCGTTGAGCCGATGGGCACGGTTCCAGGCAGCGCGATCTGCACGCATGCGATCGCATCGCGCGGCGCGCGTCGACAGGCGCTGCGCATTCGCGATGATCACGATCATCACGACGTCGCGGTTTCGCGCGAGCAGCCGCGCCACACGAGCGCGACCGATGCGCGGAACACGGCCGCCGCATCTCGCCCCAGTCCGAAGCACTCGCGCATCTCCATCCGTCTCGCTCGGAACGGCGCATCGCATGCGACGACGAGCGCCGGATGCATCGCATTGCCGAATCCGCGAGGTCCGTCGCCCGCGCATCGGCATGCGGGCACAGCAGGTCTTCAGCGCGACAGCGTCGCAACCCGCACGCTGAGCGCGAAAGCGGAAACCGCCTCGGATAGCGAACTATCCGAGGCGGTCCCTAAACACGGAAGTCTGGGACAGCCGGCGGGGGGGCATGAAATGCAGCGGGCATTGCGCCACGGCGACGCGCTCGCGCATCTCATCGGAATCGTCCAGGTCATCCAGATAGCCGGAGCCGTTCATGCAACGGCGAACGTTTTGGTGCTCCGTCCCCCGGCGGGCACTCTTTTTGGCAGCAGAATCCATACATGTCGGAGTGTCTGATGAAACGCCTCTTCGTTGCATCGGCGATGATGCTTGCGTCGGCAATCGGTTTCGCGTTCGCTTCGCCGCTCCCCCCCGCTCCACACGGCACAACCGGCCTCACGCCGCGCGCGGACCTGTCCCGCTGGTTGGCGCGCGCCGATCGCGTCGATGCAGCGCGCGACGGCCTCGCCGCGACGGCCGCCGACGATCGGCCAATCGCGCCGGTGTCGAGCGCCTCGTGCGGCATGCACCGTCGCTGCGACTCGCATCGCACACGATCCGCGCGCAATATCGCCGGCGATGCGCGACTGCGCTCGCGCATCGCCGATCGGAACCGCGCATCGCTCGCTGCGTATCGATCGCCGCTTGTCGATTTGTCGTCCAATCGTTCGGGCGATCCGCCGCACGACGCGCACGAATCGACATCGACATCGAATCGCGCGACCGACTCGGGTCTCGGCGATCCGCAGCACACGCCTTCGATGCATGACGGCCGCTCATTCGTCGCATCGAAGTGCGTCGTTCAGCCAAGCGATCGGGATCGCGCGGTATACGTCTCGACGAATGCGAATATGTCGGCGCCGGCGAACACGCCGAGACATTCGCCACGCATGCGCGACGCCGACGACGTGGCGACACGTCGCATCGTCGCGCACGTTTTCCCGGCGCGGCGAGCGAACGTACTCGCCGCGACGAGCGCAATCGGCAGCATCGAAACGAAGACCGCCGGCGATGCCGGCAACTGGGAGGACAATCACTCGCGGTCGCCGCGCTGAAACGCAGCCGACGACGACTTACCGAGGAATGCGCATCGCGCCGCGACGATCGCAACGCGACACGCCACGGGGGGACCGACATGTCCGGGGAAATCGCGCCGACGCCCGCTCGGCCAGCCGCATTCGCGCGCCGCGCGTCGTGCGCGTGTGTCCTCGATCGTCTGGTCGGCGATCGGCCGGGCATGGTCGACGACCACACAACACGGCTGCGTCAGCCGACACGACGCTGCCGGCGCGCTTACGTTTTCCGCGCACCGCGCGACGCACATCGCGCTCGACGCCACCAGCCCATCCCGACCGAATGCGCCTACGCCGCATCGGTGCGCGAGCCGAGCGCAAGCCGACCGGCGTCGATCCCCGCGCCGCGCGCCCGCTTCGATTACGCCTTCGATCACACCTTCGATACGCATACGCCGACGATCGCGCCCGACAACGCATACGACGCGCCGCGAGCCACTATCGACGCGCGCATCCCCGACACGTTCCGAACAATATCTGCAGAGGTGCATCGTGCACGACTTCCGTCCCTACCCCGATTGCACGCCGCCCGGTCACGCCACGCATTCCTCGTCCGCATCGACCAACCCGAGCGCGGACGAGCAGGCCATACGCCCGCTCGTCTACCTGTCGCGCACGCCCGACACGACGCTCGTCGAACATCTGCGCGCGCGGCGCTGGAACGTGCACGTCGCGCGCTCGGCGAACGAAGCGGCGCGCCGCGTGAAGCCGAACCAGCCACAGGCGGGGATCGCGGATCTCGACGGTTTCGCGCCGCGCGAGCTGTCGACGCTTGAATTGGTGCTGCGGCAGCAGCAGGTCGGCTGGATCGCACTCGCGGGCGACACGCGCATCAACGATCCCGACGTGCGCCGGCTGATTCGCCAGTACTGCTTCGACTACACGCAAGGCCCGCCGCCGCACGAGACGATCGATTATCTCGTCGGCCACGCATACGGGATGGTCTCGCTGTACGATCTGGATTTCGCAGCGGGCATCGCCCAGACGACGGGCGACGAGATGGTCGGCGCATGCGACGCGATGCAGCAGTTGTTCCGGATGATCCGCAAGGTGGCCGCAACCGACGCGACCGTGTTCATCTCCGGCGAATCCGGCACCGGCAAAGAGCTGACCGCGCTCGCGATCCACGAGCGCTCGGAGCGCCGCAAGGCGCCGTTCGTCGCGATCAACTGCGGCGCGATTCCGAATCATCTGCTGCAGTCCGAACTATTCGGCTATGAGCGCGGCGCGTTCACGGGCGCGAGCCAGCGCAAGATCGGCCGTGTCGAAGCGGCCGACGGCGGCGCGCTGTTCCTCGACGAGATCGGCGACATGCCGCTCGAAAGCCAGGCGAGCATGCTGCGCTTCCTGCAGGAAGGCAAGATCGAGCGCCTCGGCGGACACGAGTCGATTGCGGTAGACGTGCGGATCATCTCCGCGACGCATGTCAATCTCGAAACGGCGATGCGCGAAGGCCGCTTCCGCGAGGACCTGTTTCACCGGCTGTGCGTGCTGAAGCTCGAAGAGCCACCGCTGCGCGCGCGCGGCAAGGACATCGAAATCCTCGCGCATCACATCCTGCATCGGTTCAGGAGCGACGGCGCGCGCCGGATTCGCGGCTTCACATCGTGCGCGATCGAAGCGATGTACAACTATCAGTGGCCCGGCAACGTGCGCGAGCTGATCAACCGGATCCGGCGCGCGATCGTGATGTCCGACGGCCGCCAACTATCGGCCGCCGATCTCGATCTCGCGCCGTACGCGACGCGCCAGGCGACGACGCTCGCCGAAGCGCGCGAGCGTGCCGAGCGCCGGACGATCGAAGCGTCGCTGCTGCGGCATCGCCACCGCCTGACGGAAGCGGCAGCCGAGCTCGGCGTGTCGCGCGCGACGCTGTATCGGCTGATGGTGTCGCACGGGCTGCGCGAGCTGTCATGGGGCGCCGCGCATCGGCCGGGCGCGGGCAACGCCGACGACGAAGCCGAGCGCACGTGATGCGCGCGTTCCGCGCATGCGGCACGGTGCATGACGTATAAGGCGCGGCGAGCGAGGCGTCCGTCGCCGCGCGTGCCGCGCGCGAAGCGGCATTCGGACCGACGCGATGCAAACGCCGCCCATCCCGCCGCGCCGAACGAGGCCGGCACGGCGCGCGATGCGCGATCCGGTAAAATCGTGCCCTTCGGCATCTTTTCTTTCCGTCATGACGACGCTGACCCTGATCGTCGCACGCGCCCGCAACGGCGTAATCGGCCGCGACAACCAACTTCCGTGGAAACTCCCCGAGGATCTCGCGTTCTTCAAGCGCACGACGATGGGCGCACCGATCGTCATGGGCCGCAAGACGCATGAATCGATCGGCCGGCCGCTGCCCGGTCGCCGCAACATCGTCGTCACGCGCGACGCCGCGCGGCGCTTCGACGGCTGCGACACGGTTTCGTCGCTCGACGACGCACTCGCCCTCGCTGCGCGCGACGGCGCGGCCGAGGCGTTTCTGATCGGCGGCGCGCAGCTCTACGCGGAGGGCCTGCGGCACGCGGACAAGCTGGTCGTCACCGAGATCGACAAGGACTTCGAAGGAGACGCGTCGTTTCCCGCGCCCGATCCCGCGCAATGGGAAGAGGTGTCGCGCGACGCACATCGCGCGGCGGAGCCGAACGATTTCACGTACGCTTTCGTCGTCTACCGGCGCAAGCGCGCCGGCTGACGCGGGCGGCGGCGCGCGTCCACGCGCCGCTGCGGCAAAGACGCCCAAAAAGACAAAACCCCTCGTTCCGAAAAACGAGGGGTTCGTCAGCATTCTAAAGCGCCGCTTGCCGTGGCGCTTTTTGCTTTTACACGATCGAACCGATCGCGACGCTCACTGCCCCGCGATCGTCATCTGCTCGATCAGCACCGAGCCCGTCGCCTTCGTCCCGCGCACGATCGAATCCGCGCCGATCGCGACGATGTGGCGGAACATCTCCTGCAGCGTGCTCGCGACGGTGATCTCCTCGACCGGATACTGAATCTCGCCGTTCTCGACCCAGAAGCCCGCCGCGCCGCGCGAATAGTCGCCCGTCACGTAGTTGACGCCCTGCCCCATCAGTTCCGTCAGCAAAAGACCCGTGCCGAGCTTCTTCAGCATCGCGTCGAAGTCGTCGGTCGGCCGCGTGAGCGCGCTCTTCAGCGCGATGTTGTGCGAGCCGCCCGCGTTGCCGGTCGTCTGCGTGCCGAGCTTGCGCGCCGAGTACGTCGACAGGAAATAGCCCTCGACGACGCCGTCCTTCACGACGCTGCGCGCGCGCGTGCGAACGCCTTCCTCGTCGAACGGCGCGCTGCCCATCGCGCGCGGCACGTGCGGGTCCTCGACGATCTGCACGTGCGGCGCGAACACCTCTTTGCCGAGGCTGTCGACGAGGAACGACGTCTTGCGATACAGTGCGCCGCCGCTCACCGCCTGCACGAACGCGCCGAGCAAGCCTGCCGCGAGCGGCGCCTCGAACAGCACCGGCACCTTGCGCGTATCGAGGCGGCGCGCGCCGATCCGCGCGAGCGCACGCTCGGCCGCATAACGGCCGACCGACTCGGGCGAAGCGAGCTCGTCCGCGCGGCGCTTCGACGTGTACCAGTCGTCACGCTGCATGTGGCGGCCGCTGCCCGCGATCGGCGCGCACGCGATGTAGTGGCGCGAGTACGGATAGCCGGCAAGAAAGCCGCGCGACGTCGCGAGCACGAACTGCGAGTGCTGCGCGGACACGCTCGCGCCCTCAGAATTGCGGATCTGCGGGCTGACCGCAAACGCGGCGTCCTCCGAGCGGCGCGCGATGTCGACCGCTTCGTCGGCCGAGATGCGCCACGGATGATAGAGATCGAGATCGCGCGGATCGGTTTCGAGCAGCTCGGCTTCGGCGAGCCCCGCCGCGTCATCCTCGGCCGTGAAGCGCGCGATGTTGTACGCGGCCGCGACCGTGTCCTTCAGCGCGGCGGGCGAGAAATCCGACGTGCTCGCGTTGCCGCGCTTCTTGCCGATGAAGACGGTCACGCCGACCGTCTTGTCGCGGTTGTGCTCGATCGTCTCGACCTCGCCGCGCCGCACCGACACCGACAGGCCGTCGCCCTCGGAGATTTCGGTCGCGGCGTCGGTCGCGCCGAGCGCCTTCGCGTGCCGGAGGATATCCGTCGCGATTTCTTTCAGTTCGTTCTGCGTGTGCGGGAAATAGTGCGCCTGGGCGTCGAGGTTTGCAGCCATCGTCGTGGTATCCGGTGGCGGGCGGTTCGCCCGCGTGTTTCAAAATGTGCGTATCCCGCGATCATAGCAAGGTCCGGCGCGGGCGACGCGGGTCGGCGAACGCGGTGCGCGGCGTGCGGTGCGCGGCGCGATACAATGCCGCCCATGACACGCAAAACCCGTATCCAACCGATCGAGCCCGCCGCCGAAGACGCCAGCCACGGTTACGATCGCCCCAGCAAGTCCCAACTGAAGCGCGACATGCACGCGCTGCAGGAGCTGGGCGTCGCCCTCGTCGAGTTGCCGAAGGATGCGTTCAAGCGCATGCCGATGCCGGAAGATCTCGCCGAAGCCGTGCGCGAGGCGCGCCGCATTACCGATCATGAGGGCAAGCGCCGCCAGATCCAGTACGTCGGCCGCGTGATGCGCTCGCTCTCCGCCGACGAAACAGCCGCGCTGCGGCTGGCGCTCGACACGCAGCGCGGCGTCAACAAGGCCGAGACCGCACGCCTGCACTGGATCGAGCGCACCCGCGAGCGACTGCTCGCGAGCGACGACGCGCTGACCGCGTTCATCCACGAGCATCCGGCCGCCGACGTGCAGGAAGGCCGCATGCTGATCCGCAACGCGCGCAGGGAAGCGCAGCAGGGGAAGCCGCCCCGCTACTTCCGCGAGCTGTTCCAATGGATCAAGACGGCGAGCGGCGCGGCAGGCGACGCGGACGATTCGCCCGATCACGCCTCTTCTTCCGACAATGACGACGACGAAGCGTAACCATCCCGACGAACTCGTGATCGGCCTCGTGTCGATCAGCGACCGCGCCAGCAGCGGCGTCTACGAGGACAAAGGCATTCCCGCGCTGAAGGAGTGGCTCGCGTCGGCGCTTGCGTCGCCGTGGCGGGCCGAGACGCGACTCATCCAGGACGACGCGCCGACGATCTCGGCGACGCTCGTCGAGCTCGTCGACGCGGCCGGCTGCGACCTCGTGCTGACGACGGGCGGCACGGGCCCCGCGCGCCGAGACGTGACGCCCGAGGCGACGCTCGCGGTCGCGACGAAGGAGATGCCGGGCTTCGGCGAGCAGATGCGGCAGATCAGCCTGAATTTCGTGCCGACCGCGATCCTGTCTCGGCAGGTCGCGGTGATCCGCGAGGCCGCGGATCACGCGGCGCTGATCGTGAACCTGCCCGGCCAGCCGAAATCGATCAAGGAAACGCTCGAAGGGCTGCGCGGCGACGGCGGCAAGGTCGAGGTGCCGGGCATTTTCGCTGCGGTGCCGTATTGCATCGACCTGATCGGCGGCCCTTACGCGGAGACGAATCCGGCCGTATGCGCGGCGTTCCGGCCGAAGAGCGCGGTGCGCGCGCCGAAATGATCGCCGCGGCGCAGCGACGCCCGCCCGCCTCCCCGGCCCGGCGCCACGACGCGCGGACCGCCGCTCAAGCGGTTTCGCCTGCCGGCGCGGCCGGAATCAGGAAGTGCTCGCGGTAGTACCTGAGCTCGTCGATCGACTCGTGGATGTCGGCAAGCGCCGTATGCATCGCGCGCTTCTGGAAGCCCTTGTAGATCGCAGGCTGCCAGCGCCGGCACAGCTCCTTGAGCGTGCTGACGTCGAGGTTGCGGTAATGGAAGAAGCGCTCGAGTTCCGGCATCCAGCGCGCCATGAAGCGGCGGTCCTGGCAGATCGAGTTGCCGCACATCGGCGACTTGCCAGGGGGCACGTGCTGGCCGAGGAACGCCTCGATCTGCGCGGCGGCGTCCGCCTCGGTGACGGTCGACGCGCGCACGCGGTCGATGAGGCCGGAACGGCCGTGCGTGTTCTTGTTCCAGTCGTCCATCTTCGCGAGCGTCTCGTCGCTCTGATGGATCGCGAACACGGGGCCTTCGACCGCGATGTCGAGGGTCGAATTGGTGACGACGACGGCGATCTCGATGATACGGTCGCTGTCCGGGTTCAGGCCTGTCATTTCCATGTCGAGCCAGACGAGGTTCAGTTCGTTGCGAACGAGCGCGGGCTGGCCGGCCACGGCAGAGATATCGGTCATGAGCAATCCTGGGAAATGGACGGGCGGCGCGCGCGCCGCCACGCGGACCGGCAAGCGACAAGCGGGCCGGGTCCGCAAGAACATATAATTCTCGCATAGATACCACTAGCGCCCTCGATGTCCGCCTATACCTTCACCCTGCTCTTCGCCGTCGCGCTCGTCGCGATGACGGGCACCAAGCTGTGGCTCGCGTCGCGGCAGATCCGCTTCGTCGCCGCACATCGCGGCCGCGTGCCCGCGCAGTTCCGCGAAACGATCCCGCTTACCGCGCACCAGCGCGCCGCCGACTACACGGTCGAACGCACCCGGCTCACGATGTTCGAGATCGTCGTCGGCTCGGCCGTGCTCGTCGGGCTCACGCTCCTCGGCGGCGTCGGCGCGCTCGATTCGCTCCTCACCGGCTGGCTCGGCCACGGCTACGGCCAGCAGGTCGCGCTCGTCGCCGCGGTGCTCGTGATCTCGAGCGCCGTCGACCTGCCGTTCGAGTACTACCGCCAGTTCGGCATCGAAGAGCGCTTCGGCTTCAACCGGATGACGAAGCGCCTGTTCTTCGCCGATCTCGCAAAGAACGCGCTCCTCGGCGCGGCGCTCGGGCTGCCGCTCCTGTTCGTCGTGCTGTGGCTGATGAACCAGGCAGGAGCGCTCTGGTGGCTGTGGACGTGGGCCGTGTGGGTCGGCTTCCAGTTGCTCGTCCTCGTGCTCTATCCGACCTTCATCGCGCCGCTCTTCAACAAGTTCGAGCCGCTGTCCGACGACGCGCTGCGCACGCGGATCGAGGGGCTGATGAAACGCTGCGGCTTCGCGGCGAAGGGCCTCTTCGTGATGGACGGCAGCCGCCGCTCCGCGCACGGCAATGCGTATTTCACGGGATTCGGTGCCGCGAAGCGGATCGTGTTCTTCGATACGCTGCTCGCCCGCCTGACGGGCAACGAGATCGAAGCCGTGCTCGCGCACGAGCTCGGCCATTTCAAACGCCGCCACGTGATGAAGCGGATGCTCTGGACGTTCGCGCTGAGCCTCGCGCTCCTTGCGCTCCTCGGCTGGCTCGCGCAGCGCACGTGGTTCTACACGGGCCTCGGTGTGATGCCGTCGCTCGCAGGCAGCAACGCGGGCGTCGCGCTCGTGCTGTTCTTCCTGTCGATGCCGGTGTTCCTGTTTTTCGTCACGCCGCTCGGCAGCCTGAGTTCGCGCAAGCACGAGTTCGAAGCCGACGCGTTCGCCGCGAGCCAGACCGACGCGCGCGACCTCGTCAACGCGCTCGTGAAGCTCTACGAAGACAACGCGTCGACGCTCACGCCCGACCCCGTCTACACCGCGTTCTACTACTCGCACCCGCCCGCGTCGCAACGGATCGACCGGCTGCTCCAGCTCTCATGAAGCGCGCGCCGACGAAGCAGCCGGCCAAGGCCGCCGCGCGCGGCGGCGAGCGCGTCGAAGGACGCGTGATCGCCGCGCACGGCCGCCACTACGTCGTCGCGCCCGCCGACGGCGGCCCGATGCTGCAGTGCTTTCCGCGCGGCAAGAAGAGCGACGTCGCGGTCGGCGACCGCGTCGTCTACGAACGGACGTCGGCCGACCAGGGCGTGATCGTCGAGATCGGTGAGCGGCGCAACCTGCTCTACCGCTCCGACCAGTTCAAGTCGAAACTCTTCGCCGCGAATCTCGATCAGTTGCTGATCGTGCTCGCGACCGAGCCGTACTTCAGCGAAGACCTGCTCGGCCGCGCGCTGATCGCCGCCGAGGCGAACGAGCTGAAGCCGATCGTCTTGCTGAACAAGATCGATGTCGAAGCCGCGCTGCCGGTTGCGCGCGAGCGTTTGGCGGCGTACCGCGCGCTCGGCTACGACGTGCTCGAGCTATCGATCAAGGGCGCGCCCGACGACGCACGCGCGCAGCTCGCGCCGCGCCTCGCCGGCCATTCGACGATCCTGCTCGGCCAGTCGGGGATGGGCAAATCGACGCTCGTGAACCTGCTCGTGCCCGACGCCGAGGCGGCGACGCGCGAGATCTCCGCAGCGCTCAACAGCGGCCGCCACACGACGACGTTCACGCGCCTCTATCCGCTCGCCGACGGCGGCGCGCTGATCGATTCGCCCGGCTTCCAGGAGTTCGGGCTCTATCATCTGACGGAAGGCCGCCTCGAGCGCGCGTTCCCGGAGTTCCGGCCGCTGTTGCCGCACTGCCGTTTCTATAATTGTCATCATCTGCACGAGCCTGGCTGTGCGATCCTGGAAGCCGTCGCCGACGGCAAGATCGCGCCCTCGCGCCACACGCTGTACGCACAGCTCGTGCACGAGGCGAGCCAGATCGTCCGCTAGCCGGGCGCCTCGGCGGCCGCGAGCCGCCCGCTCGCCCATTCGTCGTGCACAGAGGAGACGCCGCGATGCGCTTCAGGGCCCCCGATCTCGCGACCGCCCAGCACTGGGCGAACGTACTCGACGTGGCGGGCGTCGGCTGCGAGCTGCACAACCGCTTCGCGGGCGGCGCGCTCGGCGGCCTGCCGATCGACGCGTGCCTGCCGGAAATCTGGCTCGACGACGAGCGCGACGAGGCGCTCGCGCGGCGGCTGATCGAGGCGGCGTCGGCCGGGCCGCCCGCCGGCGCGACGCCGTGGCGCTGCGCGCGCTGCGGCGAGACGCTCGACGCGCAGTTCACCGCGTGCTGGCATTGCGGCGCGAACCGCGAACCGCGCGACGGCTGACGCAGCGCTTCGCCCCGCTTTACGCGTATTTGACGCCCATTCGGGCGTCCGCGACCCGCAGCAAGCGCAGAACATGCAAAAAAAGCCGGCTCGAAGCCTAATGCCGTTCGGTTGAGATCAAAAAGGCCGCTCCGATTGATACCGGAGCGGCCCTTTTCCTTGGTTCGGCAAGGCCGCGGCGAACCATGCTTAACTGAACTGCATTACGGCTCGAAGCCGGCTTTTTCTCCGGCGATCGTCGCCGGTCCGGACGAAGAACGCACTACGCCCCGCCTTCGCGTCACGACACCCAGACGGCGATCGTCAGCATCAGCAGGAGCAGCATCCACAGGATCACCGCGCGCCACACGAGGCCGACGGCCGACTGCAGCGTGCGCGGCGTGCAGTCGTCGCCGACGGTCATCGGGCCGCTGTCGCCGGCCGCCAGCGCATCGACGCTCGACGGCTCCGCGAGCGGGCCTGCGAGCCGCGCGCCAAGCGCGCCGCTGCCGGCCGCGAGCAGCACGCCGTCGTTCGGGTCGGGCCACTGTCGCGTGTGATTGCGCCACGCGTAGATCGCATCCTCGAAGTTGCCGACGATCGCGAAGCCGAGCGCGGTCAGGCGCGCCGGCACCCAGTCGATCACGAAGAACGCACGCTGCGCGAACGTCGAGAACGCCGCGGTGCGGTCGTCCGCCTGCACCGACCAGCTACGCGCCAGATATTCGGCGATCCGGTACAGCACCGCGCCCGCGGGGCCGATCGGCAACACGAACCAGAAGAACACGCCGAACACGTGGCGGTGCGACGCGACGACCGCATGGATCAGCGTATGGCGGACGATCTCGCTGACCGGCATGTCGACCGTGTCGATGCCCGTCCATTCGCGCAGGATGTCGCGCGCGCGCGGCACATCGTCGTTGTTGAGCGCGAGGTGGATGTCGGTGAAGTAATGGCTGAACTGCCGGAAGCCGAGCGTAAAGTACACGACGACGACATTCCAGAGAAACGCGAGCACGAAGCTCACCTTGTACAGCAGGAAATAAACGAGCCCGGCGGCAAGCACCCAGGGCAGCACGACGACGAGCCACGCGAGCACGCCATGCTTCCGCTTGCCGGCGTCGAAGCCGTGCGCAGCCGATTCCGCATGAGACTGAAACAGCGCGAAGACCGGATTGCTCGGCGACAGCGCGCGGACCTGTTCGATGATGAGGGCAAGGAGAACCGAGAAGAAAGTCATGCGAAGGGCCGTGCCGTTCTGGGATGATTGATTTTTCGCGTAACGATAGCACAGCGGACGCGCCGGATGGCCCGCGGCGTGCGTCGACTGTGGCGCCCGCCGCTAGGCCGCGAGGAAGCGGTACAGGTTGCGCAGCATGCCGGCCGTCGCCCCCCAGATGAAGTACTGGCCGCCGACCGGGCCGCGCGGATACGGCATCGCGAAGAAACGGCGCTCGCCGCCCTCCCAGCGAAACACCCGCACCTGATGATGCGCGGGATTCATCAGAAAATCGAGCGGCACTTCGAAGATCTCGGCCACTTCGAGCGTGTCCGCCTGCACCGTGAAAGGCGGATGCACGAGCGCGACGACGGGCGTCACGCAAAAGCCAGTACCCGTCAGATAGTCGGGCAGCGCACCCAGCAATTCGACGCGCTCGCGCGCGAGTGCGATCTCCTCGTGCGCCTCGCGCAGCGCGGTCGCGTTCGCATCGAGATCGTCGGGCTCGCGGCGCCCGCCCGGAAAGCTGATCTGGCCGGCGTGGTCGTTCAGGTGGTCGGCGCGCTGCGTGAGCAGCACGGTCAAGCCGCGCTCGCGCATGACGATCGGCACGAGTACGGCCGCGCTGCGCGGATCGACGCCTTCGACGAGTTGCGCCTCGGCAGGTTCCTGCATCCATTCGAGCGGTCGCGCGAAACGGTCGCGCAGGCCCTCCGGCGTCAGCAACGGCGGCGGGACGGCCGGCAGGCCGGCGCCGGTCGTCTCGATCGGCAGCACTTCGGGGTCGATGATGGGGCGACGGATCAAGGGGGACGCTCTTCTTGGAATGAATACGATCATATTGTCGCGCCGGAAAGAAAAAAGCGCTCGGCGCGGCGGATCGTCGAACGACACCGTCATCGGCGACAGAAAAAACCGCTGCGGATTCGGCCGACGTTCTTTGTCGATTCTCGGCTCATTATATGGTGCCGGAATAGCGCCGTCCGCAGTTCGCCCGCCGAATGCACGCAAAAAGCAGCGGAAAATACCGTGCGAAATGTCGATGGGCCCGGACTCGGCAAATCCAAGCTCGAAGCGACGTGCATCGGGATATTCGGCTCGGAAACGGTGCGCGAAGATTGGCTGCAGCGGCGGATTCACGGCAAGCGGCATGCGGCGAGCGTCGACTCGCGCCGTATCGGCCGAATTCGTCATACCGTCGCGTGGCGCTTGCGCCGCCCATTCGCTCTTTCAAACGTCTCGATCCGGCGAGCGGATTCAGCGCCACAGTTCGACTTCGGGTTGCCCGAGGACGCCGGGCGCCGATGAAATACGAGCAAAAATATCAAAACGCCGTCTTGAAGACGGCTGGATCGCAAAAAAGTACGCAACGCCACAATATACGCCAGGCAGTCTGTTTAGACTGGCTGCGGCTGCGGCTGCGGCTGCGGCTGCGGCGGCTCGAGCCGTGGCGGCGGACGGATACGAGTCGCAAACCCCAGCTGTTCGGCACGAATTCGGCGGTAGCGATTTGCCGTCAGGCCGAGCGAGTTTCCAGCGCGATCGCCGACGGCGCTGCGCGAGTGACAGCGTTTGCGCGTATTTTCCGGTGAACCGAACGGATCCCGGCCGCCTGGCCTTCCGGCGCGCAAAATGAGCAGGAAATAGTCGGTGCGGCGCACGTGTGCTTTCCGGTTTCGCGCCCGAAGTCGCCTCGTGACGATCGAGCCCGAGGAAGCCACACGTTCCGAATGCGGCGACATTTCGTTCGGGGTGGACCTGCTTGCCGATCGATTTGCGCAATGCGTTCGGCATTCACGAGACGCCCGACGCCCATTGCAATCGAACGGGAAGCGACACGCATCAGCGCCCCTGTCCGCGCGTCTCGCGGATGCGGGAAACCTGAGTGTGACCGCATTCGACACGGCTGCTCCGCCCGAGAATCGAGTCGCTCGATCCAATTTCCAACGCGTACGGATCGATACGAACCCGATCGATTCGACCTCGCAACCTGCGAATACCGGAAGGCTGAAACCTGCACGAGCGCGGCCGCGCTTCCGGCAACACGATTCGACAACCGGCGGGCGGACGATTGACGGATCCACATGAACCGCGATCGGCGCCACGCCGGGCCCTTCCGACATCACGACGACTACACGCCATGACGACCGCCTACGCACTCTGCTCGATTCGCTATAACGACGCGCCCGAAGCGCTTCGGCGCCAGTTCGCCCTGCTGCACCAACGCGTCGATCCCGACGACGCATGCGAACCCGGCGACACGGCGCCCGTGATCCACGACCCGCGCCTCGACGCGATGTCGTTCTATGTGTCGGCGCCGAAGAGCATCGACATCGTCAGCTACGCAGCGATCGTGCGCAAGACGATTTCGCACGCGGGCGAACGCTTTTCGATCGGCGGCCTCAGTTGGGTCGCGACCGATCCCGCCCACCGGCGCGCGGGGCTCGGAACGCGCACGGTCGCGGCGGCGACGCAGTGGATGGAAGCGAGCGGCATCGACATCGGCGTGTTCACGTGCGATCCGCCGCTCGCGAGCTTCTATGCGCGAGCCGGCCGCTGGCCGATCGCCTCGCGTGTCACGCTGATCGGCAGCCATGCGGACGGCGCACTGCGCAGCGACGCGCTGAACAAGATCGTCCTGATGCGACTGTTTTCGGCGAAGGCTCAGGCAGCCGCAGCGGAACTGAGCCACGCGACGATCGATCTCGATCTGCCGCTCGGCCAGTTTCTATGAGCGGATGCGGCGCGCTTTCGGACCGGCGATCGAAATCCGGGGCCGCCGGAATGCCGGCCGGCTTCCGGCATCACACGCGCAGTGCGTCGAGGCACCCGCGATCGCTCGGATACACGAGGATTCAGCGGATACAAAAAAGCCGCGGCGCCGCCGCGGCTTTCGACAGGCTGCCGAAAAAAACGCCGTGCGGAAGCATCCGCACGGCGCCTTTCCACGCCTGGCGGAACGCACACCGAATTGGATCCGGCACGCGTTCCCGACTGCGCTTACTGTTTCGCAGCAGCGGCGCGATCCTTCGACACCAGCTTTTCCTTGATCCGAGCCGACTTGCCCGAACGCTCGCGCAGGTAGTACAGCTTCGCGCGACGCACGTCGCCGCGACGCTTCACGACGATGCTCGCCAAGAGCGGCGAGTACGTCTGGAACGTACGCTCGACGCCTTCGCCCGACGAAATCTTGCGGACGATGAACGACGAGTTCAGACCACGGTTGCGCTTCGCGATCACGACGCCTTCGTAAGCCTGAACGCGCTTGCGGCTACCTTCCACCACGTTCACGTTCACGATCACCGTGTCGCCCGGGGCGAATTCGGGGATCGTCTTGCCTGCGAGCGCGCGCTCGATCTCTTCCTGCTCAAGTTTTTCAATCAGATTCATCACTGACTCCTAAAGCCATCTTGTCGGCGTTCGCACCTGCCGGTCGCCCGGCTCGGCCCCGATAGAGGATGGATTCACATCAGGCGCCGCGCACGCATGCATGACGCCGCCATATTCGCGAACGGAGCGCCGCCTCAGAAGGCCTGCTTCGCTTCTTTCGCGAGACTTGCAAGCCACGCCTCGTCGGCCCGGCTCAGCAACTTTTCGCGACGCGCCCGCGCAATCAGATCAGGGCGCTTCGCCAGAGTATTTCTCAACGCTTCCTGCCGACGCCAGCGCTCGATCTCGGCATGGTGCCCACCGAGCAGCACGTCCGGCACGCGCACGCCCTCGTATTCCTCGGGGCGCGTGTAGTGCGGGCAATCGAGCAGCCCGTCGGCAAAGCTGTCCTGCACCGCCGACTGAGCATCGTTCAACACGCCCGGAAGCTGGCGCACGACGGCGTCCATCAGCGCCATCGCCGGCAATTCGCCGCCCGACAGCACGAAGTCGCCGAGGCTCAGTTCCTCGTCGACGCAACGATCGATCAGGCGCTGGTCGATCGCCTCGTAGCGACCGCACAGCAGCACGACACCCGGCTCCGCGACCATCCGCATCACGCGGTCGTGCGTGAGCGGCGCGCCTTGCGGCGACATCATCACGACGCGCGACGTCGCAGCACCTTGCGCCGCCTGCGCGGCCTTCGCCGCGCCGATCGCCGCCTCGAGCGGCTTCGCGAGCATCACCATGCCGGGACCACCGCCGTACGGACGATCGTCGACGGTGCGGTAGTTGTCGGCCGTGAAATCGCGCGGATTCCACGTACGCAAGCCAAACCGCCCCTGCTTCACCGCGCGGCTCGTAATGCCCCAGTCGGTCAACGCGCGAAACATCTCCGGAAAGAGTGTGACGACGTCGAACTGGATCGCGCTCTGCGTGGCTTCGTCCATTTCAGTAATCGGCTTCCCAGTCGACGACGATGCGCCCCGCCGCCTGCTCGACCGCTTTCACGTACACGCCGACGAACGGAATCAGCCGCTCGCCGACCACCGGCCGGCCGTCCTTGCCGGTCGTCGGATATTCGACGCGCATGATCGAATGCACGCCGTTGTCGATCATGTCGGCGATCTTGCCGAGCGCGACGCCCGCCTCGTTGACGACGTCGAGGCCGATCAGGTCGACCCAGTAGAACTCGCCGTCGGCGAGCGCGGGGAAATCGTCGCGACGCACGAACACGCGGAAACCGCGCAACGCGAGTGCCGCATCGCGATCGGCGGAGCCGGCCGGATGCGCGACGATGGCGTCGCCATGCAACTTCGCTTGCGTGATGCGCGCGAATTTACGCTCCGCGCCTTTTTGCAGCCACCAATCGCGGGCCTCGAGGAGCGCATCGCCGCCTCGCCCCGCACCGGCGTGGGCCGCGAGCTTGACCCAGCCTTTGAGGCCGTACGCATCGACGACCGCGCCAACCTCGACCGCATCGTCCGGCCACGACTGCGCCGTGTCGATGCGAATTGCTTCCGAATCAGCCGCGCCGCCGCCCGCCTCTTTCGTGGGCGCGCGCTCGACGGGCTTGCGGACGAATACGCCGAACGACGGCGACCGCCCGCGCTTTACGCTACCGGAGTCGTGACCAGCCATCAACGAACCTCACAGCCGGCACTTCCGGCACGCCGCGCCATATTAGGCAGCCGGCTGCGCCTTTTGCGCTTGCTTGACGAGACGCTCGACGGTCGGCGACAGTTGCGCGCCGACGCCTTGCCAGTACGTCAGACGGTCTTGAGCGATGCGCAGTGCTTCGCCCTTCGTCGCGACCGGGTTGTAGAAGCCGACGCGCTCGATGAAGCGGCCGTCGCGACGGTTGCGCGAATCGGTAGCGACGATGTTGTAGAACGGGCGCTTCTTCGAGCCGCCGCGAGCCAGACGGATGATGACCATATGAATTCCTTCGGGAAACCGGGTTCGAAAACTACTGAAACGTGCGATTATAGCCGGAAACCGAAGGCACAACAAACACTTACCTGACAAAAATCCCGGAGGCGCTCTCCGAAGGCTTACAATTCCGCCATCGTGCGCTTCGCGCTCGCCCGCCTCCGTCCGCCATGCGTCCGCTCATCCCCCTGTCGCGCATCGTTTCCTCAGACCTGCCGACGCTGCTACGCACCGCTGCGGCCGCCTGTCTCGTTCTCGCCACAACCGCCGCATCCGCCGCACTGCCGATCGACGAGTTGAGCGTGCCGCCCGGCTTTCGCGTCCAGGTGCTCGCCGACGACGTGCCCGCCGCGCGTGAAATGGCGTGGTCGCCGCGCGGAATTCTGTACGTCGGCAGCATGGAGGGCCACGTGCATGCGCTCGTCGTGCGCGACGGCCATGTGCGGACGCACCATGTGATCGCGTCGGGACTCGAGATGCCGGTCGGCGTCGCGTATCGCGATGGCGCGCTGTACGTATCGGCCGTGTCGCGAATTCTGCGCCTCGATCGGATCGACGAACGGCTCGCCGCGCCGCCAAAGCCCGTCGTCGTCACGAACGCGCTGCCGACCGAGCGTCATCATGGCTGGAAATTCATCGCGTTCGGCCCTGACGGCAAGCTCTACGTGCCGACGGGCGCGCCGTGCAACATCTGTGTCGCCGACCGCGACCGCTACGCGATGATCGGCCGGATGAACCCCGACGGCAGCGGCTACGAGGTCTACGCGCGCGGCGTGCGCAACACGGTCGGCTTCGCATGGCATCCGGCGACGGGCGAGCTCTGGTTCACCGACAACGGCCGCGACCTGATGGGCGACGATCGCCCCGACGACAAGCTGAACCGCGCGCCGCGCGCGGGCCTCGACTTCGGCTATCCGTTCTGCCATGGCGGCGACGTGCTCGATCCGCAGTTCGGGCACGGCCACACGTGCGCAAGCTACGTGCCGCCCGTGCTCAAGCTGGGCGCGCACGTCGCCGCGCTCGGCATGCGCTTCTACACGGGCGACATGTTCCCGCCCGAATACCGCAACAACATCTTCATCGCCGAGCATGGCTCGTGGAATCGCAGCCGCAAGGTCGGCTACCGGGTCATGCGCGTGATCGCCTCGCCGGACGGCCGGTCCGCGCACCAGGAAGCGTTCGTCCAGGGATGGTTGAGACCCGACGAAAGCGTCTGGGGCCGCCCGGCGGACGTGCTGCCACTGCCGGACGGATCGCTTCTCATCAGCGACGACCATGCGGGCGCGATCTACCGGATCACCTATGATGCGACGCATTGACGCAACCGCTGCGTGACCTTGCGGCGCCCCGCATCGTAGAATGCGAGCCGACCGCCGCGCCCCTGTCTCGCCGGGGCGTCTATGAATAAGACACCCAATATCCTGCCCCGACATGTCCAGCAGCACGTCCACGCCGCCCCGCTTTCGCTCGAAGACGCTCACCGCACTGCTCGCACTCCTGTTCGGTTCGCTCGGCGCACACCGTTTCTATCTGTACGGCTGGACGGACCTCGCCGGCTGGGCGCATTTGCTCGCGACGAGCATCGGCATCCCCGGGTTCCTGCTGCTCGCGGCGTCGGGACGCACGGCCGCGCTCGGCTGGTGGCTCGCCGTGCCGGGCGCGATATCGCTGCTCGCCGCGTTCCTCGCCGCGCTCGTCTACGGGCTGCGCGCCGATGACAAATGGGACACACAATTCAACGCCGCCACGGGCCGCCACAGCCGCTCCGGCTGGGGCGTCGTGTTCGTCGTGATCTTTTCGTTGCTGATCGGGGCGTTCCTGTTGATGACGGGGCTCGCGCTCGCGTTCCAGACCTATTTCGAATCACAGGTCGAGGCCGCGAAGCAGATCTCGCAATGACGCATCCGCGCGCTCTGTCGACGCACCACGTGCGACTCAAAACAGGCTGAGCTGCGAACCGTCGTCAGCCTTCCGCGCTGAGCTTGGCAGCGCGAGCGGCTTCGGCGGCTTCAGCCGCTGCGGCGCGCGAAACTGCGAAAAATCGAGAATGCCATGCGTGCGCTCGTTCAGTCCGCAGCGCTTGGCCGCCATCCGGAAGCGCTGCCTGAGCAGATCCGCCCATATCCCTTCGCCCTTCATCCGCCAGCTGAAATCGGAGTCGTAGTCCTTGCCGCCGCGCATGTCCCGCACACGTGCCATCACCCGCTCCGCGCGATCCGGGAAATGCGCGGCAAGCCATTCTGCGAAAAGCGGCGCGACCTCCCACGGCAGCCGCAGCACGATATAGCTTGCATGCGTCGCGCCCGCGTCCGCGCACGCCTCCAGCACGCGCTCGAGATCGGGCTCGGTGACGAACGGGATCATCGGCGCGACGCTCACGCCGACCGGAACACCCGCGTCGCGCAGCGCACGGATCGTCCGCAGCCGGCGCGCAGGCGTCGCGGCGCGCGGCTCGAGCGCGCGCGCGAGTTCGGGATCGAGCGTCGTGATCGTGACGGCCGCCATCACCTGCTGACGCTCGGCCATCCGCGCGAGCAGGTCGAGATCCCGCTCGATCAACGACGACTTGGTGATCGCGGCGAACGGTTGCCCGTTATCGTGCATCACCTGGATCACCTGCCGCGTGATCCGCAGTTCGCGCTCGACTGGCTGATACGCGTCGGTATTCACGCCGAGCGCGATCGGCTCCGGCACGTAACGCGGCTTCGCGAGCTCGCGCTCGAGCAATTCCGCCGCGTTCACCTTCGCGTAGATCCGGCTCTCGAAATCGAGCCCCGGCGACAGTCCAAGATAGCTGTGCGTCGGCCGCGCGAAGCAGTAGATGCAGCCGTGCTCGCAGCCGCGGTACGGATTCAGCGACACGTTGAACGGGATGTCCGGCGATGCGTTGCGCGTGAGAATCGTTCTCGCGCGCTCCTCGAACACCTGTGTGCGCAACGGGACAGGCGGCTCGCGTTCGTCGTCGCGCGCCCAGCCGTCGTCGATCACCTCGCGCGCGACGGTCTCGTAGCGCCCCTGCAGGTTGTCCACCGCGCCGCGCCCCTTGCGGGGCACGGGCGGCGCCACCGGATATTCGACGTCGGATCGATCGCTCATCACGCCTCTGGTAAGCGGCCGAAGCCGCCAATGACAATGCTGCCAATTACTGTATATTTATACAGTAATTGGCAGCACGTGCCAAGCGCTTCGGATGTGCGCTCTCGCGATCACTCGTCGACCGCGATCATCAGCGTCTCCTTGATTTCCTCCATCACGACGTAGCTCTTCGACTGCACGGCGCCCGGCAGTTGCAGCAGGATGTCGCCGAGCAGCTTCCGGTAGTCGGCCATCTCGCCGATCCGCGCCTTGATCAGATAGTCGAAATCGCCCGACACGAGGTGGCATTCGAGCACTTCGTCGATCTTCATCACCTCACGGCGGAACTGCTCGAACATGTTGCCGTTCTTGTGATCGAGCGTGATCTCGACGAACACGAGGAGCGCCGCGCCGAGCTGCCCAGGATCGACGCGCGCGTGGTAGCCGGTGATCACGCCGTCGCGCTCCATCCGCCGCACCCGCTCGATGCAAGGCGTGACCGTCAGTCCGACGCGCTCGGCGAGGTCCTTCATCGCCATGCGGCCGTCCTCTTGCAGCAGCTTCAGAATGCGCCGGTCCAGCTTGTCGAGCGCGCGCACTGGCTGACGTTGAGTTCTCATCGCTTTTTACTGAAAATTGAAAAAATACAATAACAAAACCTAGTAACTCAACAATACCATAGCGAAAAAAACTAGGTCGGATGTAGATCGCAGAGCGCATCGGTTGCGCCGCGCGCCATCCGGCGTTTTCTATCCGGAGCAGCTATGCGTGTGGTTATTTTGGGCAGCGGCGTGGTCGGCGTGGCGAGCGCCTATTATCTGGCGCGCGCGGGCCACGAAGTCACGGTGATCGACCGCGAGGCCGGCCCCGCCCTCGACACGAGCTTTGCGAACGCGGGCCAGATCTCGCCCGGCTACGCGGCGCCGTGGGCTGCGCCCGGCGTGCCGCTGAAGGCGGTCAAGTGGATGTTCGAAAAGCATGCGCCGCTCGCGATCCGTCTCGACGGCACGCGCTTCCAGCTGCAATGGATGTGGCAGATGCTGCGCAACTGCACGACCGAGCGCTATGCGCTGAACAAGGGCCGCATGGTGCGCCTCGCCGAATATAGCCGCGATTGCCTGCAGGCGCTGCGAGCCGAGACGTGCATCCAGTACGAAGGCCGCACGGGCGGCACGCTGCAGGTGTTCCGCACGCAGCAGCAACTCGACGGCGCCGCGAAGGATATTGCTGTGCTGCGCGACGCGAACGTGCCGTTCGAACTGCTGTCGCGCGACGAACTAAAGAAGGCCGAACCGGCGCTCGCCGCGGTTTCGCACAAGCTGACGGGCGGGCTGCGGCTGCCGGGCGACGAAACGGGCGACTGCCAGCTCTTCACGACGCGCCTGGCCGCGCTCGCCGAGCAGCTCGGCGTGAAGTTTCGCTTCAATACGAGCATTGATGCGCTCGCGATTGCGGGCGGCAAGATCGCCGGCGTCCAGTGCGGCGGCGAGATGGTGCGCGCCGACGCGTACGTGGTCGCGCTCGGCTCGTACTCGACGAACCTCGTCGCGAATCTCGTGAAGATTCCGGTGTATCCGCTGAAGGGCTATTCGATCACCGCGCCGATCGTCGATGCCGCGAAGGCGCCCGTGTCGACCGTGCTCGACGAGACCTACAAGATCGCGATCACCCGTTTCGACGACCGCATCCGCGTCGGCGGAATGGCGGAGATCGTCGGCTTCGACAAGCGGCTGCGCCAAGCACGCCGCGAAACGCTCGAAATGTGCGTCAACGACTTGTTCCCGGGCGGCGGCGATACGGCGAATGCGTCGTTCTGGACCGGCCTGCGCCCGATGACGCCGGACGGCACGCCGATCGTCGGCCGCACGCCCGTGCCGAATCTGTTCCTCAATACGGGCCACGGCACGCTCGGTTGGACGATGTCGTGCGGCTCGGGCCAGTTGCTCGCGGACCTGATGTCCGGCAAGAAGCCCGCGATCCGCGCGGACGACCTGTCGGTGCATCGCTATCTGACCGAAACGGACGGCGAGCACCGCCCGGCATACGCATGACGCGCTGATGCGCGACCGGCGCAGCCGCATGTGCGTGCGGCCGCGCTTCCCAAAAAGAACGGCGCCCTCAGGGGCGCCGTTCTTCGTTTCCACGTCTACTGACCGAACCGGACGATCAGAACTGGTCTTCCGTCAGCGCGAACACGCTCTGGCCGCCCTTCGCGCCGACGATCGACGCTTCGAACGCGCTTGCCTGCACGAGGATGTGCTCCGCGTAGAACTGCGCGATCGCGATCTTCGCGTCGTAGAACTTCGGATCGTCGGCGCGCTTCCGCTGTGCGACGAGAAGCGCGCGCGCCATTTGCCAGCCGCACAGCACGACGCCCGCGAGCTTCAGATACGGCACGCTGCCGGCGAACACGGCGTTCGGATCACCCTTCACGTTTGCGACGACGAAATCGACGACGTCCGACAGCGCGCGCGCACCGTGCGCCAGTTGCGTCTTCATCGCGGCGAATGCCGGGCCGTCGTGCGCGCCGAGCGCTTCGACCGTCCGCCGGATCTCGCCGACGATCGCCTTCGCAACCGCGCCGCCGTCACGCGCCGTCTTCCGGCCGACGAGGTCATTTGCCTGGATCGCGGTCGTGCCTTCGTAGATCGCGAGAATCCGCGCGTCGCGATAATACTGCGCAGCGCCCGTCTCCTCGATGAAGCCCATCCCGCCGTGCACCTGAATCCCGAGGCTCGCGACCTCGTTGACCATCTCGGTGCTCCAGCCCTTCACGACCGGCACCAGGTACTCGTAGATCGCCTGATGCTTCGCGCGCACGCCTTCGTCGGCGGCGCGATGCGCGTGATCGCTATGCGCGGCGGCGACGTACGACAGCGCACGCGCGCCTTCCGTCAGCGCGCGCATCGTCGCGAGCATCCGGCGCACGTCCGGATGATGGATGATCGTTACCGACTGCTTCGCGGAGCCATCGACAGGGCGGCTCTGCACACGCTCCTTCGCGAACTCGGCGGCCTTCTGGTACGCGCGGTCGGCGACGCCGATCCCCTGCATGCCGACGCCGAAGCGCGCCGCGTTCATCATGATGAACATGTACTCGAGGCCGCGATTCTCTTCACCGACGAGATAGCCGATCGCACCGCCGTGGTCGCCGTACTGCAGCACCGCGGTCGGGCTCGCCTTGATGCCGAGCTTGTGCTCGATCGACACGCAGTGCACGTCGTTGCGCGCGCCGAGGCTGCCGTCGTCGTTGACGAAGAACTTCGGCACGATGAAGAGCGAGATGCCCTTCACGCCCTCGGGCGCGTTCGGCGTGCGCGCGAGCACGAGGTGGACGATGTTGTCGGCCATGTCGTGCTCGCCCCACGTGATGAAGATCTTCGTGCCGAACACCTTGTACGAGCCGTCGCCTTGCGGCTCCGCGCGCGAGCGCACGAGCGCGAGGTCCGAGCCTGCCTGCGGCTCGGTCAGGTTCATCGTGCCCGTCCACTCGCCGGAGATGAGCTTCGGCACGTAGCGGGACTTCTGTTCGTCGGTGCCGGCCGTGAGGAGCGCCTCGATCGCGCCGTCGGTCAGGAGCGGGCACAGCGCGAACGACAGGTTCGACGCGTTCAGCATCTCGATGCACGGCGTCGCGATCAGCTTCGGCAGACCCTGGCCGTCGTATTCGGTCGGATGCTGCAGCCCCTGCCAGCCGCCTTCGACGAACTGGCGGAACGCCTCCTTGAAACCGGGCGTCGCGGTGACGGCGCCGTCCTTCCAACTGCTCGGATTCTTGTCGCCTTCGACGTTGAGCGGCGCGAGCACCTCGCCGCAGAATTTCGCCGATTCGTCGAGCACGGCGGCAGCCGTATCGAAGCCAGCGTCCTCGTAGCCGGGCAGCTTCGCGACCTCGTCGATGCCGGCCAGCTCCTTCATCACGAACAGCATGTCCTTGACGGGTGCGGTATAGCTCATGGTGCTCCTCTCCTGGTCCGTTTATGGTGTGAAAAGGGGCGCTCGCCGCGCCCCTTTGTTCATGTTCGACTTGCTCCGTGCGCTGAACGCGACGCGCGCTGCGCGTCAGCCGAGCTCGTTCACGAGTTCCGGCACGAGCGTAAACAGATCGCCGACGAGGCCGTAGTCGGCCACGCTGAAGATCGGCGCTTCGGGGTCCTTGTTGATCGCGACGATCACCTTCGAATCCTTCATCCCCGCCAGATGCTGGATCGCGCCCGAAATGCCCACCGCGATGTACAGCTGCGGCGCGACGATCTTGCCCGTCTGGCCCACTTGGTAGTCGTTCGGCACGTAGCCCGCGTCGACCGCCGCGCGCGATGCGCCGAGCGCCGCGCTGAGCTTGTCCGCCAGCGGTTCCAGCACCTTCGTGTAGTTCTCGCCGCTGCCCAAGCCCCGGCCGCCCGACACGATGATGCTCGCCGACGTCAGCTCCGGACGGTCCAGCTTCGTCACCTCGCGGCTCACGAACTGCGACGCACCCGCATCCGCCGCCGCCTCGATCTTCTCGACCGACGCGCTGCCGCCTTCCGCCGCAACCGGGTCGAAGCCCGTCGCGCGCACCGTGATCACCTTGATCGGATCGCTCGACTGCACCGTCGCGATCGCGTTGCCCGCGTAGATCGGGCGCTCGAACGTATCGGCCGAGTCGACCGCCGTGATGTCGCTGATCTGCGCGACGTCCAGCTTCGCCGCGATCCGCGGCGCAATGTTCTTGCCGTACGCCGTCGCGGGCGCGAGGATGTGCGAGTAGTCCTTCGCGATGTTCAGCACGGTCGCCTCGACGTTCTCCGCGAGACCCGCTTCGAGTTGCGGCGCGTCGGCCAGGAGCACCTTCGCGACGCCCGCGATCTTCGCCGCCGCGTCCGCCGCGCCCTGCGCGTTGTGGCCCGCGACCAGCACGTGAATGTCGCCGCCGACGAATTTGCCAACTGCGGCGGCGGCAGCCACCGTGTTCAGCGTCGACGCCTTGATCGACCCATTGTCATGTTCGGCAATTACCAGAATCGTCATCTCTTTCCGCTCCCCTTACAGCACCTTGGCTTCGGTCTTCAGCTTCTCGACCAGCGTCTTCACGTCCGGCACCTTCACGCCCGCCGCGCGCTTCGCCGGCTCCACCACCTTCAGCGTCTTCAGACGCGGCGCAACGTCCACGCCCAGGTCTTCCGGCTTCACGGTCTCCAGCGGCTTCTTCTTCGCCTTCATGATGTTCGGCAGCGTCACGTAGCGCGGCTCGTTCAGGCGCAGATCGGTCGTCACCACCGCCGGCAGCGTCAGCGACAGGGTCTCCGCGCCGCCGTCCACTTCACGCGCGACCGTGGCCTTGCCGTCGGCGATCGTCACCTTCGACGCGAACGTCGCCTGCGGCAGGTTCGCGAGCGCCGCCAGCATCTGCCCCGTCTGGTTCGAATCGTCGTCGATCGCCTGCTTGCCGAGAATCACGAGCTGCGGCTGCTCCTTGTCGACCAGCGCCTTCAGGATCTTCGCGACGCCGAGCGGCTGCACTTCGTCGTTCGATTCGACGAGAATCGCACGGTCCGCGCCGATCGCGAGCGCCGTGCGAAGCGTTTCCTGAGCCTGCGCGACGCCCACCGACACCGCGATCACTTCCGTCGCCACGCCCGCTTCCTTCAGGCGCACCGCTTCCTCGACCGCGATCTCGTCGAACGGATTCATCGACATCTTCACGTTCGCGATATCGACCCCCGTGCCGTCCGTCTTCACCCGGACCTTCACGTTGTAATCGACCACTCTCTTCACTGGCACCAGGATTTTCATGCACACGCTCCAAAGTTACGAATACGACCAGCGGCCATTTTATAGCGAGGCTCGCCCACGCGGCGGCAACACCGGTCATTCAATTTGCGGCTACCGAGGATAGCGCCCCCTTGCGGCATGCCGACAATAGCGAACGGTCGTTCTATTTTAAAAGAGAAAAAACCCGGACGCCAAGCCCGGGTTTTCGACCTCCGCCTCTAATCGGCGGCGCCCCGCGTTCCGCTCACCATGCGGTGATCACCGCGCCGCCGAATTGGCGTTCGATGAAGCGCTTCACGTCGGGCGACCGGTACGCGGCGACGAGCTTCGCGACCCACGGCTTGTCCTTGTCTTCGGCGCGCACCGCGAGAATGTTCGCGTACGGACCGTTCGGCCCCTCGATCGCGATCGCGTCCTGTTTCGGCTTGAGTCCGGCCTCCATCGCGTAGTTCGTGTTGATCGCGGCCGCGTCGACGTCGGCGAGCGAGCGCGGAATCTGCGCGGCGTCGAGCTCGACGATCTTCAGTTGCTTCGGATTGTCGACGACGTCGAAGCGCGTCGCCTTCAGGCCCGCGCCGTCGCGCAGCTTCAGCAGGCCCTGCTTCTGCAGCAGCAATAGCGCGCGGCCGCCGTTCGTCGGATCGTTCGGGATCGCAATCCGCGCGCCCGGGCGCAGCTCCGCGAGCGACTTCACGCGCTTCGAATAGATCCCCATCGGGAACGTGACGGTGTCAGCGACCTTGACGATCTTGTAGCCGCGATCCTTCACCTGCGCTTCGAGATATGGATAATGCTGATAGCTGTTCGCGTCGATGTCGCCTGCCGCGAGCGCCGCATTCGGCTGCACGTAATCCGAAAACTCGACGATCTTGATGTCGAGCCCGCCCTTCGCGGCGACCTTCTTCACTTCCTCCATCACCTGCGCGTGCGGGCCGCCCGTCACGCCGACCTTGATCGGCTGCGCCTGCACCTGCGCACGCGCGCTCGCGACGCATGCGGCCGCGCCGAACGCGGCGGCGAGTTTGAGCATCGTTCTTCGTTGCATCTTCGGATCTCCTCTGCGGTTGCGGCGCCGCCGTCGGTCACGACGCGCGGCGCTCGCTCGCAATCGTTGTTTTACTTGTGACTCAGGCGCCGCACGAGCCAATCGCCGAACGACTGCACGATCTGCACGAACACGATCAGGATCGCAACGACCGTCCACATCACTTCCGGCAGATAGCGCTGATAGCCGTAGCGGATGCCGAGGTCGCCCAGCCCGCCGCCGCCGATCGCGCCCGCCATCGCCGAATAGCCGACGAGCGACACGAACGTGATCGTGAGTCCCGCGACGATGCCCGGCAGCGATTCGGGCAGCAGCACCTTGAACACGATCTGGCCCGTCGTCGCGCCCATCGCCTGCGCGGCTTCGATGAGGCCGCGATCGACTTCGCGCAGCGCCGTCTCGACGAGCCGCGCGATGAACGGCGCCGCCGCGATCGTGAGCGGCACGACGGCCGCCGCGGTGCCGATCGACGAGCCGACGGCAAGGCGTGTAAACGGAATCACCGCGACGAGCAGGATGATGAACGGCGTCGAGCGGACCGCGTTGACGATGCCGCCCAGCACGCGGTTCACGGCGAGGTTCTGCAGCACGCCCTGGCGATCGGTCAGATAGAGCAGCACGCCGAGCGGCAGGCCGACGAGCGCGCCGACCGCCCCGGAAATGCCGACCATGATCAGCGTCTCCCAGAACGACTGCACGAACATATCGAACATTTCACTCAACATACGAAAGCTCCTCGACGACGACGCCCTGCTCGCGCAGATACGCGAACGCCTGCCCCACCTTGCCCGGCTCGCCCGTCGCGAGCACCGCGAGCGAACCGAACGCGCGGCCCTGGATCTCGTCGATCTGGCCGTGCAGGATGTTGAAGTCCAGCTCGTAGCGCCGGATCGTCTCCGACAGGATCGGCTGATCGACGCCCGAGCCCGTGAACGCGAGGCGCAGCAGATGGCCCGAGCCCGTCTTCAGGCGCTCGGCGACGCGCGCCTTCATCGCGGGCGGCAGCTCCTGCGCGATCACGTCGCCAATCAGCGCGCGCGTGACCTCGTGATGCGGCCGCATGAACACGTCGATCACGTTGCCCTCTTCGACGACGCGCCCCGCGTCGAGCACCGCGACGCGATCGCACACGTCCTTGATCACTTCCATCTGGTGCGTGATGAGGACGATCGTGAGGCCGAGCTCTCGGTTGATGCGCCGAAGCAGGTCGAGGATCGCGCGCGTCGTCTCGGGATCGAGCGCGGACGTCGCTTCGTCGGACAGCAGCACCTTCGGCTTGCTCGCGAGCGCGCGCGCGATGCCGACGCGCTGCTTCTGCCCGCCGCTGATCTGCGCCGGATAGCGGTCCTTCTGCGCGGTGAGGCCGACGAGGTCGAGCAGCGGCAGCACGGTCGTCTCGATCTCCGCACGCTTCACGCCCGCGAGCTCGAGCGGCAGCGCGACGTTGTCGAACACGGTGCGGGACGACAATAGGTTGAAGTGCTGGAAGATCATCCCGATGTCGCGCCGGGCGTTGCGCAGCTCGCTCGCGGACAGTTGCGTCAGGTCGCGGCCGTCGACGATCACGCGGCCTTCCGACGGCCGCGTGATCAGGTTGATCGTGCGCACGAGGGTGCTCTTGCCCGCGCCGCTGCGGCCGATGATGCCGAAGACCTCGCCCTGCGGAATCGTCAGATTGACGTTGTGCAACGCTTCGATCCAGCCGCGAGGCCCCTCGAAACGCTGCGAAAGGTTGCGAATTTCGATCATGTAAACAAAACGGCGGAACGGCGCAGCCGGGTATGCCGGGCTTCGCTGTCGACCGCCGCCGCATCTAGGGAATGGCCCGCGAGTTTACCGCATCCGCCACATTTCCCTTAATAATCGATTTCCACCTTTTCATAACCAAACGCGATTAGAGGAATGCGCCCGCACGGGCCGTCACGGACGGCGTCTATGATCGAGCGCATCCTTCATAACAACATGCTCCGGAGACTTCCGCCATGGACGCTGCCGCTTCGATTTCGCCTCGCTTCGCCGCCCCTGCCAATGCCGGCGTGGCCCCGCAGCGCGAACGCCTACGCACCGGCGACGGGCTCGAACTCGCGTCATACCGGTGGCCCGCCGCGGCGTCGTTCGCCGTGCCGCGCGCGACCGTCGCGCTCGTGCACGGGCTCGCCGAGCACGCGGGACGCTACCAGGCGCTCGCAGAGCGCCTGACTGCGGCGGGCATCGAAGTCGTCGCGGCCGATCTGCGCGGACACGGACATTCGCCCGGCGCACGCGCATGGGTCGAGCGCTTCGATCAGTATCTGCAGGACGCGGATGCGCTCGTCTCGAGCGCGGCGCGCGACGACACCCCACTCTTCCTGATGGGGCACAGCATGGGCGGCGCGGTCGCCGCGCTCTACATGATCGAACGCGGGGCCGCGCGCCGCTCCGGACTCGCGGGCCTCATCCTGTCGAGCCCCGCGCTCGCGCCCGGGCGCGACGTGCCGAAGTGGATGCTCGCGATGAGCCGCTTCATCAGCCGCGCGTGGCCCCGCTTTCCGGCGATCAAGATCGACGCCGCGCTGTTGTCGCGCGATCCGGCCGTGGTCGCCGCAAATCGCGCCGACCCGCTCGTCCACCACGGCTCGGTACCGGCGCGCACCGGCGCCGAAATTCTCGATGCAATGCAGCGGATCGAGCGCGGCCGCGCTGCGCTGCGCGTGCCCGTTCTCGCCTATCACGGCACCGCCGACAAGCTGACCGAACCCGACGGCAGCCGCGATTTCGGCGCGCACGTCGGCTCGCCCGACCGCACGCTCACGCTATACGAAGGCTGCTATCACGAGACGATGAACGATCTGGAACGTGAGCGCGTGATCGGCGCGTTGATCGAATGGATCCTGGCGCATGTGCCCGAGCGAAACTGAAACTCCCGGATCGGATGCGAAAGCGCGGCGGCCGAGCCCGCGTATCCGCAGATGGTAGGGATATCGAACGATCGCGTCCGCTACGCGGCTTCGCGGCCAGATGCCGGCGAGCGGCTGCGCGGATCAGCATCTTCGTCGTACAAACCCGGTGGAGCACGCGCGCGCGTCAGCTCGTCACCACACATGCCCCAACGCCCCGAAGCACCGCCGCGCGCCTGCGCGACAATCGACGCGCGCTCACACCCCGGCAAGCACGCGCAAATGCGCGACCACGCTGCGCCCGAGCGCGGACAGGTTGTAGCCGCCTTCGAGGCAGCTCACGATCCGGCCTTGCGCATGCCGCCGCGCAACTTCGCAGATCTGCGTCGTGAGCCACTCGTAGTCGGCCTCGACGAGACCCATCCCGCCGATGTCGTCCTCGCGATGCGCATCGAAGCCTGCCGACACGAACACCATCTGAGGCTTGAACTCGTCGAGCCGCGGCAGCCACATTAGATCGACCGCCTCGCGCACCGCCATTCCGTTCGCGCGCGCAGGCATCGGCAGATTGACCATGTTCGGCGCCTGATGATCGGCGCCCGAGAACGGATACAGCGGATGCTGGAAGAAGCTGCACATCAGCACGCGCTCGTCGTTCGCGAATGCAGCCTCGGTGCCGTTGCCGTGATGAACGTCGAAATCGATGATCGCGACGCGCTCCAGTCCGTGAATCTCGAGCGCATGGCGCGCGGCGATCGCGACATTGTTGAAGAAGCAGAAGCCCATCGCGCGCGCGGGCTCCGCATGATGGCCGGGCGGACGCACGCTGCAGAACGCGTTGTCGTAGCGGCCCTCGAGCACCGCGTCGGTCGCCTCGACGGCCGCGCCCGCCGCGCGCAGCGCGGCGCGCCACGTATGGCGGTTCATCGACGTGTCGGGATCGATCTCGACGTAGCCTTCCTTCGGAATCCGGCTGCGGATGTAGTCGATATGCGCCTGCGTATGCACGCGGGCAAGCGCCGTCTCGCTCGCGAACGGCGCCGCCTCGTGGACGATCAGGTCGTCGAGGCGGCTCGCGATCAGTTGATCCTGGATCGCCGACAGCCGTGCCGGCGACTCGGGATGCCACTCCCCCATCTCGTGCAGCAGGCAGTCGGGGTGGGTGTAAAAAGCCGTTGGCATATGCTCGTTCCGCGACGCGGCCAGTGCGCGCCGCAGGTCTCCGTCAAGGATGTCCGCGATATCGTCTGGTGCGAACTTCGCCGCTAACTTACCACATCGCGCCCAGCGCCGGGCCGGCGCGGAGGACGTGTCGGTTATACTGCCCCGAAATCATCCGCCTCGTCCGCCTCGCCTCGACATGACTTTCAACCAGCCTGCCGCACCCGCCCCGCTCGCGCTCCGTCTTCGCTTCCCGTTCGCCGCGCTGTCGCTTGCCGCGACGCTCTTCGCGTCCACCGCCGTCGCACAAACGCAGCCCGCCGCAGCCGTCGTCGCGCAAGCGCAGCCGCAATCGAGCGTGCCGCAAGGACAGACGTTCGAAGAAGAAATCGTCCCGCAGCGCTACGCAAACAATCCGAAGATCGACGCGTTCATCTCCGACATGGTCGCGCGCCACGACTTCGACGCGAACGCGCTGCATGCGCTCTTCGCACGCGTCAGCTACTCGGCGACCGCCGCGAAGCTTGTGATGCCCGCGCCGTCGCCCACGGTCAAGAACTGGCGAGTCTATCAATCGCGCTTTCTCGACGCAGTGCGCGTGAACGCGGGCGTGAAGTTCTGGCGCGCGAACCAGGGGACGCTGCAACGCGCGTCGGCGGAATTTGGCGTGCCGCCCGAAGTGATCGTCGGCATCATCGGCGTCGAGACGATCTACGGTCGCTACATGGGCAACTTCCGTACGCTCGACGCGCTGACGACGCTCGCGTTCGACTATCCGAGCACGCCGAATCGCGACACGCGCCAGGCGACGTTCCGCAAGAACCTCGAAGACTTCCTCGTGTGGACCCGCGACAGCCAGCTCGATCCGACGAGCGTGCTCGGCTCGTATACGGGCGCGGTCGGCATTCCACAGTTCCTGCCGAGCAGCATCCGCGAATACGCGATCGATTACGATGGCAACGGCCACATCGACCTGCGCGCGAGCCAGGCCGACGCGATCGGCAGCGTCGCGAACTATCTGAAGCAGCACGGCTGGGAAACCGGCCGGCCGGTGATATGGAGCATCGCGCCCGACACGGGCAGCCAAGGCGTCGCGCAAGCGGCGGCCGATGGCCGGCCCGAGCCGCATTGGGTGTTGTCGCAATTGCTGCGCGCGGGCCTCGTGCTCGACGAGCCGTCCGTCAACATCGCGTCGGAGGCGAGCACGCCCGTCACGGTGATCGACCTGCCGACGCCCGGCCGCGCGACCGAGTACAAGCTCGGGCTGCAGAATTTCTACGTGCTGACCCGCTACAACCGCAGCTTCTTCTATGCGCTCGCCGTGTATCAGTTGGGCGAGCGCGTGAAGGAACAAATGGAAGCGAGCGGCGCGCTGACGTCGCCGCCGGACAATACCGCGCCCGCCACACAGCCATCGTCGGAATGAAACGGCGCGCGGTCGCCCGAATGAAAAAAAGCGCCGAAAGCGGCGCTTTTTCTTTTGCGGTCCGGCTGGACGACGACGCGCGTTACGCAGGGAATACGCCCGTCGACAGATAACGATCGCCACGGTCGCAAACGATGAACACGATCGTCGCGTTCTCGATCTGCCGCGCGATGCGCAGCGCGACTTCGCACGCGCCGCCCGACGAGATTCCGCAGAAGATGCCCTCGACGGCCGCGAGCTTGCGCGCCATCGCCTCGGACGCGGCCTGACTCACGTTCTCGACGCGGTCGACGCGACTGCGATCGAAAATCTTCGGCAGATACGCTTCCGGCCACTTGCGGATGCCCGGAATGCGCGAGCCTTCTTCCGGCTGCGCGCCAACGATCTCGATGTTCGGATTCCTTTCCTTCAGATACTGCGACGTGCCCATGATCGTGCCCGTCGTGCCCATCGCGGATACGAAGTGCGTGATGCGGCCGTCGGTCTCGCGCCAGATTTCCGGGCCGGTGCCTTCGTAATGCGCAAGCGGATTATCGGCATTCGCGAACTGGTCGAGGATCACGCCCTTGCCCTCGCGCTGCATCTGCTCGGCAAGATCGCGCGCGAATTCCATCCCGCCCTTCACCGGCGTCAGCACGATTTCGGCGCCGTATGCGGCCATGCTCTGGCGGCGCTCGACGGACAGATCCTCCGGCATAATCAACACCATCTTGTAGCCGCGGATCGCCGCCGCCATCGCGAGCGCGATCCCCGTATTGCCGCTCGTCGCCTCGATCAGCGTGTCGCCCGGCTTGATCGTGCCGCGCTCTTCCGCCTTGCGGATCATCGACAGCGCGGGACGGTCCTTTACCGAACCCGCTGGATTGTTGCCTTCCAGCTTCGCGAGAATCACGTTGTTGCGGGCGCGAATCTCGTCGTCCGGCAGGCGGACGAGTTGCACGAGCGGAGTATTGCCGATCGTGTCTTCGATAGTTTTGTAAGCCATGAACGTCACGTTTATCCGATGCCGATGAATGAATCGATTGTAAACCAGCGGAGAAACGTGCGCGCACGATGGCCGTCAAGGCGGCTGCGCCCATGGACGTGCGGCCTTCGCGCGGGCGCTCGGGCAATGCAAAAAGCCCGCGGCGTGCGCCGCGGGAATTCGCCGCCGAAGCGGCGCCTGAAGGAGGCATCACCCAACCGCCGGCCGCTGGACCGCCGGCGCCGGCATCGTCAGCAGACCGGATTATTTCTTGCCGGCAGCGGCCGCTTTCTGCGGGGCCGTGGAGGCGGCAGGCGCACGCGCCGCGCCGATCGCGAGGCCTTCGGCCTGCAAGCGCTCGACCGTCTTGCCGCCCATGCCCTTCACGCGCCGCGCGAGGTCGGCCGCATCCTTGTACGGGCCGTGCGCGGTCCGCTCGTCGACGATCGCCCTGGCCTTCGCCGGACCGATACCCTTGATGCCGCGCAGCGCATCGTCGTTCGCGACGTTGACGTCGACGGCAGCCCATCCGTGTGCGGCCGCGGCGCACAGCGCGACCGCCGCGAGAAGTTTCTTCAGCATCTGGATCTCCGTAAAAAACGGCCGGCGGCTGCCGACCGTGAGATCCAGTCTAAGGACGCGGGCGCGTTGCTTACAGTTGGCCGAACAGCCAACGCACGTAGCGATCGACGCCCTCTTGCACCGTCAGGAACGGCGCATCGTAGCCGGCCGCGCGCAACTTCGTCTGGTCGGCCTGCGTGAAGCACTGGTACTTGCCGCGCAGCGCGTCCGGGAACGGCACGTATTCGACGAGGCCCTGCTCGACCTGCTCGGCGAGCGTGAGCGACGGCTTGCCTTCGAGCGCGCGCAGCGTGTTGACGACCGTCGTCGCGATGTCGTTGAACGGCTGCGCGCGGCCGGTGCCAAGATTGAAGATGCCCGACTTCTCCGGATGATCGAAGAAATACAGGTTCACCTTCGCGACGTCCTCGGCCGACACGAAATCGCGCGTCTGCTCGCCCGGACCATAGCCGTTGTATTCGCCGAACAGTTTGACCTTGCCTTCGGCGCGGAACTGGTTGAAGTTGTGGAACGCGACCGACGCCATCCGGCCCTTGTGCGACTCGCGCGGACCGTACACGTTGAAGTAGCGGAAGCCCGCGATCTGGCTCTTCGCGCCCGGCATCACGCGGCGGATCACCTGGTCGAACAGGAACTTCGAATAGCCGTAGACGTTGAGCGGCGCTTCGACCTCGCGCTCTTCGACGAAGCGGCTCGACCCGCCGTAGATTGCGGCCGACGACGCGTACAGGAACTGCGCGCCCTGCGCGAGACACGCGTCGAGCACCGCACGGCTGTAGCGGAAATTGTTGTCCATCATGTAGCGACCGTCGGTTTCCATCGTGTCCGAACAGGCGCCTTCGTGAAACACCGCGCGCACCTTGCCGAAATCGCCGCGCGTGAAGCGCTCGACGAACTCGGTCTTGTCGAGGTAGTCGTCGATCTCGCAATCGACGAGGTTCTTGAATTTGTCCGCGCGCGTCAGGTTGTCGACCGCGATGATGCGCGTCTCGCCACGCTCGTTCAGCGCGTTGACGATGTTCGCGCCGATGAAGCCGGCCGCGCCGGTAACGATGAGAGTCATGATCGTCCTACCGATAAGAGTGTGCGCACGGCGCGCGGCAGCGCGCGCCGTGCGCCGTTCAATGAAACAGTTCGTCGTACTCGACAGTCGCGGTGCCGAGCTTGCCGACCACGATGCCCGCCGCGCGATTCGCGAGCACGACCGCTTCGACGAGCGGCAGCCCCGCGCCGAGCATCGTCGCAACGGTTGCGATCACCGTGTCGCCCGCGCCCGACACGTCGTACACTTCGCGCGCGAGCGCGCTGACGTGCAGCTCGCCATCGTTCGAAAAGAGCGTCATCCCCTCTTCCGAACGCGTGAGCAAGAGCGCGTCGAGCGCGAGTTCGCCGCGCAGCTTCGTCACGCGCGCGCGCAGATCGTCCTCGGACGTCCACTGCCCGACGACCTCGCGCAGCTCCGTGCGGTTCGGCGTGATCAGCGACGCGCCGCGATAGCGCGCCCAGTCGGCGCCCTTCGGATCGACGAGCACGGGCTTGCCCGCCGCACGCGCCTTCGCGATCATCGTCGTCACGTGCGTGAGCCCGCCCTTCGCGTAATCCGACATCAGCACGACGTCGTACGACGGCAGCAGCGCATCGAAGCGCGCGAGCCCCGCGAGCAGCACTTCGTGCGTCGGCGCGGCCTCGAAATCGACGCGCAGCAATTGCTGCTGGTGCGCAAGCACGCGCAGCTTGATCGTCGTCGGCAGCGACGGATCGCGCTCGAGATACGGCGTCACGCCACTCGCGCCGAGCAGTTCGACGATCCGCTCGCCCGGCTCGTCGCCACCGACGACGCACAGAAGGCCCGCCTGGCCGCCGAGCGTCACCGCGTTGCGCGCGACGTTCGCCGCGCCGCCCAGCCGCTCCTCCTGCCGCTGCACGTGCACGACGGGCACGGGCGCTTCGGGCGAGATCCGGTTGACGTTGCCGAACCAGTAGCGATCGAGCATCACGTCGCCGACGACGAGCACGCGCGATTTCGCGATCTGCTCGCGCGCCACGACGCGCGCCGTGGCGGGCAACGCCGCATGCTTATGCGCGCTCGGAAGAGATGGGCTCGACATAGGGGCGTCCAATCGCGTGGTAATCGATGCCGAGCTCGGCCATCGCATCGGGTTCGTACAGGTTGCGGCCGTCGAAGATCACGGGCGCCTTCAGCACCGACTTCAGATGCGTGAAATCCGGGCTCTTGAATTCCTTCCATTCGGTGACGATCACGAGCGCGTCCGCGCCCGCGAGCGCATCGTCGGCCGAGTCGACGAACGCGAGCTGCGCGAGCGCGTCGGGCGCATCGCGCAGATCGAGCGCGAACACGCGCCGCGCTTCGTCGACCGCGACGGGATCGTATGCGCGCACCGTCGCGCCGCGCGCGAGCAGCGACGCGATCAGACGCCGGCTCGGCGCTTCGCGCATGTCGTCGGTGTTCGGCTTGAACGCAAGCCCCCAGACGGCGAACGTGCGGCCCGTCAGGTCGGCGCCGTAGCGCTTCTCGATCTTGTCGAGCAGCACGTTCTTCTGTGCGTGATTCACGTCCTCGACCGCCTCGAGAATCTTGAGCGGCTGGCCGTTCTCGCTCGCAGTGCGGATGAGCGCCTGCACGTCCTTCGGAAAGCACGAGCCGCCGTAGCCGACGCCTGCATACAGAAAGTGATAGCCGATCCGCGGATCGGAGCCGATCCCGCGCCGCACCGCTTCGATGTCGGCGCCGACGCGATCCGCGAGATTCGACATCTCGTTCATGAACGAGATGCGCGTCGCAAGCATTGCGTTCGCCGCGTACTTCGAGAATTCGGCCGAGCGCACGTCCATGTAGATCGTTCGCTCGTGGTTGCGGTTGAACGGCGCGTAGAGCTTCTTCATCTTCTCGCGGGCGATTGCGCCCGCTGCGTCGTCGTCGACGCCGATGATGATCCGGTCAGGACGCATGAAATCGTCGACGGCCGCGCCTTCCTTCAGGAATTCGGGATTCGACACGACCGAAAAGCGATGCTCGGCGCTGCCGGCGAGCCCGCGCGCGGAGAGCGCCTCTTCGACCACGCCGCGCACGCGCTGCGCGGTGCCGACGGGCACCGTCGACTTGTCGACGATCACTTTGTAGCCCGTCATGTAGCGGCCGATGTTGCGCGCGGCCTCGAGCACGTACTGCAGATCGGCGGAACCGTCCTCGTCGGGCGGCGTACCGACCGCGATGAACTGGATCTCGCCGTGCGCGACGCTCGCCTCGACATCGGTCGAGAACGTGATGCGCCCCGCCGCGCGGGTGCGCGCGATGATTTCCTGCAGCCCGGGCTCGTGAATCGGCATGCCGCCGTCGTTCAGGATGTCGATCTTGCGAGGATCGACGTCGAGACAGAACACGTCGTGGCCGATCTCGGCGAGACACGCGCCGGTGACGAGGCCCACATAGCCCGTGCCGATGATGGTGATCTTCATAAGTATTCCGATGATTCGCTCGAGCGGACGACGTCCGCCCGGTTCAGGCCCGCGGCGGCGATCTCACGCCATCCCGCGCGGCCTGCCCCCATTACGCAACGGCAGGTTCGACGCGCCGCGGCGCGTAGGTTTCCCATCCGCTGCATCCAGGGCACTGCCAGTAGAAGAGGCGCGCCCGGAAACCGCAATTCTGGCATGTATATCGTGGCAAATTCTTGGTGCGCTGCTTGACGAGCAAGCGCATCATTTCGAGCTCCGCGCGGCGCGGCTCGCCGGCCGTCGCGATCTGCGCGTCGAGCAAATGCAGCATGCCGGACAGGTTCGGCGCCTTCTCCATCTGCGTGCGCGCGAGCGCGTGCGCGACGTCGTTGCCGCGCATCTGCGCGACGTACTGATAGACGACGTCGAGCAGATCGTTCGACGGATAGCGTTCCGCATAGCCCGTCAGCAGCTCGGCGCCGTCGGCCGCCTGATCGAGCGCAGTGTAGGACTTCATCAGCTTGTCGGCGACGAGCGGCAGATACGCGGGATTCTGCATCTCGATACGGCGCCAGTGTTCGATCGCCGCGCGATGGTCGCCCGCCGCGGCGGCCGCGTCGCCCGACAGGATCGTTGCGCGCGCGTTCTGCGGATTCACCGTGAGCGCCTCGCGCAAATGCTCGGTCGCGAGCGCGGCATTCTTGCGCAGCAGCGCGTCCTGCGCGAGTTCGCAATGGAACTGCGAGATCTCGGTCGCGAGACGCGGCGCGCCCATCGACTCGATCCGCGCCGCGGTGTCGATCGACTTGTTCCAGTCCTTCTCGATCTCGTAGATCGTGAGGAGCGCGCGCTGCGCGTCGAGCGCGTAGTCGCCTTCGGAGAGCTTGTGGAACGCCTCTTCCGCGCGGTCGAGCAGGCCCGCCTTCAGGAAGTCCTGCCCGAGCTCGAAGAGCGCGTGGTCGCGCTCGTTCACGGGCAGATCGTTGCGGCTCAGCAGGTTCTGATGAACGCGGATCGCGCGGTCCGTCTCGCCGCGCCGACGAAACAGGTTGCCGAGCGCGAAGTGCAGCTCGACCGTTTCGGGATCGAGCTTCGCGACTTCGATGAACGCGTCGATGGCTTTGTCCGGCTGTTCGTTCAGCAGGAAGTTCAGGCCGCGGAAATAGGAGCGCGGCAGATTCGCGCTCTCGGACAGCAGTTTGTTGAGGTCGTAGCGCGACGCCATCCAGCCGAGCGCGAACGCGACGGGAATGGCGAGCAGCCACCAGAAATCGAGATCCATGCGACGTGTCGAAAAAAACCTTGGCCGCGCACGGTGCGCGGCGTCGGCATCGTTAAATGACGGGCGGCATCGGCGGCTGGTCGATGACGGCCGGGTTCTCGCGCGCCGCGCGCAAGTCGCGCTTCAGGCGGCCGTTCTCCATTCGCATCCGGAAGATCGCGGGCAGCGCCGACAACAGACCGGCGATCAGGCCGACGCCGAAGAACGCGAGACCGATCAGGATCAACGGAGCCTGCCAGTTGTAACCGGCGAGGAAATTCAGCGTGGCGCTTTGCGTATTGGCCAACGCAAGCACGAGCAGCAGCACGAACACCAGCACACGGATCAACCAGACGATGAACTTCATGACTCCCTCTCTTTGACTGAGATTGTTCGGCAGCGCGCGCGACTCCCCTTCGCAGCGCGTCAGGCGCCCCGTATTGTAAAGGATGCCTTTAGCGCTTCGCGAATCGGTTCTGCCGGCGCTTGACGCGCTTCGCGAAACCCGCGCTGCGTGCGCCCAAAGAAAAAGCGCCCGCAAGGGGCGCTTTCTTTCGGCCAAACTGGTTCGGCATCGGCTTGCGGCTGAACCGTCACTGGCTATCTTCCGGTTCGTCGTTCTTCAACGGCTCGCCGGCGCGGCCGTCGACGCGCTCACGCAATTCCTTGCCGGGCTTGAAGTGCGGTACGTACTTCTCGGGCACCTGCACTTTCTCCCCCGACTTCGGATTGCGCCCGACACGCGCCGGGCGGCGGTTCAAACCGAAGCTGCCGAAGCCGCGAATTTCGATGCGATGCCCTTTCGACAGTGCGTCGGACATCGCATCGAGCATCGTTTTCACCGCGAAATCCGCATCCTTCAACACGAGTTGCGGAAATCGCGATGCCAACTGGGCGACCAACTCGGATTTGGTCATACTTCAGCAGACCTCGCGAGGCTTACTGGTTCTGGCCGTCGAGCTTCGCCTTCAGCAGCGCGCCGAGGTTGGTCGTACCAGTCGCAGCGGCGCTCGAATCGGCTTGCAGGCCGCGCATCGCTTCCTGCTGCTCGGCCGAATCCTTCGCCTTGATCGACAGGTTGATGCCGCGCGACTTGCGATCGATGTTGATCACCATCGCGTTGACCTTGTCGCCTTCCTTTAGCACGTTGCGTGCGTCTTCGACGCGATCCTGCGAGATTTCCGACGCGCGCAGATAGCCTTCGACGTCCGGCGTCAGCGTGATGACCGCGCCCTTCGCGTCGACCGACTTCACGACGCCGTCGACGATCGAGCCCTTGTCGTTCATTGCAACGTAGTTGCTGAACGGATCGCCTTCGAGCTGCTTGATGCCGAGCGAGATGCGTTCCTTCTCGACGTCGATGCCGAGCACGATTGCCTCGACTTCGTCGCCCTTCTTGTACTTGCGAACCGCTTCTTCGCCAGCTTCGCTCCACGACAGGTCCGACAGGTGGACGAGGCCGTCGATGCCGCCCGGCAGACCGATGAACACGCCGAAGTCGGTGATCGACTTGATCGCGCCCGTGATCTTGTCGCCCTTCTTGAAGTTGCGGCTGAAGTCGTCCCACGGATTCGGCTTGCACTGCTTCATGCCGAGGCTGATACGACGACGGTCTTCGTCGATCTCGAGGACCATGACTTCGACTTCGTCGCCGAGCTGAACGACCTTCGACGGAGCGACGTTCTTGTTCGTCCAGTCCATTTCCGACACGTGGACGAGGCCTTCGATGCCCGATTCCACTTCGACGAACGCGCCGTAGTCGGTGATGTTCGTGACCTTGCCGAACAGGCGCGTGCCCGACGGGTAACGGCGCGAGATGCCTTCCCACGGATCGTCGCCCAGTTGCTTGATGCCGAGCGACACGCGGTTCTTCTCTTGGTCGAACTTGAGGATCTTCGCGGTGACTTCCTGGCCGACCGACAGGACTTCGCTCGGGTGACGCACGCGGCGCCATGCGATGTCGGTGATGTGCAGCAGGCCGTCGATGCCGCCCAGATCCACGAACGCGCCGTAGTCGGTGATGTTCTTGACCACGCCGTTGACGATCGCGCCTTCCTTCAGCGTCTCGAGCAGCTTCGCGCGCTCTTCGCCTTGGGTCGCTTCGATCACCGCGCGGCGCGACAGCACGACGTTGTTACGCTTGCGATCGAGCTTGATGACGCGGAACTCGAGCGTCTTGCCTTCGTACGGCGTCGTGTCCTTGACGGGACGCGTGTCGACGAGCGAACCCGGCAGGAACGCGCGGATGCCGTTGACCATCACGGTCATGCCGCCCTTCACCTTGCCGGTGATCGTGCCGGTGACGAGTTCGTTGTTGTCGAGCGCCTTTTCCAGCGACAGCCACGATGCAAGGCGCTTCGCCTTGTCGCGCGACAGGATCGTGTCGCCGTAGCCGTTTTCGAGTGCGTCGATCGCGACGGACACGAAATCGCCCGACTGCACCTCAACCTCGCCCTGATCGTTCAGGAATTCCTCGATCGGAATGTAAGCCTCGGACTTGAGGCCTGCATTGACGACCACGAAGTTGTGGTCGACACGCACGACTTCGGCGGAGATCACTTCGCCGGCGCGCATGTCTTGGCGGGTCAGCGACTCTTCGAACAGAGCCGCGAAGGATTCGGTATTCGGGGTGGAGGTTTGCAGGTCGGACATAAAAATCGGATTGTGCGTGGTTTCGCTCTACCGCCCGCACCGGCCGTCATGGCTGGCGACGCGCCCGCGAATCCACACGGGGTTAGGGTTTAACACACGCTTCGCGCAACGCGCGAAGCACCTACTACGCTTTTGCCTCTATTTCAAGCGGGCTGGCCGAGCTCCCGGAACCACGCGAGGACCTGTTCGACCGATTGCTCGATCGTGAGGGCCGACGTGTCGAGGGGCCTGGCGTCTGCTGCGGGCTTGAGCGGCGCGGCTGCGCGATTGCTGTCGCGTGCGTCGCGTTCGCGCAAATCCTGAAGCAAGTTATCAATATTAGCAGAAAAACCTTTTTGCATCAATTGCTTATGCCGGCGCGCGGCGCGCGCCTCGACGCTCGCCGTCAGGAACACCTTCAGCACCGCGTCCGGGAAGATCACGGTCCCCATGTCGCGGCCGTCCGCGACGAGCCCCGGCGTCTTGCGGAACGCGCGCTGCCGCGCGACGAGCGCCGCGCGCACGCTCGCATGGACGGCGATCGCCGACGCCCGGTTGCCGACCGCTTCCGCACGGATCTCGTCGGACACGTCGACGCCGTCGAGCTGCGCGCAGCCCTCGCGGAACGTGATGTGGAGGCCGTCGACGAGCTTGGCGAGCGCGTCGGCGTCGTCGGGCTCGACTTGGTAGCGGATGCTCGCGAGCGCGGCGAGCCGGTACAGCGCGCCGCTGTCGAGCAGGTGAAAACCGAGGTGCGCGGCGACGAGCGCCGCGACCGTGCCCTTGCCGGATGCGGTCGGGCCGTCGATCGTGATAACTGGGGTCGGGTGAAAAGGTCGAGTCGATTTCATCGGGTCAATACGGGCGTCAAGCCTTCGCGAGCGCCAGGAAACGGTCGAAATAGTCGGGAAACGTCTTGCCGACGCACTTCGGATCGTTGATGCGCACGGGCACGCCGCCCAGGCTCACGAGCGAGAAGCACATCGCCATCCGGTGGTCGTCATAGGTGTCGATCGACGCGTTCGGCACGAGGTGCGCAGGCGGCGTCACGACAAGATAATCGGCACCCTCTTCGACCGTCGCGCCGACCTTGCGCAGCTCGGTCGCCATCGCGGCGATCCGGTCGGTCTCCTTCACACGCCAGCTGCCGATGTTACGCAGCGTGCTCGAGCCATCGGCAAACAGCGCGGCGACCGCGATCGTCATCGCCGCGTCCGGAATCAGGTTGAAGTCCATGTCGATCGGTGCGAGCTTGCCGTGGTCGTGGCCGATGCCGCGCACCTCGATCCAGTCGTCGCCCATCGTCACGTTCGCGCCCATCCGCATCAGCGCGTTCGCGAAGCCGACGTCGCCCTGGATGCTCGCGTGGCCGACACCCTCGACGCGCAGCGGCCCGCCGCCCAGCGCGCCCGCCGCGAGGAAGTACGACGCCGACGAGGCGTCGCCCTCGACCATGATCGTGCCGGGCGACCGGTACCGTACGCCCGCCGGCACCGTGAAGCGCTGCCAGCCGTCGCGCTCGACCGTCACGCCGAAGCGCGCCATCAGCTTGATCGTGATCTCGATGTAAGGCTTCGAGATCAGTTCGCCGTCGACCTCGACGACGCTCGCGCCGTCCTTCGCCTTCACGAGCGGCAGCGTCATCAGAAGCGCGGTCAGGAACTGGCTCGACACGTCGCCGCGCACGCGGATCGGCGCCTCGACCGAAATCGCCGCGGGCCGGATCCGGAGCGGCGGGAAGCCTTCGTTGCCTTCGTAGTCGATCTGCGCGCCGATCTGGCGCAGCCCGTCGACGAGATCGCCGATCGGACGCTCGTGCATCCGCGGCACGCCGTGGATCCGGTAGTCGCCGCCGTTGACCGCGAGCGCCGCCGTCAGCGGCCGCACTGCGGTGCCCGCGTTGCCGAGGAAGAGATCCGCCGATATCGCGGTGAACGCGCCGCGCGTGCCGCCGACGACGCAGGTATCGCCGTCGCGCGACAGCTTCACGCCGAGCTTGGCCAACGCGTCGAGCATCACGCGCGTGTCGTCGGAATCGAGCAGGTTCGTGACGGTCGTCTCGCCTTCCGCAAGCGCCGCAAGCAGCAGCACGCGGTTCGAGATGCTCTTCGAGCCGGGCAGACGCACCGTGCCTTGCGCATGGGAGAACGGGCCGAGATCGAGATGTTCCATGTGAGATCCTGTTCCAGGAAGAGCTGAATGGACGACGAGCGCGGCCTTCGCGCCGCGCTCGCGCCACGCCGAGCGCGCGGCGCGCGAGCGCGCGAACACGGCTTCGAGCGCGGCGCCGTCGCCCGCGTCGACCGCCGCGCGCAGCCGCGCTAGCACGCGGGTGTACGCGTCGAGCTCGTCGAGGAGCGCCGTGCGGTTCGCGAGGCAGACGTCGCGCCACATTTCCGGGCTCGACGCGGCGATGCGCGTGAAGTCGCGGAACCCGCCCGCCGCATACGAGAATTTCAGCTCGGCGTCGGATTCGCCGAGAATCTGCTCGACGAGCGCGAACGACAGCACGTGCGGCAGATGGCTCACCGCCGCGAACACGCGGTCGTGCTGCTCGGCGCTCATCGCTCGCACGTCGGCGCGCGCCGCGCGCCACATCGATTCGATGCGCGCGACGGCATCGGGTGCGTTCTCCGGCAATGCGCACAGCACGACGTTGCGGCCGACGTACAGATCGTCGAGCGCCGCGTCGACGCCGCTCGATTCGCGTCCGGCGATCGGGTGGCCCGGCACGAACTGGCCGATCCGCGCGCCGAGCGCCGCGCGCGCGGCCGCGACGACGTCCGACTTCGTGCTGCCCGCGTCGGTGACGATCGTCGATGCGTCGAGAAACGGCGCGATCCGCGCAAGAAGCGGTCCCGTCTGCGCGACGGGCGCGGCGAGCAGCACGATGTCGGCGCCCGCGAGCGCGTCACGCAACTGCGCGTCGTCGTCGAGCGCTGCCGCGCGGTCGATCACGCGCAGCGCGAGCGCACGCTTGATCGACGCGGTCGAACGGCCGACGCCGACCACCTCGCGCGCGCCGCCCGACGCACCCGCGCGCAATGCGAGCGCAAGCGAGCCGCCGATCAGCCCGACGCCGAAAATCACCAGTTTGTTGAACGAAAAGCCTGACACGACGAAAGCCAAGTAACACGCGCCCGAGCCGGGCGCGCGAGGGTCAATATCGAACGGCCGCCTGCCCGAGGCGCCGCGCATCCGCTTGCGCGATGGGCCGTGCGTCGTCTACCTGCGGCAAGCCGCTCCAGCCGCGAGCCCTGCCGCCACGCGCCGCCATCCGCTGCCGCGCGCCATTACGGGCGACGCGGCCACGCATGCCGGCGCGGCGCAACGCGACGCGCGTCACCGCGCGCGCGGATACGAACCGAGAATCTTCAGGAATGCCGCCTTCTTGCCGAGCTCCGCGAGCGCAGCCTTGACTGCGTCGTCGTCGCGATGTCCTTCGACGTCGATGTAGAAGTAATACTCCCACGTGCCGACCCGGGCGGGACGTGACTCGAAGCGCGTCATCGATACGCCGTGCCGCGCGAGCGGCTCGAGCAGCTTGAACACAGCGCCCGGCTCGTTCTTCACCGACACGATGAGCGACGTCTGGTCATGCCCGCTCGGTCCTGCCGGCTCCTTGCCGATCACGGCGAAGCGCGTGCGGTTGTGCGGATCGTCCTGAATCAGCGCATATGCGATCTGCAGCCCGTAATGCGTCGCCGCACGGTCGCCCGCGATCGCGGCGACCGCCGCGTCGTCGGCCGCCAGCCGCGCGGCTTCCGCGTTGCTCGAGACCGCCTGCCGCTCGAGATGCGGCGCGTTCGCCGCGAGCCACTGCTGGCACTGCGCGAGCGCCTGCGCATGCGCACATACGCGCTTCACGCCGTCGAGCTTGCCCGTCTGCGTGAGCAGGTTGTGATGAATCGGCAGCGACAGCTCGCCGCCGATCAGAAGCTGCGTATGCAGCAGCAGATCGAGCGTGCGCGACACCGCGCCTTCCGACGAGTTTTCGACCGGCACGACCCCGAACGCCGCGGCGCCCGCCTCGACCGAGCGGAACACCTCGTCGATCGACGGGCACGGCAGCCCTTCGATCGACTGGCCGAAGTAGTCGAACATCGCCTGTTCGCTGTAGGTGCCGACAGGCCCCAGGAACGCAACGTGAATCGTCTGCTCGAGCGAGCGGCTCGCCGCCATGATCTCGCGCCAGATCGCGCTGATGTGCTCGCTCGCGAGCGGCCCGGCGCTCATGTCCTGCAAGCGCGCGATCACCTGCTGCTCGCGCTCCGGCCGGAACACGGGCGCGTTGAAGTGCTTCTTGACCTCGCCGACCTCGAGCGCGACTGCCGCGCGCTGGTTCAGAAGCGAGATCAACTGCGCGTCGATCGCGTCGATGCGTTCGCGCAGAGGCTTCAGGCGGGTATTGAGTTCGTCGTCCATGAATTAACAAGCGTGCTGAAGAGCGGTGCGCATCACGCGCATTGCCGCTCGAAATCCCTCATGTACTCGACGAGCGCCTGCACGCCCGCGAGCGGCACCGCGTTGTAGATCGACGCCCGCATGCCGCCGACGGACTTGTGGCCCTTCAGTTGCAGCAACCCGCGCTCTTTTGCGCCGGCAAGGAAGTCTTCGTTGCGCGATTCGTCCGCGAGAAAGAACGGCACGTTCATCCGCGAACGCGCCGATTTCTCGACCTTGTTCAAATAGAAGCTGCTCGCGTCGATCGCGTCGTACAGCAGCTTCGATTTTTCGATGTTGCGCTGCTCGATCACGGCCAGGCCGCCTTGTGCCTTCAGCCACTTGAACACGAGGCCCGCGACGTAGATCGCGTAGGTGGGCGGCGTGTTGTAGAGCGAGTTGTTGAGCGCGACCGTCCTCCATTCGAACGCCGACGGGCAGATCGACAGCGCGCGGTCGAGCAGGTCCTCTCGGACGATCACGAGCGTCACGCCAGCCATCCCGATGTTCTTCTGCGCGCCGCCGAAGATCGCACCATACTTCGCGATTTCGAGCGGACGCGACAGGATGTGCGACGACACGTCGGCGACGAGCGGCACGTTGCCGAGATCGGGGATGTCGAACGTTTCGACGCCGTCGATCGTCTCGTTCGTGCACAGGTGCACGTATGCCGGATCGTCGGACATCCGCCATTCGGAGAATGCCGGCACGCGCGTGTAACCCCGCTCGGTCTTGCCCGTCGCAGCGAGATGCGGCGTGCAGTATTTCTTCGCCTCGTTGAACGACTTCTGCGACCAGGAGCCCGTGACGACGAAATCGGCCGTCGTGCGCGAGCCGAGCAGGTTCATCGGCACGATCGCGTTCTCGGCGATCCCCCCGCCCTGCAGGAATAGAATCCGGTAGTTCACGGGCACGTCGAGCAGCTCGCGCAGGTCAGCAAGCGCCGCCTCGTGGATCGACATGAACTCCTTGCCGCGATGGCTCATTTCCATCACGCTCATGCCGCTGCCGTTCCAGTCGAGCATTTCGGCGGCCGCCTGGCGCAGCACTTCCTCGGGCATCGCCGCGGGACCGGCGGAGAAATTAAAGACGCGCATCGTGAAAACCTCGGAAGGGACGCAGCCGCTTCGAACCGGCCGAAAGCCGTGCGAAAAAAGGAAATGGCCGCTTGCGCTCTCGCGCAAACGACCATTATCGCACTGTCCCGACGAACCCGCCAAACCCGAGCGGCGAACGCCCCGGCCGGCGGGCCCCGGCGGGACGCGGCTTACTTGCCCGGCTTGACGCCCGCGACTTCCTTGTCGGCCTGGTCGCGCGTCGCCTTGATTGCCTGCGGCATGTACTTCTGCATCAGGCCGTTCACGACGTCGCGGCCGACCTGATCTTGCACCTGGATGAACTTGCGGCCCGTCGGGCTCTTGTAGAACGTCGTCAGATCCTTGATCTCCGACGTGCTGTAGTACTTCGCGTACGCGTCGTACTGAGCCTGCATCGCGTCGCTCGAGAACTGCTGCGTGCCGAACACCTTGCCCGCGCCGTCAACGAGCTTCGGCACCGCGTTCTTCTGGAGCGTCGGCACGGCAGCTTGCTTTTGCTTGTCGTTCAGCGTCTTGTTCTCCGACAGCGCGTCCGACAGGATCGCCGGCACGAGCTGCTTCGATTGCATTTCGGCGCTGTTCGCGATTGCCGACACGAGCTTCGGCGCGTCGATCGCGTCGAGCAGATCCTTGATGGCTGCCTTCTTGTCGGCGTCGATCGGAGCAGCGGCCGCCGGAGCCGAAGTCTGGTTCGACAGCGACTGAGCCATCGCGAACGCCGGAACCATCGCTGCCAGCAGGACCAGTTGCTTGAATCGTTTTTGCATCATCACTCCCTCATGGAAATATGCACAGTTTATACGCCGCACCCGTCACGCCGCATTTTTGCGTGCGAGCCGGGCGGCGGCTCGACGGTCACAACCTGGCTCAGGCGTCGCCGCCCTCCGACGCATCGTCGTCGGGCTCAGCGTCCGCCTCGGCGATCTGCTGCAGACCCGAAAGCTTGGTGCCTTCATCGAGACTGATGAGTGTAACACCTTGCGTCGCCCGCCCCATCTCGCGGATCTCCGACACGCGCGTGCGGATCAGAACGCCCGCCGTCGTGATCAGCATGATCTGATCCTCGGCGTCGACGAGCGTCGCGGCGACCACGCGGCCGTTGCGCTCGGACGTCTGGATCGCGATCATCCCCTTCGTGCCGCGGCCGTGGCGCGTGTACTCGGTGATCGGCGTGCGCTTGCCGAAACCGTTCTCGGTCGCGGTCAGCACCGATTGCTCCTCGCTGCCCGCGACGAGCATCGCGATCACCTGCTGCCCTTCGTCGAGCTGCATCCCGCGCACGCCGCGCGCCTCGCGGCCCATCGGACGCACGTCGTTCTCGTCGAAGCGGACCGCCTTGCCGGCATCGGAGAACAGCATCACGTCGTGCGCGCCATCGGTGATCGCCGCGCCGATCAAGTAGTCGCCCTCGTCGAGGCCGACCGCAATGATGCCCTTCTTCATCGGCCGGCTGAACGCTTCGAGCGGCGTCTTCTTGACGGTGCCCAAGGCCGTCGTCATGAACACGTACTTGTCGGCCGAAAATTCCCGGACGGGCAGCACGACGTTGATCTTCTCGCCGTCCTGCAGCGGGAACATGTTGACGATCGGACGGCCGCGCGAGTTGCGCGAGCCCTGCGGCACCTCGTAGACCTTGACCCAGTACACGCGGCCGCGGTTCGAGAAGCACAGGATGTAGTCGTGCGTGTTCGCGATGAAGAGCGTCTCGATCCAGTCGTCTTCCTTCATCTGCGTCGCCTGCTTGCCGCGGCCGCCGCGCTTCTGCGCGCGATACTCGGACAGCGGCTGCGACTTCACGTAGCCCGCATGCGACATCGTGACCACCATGTCCTGCGGCGTGATCAGGTCTTCCGTGTTCAGCTCGGTCGCATTCAGCTCGATCTTCGAGCGGCGCGCGTCGCCGAACTCGGCCTTCACGGCGTTCAGTTCCTCGCCGATCATCACGGTGATCCGCTCCGGCCGTGCGAGGATGTCGAGCAGATCGGCGATCTGCGCCATCACGTCGCGGTATTCGCCGATGATCTTGTCCTGCTCGAGACCCGTCAGGCGCTGCAGACGCATCTGGAGAATTTCCTGCGCCTGCGTGTCGGACAGCCGGTACAGACCGTCGCCCTGCATGCCGAACGCCGGACTCAGACCTTCCGGGCGGTATGCTTCGCGCCCGCCCGCCGCCGCGTTCTCGGTCTCGGCGCGCGTCAGCATCTCGCGCACGAGCGACGAATCCCACGACTTCGCCATCAGCTCCTGCTTCGCGATCGGCGGCGTCGGCGCGGCCTTGATGATCGCGATGAAGTCGTCGATGTTCGCGAGCGCGACGGCCAAGCCTTCGAGCACGTGGCCGCGTTCGCGCGCCTTGCGCAGCTCGTAGACCGTGCGCCGCGTCAGCACTTCGCGCCGATGCGACAGGAAGCACTGCAGGATCTCCTTCAGATTGAGGAGCTTCGGCTGGTTGTCGACGAGCGCGACCATGTTCATGCCGAACGTGTCCTGCAGCTGGGTCGCCTTGTACAGGTTGTTCAGCACGACCTCGGGCACCTCGCCGCGCTTGAGCTCGATCACGACGCGCATGCCGCTCTTGTCGGACTCGTCGCGGATGTCGGAGATGCCCTCGAGCTTCTTCTCGTTGACGAGCTCCGCGATCCGCTCGAGCAGCGAGCGCTTGTTGACCTGGTACGGCAGCTCGTCGACGATGATCGCCATCCGCTGGCCGCGGTCGATCTCTTCGAAGTGCGTCGTCGCGCGCATCACGACACGGCCGCGGCCGGTGCGATAGCCGTCGCGCACGCCCGCGACGCCATAGATGATGCCGGCCGTCGGGAAATCGGGCGCGGGAATGATCTCGATCAGTTCGTCGACGCTCGCCTGCGAATTGCTCAGCAGGTACAGGCACGCGTCGACGACCTCGTTCAGGTTGTGCGGCGGAATGTTGGTCGCCATGCCGACCGCGATCCCCGACGAACCGTTGATGAGGAGGTTCGGAATCCGCGACGGCAGGATGAGCGGCTGCATTTCGCTGCCGTCGTAGTTCGGGCCGAAGTCGACGGTTTCCTTGTCGATGTCCGCGAGCAGCTCGTGGCCGATCTTGGCCATCCGGATTTCGGTGTAGCGCATCGCGGCGGCATTGTCGCCGTCGACAGAGCCGAAGTTGCCCTGACCGTCGACGAGCATGTAGCGCAGCGAGAAGTCCTGGGCCATCCGGACGATCGTGTCGTAGACCGCCGTGTCGCCGTGCGGGTGGTACTTACCGATCACGTCGCCGACGATACGCGCGGACTTCTTGTACGGCCGGTTCCAGTCGTTGTTCAGTTCGTGCATCGCGAACAGCACGCGCCGGTGCACGGGCTTCAAGCCATCGCGGACATCCGGAAGGGCACGTCCGACGATCACGCTCATGGCGTAATCGAGATACGACTTGCGCATTTCCTCCTCGAGGGAGGTGGGCAGGGTCTCTTTGGCGAATTGATCCATGTATCCGTATCTTTTCGGAGCGAAGACGGGGCCGCCTTTCGCGTGGGCGCCGCTCGCGCGACGCAACGTGCGATTCTAACATGCGGCCCAACCCGCCCCAACGCGGACCCCTCTATATAAGAATGGCAAAACCGCGCGACCGCTTCGCCTCCCACCTCGCATCGCTCGAACATCGCGCACACAAAAAAATACAAAACAGATAACGAATGGTTTGCAGCCCAAAGAATCTGCGATTTCCCGCCAACGGACTTGACAATTTCCGAAACATGCGGCACTCGGTGTTGCACTCGCACCACAATCGATAGACTGATCTTAGGGTGGGGAGGATTTTTTTTCGTGGGAAGGGAACGATATGGCAAAATGCAAACGCACTGAAAGTTAGACGCTGCTCGAAGTCTACACAGAGCGGTGCCGCGTTTTTTGTGCCGCACCAATGTTATACTTCGAGCAATGTATGACTTGTCATCGTCAACAGGCTCGCAGTAAACCTGCGGTAATCTCAATTTCGAGAGGAGAAATATGAATAAACTTTCAAAGCTCGCGTTCATTGCAGCTACCGCAGTTATGGCTGCATCCGCTTCGGCACAGTCGGTGCCGGCGTCGCGACAAGCCGTGAATGACAACTGGGTGAATGGCACGGGCGAATGGGTGTGGATGAACGGCACGAACGAGCTCTGCTGGCGCGATGCGTTCTGGACGCCGGCCACCGCCAACGCGAAGTGCGATGGCGCACTGGTCGCCCAGGCACCGGCACCGGCCCCGGTCGCACCGGCTGCTCCGGCCATCACGAGCCAGAAGATTACGTACCAAGCCGATACGCTGTTCGACTTCGACAAGGCCATCCTGAAGCCGGCCGGCAAGCAGAAGCTTGACGAACTGGCTGCGAAGATCCAGGGCATGAACGTCGAAGTAGTCGTGGCCACGGGCTACACCGACCGCATCGGTTCGGACAAGTACAACGACCGTCTGTCGCTGCGCCGTGCGCAAGCCGTCAAGTCGTACCTGGTCAGCAAGGGCGTCCCGGCGAACAAGGTCTACACGGAAGGCAAGGGCAAGCGCAATCCGGTCACGGGCAACACCTGCAAGCAGAAGAACCGCAAGCAACTCATCGCCTGCCTCGCACCGGACCGCCGCGTGGAAGTCGAAGTGGTCGGTACGCAGGAAGTGCAGAAGACGACCGTTCCGGCGCAGTAAGCCGCGCATCGATCGCACCTGCTTCCAAAGCCCCGCTTCAGCGGGGCTTTTTCATTGACACGGCCCGCCCATCGCGCGAGCGCGTTCCTGGCGACCTCGCCCGCCCGCTTATATACTCGTGGCTTGACGGGCGCGCCGCCGCCCTCCTACCCGCATCCGCTTGCCGACATGACGAACGCCGATCCGCACGAACTCCAGAAATTCAGCGACCTCGCTCACAAATGGTGGGATCCGAACGCTGAATTCAAGCCTTTGCACGACCTCAATCCGGTGCGCCTGAACTGGATCGACGCGCACGCGCATCTGCCCGGCAAGCGTGTCGTCGACATCGGCTGCGGCGGCGGCATCCTGTCGGAATCGATGGCGTCGCTCGGCGCGCAGGTCAAGGGCATCGACCTCGCGACGGAAGCGCTCGGCGTCGCCGATCTGCACAGCCTCGAAAGCGGCGTCACCGTCGACTACGAGGCGATCGCGGCCGAAGCGCTCGCCGCACGCGAGCCGGGCACGTACGACGTCGTCACGTGCATGGAGATGCTCGAGCATGTGCCGTCGCCCGCGAATGTCGTCGCCGCGTGCTCGACACTCGTGAAGCCGGGCGGCTGGGTGTTCTTCTCGACGCTAAACCGCAACCTGAAGTCGTACCTGCTCGCCGTGATCGGCGCCGAGTACATCGCGCAGATGCTGCCGAAAGGCACGCACGACTACGCGCGCTTCATCCGACCGTCCGAACTCGCCCGCTTCGTGCGCGCGACCGATCTGCAGATCGTCGAGATCAAGGGCATCACCTACCATCCGCTCGCGAAGCGCTTCACGCTGTCGAACGACACCGACGTCAACTACCTCGTCGCGTGCCGCCGCAGCGCCTGACCCGTCACCCGTTCCGATCGCGCCCATGAGCTTTTCTTCGCCCTCCTTCGCCGCCCCGCTGTCCGACGCGTTGCGTCTCGATGCGTGCGAGGCCGTGCTGTTCGATCTCGACGGCACGCTCGCCGACACCGCCCCCGACCTCGCGGCCGCGGTCAACAAGATGCAGCGCACGCGCGGCGTCGCCGAAACGCCGCTCGACGCGCTGCGCCCGCTCGCGTCGGCGGGCGCCCGCGGCCTGATCGGCAGCGCCTTCGGCATCGTGCCAGCGGACGCGGAATACGATGCGCTGCGCGACGAATTCCTCGCGAACTACGCGGTCGATCTATGCGTGCATACGACGCTCTTCCCGGGCATCGGCGCGCTTCTCGACGACCTCGACGCGCGCGGCGTGCGCTGGGGCATCGTGACCAACAAGGCCGCGCGGTTCACCGATCCGCTCGTCGCGCTGCTCGGCCTTGCAGGACGCGCCGCATGCGTCGTCAGCGGCGACACGGCGTCGCATCCGAAGCCCCATCCAGCGCCGCTCCTGTATGCGGCAGAGCGGCTGTCGCTCACGCCCGCGCGGATCGTTTACGTCGGTGACGATCTGCGCGACATCCAGGCGGGCAGCGCAGCCGGCATGCCGACCGTGGCGGCCGCGTACGGCTATTGCGGCGATGGCGCCGCGCCCGTCGACTGGCAGGCGCATCATCTCGTCGGGACGACCGGCGAGCTGCTGCGACTGTTGCGCGCGTTGCGCTATAATGATGGATCCGCTGGGGGCGACCTGGTTTCGACAGGGGTTGTGAAGCGGCTAGGGCATGTCGAGGACCCGTCACCTCGTTAATCAATGGGAAAAACGTAACTGCAAACGACGATACGTTCGCACTGGCAGCCTAAGGGCCGCCGTCCTCTGCCTAGTTCACTGACGGGCTAGTGTCGCAAGACCGGTAGCAATACCGACAGAGGTCATATACGTCAGTTAAGCCTTGCCGGCGTCACGACGGCCGGGTCGAAAACCTAGTGAATCGCCGTAACGGAGCGTGTTCGTCCGCGACGTTACGGTTAAATCAAATGACAGAACTAAACATGTAGAACTGGTCGTGGACCGCTTCTGGACGCGGGTTCGATTCCCGCCGCCTCCACCATTTTCCTGCCTAGCGTTACCCGTCTTTACCCAGAAAACCCCGCCCAGCTTGGCTTCGCGGGGTTTTTTATTGCAAACCACACCCAACGTTGTCCGGTAGAAACGACCCCAAACCGGGGGTTTTTCTGGGGGCTCTCCAGCCCTCCACCAGCCGCCCCCGTTACTATCTTCACACCCCGATAATTGGGGTTTTGGCCAGCCAGGCCCGGCATGATTCCCGCCCCCAGTCGCAGTCATGATCCGGGGGGTGTTGTCACCGGGCCTGGTGGGTGGCTGGTGATCGCTGATAGGGGTTTGGCCGGGATATCCCGACGCCGTCCGTAACGTGGATGCCGAGACTTGCCACCGTTGTTGCAAACCAACCCGTTCACTCTGCACAAACTGCGATGCAAGACACACAACAACGTGATGCCGTCGATGTCTTCGTCGGCGTCGATGTCGGTAAAGGCCAGCATCACGCCGTTGCACTCGATCGGAACGGCAAGCGCCTGTACAACAAGGCGCTGCCCAACGACGAGGCAAAGCTGCGCGCCCTCATCGCCGAACTCAAGACGCACGGCCGACTTCTATTCGTCGTCGACCAACCGTCCACCATCGGTGCACTTCCTGTAGCCGTCGCCCGCGCTGAAGGCGTACTCGTCGCCTATCTGCCGGGACTGGCCATGCGCCGCATCGCCGACCTGCATGCTGGTGAAGCCAAGACAGATGCCCGAGATGCCGCGATCATTGCCGAAGCTGCTCGCTCGATGCCGCACACGCTGCGCTCGCTTCGATTGGCCGACGAGCAGCTCGCCGAGCTCACCATGTTGTGCGGCTTCGACGATGATCTTGCCGCCCAGGTCACTCAAACCAGCAACCGCATTCGCGGCCTGCTCACCCAGATCCATCCGGCGCTCGAGCGCGTTCTCGGACCGCGCCTCGACCATCCAGCGGTGCTCGATCTCCTTGAGCGCTACCCGTCGCCCGCCGCGCTTGCCGCCACCAGCGAGAAGACGCTCGCCAACCGTCTGACCAAGCTCGCGCCCCGTATGGGTAAAAGCTTGGCGACTGAGATCGTTCAGGCTCTGAGCGAACAAGCCGTGATCGTGCCCGGCACGCAAGCCGCCACCATCGTCATGCCCCGCTTGGCCCAGCAACTCGCCGCCTTGCGCACGCAGCGTGACGAAATCGCCGCCGAAGTTGAGCGGCTGGTGCTCGCTCACCCTCTTTGGCCGGTCCTGACCAGCATGCCGGGAGTCGGCGTCAGGACCGCCGCCAGACTCCTGACCGAAGTCGCCCATAAAGCCTTCGCTTCGGCTGCTCATCTGGCGGCCTACGCTGGCCTTGCCCCGGTCACCCGGCGCTCAGGCTCGTCGATCCGTGGCGAGCACCCATCCAGACGGGGCAACAAGGTGCTCAAGCGCGCCTTGTTCCTCTCCGCCTTCGCTGCCTTACGAGACCCAGTCTCACGGGCCTATTACTCGCGCAAGATCCAGCAAGGCAAGCGCCACAACCAAGCGCTCATCGCACTGGCTCGGCGACGCTGCGACGTCCTGTTCGCCATGCTGCGCGACGGCACCATTTACCAACCCAAGTCAGCCCCTAACGCTTGACGAACAACATAGGGGCACCCCCCCAAACCCCATTCATCCTCAGCCAGCAAAGGAACGCGCATGGCGCTGATTGATATGGCGATCCGCCCCACGAATACCCCACAAAGCCCTTGTTATTCGAGGGCTTTTCTTTTGGTCACGGCAATTTCACGCCGTGCTTTCAATATCCGACGCAAGCGGCGCATCGTGTGCGCGCTGCCCCGCACCGCCTCCGCTTCGTCCCGGCATTGCCACATGCGCGAGCGCAACACAGCGGGTAATACATGATGGCCTTCGTTTTTTATCGTGGCAGGCTAGCTTGCCGGTCGCTGAGCCGAATCCGATTTCGCCGGACGGTCGCCGCGCCCCGCTTGCCGCTCAATTATTGCCAGGAACGGATCCATGCGAATCCCCGAGCTCGCGCTCTTTCTGCGAGCATGGCTGCGCAATCCCCGCCAGGTCGGCGCACTCGCGCCGTCCGGCCCCGCGCTCGCCACGCTGATGACCGCCCAGATTCCCAGCGAAAGCGCGCTCGTGATCGAGCTCGGCGCAGGCACGGGCGTCTTTACGCGCGAGTTGCTGTCGCGCGGCGTCGCCGCCGATCGGCTCGTGCTCGTCGAAGCCGATCCGGCGTTCGCCGCGACGCTGCGTCGCCGCTTTCCCGACCTGCGGATCATGAACATGGATGCGGCCGAGCTCGGCATCACGCGCGGCCTGTTCGGCAATGCGCGCGCAAGCGCCATCGTCAGCGGATTGCCGCTCGTCGCGATGCCCGTCGAGCAGGCGGTGGCGATCGTGCATGGCGCGTTCGCGATGCATCTCGGCCCGGGCGGCGCGTTCTATCAGTTCACCTATCTGCCCCGCTGCCCGATTCCCGCCAGCCGGCTCGCGGCGATCGGCATTCGCGCGGAGCGCATCGGTATCGCGTGGGCAAACGTGCCGCCCGCGGCCGTCTATCGGCTGCAGCGCTGCGCGGACTTCTCGGGTTCCCCGTCGTCGATCGGCCATGCATGGCCGGGTGCGCGACCGCCTTCGGCGGCCGCGTGACGCCATGCCGGCGACGTGCCGGCAACATATCAGCCGCAGCAGCTTGCCGCGTTCGTGTTCGCTCGTGTTGTTCGACCGGCGAGCTCATGCGCCGCATCGTGCGCGAAGCTGCCGGACGCATTGCGCAGCCGGTCGCCGCCTCGCTCGCCTCTCGCGCGGCCGCATCATGCGGCGCTGCGCCAGAACGCCGTCAATCCATCGGACACTTCAAGTTGCAGCCGTTCGGGTCCCCAATGTCGCCCTTCCTGCGCAAGTCCGACTTCTTGCCGGTCTGATATTTCTTCGACGGCGCCGACGCGGCGAACTGCATCTGCGGATGCTCGTTCAGCCGGAACTGCTCGTTCAGGATGCCGCCCGGCACGCCGGGGGAGTTCTGCGCGAACGCGACCGTCGTCGCGGCCGCGGCGAGCGCGCCCGCGACTGCGGACGCGACGGCGAGATGGGTCAGGAGCTTCATCGATGTCGAACGCCGGTGCGGCGCTTTGGCTCATACGAAAGGAAGCAGCTAGCGTAACGCAAATGCACACGCCTTGCCGCGCCACCCGCATGCCCGCTTCGTTACCGTTGATGACCGTCCGCGCGCGCTTCGCCCGCCGTGCCCGCGAGGCCCGCCGGTACGTCGACGAGCGTGCCGCACGCGCTCGGATCGTAGCCGTCGAGCCGTGCGACGGCAGCGCGATAGCCGTCGTCGCGCAGCAGCGCGAGCGCAGCAGCGAGCGGCGCGTCGCCGAGCCGCGAACGCTCGCACGCGAAGTAATAGTCCTCGTCGACGACCGGAATGAAGTCGAGCCCGAAGTGGCGCGCCGCGGGCTCGACGCCGAAGCCGAGATCGGCCATCCCGCTCGCGACGAATGCGGCGATCGCCGAATGCGTCAGCTCCGCCGACGCGTAGCCGTTGATCCGCTCCGGATCGACGCCGATCTCGCGCAGCGCGAGATCGAGCAGCATCCGCGTGCCGGAGCCCGGCTGCCGGTTGACGAAGCGGATATCGCTGCGCGCGAGATCGGCAAGCCCCACGACTCCCTTCGGGTTGCCGCGCGGCACGAAGAGGCCCTGCTTGCGGCGCGTCAGGTGAATCAGCACGTGATCGGCGTCGTCGAGCCATGGCCGGTAGATCTGCGCACAGTGCGTGCGAAACGCGCCGCGCGGCAGATGAAAGCCCGCGAGATCGCATTCGCCGCCCGCGAGCGAATGCACCGCCTCGACGCTCTCGCGGTACTTGATGTCGACGGGCGAGTTCGCGTCGACGAGCGCGGACACGAGCGCCGCGACCGCATAGCCGTGCGACGCTTGGATCCGCAGCGCGCCTGCATGTCGCGCGAGCCGCCGGTTGAGAACGCTCGCGACCTCTGCCGCAAGCGCGCGCAGGTTGCCGTCGAGGCGCTCGCCGGCCAGCCGCTGTGCGTCGACGACCGCCTGCCCGAGCTCCGACAGCGACGAACCCTTGCCGCGCACGGTCTCGATCAGCGCGCCGCCGACGCACGCCTCCAGCGCGCGCAGCAACCCCCAAGCGTGCCGGTACGACAGCCCTTTTGCCTCGGCCGCCTGCGCGATGCTGCCCGTCGCCGCGACGAGCTCGAGGAGCGGTGCGACGTCGGTCAGGCTCGCCGTGCGGCCGTCGTTGTCGCGCACGATCAAATGCGCGTCGCATTCGACTCGAATCATTTATGTAATTCCATTTCCTATTGCGACCATCATTCTATCGATTTATCGTTGACCCACATCAATATCTCAAAGCCTATTTGCGCCTCATATGAACACAAAGCGCATATATGACTTCGGAGGAGGCAACTGGATGTCCCCCAATACCGCCGCGCCCGACGCGCTCGTGCGCGCGCACGCGCTACCCGGCAAATCGCTCGTCGCGATCCTGCATGCGATCCAGGACGATGCGGGCTACGTGCCGCCCGCGTGCGTCGAGCCGCTCGCGAAGGCGCTCAATCTGTCGCGCGCCGAAGTCCACGGCGTGCTGACCTACTACCACCACTTCCGCACCGCACCGCCCGCGCGCGTGACGGTCCGGCTCTGCCGCGCGGAAGCGTGCCGCAGCATGGGCGGCGAGGCGCTCGTCGCGCACGCGCAGGCGCGCGCCCGCTGCCGGATCGACGGCGAGCACGGCGAAGAAATCGCGCTCGAATCGGTCTATTGCCTGGGCCTCTGCGCGCAGTCGCCGTCGCTCACGATCAACGACGAACTGCACGCGAAGATGACCGCCGAGCGCTTCGACGCGCTCGTCGACGCGGCCGTGCACGCAAAGGAGCCCGCATGAGCACGCGCATCCACGTGCCGCGCGATTCCGCCGCGCTCGCGGTCGGCGCCGACGCGCTCGCGCGCGCGATCGAGGCCGAGGCGGCCCGGCGCGGCGTCACAATCGAGCTCGTGCGCAACGGCTCACGCGGGTTGCTATGGCTCGAACCGCTCGTCGAAATCGGCACCGCGGCGGGCCGCGTCGGCTACGCGAACCTCACGGCGGCCGACGTCCCCGCGCTCTTCGATGCCGGCTGGCTCGACGGCGGCGCACACCCGGCGCGCGTCGGGATCGTCGACGAGATCCCTTATCTGAAGCGCCAGCAACGGCTCACGTTCGCACGGATCGGCATCACCGATCCGCTGTCGCTCGACGACTACGTCGCGCACGGCGGCCTCGAAGGTCTGAAGAACGCGCTCGCGCTAGACGGCGCGGCCGTATGCGAGACGCTCATCGAATCGGGCCTGCGCGGACGCGGCGGCGCAGCATTTCCGGCGGGCATCAAGTGGCGGACCGTGCGCCAGGCCGCGGCCGCGCAGAAGTACGTCGTCTGCAACGCGGACGAAGGCGATTCCGGCACCTTCTCCGATCGCCTCATCATGGAGAGCGATCCGTACTGTCTGATCGAAGGGATGATCATCGCGGGCGTCGCGACGGGTGCGACGATCGGCCACATCTACGTGCGCAGCGAATATCCGCATGCGATCGCGACGCTCGACGACGCGATCGCCCGCGCGCGCGACGCCGGCTGGCTCGGCGAGAGCGTGCTCGGCACGGCGCACGCGTTCGAGCTGCACGTCGCGAAAGGCGCGGGCGCCTATGTCTGCGGCGAGGAAACGGCGCTCCTCGAATCGCTCGAAGGCAAGCGCGGCGTCGTACGCGCGAAGCCGCCGCTGCCCGCGCTCGCGGGACTCTTCGGACAACCGACCGTCATCAACAACGTGATCACGCTCGCGACCGCGCCGATCATCTTCGCGCGCGGCGCGGCGTTCTACCGCGACTACGGAATGGGCCGCTCGCGCGGCACCCTGCCGTTCCAGCTGGCGGGCAACGTGAAGCGCGGCGGACTCGTCGAGCTCGCGTTCGGCGTCACGCTGCGCGAGCTGCTGTTCGACTTCGGCGGCGGCACCGCGAGCGGCCGCCCCGCGCGCGCCGCGCAAGTCGGCGGCCCGCTCGGCACGTACCTGCCCGACAGCCAGTGGGACATTCCGCTCGATTACGAAGCGTATGCGGAGGTGGGCGCCGTCGTCGGGCACGGCGGCATCGTGCTGCACGACGACACGTCGAACCTCGCCGAGCTCGCCGAGTACGCGATGCATTTCTGCGCGCTCGAATCGTGCGGCAAGTGCACGCCGTGCCGGATCGGCTCGACGCGCGGCGTCGAGACGATCGCGAAGATCCGCGCGGGCGACACGTCGGAAAAGCAGGTGCGCCTGCTGCGCGACCTGTGCGACACGATGACCGCGGGTTCGCTCTGCGCGATGGGCGGCATGACGCCGTACCCGGTGCTGTCCGCACTCGATCACTTCCCCGAAGATTTCGGCCTCGCCGCGCACGCGCCAAGCGCCGCGCCGGCCGCGGCCTGACAGAAGGAAACCCGATGACTTCCTCCGCATTCGATTCGTCCCGGCAAGGCTGCGGCTCGGGCCAGTGCGCGTGCAAGCGCGCAGCGCCTGCGCGTCGCGCCGATCCGTTCGACGACACCGACTACGGCACGCCGCGGCGCCACACCGACACCGACGTCACGCTCGACATCGACGGCCGCCCGGTCACGGTGCCGGCCGGCACGTCGGTGATGCGCGCGGCGATCGAGGCCGGCGTCAACGTGCCGAAGCTGTGCGCAACCGATTCGCTGGAGCCGTTCGGCTCGTGCCGCCTATGCCTCGTCGAAATCGAAGGTAGGCGCGGCTATCCGGCGTCGTGCACGACGCCCGTCGAGGCCGGCATGAAGGTGCGCACACAAAGCGACCGCCTGCAGGACCTGCGCCGCAACGTGATGGAGCTCTACATCTCCGATCATCCGCTCGACTGCCTCACCTGCGCGGCGAACGGCGATTGCGAGTTGCAGGACATGGCGGGCGTCGTCGGGCTGCGCGAGGTGCGCTACGGCTTCGACGGCAAGAACCATCTGAGCGACGCGAAGGACGAGTCGAATCCGTATTTCAGCTACGACCCGTCGAAGTGCATCGTCTGCAATCGCTGCGTGCGCGCATGCGAGGAAACGCAGGGCACGTTCGCGCTGACGATCGCCGCGCGCGGCTTCGAATCGCGCGTCGCGGCGAGCGCGGGCGATGCGTTCATGGATTCGGAGTGCGTATCGTGCGGCGCGTGCGTCGCCGCGTGCCCGACCGCGACGCTCGTCGAGAAGAGCGTCACGCGGCTCGGCCAGCCCGAGCATGCGGTCGTCACGACCTGCGCGTACTGCGGCGTCGGCTGCTCGCTGAAGGCGGAAATGAAAGGCGGCCAGGTCGTGCGGATGACGCCTCACAAGAACGGCCTCGCGAACGAAGGCCACGCGTGCGTGAAAGGCCGCTTCGCGTGGGGCTACGCGACGCACAAGGACCGCATCACGACGCCGATGATCCGCGAGAAGATCACCGATCCGTGGCGCGAAGTAAGCTGGGACGAGGCGATCGGCTACGCGGCCGCGCAGTTCCGCCGCATCCAAGACGAGCATGGCCGCGATTCGATCGGCGGCATCACGTCGTCGCGCTGCACGAACGAAGAGACGTACCTCGTGCAGAAGCTCGTGCGCGCGGCGTTCGGCAACAACAACGTCGACACCTGCGCACGCGTCTGCCATTCGCCGACGGGCTACGGACTCAAGGCCACGCTCGGCGAATCGGCGGGCACGCAGACGTTCGCGTCGGTCGGCTCGGCCGACGTGATCGTCGTGATCGGCGCGAATCCGACCGACGGCCATCCGGTGTTCGGCTCGCGCCTGAAGCGCCGCGTGCGCGAAGGCGCGAAGCTGATCGTCGTCGATCCGCGCAGGATCGATCTCGTCGACGGCCCGCACGTGAAGGCCGTCCATCACCTGCAACTGCGGCCCGGCACGAACGTCGCGCTGATCAACGCGTTCGCGCACGTGATCGTCACCGAAGGGCTCGTCGACGATGCGTTCGTCGCCGAGCGCTGTGAGCCGCACGCATTCGACGCGTGGCGTGAGTTCGCCGCGCGGCCGGAGAATTCGCCGGAGGCGACGGCGGACGTCACGGGCGTGCCGGCCGACGCCGTGCGCGCCGCCGCGCGCCTCTACGCGACGGGCGGACGCGCCGCGATCTTCTACGGGCTCGGCGTGACCGAGCATGCGCAAGGCTCGACGATGGTGATGGGCATCGCGAACCTCGCGATGGCGACGGGCAACCTCGGCATCGAGGGCGCGGGCGTGAACCCGCTGCGCGGACAGAACAACGTACAGGGCTCGTGCGACATGGGCTCGTTCCCGCACGAGCTGCCCGGCTATCGGCACATCGGCGACGCCGCGGTGCGCGCGCTCTTCGACGAAGCCTGGTCGACGACGCTGCAGCCGGAGCCCGGCCTGCGCATCCCGAACATGTTCGACGCGGCGCTCGACGGCAGCTTCAAGGGCCTCTACTGCCAGGGCGAGGACATCGTCCAGTCCGATCCGAACACGCAACATGTCGCGGCCGCGCTGTCGTCGCTCGAATGCCTAGTCGTGCAGGACATCTTCCTCAACGAGACCGCGAAGTACGCGCACGTGTTCCTGCCAGGCGCGACCTTCCTCGAAAAGGACGGCACGTTCACGAACGCCGAGCGCCGCATCTCGCGCGTGCGCCGCGCGATGAAGCCGCTGTCCGGCTTTGCGGACTGGGAAGTGACGCTGATGCTGTCGCGCGCGCTCGGCTACGAGATGCACTACGCGCATCCGTCCGAGATCATGGACGAGATCGCACGCCTCACGCCGACGTTCGCGGGCGTGTCGTACGCGCTGCTCGACGAACTCGGCAGCGTCCAGTGGCCGTGCAACGACGCCACGCCGGAAGGCACGCCGACGATGCACGTCGGCCAGTTCGTGCGCGGCAAGGGCAAGTTCATGATCACGCAGTACATCGCGTCGCCGGAGAAAATCACGCCGCGCTATCCGCTCATCCTGACGACCGGCCGGATCCTGTCGCAATACAACGTCGGCGCGCAGACGCGCCGCACCGACAATGTCCGCTGGCACGACGAGGACCGACTCGAGATCCATCCGCACGACGCGAACGATCGCGGAATCAGGACGGGCGACTGGGTCGGCGTCGAATCGCGCGCGGGGCAGACGGTGCTGCGCGCGCTCGTCACCGAGCGGATGCAGCCTGGCGTCGTCTACACGACGTTCCATTTCCCCGAATCCGGCGCGAACGTGATCACGACCGACAGCTCGGACTGGGCGACCAACTGCCCCGAGTACAAGGTGACGGCGGTGCAGGTCGCGCCCGTCGCGCAACCGTCCGAATGGCAGCGCGCGTACACGCGCTTCAGCGCGGAGCAGCTCGCGCTGCTCGAGCGGCGCACCGCGGCGCCCGCGCCGGTAACGGGCAAGTGAGGTCGAAATGGAAAGCCGACACTTGATCGACATGGCGAACCAGATCGGCGCGTTCTTCGCGTCGATGCCCGATCACGACGAGGCCGTCGCGGGCGTCGCCGACCACATCCGGCGCTTCTGGGAGCCGCGGATGCGGCGCGCGCTCCTCGCGGCGCTCGACGATCCGCACGACGAGGCCGCGCGAAGCGTCGCGCCGATCGTTCGCGAGGCGATCGACAAGCACCGCGCGTCGCTCGAGCCCGCACCCGCGCCGCCGCGCGCGGCGTAGGACGCGGCATCGCGGCGGGCGTATGCGGATGCGACGCGACGACGGCGCAATGATCGCTCGCATCAGGAGCAGACGACGACGCGGCGGCGGCGCCGATCGTCGCACGCCTCCATGTCTGTGTCGGCGCCGCGCACATCGCGCGCGCCGTCTTCGTCAAGTCTCGAGCCGCATCCCCGAGAACCATGTCTCGCAATGGCGCAGCAACGCGTCCGTGTCGGCCGCCGGGCGGCCGCGCGCGGCGACGTAGCCGTCCGGCCGCAGCAGATAGAACACCGGCCGCGTGCGCCCATACGCGTCGCTCATGAGCGGCGCGCCTTCACCTTCCGCATCCGTCACGCGCCAGCAGCGCACCGCGCCCGGCATGATCCGCTCGAGCGCGTCCGCGAGCGCGCGGCCGTCTTCCCCCGGATCCGACGGCAATGTGTCGTCGATGTCCGCGCGCGGTTCGAGCACGAGCAGCGTGAAATGCGCGGGATCGTGCAAGTCGAAGAGGCGCGCGACGCCGGGCGCCTTGCCGAGCGGCCCGTCGAGCACGTGCACGAGCGCGTCCGGCGCACGCTCGCCCGCGCGCGGCCCGCCGTCGAACGCGCGCTCGAGCGTAAGCGGACTCTTCCGATACTGGATCGCGAGCTCGCTGACCGTGCGGCGCGCCGCGTCCCGCAGCGGCCCGAACGACGCGAGAATCGGCACGACATGCTCGCGCAACAGCTTGAGCGGCCCGCGGTCCGCCTCGACGACCTGCGTCGCGAAGTTCGTCTGCCGCAGCACGTCGCGTTCGATCGGATGGCGCTCGGCATGGTAGGTGTCGAGCAGACGCTCGGGCGCATTGCCGGCAAGCACCCGCGCGAGCTTCCAGCCGAGATTGAACGCCTCCTGGATGCCCGTGTTCATCCCTTGCGCGCCCGCCGGGCTGTGCACGTGCGCCGCATCGCCCGCGAAGAACACGCGCCCGTGACGCAGCTTCGCGACCATCCGGCTGTGCAGATGAAAGTACGACGACCACGCGAGATCGCCGATCTTCAGTTCGGGCGTCACGCGCGCACGCACGACGTCGCGGCACAGCTCGAGCGACGGCCCGTGCTCGTCATCGAGCGCGCCGTTGCGCGGCGGGCGGTCCGCGACGAGCCGGTAGCGGCCGCTACCCATCGGAAACAATCCGGCAAGGCCGTCGCCCGTCGCGAACAAATGAATCTCATCGTCCGGCCAGTCGGCGCCGACGTCGAGATCGGCAAGCATGAACGTCTGCTCGAGCGCATGTCCGACGAAATCGACGTCGAGCAGATGCCGGACTGTGCTGTGCGCGCCGTCCGCCGCGACGACATACGACGGCTGCATGCTCTCCTCCCAGCCTTCGTCGTGGCGCAGCCGGACGTCGAGCGCGCCTTCCGGATCGGTGCAGCGCGTGAGCGTCACGCCGCGCTCGACGTCGACGCCGAACGTCGCGAGATGCTCGGTCAACAGCCGCTCGGTGACGGTCTGATCGAGAAACAGCAGATACGGATAGCGCGTTTGCAACGGATCGAAGTCGAGCTCGGCGATGCGCTGCCCGCCCGAATACAGGATCGCGACGCGCGCGCGATGCCCGAGCTCGACGAACCGCTCGACGACGCGCTGCTGCTCGAAGAGCTCGAGCGTTCTGGCCTGGATGCCGATCGCGCGCGAATAGCGCGCGGGCTGCGCCGCCTTGTCGACGATCCGCACCGGCACGCGGGCGCGCGCGAGGCAGAGCGCGGCGGCGAGCCCGGTCGGACCCGCGCCGACGATCAGGACGGGAGGAGTGGCGAGCGGAACGACTGCCATAAAGACCTCGTCGATACGCAACATCCGCAGTCTACGCCCGCCGCCCCGCCGCATCCATAGCGCGGCCGAAACGGCCGCCGCCGTCCGAGGTATGGGAAAATGCGAAGTTTCTCGCTTGACTCGCGTCATGGAATCCGCTTTCGACCGCGCATTTGCCGCACACCGCGCAGGCCGGCTCGACGATGCCGAACACGGCTATCGGGCAGCGCTCGCGGCCAACCCCAACGACGCCGATGCGCTGCACCTGTTCGGCGTGCTGCGCCATCAGCAGGGCCGGCACGAAGAAGCGGCCGATCTCGTCGGCCGCGCTGTCGAGTTGCGCCCGAACGACGCCGCGCTGCAGCTGAATCTCGGCAACGCGCTCAAGGCGCTCGGCCGGCTCGACGACGCGATCGAGCGCTTTCGCAACGCGCTCACGCTCGCGCCGGCGTTCCCGCTCGCGCACTACAACCTCGGCAACGCTTACGCGGCGCAGGAGCGCCACGACGACGCCGTCGACGCGTTCGAGCGCGCGCTCGCGCTCGCGCCCGGCGACGCGTCGATCCACAACAACCTCGGCAACGCGCTCAACGCGCTCGGCCGGCATGACGACGCGCTTGCGGCGTTCCGCCGCGCGCTCGAGTTGCGTCCCGGCCACGCGGGCGCGCACAACAACCTCGGGATGGCGCTCGCCGCGCTCGGGAAGACCGACGAAGCGGTCGCGCATTTTCGCGCGGCGCTCGCCGCCGAGCCGCGCTTCGTCGCCGCGCATTTCAATCTCGGCAACGCACTCGACGCGGTCGGCCGGCATGCGGAGGCGCTGCCCGCGTTCGAATCCGCGCTCGCGCTGCAGCCGCGCTTTCCGCTCGCGCTGTTCAGTTTCGCGAACGCGCTCGCGGCGCTCGGCCGTCATCGCGACGCGCTGCCGCATTACGAGCGCGCGGTCGGACTCGATCCGTCGTTCGCGCTCGCGTGGCTCAACCTGGGCACCGCGCACCATGCGCTCGGCGCGCACGAGATGGCGCTGCGCGCGTTCGATCAGGCACTGCGGCTCGATCCCGCGCACTCGCTCGCGCAAATGCACCGCGCGGTCACGCTGCTCACGCTGCGCGACTTCGCGCGTGGCCTGCCCGCGTACGAAGCGCGGCATGCGTTGCCGGGCGCCGCGCCGCTCGGGCCGCTGCCGCGCTGGCAAGGCGAGCCGATCGGCGACCGCACGCTGCTCGTGCGCGCCGAGCAGGGTTTCGGCGATACGCTGCAGTTCGTGCGGCTCGTCCCGCTCGTGCGCGAGCGTTGCGCACGCTTGATCCTGCAGGTCCAGCCGGCGCTGCTGCCGCTCGTCGAGCCGATGGCCGCGCGCTGGCGCGTGAACGTCATATCCACCGACGCGGCGAGAACGCCAGCCGCCGACCTCGTCTGCCCACTCCTCAGCCTGCCGTTCGCGCTCGGCCTCGAATACGACGCGATCCCGTCGCCCACGCCGTATCTCGACGTGCCCGACGCGGCGCGGCGCCGCTTTCGCGGCTCGCTCGGCGGACAGGCGAAGCGCAAGTTTGGGATCGCGTGGTCCGGCAGCGCGCAAGTGCAGGAAAACCGCGCGTTGCCGCTCGATGCGCTCGCGCCGCTCTTCGCGCTCGCCGACGTCGACTGGATCGCGCTGCAGCCGGCGCTGTCGGACGCCGAGCGTGCGGCGCTCGATGCGCATCCGCATGCGGCGCGCATCCATCGGTTCGACGGCCTCACCGATTTCGCGGCGACGGCCGCGCTCGTCGATCGGCTCGACGGCATCGTATCGATCGACACGGCGGTCGCGCACCTCGCGGGCGCGCTCGGCAAGCCGCTGTGGCTGATGCTGCCCGTCGCCGCCGACTGGCGCTGGAGCACGGGCGACGACAGCCCGTGGTATCCGCACGCGCGGCTCGTCAGGCAGTCGGAGCCGGGGCGTTGGGAAGACGTGGTCGCGACGGTCGCGGGCGAAATCGCGCGCGGCTGACGGAGGGCGGTCGCGCGTTCGTGCGTGCGCTGTTCGTCCGGGCTTCGTGTCGGCGAATCGTCGCACGGCCACGGTGCGGTGCTGTCGAACGTTCTCGCCTTCTCGCCTTCTCGCCTTCTCGCCTTCTCGCCTTCTCGCCTTCTCGCCTTCTCGCCCCTGAGCCCCTGAGCCTCTGAGCCGCCGAGCCATCAGCGCATCGAGCCTTCAAACCGCAACGTCATCGATGTCGCACCTTCACGCCGGCACGCCCTGCCACCACATGTTCCGGCGACGCCGCACCGCCCCGTCACCACGGCGCACCGCCTCGCCAAAACAAAAAACGGAGCGCCGAACGCCCCGTTTTTTCGCTTCGTCCGCCGCAGCCCGCTTGTGCCGAGCTGCTCGTCCGCTCAAGTCGTCTTGTACTGACCGCGCGCTTCCGGCGACCGGTACAGCACGAGCGTCGCGATCAGCCCGCAGATCGCCGCGAGGCCCAGCCAGAGGCCCGGCGCCGCCTTGTTGCCGGTCTCGTGGATCAACAGCGTCGAGATCGCCGGCGTGAAGCCGCCGATCGTCGTCGCGAGGCTGTACGCGAGCGAGAAGCCCGCTGTGCGCACGTCGACCGGCATCGCTTCGGTCAGCGCGACGACCATCGCGCCGTTGTACGAGCCGTAAAGGAACGACAGCCACAGCTCGACCGACAGCAGCCGCAGGAACGACGGCGATGCGACGAGCCACTGCATCGCCGGATACGCGGTCAGGATCGTGAGCGCCGTGAACGCGATCAGCACCGGACGGCGGCCGATCCGGTCGGACAGCGCGCCCGACAGCGGCAGCCAGACCAGGTTCGACAGCCCGACGCAGACGGTCACGACGAGCGCGTCGATCGCCGACAGATGCAGCACCTCCTTGCCGAACGTCGGCGTGTACGCGGTGATCATGTAGAACGACACCGTCGTCATGATGACCATCCCCATGCCCGCCAGCACGATGCCCCAGTTTTCGAGCATCGACTTCATGATCTCGCCCATGCCCGGACGGTGGCGCTTCGCGAGGAACTCGTCGGTTTCCTTCAGCGAGCGGCGGATCAGGAACAGAAACGGGACGATCAAGCAGCCGATCAGGAACGGAATGCGCCAGCCCCACGACGTCATCTGCTCGACGGGCAGCGCGCGGTTCAGCAGCACGCCGACGAACGCGGCAAACACGACGGCCACCTGCTGGCTGCCGGACTGCCACGACGTGTAGAAGCCCTTGTTGCCCTTCGTCGCGATCTCCGACAGATACACCGACACGCCGCCCAGCTCGACGCCCGCCGAGAAGCCCTGCAGCAGCCGTCCGAGCAGCACGAGGATCGGGGCGAGGACGCCGATCGTCGCGTAGCCCGGAATCGTCGCGACGGTCAGCGTGCCGAGCGCCATCAACGCGAGCGTCAGGATCAGGCCCTTGCGGCGGCCGTGATGGTCGATGTACGCACCGAGCACGATCGCGCCGACGGGACGCATCAGGAAGCCCGCGCCGAACACCGACAGCGACAGCATCAGCGACGCGAACGCGTTGCCGTTCGGAAAGTAGGTCTTGGCGATCGCGGATGCGTAGTAGCCGTAGACCATGAAGTCGTACATCTCCAGGAAGTTGCCGCTGACGACGCGGAACACGGTCTTGGCCTTGGATTCCTGCTGAACTGCGGGGGACGCTGTAGACATGTCTCTCTCGATAAGGCTGCGCCGCGGCCACCCAGGCGGCCGCGGCGCGTATCACATCGTGTTTCTTGCCCCGGCGCGCCAGGGGCGGTGCAGATCGATGATGCGCTGCACAGCGCTCGCCATCTTACTGCGAACGACGACGGGATGCGTCAAAGCGTCGCTTGCGAAGTCATCCGAAAGGAATCTGAAAACCAGTGGATATCCCGGGGCTTTTCCGCCAGTTCGTGCGGACGATGCGCCGTCGCATTGCGCCGTTGCGAGATCGCGCGACAGGATGCCGACGCTCCGGACGCCAAACGAACGACGGGCCGCACCTCGGTGCGGCCCGCCATTCTTCCTGCGCCGATTTCGTGTCGCGCGCCGGTTACAGCCGCGTCTCGCGCGCCGCTCTCAGGAACGTGTCGAGAAGCGGCGTGCAGTCGAGCAGCTCGGGGCCGCCCGCACGATGGAACTCCGGGTGCCACTGGACGCCGACGACGAACGGCGCGCGGCGATAGCGGATCCCTTCGATGATCCCGTCTTCCGCCGATACCGCTTCGATGTTCAGATCGCGGCCGATATCGCGGATCGCCTGATGGTGGATCGAGTTGACGATCGCCTCGCGGCGGCCGGGGAACATGTTCGCGAGCGTCGAGCCGTCCGGAAAGCGGATCGCGTGCCGATGCTGGTCGTAGTGTTCGCTCACGTGCACGCCCGCCGTCGGCACGTCGCTCGCGATGTCTTGATAGAGCGAGCCGCCGAACGCGACGTTGATGAGCTGGCAGCCGCGGCACACGCCGAGCACCGGCTTGCCCGACTCGATGAACTCGTGCAGCAGCTCGAGCTCGTACATGTCGCGCACGCGATCGCCGGGCCACTCGGGGCGCGCGTCGGCGGCCGCGTAGGTCTGCGGCGACACGTCGGCGCCGCCTTGCAGCAAGAGGCCGTCGAGATGCTTCGCGTAGTCGCGCAGCCGGATGTTGCTCGGATGCAGCATCCCCTGATGGCCGACAGTCGGAATCATGAACACGAGCACGTTGCGCGACATCACCCAATGCGCGATCGATTCCTCCAGATACTGCAGCGTCTTGCCACGCAGCCCGGGCGCACCCGGCTCCGGATGGAAGATGCGCGCCGACACGCCGATGCGCAGCGTGCGCTGCGTGATCCGCTGGCCCGCGCGGTCGAACAGCCGGCGCGCACGCGCGGCAACGATCCGGCCGAACACCGACCACGGCGTGTCGCTTTGTTTCAGGTAGGCGGGCGGCGCGGGCGAAGCGGCGCTCGCGGGCGGCGGACGCGGCGTCTCGAAATCGGGTTGCGCGCCGAAGCCGGGCGGCGGCGAGCCGTTCTTGGCCGTGGCCGCCGTGGTGCCGGACATCGATGCGCCGGCTCCAGTCGCGCCGGAGGATACGGCGCCGGCTGCGGCCGAACCGGACGCCGCCGCGGCTGCGGCCGGCTGCGCGGCCCCACCGCCCGCAGCGACGCCGGGCGCACCCGGCTCGGCGATCGTGTCGGTCGGCGCGGCGCCGGGATCGCCGACGTCCTGCGCAGCCGCGATCTGCGCGGCGAACGCGTCGACGTGGACGGTCGCGCCCGCTGATGGCTTGTCGGAAACGGTGGACGGCGAAGAGTCCGAGCCGGCGTGGCCGGAAGACGTCGCGACGGAAGGGGAAGCAGAACCGGACTGATCGGCTCTTGCGGACGTGTTTTCGCTCATGACGGAGGTCTGGCGCGTCGGTCACGCGGAGAATCAACAAGAATTCATTATCCTTCAGTACACGATCGGCGGCAAACCGACAGAATTTCGTCAGTATTGTTGCAATGCTGTGTCGAATGCGTGTCGATGCCCGTTGCCATCGCGCGACATCGTGCATTTTTCGGCGTACGAAGCGGCGCGCGGCCGCATGACAGGCGCGTCGGCGCGGCAGGACGAGCACCGTTCGGGCGCTTCGGCCCCGTGCTCAGCTCAAACGTGATATCGACGGCCGGCGACAAGCATGAGCAATCGTGCACGAGCGTCGTTGGCGTATCCCAACGATTCCGCTCACGAATCAGCGTCCGACGCCGTTTCCGACCGCGCCCGATCCGGCATCCCGCCGCTTCGGCGCGCGGCGATCCGCGCATTCCACGCAACGAGCCGACGCACGCCGCCCCCTCGCCCTCGCGCCGCAACGCTGTTCTACAATGCCCGAACCCGGCCGCCGCGTCCTGACGTTCGCGGCTGCGCCACGCACCGTGCCGAGCCGCTTCGCGCGGCACGTCGCCAACCCAATCGAACCCGATACCGCCATGACCACGTTCGCCCCCTTCCCGCCGCTCGCCCGGCTCGCCGCCGATCTCGCCGCCGGAGCGACGACGAGCCGCGCGCTCGTCGAAGCCGCGCTGGAACGGATCGCCGATCCGGCAGGCCAGGGCGCGATCGCGTTCACCGAGGTCGATGCACAAAGCGCGCGCGCGGCCGCCGACGCGCACGACCGGCTGCGCGCGGCAGGCACCGTGTTGTCGCCGCTCGCGGGCATTCCGGTGTCGGTGAAGGACCTGTTCGACATCGAGGGCCAGGTGACGCGCGCCGGCTCGCGCGTGCTCGACGACGCGCCGCCCGCGAACGTCGACGCGATCGCCGTCGCCCGCCTGAAGCGCGCGGGCGCCGTGCCCGTCGGCCGCACGAACATGAGCGAGTTCGCGTTCTCGGGCCTCGGCCTGAATCCGCACTTCGGCACCCCGCGCTCGCCGTACCGGCGCGGCGTACCGGGCGACGAGCGGATCGCGGGCGGCTCGTCGTCGGGCGCGGCCGCATCCGTCGCGGACGGAATGGCGGCCGTCGCGCTCGCGTCCGACACGGGCGGCTCGATCCGGATCCCCGCCGCGCTCTGCGGGCTGACGGGCTTTAAGCCGACCGCGAGCCGGATTCCGAAGCAAGGCGGCGTGCCGCTGTCGACGACGCTCGATTCCTTCGGCCCGATCGGCGTGTCGGTCGCATGCTGCGCGCTCGTCGACCGGATCCTCGCCGGCCTCGAGCCGCACGTGCCCGCCGCGCGTCCGCTCGAAGGCGTGCGGCTCGGCGTGCTGACGAACTATGTGACGGACGGCGTCGACGCACACGTCGCGGCGTCGCTCGACGCGGCGCTCAAGCACCTGGAAGCGGCGGGCGCGATCGTGTCGGAAGCGCGCTTCGCGCCGCTCGAGCGGCTGCCCGACATCAACCGCTTCGGCTTTTCGTCAATCGAGGCGTACGCGTGGCATCGCCCGCTCATCGCGCGCCATCGCGACGCGTACGACCCGCGCGTGCTCGCGCGGATACTGAAGGGCGAGCCGGCGAGCGCCGCCGATTATCTCGATCTCGTCGCCGCGCGCGCAGCGCTCATCGACGAAGCGGCGCGCACCGTATGGCAGCGCTTCGACGCGCTCGTCGCGCCGACGGTTCCCGTCGCGCCGCCGCGCATCGACGAGCTCGAGCGCGACGACGACGCGTTCACGCGCACGAACGCACTCGTGCTGCGCAACCCGAGCGCGTTCAACTTCCTCGACGCGTGCGCGCTGTCGCTGCCGTGCCATCCGCGCGATACGGCGCCCGTCGGCCTGATGCTCGCCGCCGCGCCGCACCACGACGACGCGCTCCTCGCGATCGGCCAGGCGGCCGAGGCCGTGCTCGCGACGATCCGCTGACGCCGCCCGAGCGCTCGACGCCGCGCCGTCGGAATACGACGCGGCGTTCGCGTTAAAATCCGACGATTCATTTTCCCGACCGCTCGAAGGAATGCCGTTTCGATGAACAACCTGACGCTCTCGCTGCGCCGCGAACGACGACTGCTCGTGCTGCTCGGCCTCGTATGCCTCGCGCTCCTGGCCGGCGCGCTGTACCTGCAATATGTGAAGAACGAGGATCCGTGCCCGCTTTGCATCATCCAGCGCTATTTCTTCCTGCTGATCGCGATATTCGCGTTTCTCGGCGCGGGCATGACGAGCGGCGCCGGCATCGCGATGTTCGAAGCGCTCATCGTGCTGTCGGCCGCCGCGGGCGTCGGCACCGCCGCGCGCCACCTGTACGTGCAGATGAACCCGGGCTTCAGCTGCGGCTTCGATGCGCTGCAGCCGATCGTCGACAGTCTGCCGCCCGCGCACTGGCTGCCGGGCGTGTTCAAGGTCGCCGGGCTGTGCGAGACCGTCTATCCGCCGATCTTCGGCATTCTGCTGCCCGGCTGGGCGCTGATCGCGTTCGTGCTGATCGTCGTACCCGTCGCGGTGAGCCTGCTGCGCCACCGCGGCCGGCTGCGCTGACGTCCGCTGCGCGGCCGCGAAGCGGCGGGCGATCCCGCCCCGCCGCCGCCGTCGCGCACGTTTCAGGCCGCTTCGCCCGCCGCGCCGACGCAGCGGGCTCGTGCGGGCGCCGCGTCGGCTTCCCCAATCGGCCGCAAACCGCGCAGCGCGACGGTTTCCCGCCGCCCGGCAACTTCGGCCCGGCGCGCGAATCCTATGTGCATCATGATCGCCGCCGAATAGCCCGCATCATCGCCACGCCATACCGCCGCATTTTTGCGGTGCTATCTTCGTTTCCGGATGGCGATCTACGTGCGCGTGGCGGGAGCCTCTCGACCCAGCGTAACGCGCGCCTGATCCGCAATGTCCCGTGGATTCGCCATGACAACGCAAACCATCCGCATTTCCCGCCGCGGCCTCGTCCGCGCCGCCCCGCGCGACGACACGCGAGGCGTCCGGCCTGCCGACGACGCGCATCGCGCCCGTTCGCCGCGAATCCGAACGTTCGACGTCAGCCGATGCGTCGCGCATGCGACGCGCGACACCACTCGCCTTTGCCGGGTTTTCGGCGCGTGCCGCATCGACTTTGGCGACCGGGCTAACGGCATCAGCTTCCCGTTCCGCGTGCCGCGGCCTTCCGCTGCGATTCCGCGATCGCTGCACCGCGGCACGAAGCGCCGCTGCGTTATCGCCGCAGCCGCCCCTCGACTGACGCCGCACGCGACGAATCTCGACACCGCCCGCGCCACACGAGCGCGACGCGTCATCCACGCGGCAACCGCCGCCCGCCCGGCCGTCACGGTCTGATTCTGGAGAAGCGCCGGATGGAAACCTGGCTCACCGACCTGCAGCATCTGCTCGCCCGCGGCGACGCGGCCGTCCTCGTGACGGTCGCACGCGTCGACGGCTCCGCGCCGCGCGACGCGGGCACGAAGATGCTCGTCACGCGTGACGCCGCGCGCCATACGATCGGCGGCGGCCATCTCGAATGGAAGGCGATCGAGATCGCACGACAATTGCTCAAGGAAGGCGCGCGCGCGCCGCACGCGCGCCGGCTCGAGCGGCTCGCGCTCGGCCCGAGCCTCGGCCAATGCTGCGGCGGCGCGGTCATGCTCGCATTCGAGCGGCTCGACATCGCCGACCTCGGCTGGGTCACGTCGCTCGCGAAGCGCACGGCGGCGGGCGCGCCGACTGTGCGCAGCGTATCGTTCGGCCCCGACCCCGACGCGGTGATGCTGAGCGAGCCCGAGCCAGGCGCCGCGCGCCCCGACTGCCTGCTGTGGGACACGGGCGGCGCGGCGCTGTTGACCGAGACGATCGCGCCACGCGCGTTCTCGGTCGTGCTGTTCGGCGCCGGGCATGTCGGCGCGGCGCTCGTGCGCGTGCTCGCGACGCTGCCATGTCACGTGCGCTGGGTCGACGAGCGCGACGCGCAGTTCCCGCCGCCCGACTCGCTCGCGGGCATCCGCAACCTCGCGCTCGACGCGAACGATGCCCCCGACGAAGCGGTTGACGAAGCGGAGCCCGGTGCGTACTTCGTCGTGATGACGCACAATCACGCCCGCGATCTCGAGCTCGCGCACCGGATCCTCATGCGCGGCGACTACGCGTACTTCGGGATGATCGGCTCGCGCACGAAGCGGATGCAGTTCGAGCATCGGCTCGCCGCGCGCGGGATCGATCCGCTGCAGATCGCGCGGATGCAATGCCCGATCGGCGTGCCCGGCATCGTCGACAAGGCGCCCGAGGCCATCGCGATCGCGGTCGCCGCACAGATCCTGCAGACCGTCGATGCACGGCGCGCGCACGAGCATCCGGCCGCGTCGCCTTCGCCATCCGGCACCGGCGCGTACTGAATCGCCGTCATTCAAACCAAGATGCGACAACCGATACCACAATGACCCCGACACTCAAAGACAAGATCGCCCGCGCGCCGAAGGCGGAGCTGCACATCCACATCGAAGGCTCGCTCGAGCCCGAGCTGATCTTCAAGCTCGCGCAGCGCAACGACGTGAAGCTCGCGTACGATTCGATCGACACGCTGCGCGCCGCGTACGCATTCGCGGATCTGCAGTCGTTCCTCGACATCTACTACGCGGGCGCGAGCGTGCTCCTCACCGAGCAGGACTTCTACGACATGACGGCCGCGTACGTCGAGCGCGCGCTCGCCGATCACGTCGCGCACGCGGAGATCTTCTTCGATCCGCAGACGCACACCGAGCGCGGCGTGCCGATCGAGACGGTCGTCGCGGGCATCGATCGCGCGCTCGCCGACGCCGAGCCGCGCGGCTTCTCGAGCAAACTGATCCTGTGCTTCCTGCGCCACCTTTCGGAGGAAGATGCGCTCGCGACGTTCGAAGCGGCGCTGCCCCTCTTCGACCGCTATGCGCATCGCCTGATCGGCGTCGGCCTCGACTCGTCCGAGCGCGGCAATCCGCCGTCGAAGTTCGCGCGCGTGTTCGACAAGGCGCGCGAGCGGGGCCTCAAGCTCGTCGCGCACGCGGGCGAGGAAGGCCCGCCCGAATACGTGACGGAAGCGCTCGACGTGCTGAAAGTGGATCGCGTCGATCACGGCGTGCGCAGCTCGGAAGACGCGGCGCTCGTCGCGCGCCTCGCGAGCGCGAAGATCGCGCTCACCGTCTGCCCGTTGTCGAACCTGAAGCTCCGCGTGTTCGACGACCTGACGAAGCACACGCTGAAGGACCTGCTCGATCGCGGCGTCGCGGTGACGATCAACTCCGACGATCCCGCGTATTTCGGCGGCTACGTCAATGAAAACTACTTCGCGACCGTCGACGCGCTGAAGCTTGGCGACGAAGACGTCTACACGGTGATCAGGAACGGCTTCGAAGCGTCGTTCGTGAACGCCGGCGACCGCGCGGCGCTGATCGCGAAGCTCGACGCGCACTGGCACGCGGCCTGACGACCGCACAACGCGCGCGCGTTGCGACGCGATGCGCTCGACACGAGACACTGGGGAAAGCTTGACGATGGACCTCTATCAAGGCACGGCCGCGCCCGCGAAACGCTCGGCGCTCGAGCGCCATTTCGGCATCCGCGAGTCCGGCTCGCGGCTGCGCACCGAGATCGTCGCCGGCGCGACGACGTTCCTGACCGCGATGTACATCATCGTCGTCAATCCCGGCATCCTGTCACAGGCGGGCGTGCCGTTTCCGGCCGCGCTGACGGCGACCGTGATCGTCAGCTTCCTCGGCAGCTGCGCGATGGGTCTCTACGCACGCAATCCGGTGCTCGTCGCGCCGGGCATGGGCATGAACGCGCTCTTCACGTTCGTGATGGTCCACGGCGGCAAGATGCCGTGGCAGACCGCGCTTGGCTGCGTATTCTGGGCAGGCGTGCTGTTTGCGACGCTCGCCGCGTTCAACGCGCGCAAGCTCGTCGTCGACGCGATTCCGGCCAACCTGCGGCACGCCGTGTCGTGCGGGATCGGCCTTTTCATCAGCCTGATCGGGCTCGTGAACGCGAAGTTCATCGTCGGCGATCCGGTGACGATCGTCCATGCGACATCGCTCAATCCGGTGATCGTCACGTTCCTGGTCGGCCTCGCGATCACGACCGTGCTCGTCGTGCGCCGCGTGACGGGCGCGCTCATGCTCGGCATCGTCGCGACGACGCTGCTCGCGATTCCGATCGGCCGCCTGTGGGGCGACGGCAGCGCCTACTGGCCCGCCGCGGTCGCGACGAAGACCCTCGTCAACTGGAATGGCTTCGTCTCTGCGCCGGACTTCTCGGCGATCGGCCAGCTCGATCTGCTCGGCTCGCTGAAGTTCGCATACTGGCCGTTCATCTTCGTGATGCTGTTCACCGCGTTCTTCGACGCGCTGTCGACGTTCATGGCGATCTCGGAAGCCGGCAACCTGCGCGATCGCGACGGCAATCCGCGCAACATCCGCCAATCGATGATCGTCGACGCGTTCTCGGCCGTCGTGTCGGCGCCGCTCGGCACGAGCCCCGCGAACGCGTACATCGAATCGGCGGCGGGCATCTCGGCGGGCGGCCGCACGGGCCTCGTCGCGGTGGTCGCGGGCTTATGCTTCGTGCCGTTCCTGTTCCTGTCGCCGCTGCTCTCGCTCGTGCCCGCGATCGCGACGGCGCCCGCGCTCGTGCTCGTCGGCGTGTTCATGATGGAATCGATCACGAAGATCGAATGGCATCGCTTCGACGAGGCGATCCCCGCTTTCCTCGCGATGATCCTGATTCCACTCACGTACTCGATCACCGAAGGCATCGCCTACGGCTTCCTCGCGTTCGTCGTGCTGAAGCTCTTCACGGGCCGCCGCCACGACGTGAAGCCGGCGATGTGGGTCGTCGCTGCGCTGTCGGTTCTTCTCGTCGCGCGGCTCTGACTTCAATCGATACGGATTCCCTACGATGACTCAAACCGCTTTCCGCGCGCGCCTCCTCACGTTCAACGGCGATCCCGCGCAGTCGGCCGACATGGCCGCGTACGACGAAGACGGTCTGCTGATCGTCGACGACGGACGCGTCGTCGCGGCCGGCGCGCACGCGGCGCTCGCGCCGTGTCTCGCACCCGGCGCGACGCTCGTCGAGATGCGCGACAAGCTGATCGTGCCCGGCTTTATCGACACGCACGTCCATTATCCGCAGACCGAAATGATCGCGTCGCCCGCGCCGGGCCTCCTGCCGTGGCTCGACCGCTACACGTTCCCGACCGAGCGGCGCTTCGCCGATCCCGCGCATGCGCGCGAGGTCTCCGCGTTCTTCCTCGATACGCTGCTTGCGTGCGGCACGACGACGGCGCTCGTCTACTGCACGGTGCACAAACAGTCGGCCGACGCGTTCTTCGAGGCGAGCGACGCGCGCAGCCTGCGGATGGTGGCGGGCAAGGTGCTGATGGACCGCAACTGCCCCGAATTCCTGCGCGATACCGCGCAGTCGGGCTACGACGACAGCGCCGAGCTGATCGGCCGCTGGCACGGCCACGGCCGGCAACTGTATGCGCTGACGCCGCGCTTCGCGCCGACGTCGACGCACGAGCAACTCGAAGCGTGCGGCGCGCTCGCGAAGCGCAATCCGGACGTGTTCATCCAGAGCCACGTCGCGGAAAACCTCGACGAGATCCGCTGGGCGGCCGCGCTGTTCCCCGAGCGCCGCAGCTATCTCGACGTCTACGATCACTACGGCCTGCTGCGCCGCCGCGCGGTGTACGGCCACTGCATCCATCTCGACGACGCCGATCGCCGTCGCTTCGCGGAAACGGGGGCGATCGCCGCGCACTGCCCGACGTCGAACCTGTTCCTCGGCAGCGGCCTGTTCGATTTCGATCGCGCGAACGCGCAGCGGATGGCTGTTACGCTCGCGACCGACATCGGCGGCGGCACGTCGTTCTCGATGCTGCAAACGATGAACGAGGCGCACAAGATCGCACGGATGACGGGCCATCATCTGAGCGCGACGCGGATGTTCTGGCTCGCGACGGCAGGCGCCGCGCACGCGCTCGATCTCGCGGACACGATCGGCACGCTCGCGCCGCGCACGGAAGCCGACTTCGTCGTGATCGATCCGGCCGCGACGCCGCTTCTCGCGCGCCGCACGGCGCGCGCGGAATCGCTCGAAGAGCTGCTGTTCGCGCTCGCATTGCTCGGCGACGATCGCGCGGTCTACCGCACGTACGCGGCGGGCCGCTGCGTGCATCGGCGCGACGGCGCGGACGCGCGCTGAATGCGCGTGTAGAAGACGGGCCGTTCGGCGAGGAAACACGGCGGCGGTCCGGCTGCATCGGCGCGCATCGACTGACGTTCGATTGACGTTCTAATGGCGATCCCGCACGACGCTGCGGTGCAGCAGCCGCGACAGCGCAGAGACCGACACGCGCGGGCACGCATCGAAACGCCGACGAACGCGGCTCCCGCTCGCGGCCTCGCCGGACCGCCTCGCGCCCGCACGCGTCCATGCCCTCGAATTCGAATCGAACGTGACCGGCGCGTCCCTGCATTTCTTTCACGACCGCGCGTCGCCCACGTTTGCTCCGCTTTCGCCCATGCCGCCCGCGTCCGTCGACACACGCTTGCGCCTGCGACATCCCCCACCGCATCGATTGCACGCGTTGCTCCGCCCGAGGCGACGAACCGCAACAATGCATCCCTTCATGCAAAAAAGGCGTGCTAGAATCCGCTCCTCATTGGGGAGTAGCCGCTCCGCCCGAGCCGACGCCGCCCGGCGCGCTCGTGACGGAGGCGTCCGTCAACAGACTTGGCCGTCGCGGCCATGGCGGACGCAGCCCGCAAGGCCTGGCGAGACCGATGGTTCACCGCACGCCGTAGATGGGCCCGGCGCGCGGCGAATCGTCGCTCGCGTTCAACCAGGCCCAGGGATATCCGTTCCGTGACTCAAGCCTTCCTGATCTCGACAGGCGCTGTCGCCCTCGCCGAAATCGGCGACAAGACCCAGCTGCTCTCCCTCGTCCTCGCCGCCCGCTACCGCAAGCCGTTGCCGATCATCGTCGGCGTCTTCGCCGCAACCCTGATCAACCACGGCTTCGCCGGCGCGCTCGGCGAGTGGCTCGGCGTGTATCTGACGCCGTCGGTGATGCGCTGGGCGCTCGCGATCTCGTTCATCGGGATGGGCTTGTGGATTCTCGTGCCGGACAAGCTCGACGCCGACGAGGCGAACGCGAACCGCTCGCGGCTCGGCGTGTTCGGCGCGACGTTCGTCGCATTCTTCCTCGCGGAAATGGGCGACAAGACGCAGATCGCGACCGTCGCGCTCGCCGCGCGCTTCCAGGATTACATCGGCGTCGTCGCCGGCACGACGTTCGGAATGATGCTCGCGAACGTGCCGGCAATCCTGCTCGGCGACCGTTTCGCGCACCGGCTGCCGACGAAGCTCGTCCACGGCATCGCGGCCGTCCTGTTCATCGTGCTCGGCGCGCTCGCGTTCGTCCACGGCGGCGCTTGACGGCACGAAAGCCGCATCAGGCCGGCGGAACATTCGCTGGCGCAGCCCCACGGCGCACTGCAGCGGCTCACAGCGGAGGCTGCGGCCCGTTGTCTGCCGGCCCGGCGCAGCGCCCGCTGCCGATGTGCCGCATCGTGACTTGCCGCTTCATCGGCTTTCCGCCTCGCCAGGTCGTCCGTTCAACGCGCCGGCACCGTAGCGGCGCCGGATGCGGGCGCGGCCGGCGCCGCGCGCTCGTTCGAAGGCATCGGCGCGGGCGCGCCGTTCTTGTCGACAGGCAGCCGCACCGTACGCACGGTGCCGTTGCCGAGTGGGAAGTCGGTGAGCGCCGCACGGGCAAGATACGGCATCGCCTGCAGCAGCGACGAACCGTCGCCCGCGTTGCGCGCCGCGACGTTGTAGACCTCCTTGCCCGTCGCGCGCTCGGTGATCCGGATCTCGAGCGAGCGCTGGAAGATCTGGTAGCTCTGGTTCACGTAGCCCGCCGGAAACGGTCCCCACGGACCGAACGGCCCCCAGGGGCCGCCGCGCCAGTACGGGCCGGGGCCGAACCACGGGTCGTAGTAGACGGGCTGCGGCACCGACACCCAGTCGCTCTTGATGCCGTACGCGAGGCCGACGAGGTAGCGCGCGTCCTTCGTCGGCACGCGGGTGAACGCGTAGGTCGACAGCTCGTTGCCGACGATCTGCTCGTAAGTCGACTGCTCGAGGCTGTTCTGCTGCTCGGCGGTCCGGACGAACGCGTAGCTGCGCGTCGCGTCGCTGCCGCTCCAGTTCGAGAACGCCGTGACCTGCGTCGCGACATAGGACGTGCAGCCGGACAGCAGCACGATCAGGGCACCCGCGACGAGCGCCGCGCCGCGGATGATGGGATTGCGTTTCATGTTCGTCCTCTTAGTCGGTGGCACCGCGCGGGCTGGCCGGACGTCGCGATGACCGGATCATACGCCGTCGCGCGAGCGCCGCGCCGATAATACAAAGACCGTTCGCGCCGCCGAAAAGTTCGTCCCGCGCACCGCGTGCAAAGGCTTTGTACAATGGGCTTTTGTTGCCGCGCCGCCCGATCGGCGCGCCCCCTCTCTTTCTTACGCCCACGATCGACATGTCCGATACCGCCGCCCCCTCCGCCGTGATCCGCCGTAGCGACTACACGCCGCCTGCGTTCCTGATCGACGCCGTCGCGCTCGAATTCGATCTCGAGCCCGCGCGCACGATCGTCAAGAACACGATGCGCGTGCGCCGCAACCCGGACGCCGCGCCCGCGCCGCACTTCGAGCTGATGGGCGAAGCGCTCGAGTTCGTCGGCGCGCGCGTCGACGGCGAGCCGTACGACGCCGTGCGCGCGCACGAGCACGGCCTGACCATCGAGAACGTGCCCGACGTGTTCGAGCTGACGATCGAGAACGCATGCGCGCCCGAATCGAACACGACGCTGTCCGGCCTCTACGTGTCGAGCGGCAACTTCTTCACGCAGTGCGAGGCGGAAGGCTTCCGGCGCATCACCTACTTCGTCGACCGCCCCGACGTGATGGCGTCGTACACGGTCACGCTGCGCGCGGACAAGGCCGCGTACCCGGTGCTGCTGTCGAACGGCAACCTCGTCGATTCCGGCGAACTGCCGGGCGGCCGCCACTTCGCGAAATGGGAAGACCCGTTCAAGAAGCCGAGCTACCTGTTCGCGCTCGTCGCGGGCAAGCTCGTCAGGCTCGAGGAAAAGATCACGTCGGGCAGCGGCAAGGAAAAACTGCTGCAGGTATGGGTCGAGCCGCAGGATCTCGACAAGACCCGCCACGCGATGGATTCGCTGATCCACTCGATCCGCTGGGACGAGAAGCGCTTCGGCCTCGAGCTCGATCTCGACCGCTTCATGATCGTCGCCGTCGGCGATTTCAACATGGGCGCGATGGAGAACAAGGGGCTCAACATCTTCAACACGAAGTACGTGCTCGCGAATCCGGAGACGGCGACCGACGTCGACTTCGCGAACATCGAATCGGTCGTCGGCCACGAGTATTTCCACAACTGGACCGGCAACCGCGTGACCTGCCGCGACTGGTTCCAGTTGAGCCTGAAGGAAGGCCTGACCGTGTTTCGCGATCAGGAATTCTCGGCCGACATGTCGGCGGGCGGCGGCGAGAACGCGGCCGCGCGCGCGGTCAAGCGGATCGAGGACGTGCGCGTGCTGCGCCAGCTTCAGTTCGCCGAGGACGCGGGCCCGATGGCGCACCCGGTGCGGCCAGAGAGCTACGTCGAGATCAACAACTTCTACACGATGACTGTCTACGAGAAGGGTTCGGAAGTCGTGCGGATGTACCAGACGCTGTTCGGCCGCGATGGCTTCCGCAAGGGGATGGATCTGTACTTCCGGCGTCACGACGGGCAGGCGGTCACGTGCGACGACTTCCGTCACGCGATGGCCGACGCGAACGGCCGCGACCTCGCGCAGTTCGAGCGCTGGTACAGCCAGGCGGGCACGCCGCGCGTGACGGTCCGGACTGCGTACGACGCCGCCGCGAAGCGCTACTCGGTGACGCTGCGGCAAGGCTACGGCGACGCCGCGCCCGCGGCGCGCGAAACGCAGAACGGGCCGCTCCTGATCCCGTTCGCGATCGGTCTGATCGGCGCCGACGGCCGCGATCTGCCGCTGCGCGTCGAAGGCGAGGCGGCCGCGTCCGGCACGACGCGCGTGCTCGAGCTGACCGAATCCGAGACGACGTTCACGTTCGTCGACGTCGACGAGGCGCCGCTGCCGTCCCTGCTGCGCAACTTCTCCGCGCCCGTGATCGTCGAGTACGACTACCGCGACGAAGAACTGGCGTTCCTGCTCGCGCACGACAGCGATCCGTTCAACCGCTGGGAAGCCGGCCAGCGCCTCGCGACGCGCACGCTGCTGACGCTCGCCGCGCGCGCGGCCGCGCAACAGCCGCTCACACTCGACGATGCGTTCATCACCGCGTTCAGGCGCGTGCTGACCGACGACACGCTGTCGCCCGCGTTCCGCGAGCTCGCGCTCACGCTGCCGTCGGAGGCTTACCTCGCCGATCAGATGACCGAAGCCGATCCGGCCGCCGTCCATCGCGCACGCCAGTTCGTGCGCCGCCGGCTCGCCACGGCGCTGCGCGGCGACTGGCTCGCGGTCCACGAACGCCACCAGACGCCGGGCGCGTATGCGCCGACGCCCGACGACGCGGGCCACCGCGCGCTGAAGAACCTCGCGCTCGCGTACCTCGCCGAACTCGACGAGCCGGCCGATGCGATCCGTCTCGCGAACGCCCAATACGATGCCGCGAACAACATGACCGACCGCGCGTCCGCGCTCGTCGCGCTGCTGTCGTCGGCCGCGGGCTCGGCCGACGCCGCGCAGTCGGCGGATCGCGCGCTCGACGACTTCTATCGCCGCTTCGAGAAGGAAGCGCTCGTGATCGACAAGTGGTTCTCGATGCAGGCGACGCGGCGCGGAACGCCCGAGCATCCGACGCTCGACGTCGTGCGCAGGCTCCTTGCGCATCCGGCATTCAACCTGAAGAATCCGAACCGCGCGCGCTCGCTGATCTTCGGCTTCTGCTCGGCGAACCCCGCGCAGTTCCATGCGGCCGACGGCTCGGGCTACGCGTTCTGGGCCGACCAGGTGCTCGCGCTCGACGCGCTCAATCCGCAGGTCGCCGCGCGGCTCGCGCGCGCGCTCGAGATGTGGCGGCGCTTCACGCCGGCGCTGCGCGACAAGATGCGCGACGCGCTCGAACGCGTCGCCGCGAACGCGCAGTCGCGCGACGTGCGGGAGATCGTCGAGAAGGCGCTCGCCTGACGGCGCGCCGTATTTTCCAGCGGTAGACGAAAACGAAAAGGCCGGTATCGCGTCATGCGATGCCGGCCTTTTCGTCGAACCGGCGAATCGATTCGAATCGATACGAATCGCGCAACGTCCACGCGGCATGAACGCGTCGACGCGCGGCGCGCACATGCGCCGCGCGCCCATCGCTACGCGCTGCCGCGTCGAATCACACGAGCGCCGTTTGCGCGACCGTCTCGCGCACGCGCTTCGCCGCTTCGACCATCGCGGCGAGCGCCGCGTCGACCTGCTGCCATTCGCGCGTCTTCAATCCGCAGTCCGGATTCACCCACAAGCGCTCCGCCGGAATCCGCTCGAGCGCGAGCAGGATGAGCCGCTCGATCTCGTCCGCGCCGGGCACGCGCGGCGAATGGATGTCGTAGACGCCCGGCCCGATCTCGTTCGGATACTCGAACGTCTCGAACGCGTCGAGCAGTTCCATGTTCGAGCGGGTCGTCTCGATCGAGATCACGTCGGCGTCGAGTGCGGCGATCGACGGCAGGATGTCGCCGAACTCCGAATAGCACATGTGCGTGTGGACCTGCGTCGCGTCGGCGACGCCCGACGACGCGACCTTGAACGCGCGCACCGCCCAGTCGAGATACGCGGCGCGCTCGCGCAGCTTCAGCGGCAGCCCCTCGCGCAGCGCCGGCTCGTCGATCTGGATCATCCCGATGCCGGCCTTCTCGAGATCGAGCGTCTCCTGCCGCAGCGCGAGCGCGATCTGCAGCGCGGTCGTCGCGCGCGGCTGGTCGTCGCGCACGAACGACCATTGCAGCATCGTCACGGGCCCCGTCAGCATCCCCTTCACCGGCTTCGTCGTCAGGTTCTGCGCATAGGTCGCCCAGCCGACCGTCATCGACTCCGGCAAATAGACATCGCCGTAGACGAGCGGCGGCTTCACGCAGCGCGAGCCGTAGCTCTGGACCCAGCCGTTGCTCGTGATCGCGAAGCCCCACAGCAGCTCGCCGAAGTACTCGACCATGTCGTTGCGCTCCGCCTCGCCGTGCACGAGCACGTCGAGTCCGTACGCGAGCTGCTTGTCGATCGCGATGCGCACCTGCTCGCGCATCGCTTCCAGATAGCCGAGATGATCGAGCACGCCCTGCTTGAACGCCGCGCGCGCACGGCGAATCTCCTGCGTCTGCGGGAACGAGCCGATCGTCGTCGTCGGCAACGGCGGCAGGTCGAAGCGCGCTCGCTGCGCGGCCGCGCGCGCCGGATACGCGCTCGCGCGGCGCGCGTCGGCGCCGGTCAATGCCTCGACGCGGCGCTTCACGAGCGGGTTGTGGATGCGCGCCGACGTGCGCCGCGCGGCGGCGGCCGCCGCCGCGTCGTCGAATTCCGCCGCGACCGCCGCGCGCCCCTTCACAAGCGCGTCGCGCAGCGCCGCGACCTCGCGCGTCTTCTGCACCGCGAACGCGAGCCACGACTTCAGCTCATCGTCGAGCTTCGGCTCGTGTGCGAGATCGACGGGCACGTGCAGCAGCGAGCAGCTCGTCGCGACCCACAGCCGCTCGCCGAGCACGTCGCGCACCGGCGCGAGCCGCGCGAGCGAACGGTCGAGGTCGGTGCGCCACACGTTGCGGCCGTCGACGATCCCGCACGACAGCACCTTGTCGGCCGGATAATCGGCGACGAACGCGTCGAGCTGCGCGTCGCCGCGCACGAGGTCGATGTGCAGGCCCGCGACGGGCAGCGCCTTCAAGCGCGCCGCATGCTCGCTCGCATCGTCGAAGTACGTCGCGACGAGCAGCTTCGGCGCGTCCGGCACGAGCGCTTCGTAGGTCGGCTGCGCCGCGTCGCGCCACGCGGCGGGTAGATCGAGCGCGAAAATCGGCTCGTCGATCTGCACCCAGTCGACGCCCTCTTCCTTCAGCCGCGCGAGCAGCGAACGGTACGCGGGCAGCAGGCGCGGCAGCAGCTCGAGGCGATCGGCGAGCCCGTCGCGCGCCTTGCCGAGCCACAGCAGCGTGAGTGGGCCGACGAGCGCCGCTTTCGCCGAATGGCCGAGCGCGCGTGCCTCCCGCACCTCGTCGAACAGCCACTCGACGCCCGGCCCGAACGACGTCGCCGGCGAATACTCGGGCACGAGGTAGTGGTAATTCGTATCGAACCACTTCGTCATTTCCATCGCCGGCTGCGCGGCGTTGCCGCGCGCGGCCGCGAAGTAGTCGGCAAGCGTGAGCGCGCGGGCGTCGAAGCCGAACCGCGGCGGCAGGCCGCCGACGTGCGCGAGCGTCGTCAGCACGTGGTCGTACCAGGCGAAGTCGCCGACCGTCACGCAATCGAGCCCGGCGTCGCGCTGCGCCCGCCAGTGCGCGGCGCGCAACGCTCGGCCGGTGTCGGCAAGCGCGCGTTCGGCGTCGGCCGAGGCGCCGTCGCGCCAATAGCGCTCGAGGGCGAACTTCAATTCGCGTTGCGCGCCGATGCGCGGAAAACCCAGGATGTGTGCAGTGCTCATCTCGATCCTCCAGAAGTGACCGGCAGTATCGGATTTGCCCTATCATTACTCAAACGAAAGTTTTTGCCGAACAACATGAATATTTTTCAACACCGTCACCGGCCAAGTTTTCCGCAATGATCCGTTCCCCGCTCGAATTCCGGCATCTGCAGACGCTCGTCGCGCTGCGCGACACCGGCAACCTGTCGCGCGCCGCCCAGTATCTGTGCTTGACGCAGTCGGCGCTGTCGCATCAGTTGAAGGCGCTCGAAACGCACTTCGGGCTGCCGCTCTTCGTTCGCAAGTCCGCGCCGCTCACGTTCACCGCGGCGGGCAAGCGCCTCCTCGCACTCGCCGAGCAGGTCGTGCCCGCGATCGAGGAGGCCGAGCGAGACATCGCGCGTCTCGCGCTCGGCACCGGTGGCGCGCTGCGGATCGCGGTCGAATGCCACACGTGCTTCGACTGGCTGATGCCCGCGATGGACGCGTTCCGGCAGCGCTGGCCGGAAGTCGAGCTCGACATCGTGTCGGGCTTTCACGCGGACCCGATCGGCCTCCTGCATCAGGACCGCGCGGATCTCGCGATCGTCGCCGAGGCCGACGCCGGCGAGGCGGTCGACTATCACCCGCTCTTTCGCTTCCAGATCGTCGGGCTCGTCGCCAACGACCACGCGCTCGCGCAGCGCGCGTCGCTCGCCGCGGACGACTTCCGCGACGAGACGCTCATCACGTATCCGGTGCCCGACGAGATGCTCGACATCGTAAGGCAGGTGCTGAAGCCCGCCGGCATCGAGCCGAAGCGGCGCACGTCGGAGCTGACGGTCGCGATCCTGCAGCTCGTCGCGAGCCGGCGAGGCGTCGCGGCGCTGCCGCTGTGGGCGGTCGCGACCTACCTGGACAAGCGCTACGTGAGCGCGCGCCCGGTGCTGCGCGCAAACGGCTCGACGCTGTCGGGCGAGCTCTACGCGGCGACGCTGCCCGCGTTCTCGCCGCGCCCGTACGCGGCCGATTTCGTCGCGACGATGCGCGAGACGAGCGCGGCGTCGCTGCCCGAGATCGAGCTGCTGTAGGCGGCGCGCGGCGCGCCGTTCCGACCCGCTTTCGCCGAAAAACCGTCGGCCGCCGCGCACGGCGGGTAAAATCGAGCCTATTCCTATCCCAACATCGAACGCATTCGTCAGCCTCTCGGAGTCCCCATGTCCATTACCCGACGCACCACGCTGTCCAAGTATCTGATCGAGCAGCAGCGTGAGACCAACAACCTCCCCGCCGACCTACGCCTTCTGATCGAAGTGGTCGCGCGCGCGTGCAAGGCGATCAGCTACAACGTGAGCAAGGGCGCGCTGGGCGAAGCGCTCGGCACGGCCGGCAGCGAGAACGTCCAGGGCGAAGTGCAGAAGAAGCTCGACATCCTGTCGAACGAAATCCTGCTCGACGCGAACGAATGGGGCGGCAACCTCGCCGCGATGGCGTCGGAGGAAATGGAGACGTTCTTCCCGATCCCGTCGAACTACCCGCGCGGCGAATACCTGCTCGTGTTCGATCCGCTCGACGGCTCGTCGAACATCGACGTGAACGTGTCGATCGGCACGATCTTCTCGGTGCTGCGCTGTCCGGACGGCCATCAGGCGACCGAGCAATCGTTCCTTCAGCCGGGCACCGAGCAGGTCGCCGCGGGCTACGCGGTGTACGGCCCGCAGACCGTGTTCGTGCTGACGACGGGCAACGGCGTGAACTGCTTCACGCTCGACCGCGAAGTCGGCTCGTGGGTGCTCACGCAGAGCAACCTGCGCATTCCGGAAGACACGCGCGAATACGCGATCAACGCGTCGAACGCGCGCCACTGGTACGACCCGGTGAAACGCTACGTCGACGAGCTGAACGCAGGCGCCGACGGCCCGCGCGGCGAGAACTTCAACATGCGCTGGATCGCGTCGATGGTCGCCGACGTGCACCGGATCCTGAACCGCGGCGGCATCTTCATGTATCCGGCCGACAAGCGCACGCCGGACCGCCCGGGCAAGCTGCGCCTGATGTACGAAGCGAACCCGATGTCGTTCATCGTCGAGCAGGCGGGCGGCGCGGCGACGACGGGCCTGCAGCGCATCCTCGACGTGCAGCCGACGGGCCTGCACCAGCGCGTGCCGGTGATCCTCGGCTCGAAGAACGAAGTCGAGCGCGTCACGCGCTACCACGAAGACGCCCAGCCGTAACGCGGAATCGCGCCGGTCGGGCGCCGCCCCGCTCTTTCGCATGCGATCTGTGCGGCATGCGGGGCCCGCTCGGCCGGGTGACGCGTGAACAAGGCGTCGCTCGCACGATGCCCTTCGCAGCGGGAGCACGCGTTTTGATCGATGCGAGCCAGTCGAATGCCGGCAAACCGGCCTGAATCGATCGCCCGCATGCCCGTCGAATCAGGCAGTTACCGGCATCGACAAAAAATACCGATTTTTTTGCCAAACCCTCTTGCCAGCCCGCCGCTAGCTCCCTATAATTTCACTTCTTTGTTGCCGGTGTAGCTCAGTTGGTAGAGCAGCGCATTCGTAATGCGAAGGTCGTAGGTTCGACTCCTATCTCCGGCACCAACAGATTCAAGGGCCGCGACGCGAAAGCGTCGCGGCCCTTTTCGATTTGTGCGTCCGCTTTCCCGTAGCCGTGCGTGCATCGCGTTCGCCGCAGCGACGCCATTGACAAGCGCGCATCCCGCCCGACGCACGCCCCGGTCGAGCGCGCGTGCACATCGCCCATCACCCGTCGCCGGACCGCGCGCACGACCGTGATAAAGTGAATTCCCACGCATTGCGGCGCGCGCCCGCCCCGTTTCCGCGCCCATCAGATTGAGCCTGCCCATGCGACCCGATCCGCCAGACGCGTCGACGCTCCCTTCCCTGTCGGCGCTGCGTACATTCGAAGTGTCCGCGCGCGGCTACAGCCTGACCGAAGCCGCGCATCACCCGCACGCCACGGTCGGCGCCGTGAGCCGCCAGATCAAGATGCTGGAGGACGAACTCGGCGTGAAGCTGTTCGACCGCAAGGCGAACAGCCTGAGCCTGAACGAAACCGACCGGCAGCTCGTACGCGACCTGTCGCGCGCGTTCGCGATGATCCTCGCCGCGACGAACCGCGCGCGCCACCAGTACAAGACCGGGATCCGGCTGACCTGCACGCCGTCAATCACCAGCCACTGCCTCAACAGCGCATCGCCAAGCTCACCGCCGACGCCGACAACGGGATCGCGCCGTCGATCGATCCGTCGGCGGACGTCCGCGATCTCGAAGCGGGCGAAGCCGATTTCGCGATCCGCTACTGCCTGACGTCGCTACCGCGCCTGAACGCGCGCCCACTGTTTGCCGAGCATTTCCTGCCCGTGTGCCCGCCGCAGTACCTGCGGGAGCTCGGCGACGTCTCGACGGCCGACGACCTGCTGCGCGCGCGCCTCATCCATGCGCTGTGGTTCCTCAACAACCATCACGAGAACTCGAGCTGGGACGACTGGTTCGCGATCGCCGGCGGCGCGAGTCGAAGGCTTGGCCCGTACTGTCGGTTACGGGCGTCGGCTACCCGGTCGACGAGATCCTCGCGAACGGCGGCGTCATCATCGGCAGCTCGGCGATCATCGCCGACGATCTCGCCGACGGCCGGCTCGTGACCGTGTTCGACGACCGATATCGAATCGTGTCGCCGTACGAGTACCGGCTCGTCTGGGCGCCGTCCGCGACGAACTCACCCGAAGTCAGGCAATTGATCGACGCGATCCTCGCGTTCGCCGGCCACGCGCTCGAGTTCGAGCACTGAGCCGCGCGGCCAGCAAATCACACGCGACGTTCGTTTGCGATGCCTGCTCGACACGGTGATCATGACTCGCCCACGCACTTCCCGCGCAACGCGCCATCGAACAACCTCATTCAGGAGCAGTCCGCGCCGTCCATGTACAGCCGTCGACTTCGCTCGAGATCGCAGGCGCGGCCGCGTTCCGATGTTGCCGCTCTCGCACTGTCGATGCGGCCGAGCGAATTGCGTGGAGCAACATCAGTCCTGTCCCATTCCGTCGCAGCGCGGCGCCGCACACGGCAACGCACCGCTGCGACCGATGCGCCGCATCGCCCGCTCCGACTGTGCGCCGCGCGCGTTTGCCTTTCCCGAGCACCTCGACAACGCCTATCCCGACGACGCCCGGCACGACCATCGCAGCGCCGCACATGAACCCGACACTCAATTCGTCATCGAGTAAAAGCTGACCCAGCGCAACGCCGACGATCGGCGTGACGAACTGGGTGATCGGCAGTCGCGGCCCGAGACACTTCGTCAGCAGCCGATACCAAGCGAGAAAGGTACCGAGCACGAGCACGAATGTCCGGAAGGCAAGATTCACCGCGATCGCAGCATCCATCGCAATCGTTGCACGTCCCGTCAGAAGCGTCAGCGGCAAGACGACGACGGTCGACAGCGTAACCTGATAGAACAGCGTCTTCGTGGAGGCGCATTCGACAGCCGCGTTCTCCTCGCGACAACGGTCGTCGCGCCCCAAACCATTCCGGGCAGCAGTCCGAATGAATCGCCGAGCAGCGAGTCACCGTGGAAAGCACCGTTGTCGCCGAGAAAACCGACGGCGATCCCGGAGAATGCGACGAACATCAACAGCCACTGCGATGTGGACATTCACTCGTCTTCGTTCGCGAAGTGCATGCCGAAGCTTGCGAACAATAGCCCCGAATAGAGCAACACGGCCGCATGGCTCGACGACGTGTATCGAAGCCCCAGTGCAATCACAATCGATTCGATCGCGACGAGCAAGCCGACCTTGACGCCCGCGCCGATCGCACCGTCTCGCCACGCTCGACACCCGTCACGTCAGCATAGAAAAGCCGCCAAGCACAAGCGCAGCAGTGGCATGGCGGATCGACAGTTGCATCAACGGATCGCCGCACAGTGCGGTCATCTTGATGACGACCTGCTGCGAGCCCCAGCAAAGGCATAGAACCAGCGTGACCGCGATCGATACGACATCCGGCGAGCGACGGGTTTCGAGCACGACGACCTCCGGCGAAGATGAGCGAACGACTTCGATGCCGGCTTCCGGATACGCCTTGCACCTACGGCATCGCGTCACGAAGAAGCGACGCGCCGGTCGCGCGCATCCTCGGACGAGCGATCCCAAGACCAATATCTCCGCGACGACGATAGATCTGCGCCCCCCGACATCCGGCCAATACGCGAAGATCGCCAAAGGACAAGGAAAGACGGAGTTCCACAACTTCGCTTTTTCTTGTCGGGCGCTCGAGCACAACTCAACGCGAGCGAGGATCTTCATGAATCGACAAAACGTATTCGTCCGAGACGGCCGAAGATCGTCGGCGAAGTCGCTCGTCCGTCCCCTTCCCGCATCTTCAGCGCCGTCCCGGATATGCCGCCCTTCGCCGCGATCCCATCCGTTTGAAAGCGGCACGTTCAGCACAGCATCAAACGGCTCCGCATCAAAGCGTCTCGATCTAAAGGATCGCGCCCGCGATTCGTTCGCCCCATGAACAGTGACGCACCGCACGGTGCGCCCGTCCCGCACCCGCTACCGTTGGAACGCTTTGCAGCGCGAACGATTCGGCAGCTCGCTGCGATGCCGCATGCGTATCGTTCGCTGATGCGATCGAATGTCTGCAAGAGAATCGATCGCAAGTTTTCCTTACGTTTTTATTTCAATCCGCTCACCAAAATCCGGCTCGCAAAAAAATAGTTGGTCAATCCGGACGAGGTGCGTAACATTACTTAACGATCCTGACCCGTCTATTGCAGTAAATTGCGTGTGCGACGCTCCGGGATCGGCGTGTGATCCGCGTCACGTCACAGGCAGCGCCCGACGTCGGTTAATTCGTGGAAGTTAACAAAGGAGAGGACCACCATGGCTCATGGCTTGATTATGTGGCTCATCATCGGCGCAATTGCCGGCTGGCTTGCCGGTTTGCTCGTGAAGGGCGGCGGCTTCGGGCTGCTCGTGGACATCATCGTCGGCATCGTCGGCGCAGTCATCGGCGGCTGGCTCGCCGGCATTCTCGGCATTCACATCGGCGGCGGGTTCATCAGCTCGATCATCGTCGCCGTCATCGGCGCCGTCATCCTGCTGTTCGTGATCCGGCTATTCAAGCGAGCCTGACGTGTACGTCGCCCGGCGCGCCGCATGGCCGCCGGGCGCTTTCCCCGCCTTCCCTCCATCTCCGCGGCCGCGCCGCGTCTTCTTCCTCCACGCGCACCGATCTTTCGATCGCCCCCTTGCTCGAAAAGCCTTCGTACGCGATCGCGCATTCACGCGCAAGACGCCACGCGCCGCCGTGTAAACTGTCGGCAAGCCGAAATGATTCCGGCATGCCGACGACAGCGCTTTCAGCACGCCGATCTTCAGTTATCCCGACGTTGCAGCCACGCATCGAGCACGCCCGGCGCGAGCAGCCCGCTCTTCGCACGCCGCGCGCCGTCCGCACCGATCCATAGCGTACGCGGCAGCTCGCCGCGCCAGCCTGGATCGAGCGCCGCACGCAACCGCTCCGGCATCGGCTCGGCGTTCGCGTATTGCGCGACGCTCTCGGGCAACTTCATCTGCGCGAGCGCGTCGACGAGCTGCCGTGCATGCTCGTCGAGCGAATCGAGCGAGACGAGCGCGATTCGCACCTGCGGATGTCGCCGCTGCCATTCGACGAGATGCGCGACGTTCTCGCGGCAATAGCCGCAGTCGAGCGACCAGACTTCGACGACGAGCGGCGCGCCGCGCCCGCTCGCATAAAGCGGCGCGACGTCCGCCGCGCGCAGCGGCTGCGGCTCGGCTGCGGCGCTCGACGCCGTGACGACGAGCGCCGCGAACAAGAAGACGATGCGCATCATCGCTTTTCCTCCACATCGATCAAACGATAGCCGTCGTTGCGCGTGCGCCACGACAGATAGACGCGTCCGCGGTCGAGTAGCAATTGCGGGTTGTCGCTCGCGCCCGACGTTTCCGCGAGCGTGCGCGGCGCGCCCCAATGCGCGCCGCCGTCGTCGGAGCGGCGCAGCCTGATGCGCATCGCGTCGCCGTCGAACGCCTTCCACGCGAGCCACAGCGTGTCGCGTTGCGCGACGAGCGCCGCGTGCGACGCCTGCTCGTTCGGCGTCGCCGGATCGTCGCCGAACGCGAACGGCGTGCCGAGCGGCACACCGTTCGCGTTGAGCCTCGAATAGAACACGTCGGCCTTGCCGTCGACCACGCCGAACCACGCGAGATGGCGCACGCCGTCCGTCGTGATCGCAAGCGCGGGCCCGTGATCGGGACACGCTTCGACGTGCCAGTTCGAGAACGTCGCGCGCACGGGCTCGATCGCGCGATCCGCCGATGCGGGCAGCATCGCGAGCGCATGGTCGCGGATCTGCCCCGGAAACACGTTGCGCCACGCGGCCTGCACGCGGCCGCCGGGATCGATCGCCATCGCGATCCGGCAGCATTCGCACGTGTGATCCGTCACCTTGCGCTCCGGCTCGAACGTCGCGCCGCCGTCGGTCGACACCGCGTAGTAGATCGCCGCGCCGTCGTAAGAGCGCCCTGCCCGCTGCGCGGCGACGAGATCGCGCTTGTCGATCCACGCAACGAAGATTCGGCCTTGCGGATCGACCGTCAGCATGTCGAAGCGATGCGTGATCGCCTGCCGGTCGCGATGCACGGTGATCGGCACCGACCACGTCGCGCCGCCGTCGAGTGAGCGCGAGAAGCGCACCATTCCGGTATACGGCGCGTCGAGCGGCATCGACCACGTGACGTAGATCGCGCGTCCGTCCGGGCTCGCGGCGACCTTCGGCCGATTCTCGGCGCTCGTGTAGACCGGTTCGGGCAGCGCGTTGACCGTCACGGGCGCGGACAGCGTGCGCCCGGCGTCGTCCGAATGCGCGGCGACGACGTGCTGCCCTTCGACCCATGTGATCCACAGCCGATGACGCGCATCGAATGCGGCCCCGGTCGCGAGCGGCGCCTTTTGCGTCGAGCCCGCTGTCATGGAGTCCATCGCCATGTGCGCGGCATGCGGCACGGACGCGCCCGCCGCCGGCTGCACATCGTGCGCGAGCGCACCGCATGCGAACGCGAACAGCGCGCCGCCCGAGAGAAAATGCTTCACAGCGACCATTTCAACTCTCCATAGAACGTCCGGCCCGGATACGGGTGGAACACGTAGTAGCGGCGGTCGGTGACGTTGTCGATGCCGAACGACGCGAGCCAGTGGCGATCGAACCGATAGCGCGCCTTCAGGTCGACGACCGTAAACGAGCTGGTGCCGCCGTACACGTTCGGGTTCACGTCGCTGTTATCGAGCGTGTTGTACTGGCGCCCCGAATAGCGAACACCGACGCTCGTCATCCAGTGCTCGTCGAAGCGGTACGACGCGAGCAGGTTCGCGCGCATTCGCGGGATTCGCGGCCAGCGCGCGCCGACATAGTTCGGATTCGCCGTGTCGGCAAGCGTCTGCGCATTTGTCGCGGACACGTTCGCGTCGACGTCGAGTCCCTTGATCCCGACGTCCTGCCCCGAAAACGCGAGCTCGACGCCTCGCACGCGCACGCGGTCGACGTTCGAGATGTTCGTGTACGTCGATGCGCCGACGACCGTCGTCTGGCTGTAGATCGAGTTGCGCAGATCGCTCTGGAACACGCTCGCGCGCACGACGCCGAAACCGACGTCGCGCTCGGCCGTGAAGTCCCAGTCGATCGCCTTTTCCGGCTGCAGGTTCGGGTTGTTGTTGACGATCGCGTTGTTCGAGATCGTTCCCTGAAACAGCTCGGAGACGGTCGGAAAGCGCGTGCCCGTCGCGAACGACAACCGGAAGCGCCACGCGTGCGCGGGCTGCCATTCGAGCGCGAGCTTCGGCGACAGCGCAGTCGCGCCGCGATCCGCATAGCCGAGCGTCGCGTTCGCGTTGCCGAGCTCGCCGCCGTATGCGTCCCAGCGCTCATAGCGCAGGCCGAGCGTCGCGAGCCAGCCGGGCGCGAAGCGCCACGCGTCCTGCGCGTACAGCGCCTGCGTGCGTGTGTTGCCGCCATAGCTGCTCGCGAGCGTCGTCGGCACCGCGTTCAACCAGTTCGCCGTATTGTAGGTCGCGTTGCGCAGGAAATAAGTGTCGAAGTGATAGCCGAACGAGAAGCGATGCCCGCGCACGTCGGGCGATTCCGCGCGCAGATCGACGGTGCGCCAGCCGGTGCCGTCGCCGCGGAACACCGTGCCCGCGCCGCCGTCCCACGCGGCGGGGGGCGCACTCGACGCCGCGCGCAGCACGTCTCGCGACACATCGTACGCGGACGCGCTCGCCGACAGCTTCCAGCCCGACGCGAGCCGCGCGTCGAGCCCGAGTCCGTACAGCCAGTTCTCCTGGTCACCGTTCTGCGGCGCGAACGCGGTCGGCGACACCGTGTAATTGCGCCCGCCGAACGACACGTTTCCGCCATATACGGGGTTGCCCGCCGCGTCGCGCAAGAACGTGTCGCCGTGCTGGCTGTAGTGATTCTCCCAATGTCCCAGCGTGACCGTCGCGTCGATATGATCGGTGAACGCATAGCCGAAGCGCAGCGTCTCGTTGAGCTGCTCGGTGCGCTCGATCGTCTGCGCACCGACGATCGTCCGCGGCCGGCCGTTCGGGCCAACGTCGGAAACCGCGCCCGTCACCGGCACCGGCGCGCCGAGCCTCGAGTCGTACGCGCCGTTCGGGCTCGCGTACTGCATCGGCTGACCGTCGTTTTCGAGCCGGTCGAGCGACAGCGCGTACCAGAAGCGCCCGATCCGGTCGGCGATCCGCGCGGTCTGGTGGTTGCCGCCGAAGCTGTCGGCGAAGCCGTAGCCGTCGCGGTAGCGCTGCGTGAAGAACTGCGTCGACACCGACGCCTCGAGCCGCTCCGGCTTGCGCGTCGTGATCTGCACGGTCGAGCCGATCGCGTTGCCCGGGTAGAGCGCGGAGAACGGGCCGTACAGCACGTCGACGCGTGCAATGTCGTCTGGCTGGATCAGCGACCAGCGCGGCGGGTACGAATAGCTCGAGCCGAGCAGATTGGATAGCAGCAGGCCGTCCGCGTAGACGAGCCCGCGCGCGCTCTGCAACTCGTTGAAGTCGCGGCCTGCGAACACGGAGTTGCGATCGCCGATGTAGCGCCGGCGCACCATCAGGTTCGGCGCGTACTTGAGCGCGTCTTCGGTCGTCACGTTGACGTGCGAGTCGATCTGCTCGCGTGTGAGCGCCTCGACGACGCCAGGCGTGTCGGGCGCGAATGCGGAACGCTGCGCGGTGACGGTGACGACATCCAAGGTTTTCCCGGATGTCGTCGTCGCCGCGGCGGCGTCGGACGTTGAATCGGTAGGCGCGGTGCCCGTCGGCGCCGCATGGGCGACGGGCCAGGCGAATGACGCGAGGCAGGCGGCCGCAAGCCGCCGGCGCGCGACGTACGCGGCAAGAGCATTGGACATGGACAAGCAAATCCTGAAAACGGGGTCGACGAATCGCCGCGAACGCGAACGCGCGCCATGCCGGTCTTCGCGAAGAAGAAGTGCGGACATGGCGCGGGGGTACCGCGCGCGCGACGGCGCTCACGCGTGGTGACGCGCGAGCGAATTGCAGGGATCAGACCGGGACGGTTTCAGGCGGGGCGCGCGGCTGCGCGATGCGCACGCCGCGGCGGAAGAAGACGGCGGGCCGCTCGACGCGGCTCGCATACGCGAATGCGCGGACGAAGCCCGGCAACGCGGGCGCGCTCGAGCTGAGCGCGACGTTGGCAGCGAAGCCGGGACAGTAGACGCAATGCGCGCCGTGCGCGAGCGAGCCGTTGTCCTGGCGCGTCCCGCCGTCGACGACGATGCGCTTTGCGCCCGCTGCGCTGCACAAATCGAGCGCGAACGGCGCGTCGGACGCGTTCGCGGCGGCGCGCGCGTAGCCGATGACGGGCGACAGTACGTTGAGTACCAGCGCCAGCCATACGAGGCTCATCCATCGCGTCGAACGTTTCATCGCAGCTCGATAAAAAGAGGCGCGCAGTATAACAAGGCAGTTCGCGATTGCGCTGCGTAGGATGCGCATCCGTGCGGGATCGCGCATTGCTGCCGATCAACGCAAACGCATGTGCCGTTTAAGCAACATAGACAAAATCTAACGATTGAACGCTGGCACAAAGCAAAGCTTGCGATCGATAATCATCCTACCCAAGGAGAGAGATTATGGACGAAAGGCCAACCCGCATCCCGCCGCCCGAGAAAGTGATGAGCCCGGACCCAGAGCCCGTGGCCGTCGAGTTTCTCGCCGAGCTGCCCGAGCATGTGCGCGCGTTCTTCGACGAACAGCACAAGCTGTGCACGCCGAAGTGACCGTGCGTTCGCTGACGGCGCGCTCGGGCCGGTGAACCGTCGCGTGCTCGCGAACGCTTCCGTGCGCTCCACCGCTTCCTCGTCTCGGCAAGCCGCGCTGAACCCGGGCCGCATCGGCCAGCCGGGTCGGAGTTGTTGCGTCGGCTGATCTCCTGCTTGCGCCGCGTCGCCGCGCAACGTCTTCGCTTATTCTTCTGTTTTTTCATCGCCCGGCTCCTGCAAGCCGGCATTGTCATTTTTCGCCATGAAACTGTCGCTTCGCGCAAGCTTGGCCGCCGCCGCGCTCGGCCTCGCCGTGCTGACCGGACCTCGCATCGCCGCCGCCGACGGCGACGACACCGCGCTCACGAACCTCGTCGCACTCGCGTCGCAGCGCCTCGCGCTCGCCGAGCCCGTCGCTCACTGGAAGTGGATCAACAAGAAGCCGATCTCGGATCCACCACGCGAAGCGGCGCTCCTTGCCGACGTCGAGCGACGCGCGGCGGCGAACGGCGTGGATCCCGCCTACGCCCGCGCCTTTTTCGACGACCAAATCACGGCGAGCAAGCAGGTGCAGAACGCGCTCTTTGCGACCTGGCGCGCGACGCACGGTCCTGAACGCCCCACGCCCGATCTCGCGACGAGCACGCGGCCACAGCTCGATCGGCTGACGCAATCGCTGATCGCCGCGCTCGTTCGCGTCGCGCCGCTGCGCGACGCGCCGGATTGTCCGTCGCGTCTCGCACGCAGCGTCGCGAACTGGAAAACACTGACGCGCTACGATTCCGGCCAGAAGGACGCGCTCGGCACCGCGCTGTCGCAGGTCTGCACGGCGGGCGGCGCAAGCGCCGTCGGCTGAGCGTCGGCGGGCGCCGTGCCCGCAAGCAGAATCAGCTGCAGCCCGCGCGCGAGATGCGTTTGCAGAATGCGGCGCACTGCCGGTGTGGCGTCCGCTCCGCGTTCGCTCGCTTCGCGCGCTTGAGCCGCGACCGCCGCAGCCTGCTCGATGGAAAAAGCGGCGCCGACATAGCGCCAGCGGTCGACCACGTGGAAGATGCTCGATGCACCGCGCTCCTCGAACGCGACCGGCCCGTCGAACGGCCAGTTCGCGTCGCGAACCGGGCGCGCCGCGCTTCGGTCGGGCCGCCGGTTGAACGACGGCGTGAGCGAGGCGATCCAATCCGCCTCGACCAGCAACGCGCCGAGCTCGCCGCCCGTCTCGCGCCACTCGACTCGCCGAACCAGCTGCGCCAGCCGCATTTCCTTCGACGAGCGCCGCTCGCCCGTCAGCAGCGCGCGCAGCCGCTGCCGGACCCGGACGCTGCGGCCCACGTAGAGCGGCACATCGTCGTCGCCAAACAGTGCGTAGACGCCGCAACCGGCGGGCGCGCGCTCCAGGTGCGCTTCCGTCAACTCGCCCGCAAGCCTGAAACGGCGCGTCGTGCGCTCGATTTGCTCGCGCAGCCGCTCGCCCGGTATCGCGTCGTGCAATTTCTGCCAGAACTGCCAGATGAGATCCGCGTCGGCGAGCGCCCGGTGGCGCGCCGATGGCGTGAGCGCGTGGCGCTCGATCAGCGCGTCGAGCCCGTGGCGCGACTCGCGCGGAAAGAGCACACGCGACAGCCGCACCGTGCAGAGCACGTCGGGATTGAACGCAAAGCCCGCCCGCTCGAATTCCGCGCGCAGAAAACCGCGGTCGAAGCTCGCGTTGTGCGCCACGAAGAGCTTGCCGTCGAGTCGCTCGAATAATGCGGACGCGATGTCGGCAAACGTCGGCGCGTCGCGCACCATGTCGTCCGTGATGCCCGTCAGTTGCTGGATGAACGGCGGGATTGCCTGCAGTGGATTGACAAGCGTCGCCCAGGTCGACACGTGATCCGCGCTCACGACGACGACACCGATTTCGGTGATGCGATGCTCGACGGCCGAGCCGCCGGTGGTTTCAAGATCGACGAACGCGAGCGGCGCGTCGATTGCAGGGTGGAGCAGCGGCGAGGCGGACATGGATGGCGGGCAGACGGTGCTTCGTGTTTTGTCGGATGGACGCGGGGGGACAGCCCGCGGCGCTAGCAATCCCTATTCTACCCACCCGAAAAACCAAAACCCCCGCATAGGCGGGGGTTTGCACGGCCCTCGGTGCGTTTCAGGCGTTCAAAGCGCCTGAATATTCGCGGCTTGCTTGCCTTTCGGACCGGTTTTCACTTCGAACGAAACACGCTGATTCTCTTTAAGGGTCTTGAAGCCGTCCATCTTGATTTCGGAGAAATGGGCAAACAAATCCTCGCCGCCATTGTCCGACGTAATAAAGCCGAAGCCCTTAGCATCGTTAAACCATTTCACGATACCGGTATCCATATTCCTAGTTCCCCACTAAATAAAAATAAACACGGGCTACGCCCTTATATCGTCACACAAAGCCCCGGCACTTCCTCAACCCCCTCATTCGACGTACGGGAAGCATCGCAAGCTTGGTGGTGCTTTTATAAATGGGGGAATCCAATTCAGTCAAGAAAATTTTTGATGACCTCTTATGCGATTTGATACAAATACAACTGGAATCGGTACACTCGAAGCGAGAAATTAATTAACCGCAACAACACCTGTCATTATTACCGGGGCAGTTCGCCATTTAATTCCGCAAAAGAAAAATCTACCGCGATCAAGCGAATCGGCCTTGGCTCGGTATTTGTCCGGGTTGCGGCGAGCAAAAACCTTTGCAATGCTGACCGTCGCCTCTAAGGGCGCGGGAGACTGTCATGCTGAACGGCATCAAACGTTTCGCACATCGGCTCGGCATTGCGCGCCGCAGCAATTCGGCGGGCCGCACACCAGCGGCGTCCACAACATTCGCCAGCGAATTCGATGCGACATGGCACGGCGATCACTGGCAAAACCTGCTCGCGTCACCGCTCGATGCGCGTCACTATGTAATGGAAGACTGGGCGCAACCCACCATGCCGGTGCGAGAGGAACAAGCCGACACGCAGTCGCCCAAGCGCCGCAGGCGTTGGTACGAACAATAGACAGGCGAAAAAAAAGCGCGACCGGAAAGTCGCGCCGACAAAGGTTTGGAGATCTTTTCCGTCAACGAAAAAGTCTGCTTAGGTAAGCAGAAGCTGCAGTATAACGAGTTGACTCCCTTTCATTAGTCGTACTCCCCACAAACCTCTATTGTCGAAGCGTCAACAATCACATTCTTACGCGACGCACACCCGGTCGTCTCCCCACACATTGTCGCTGTCGCGCAACGCTATCGCAGGTTCGGGGGCGGAAAAATATTCCCCCGATGAGGCTCGAAGCCTTGCCTCATAAGGGTTTTCGCCGATGCCCCTATTATTTCCGAAAAGAAAATACATTATTTCTTAAACTGAATTCCTCGACTTTCGGCAACGCTCTTTTACACTGCGGATAGCTTGATGACGGGCGTCGGTGCGCGCCCAACACATGCCCCGGCTCCATTTCTCGCAGCAGCGGCCGGGAACATCGAAGAACAGGTCAGATATCGTCATCCACCCTGTTTCGGACGGAGATAAACCCAATGAAAAAGACCCTCATCGTTGCCGCTCTCTCTGGCGTCTTCGCGACGGCCGCCCACGCGCAAAGCAGCGTGACGCTGTACGGCCTGATCGACGCCGGCATCACCTACACGAACAACCAAGGCGGCCACAGCGCGTGGTCGCAATCCACCGGCTCGGTCAACGGCAGCCGCTGGGGCCTGCGCGGCGCCGAAGATCTCGGCGGCGGCCTGAAGGCGATCTTCGTCTTGGAAAACGGCTTCGGCATCAATAACGGCACGCTGAAGCAGAATGGTCGCGAATTCGGCCGCCAGGCGTTCGTCGGCCTGTCGCACGACCAATACGGCACGCTGACGCTCGGCCGTCAATACGACAGCGTCGTCGACTACATCGGGCCGCTGTCGCTGACAGGCACGCAATTCGGCGGTACGCAGTTCGCCCATCCGTTCGACAACGACAACCTGAACAATTCGTTCCGGATCAACAACGCGGTCAAATATACAAGTGTGAACTGGGCCGGCCTGAAGTTCGGCGCGTTGTACGGCTTCTCGAACAGCGACCAGTTTACGAACAACCGGGCGTATAGCGCCGGCGTGTCGTACAGCTACGCCGGCTTCAACATCGGCGCCGGCTACCTGCAACTGAACAACAACTTCGGTCCGGCGGTTTCCAACGCGTCGGGCGCCGTCGCACTCGACAACACGTTCGTCGGCAAGCGCCAGCGCGTGTTCGGCGGCGGCCTGAACTACACGTACGGCCCGGCGACGGCCGGCTTCGTGTTCACGCAATCGCGAGTCAACCGCGCGACGGCGATCAGCGCGGGCGCATCGGGCGTTGCGGATGGCATCGCGCTCGACGGCACGTTCATGCGCTTCAACAACTATGAAGTGAACGGACGCTACGCGATCACGCCGGCCTGGACGGTCTCGGGCTCGTACACGTACACTGCGGGCTTCATCGAGAACCAACACCCGGGTTGGAACCAGTTCAACCTGCAAACGGCCTACGCGCTGTCGAAGCGCACGGACGTGTACCTGCAAGGCGTGTATCAGAAGGTCAACAGCGACGGCACGGGCCTCGGTGCTTACATCAACGGCATCGGCGGCATGTCGTCGAGCGAAAAGCAGGTCGCTGTCACGGCCGGCCTGCGTCACCGCTTCTAATCGATCGCGGTTCAGCACCAATCAAAAGCGCCTCGAATGGGGCGCTTTTTTCATGCTCTGTCGCGTAGAGCAGACGCGCTACGCAGCCGCGGTCACGCTGTCGGCACAACCTCCGCCGCCCCCGCTCGCGAACAGCGCATCGGCCGATCCGCATTCGCCGCAGACGCACGAGAAGCGAAGCGCCCTCCCTCGACTACGCTTATGCCGCGCCCGGCGCCGGATAGCGGACGTCGAGCACGTCGATCGGCTCCGGACCGACCGGCGTCAGCAGCGTGACCGTATCGCCGACGCGCGCCTTCAGCAGCGCGCGCGCAACGGGCGAGATCCAGCTTACGTGTCCGCGATCCAGATCGACCTCGTCGACGCCGACAATCGTCACCGTATGCTCAGCGCCATCCTGCGTCGCGTAATCGACGGTCGCGCCGAAGAACACCTGGTCCGCGTTCTCCTGGCGGCTCGCATCGACAACTTCGGCAAGATCGAGCCGCTTCGTCAGAAAGCGAATGCGGCGGTCGATTTCGCGCAGACGCCGCTTGCCGTAGATGTAATCGCCGTTCTCCGAGCGGTCGCCGTTCGACGCCGCCCACGACACGAGCTTCACCACCTCCGGGCGCTCCTCGTCGATCAGGTGCAGCAGCTCGTCGCGCAGGCGCTTGTGGCCCGCCGGCGTGATGTAGTTCTTCGCGCCAGGCGGGATGGCTGCCTGCGCGTGTTCGAGGTCGTCGTCTCCGTCCGACTCCTTCACAAACGCTTTGTTCATGATGCAATTTCAACGGCTATCGGATGCTGTAAGGTTACACGAACAGCTTCATCCGATAAATCGCCGCGAAAGACTTCCCTTTTTAAATTTGTTTGCTATAATCTTTCTTCTGCGTGCGGCTGTAGCTCAGTTGGATAGAGTACTTGGCTACGAACCAAGGGGTCGTGGGTTCAAATCCTGCCAGCCGCGCCACTTTTTCGAGGGCTTTCTCCCGAGAGAGTCTTTTGCAGTTCAAAGTTGTACCGCTTTGCGTGCGGCTGTAGCTCAGTTGGATAGAGTACTTGGCTACGAACCAAGGGGTCGTGGGTTCAAATCCTGCCAGCCGCACCATTTATGAAGGGCCTTCCTCCGGGAAGGCCTTTTGTTTTTGTACGCGCGCGGTGCGCTGCCGCGTCACCAGCCCGCTACGGAGCCGGCATATGCCGCCCGCTCACCCCCCCCCAACCGCGCACTTGATCCGGTCGTCCGCACTGCGCCACAGTTCGTAGCCCAGGAACTTACGACCGGTCGCCTGAGCAACCGCCGTCTTGGCCTCATTGACCCGCAGGTGGAGTCGGTCGTAGAGCCTGCGCAAACCGTCCAGCACCCGTTCGCCCGCGCTGCGACTACGCACATACACATTGCAGTCGTCGGCGTAGCGCACGAAGCGGCGGCCTCGCTTCTCCAGTTCCCGGTCCACCTCGTCCAACAGCACATTGGCCAGCAGCGGCGACAGTGGCCCGCCTTGCGGCGTACCTTCGTGACGCTCCATGACCACCCCGCCATCCATGATCCTGGCTACAAGGTAGTGACGAACAAGCCGTAACACGGCCTTGTCGTCGATCCGACTCGACAGCCTTTCCATCAGAATGTCGTGATTGACCCGATCAAAGAACTTCTCCAGATCCACATCAACCACCACCCGCTAGCCGCCGCACGTGCCGCTGTGCCATCAGCACCGCGTCACGCGCCCGGCGTCCCGGGCGGAAGCCGTAGCTGTGAACGTCGGATCTCCTCACAACCGCCGGATTTACGCCGCCGACCCTTGACCACGAGCGCTTTACAGTTCATTGCCTGCTCGCCCTGATCGGCACCGCCTTCTATCCGGTTCTTGTCCATCGGCTCGCGGTTTCGCTCCACGCTTGGTCACCCGCACGCAGTTGCGCTTCGCTTCATTCGCTGTGGTCAACTCATGGTGGGACTTGCACCCACAAGATTGCGCCCATGCTGGGCGCACAATGAAAATGGCGGCCCAAGGCCGCCGTCGACGACACGCCGCACTCGCCTCTCGGGCACGGTTCGCGCTAGTAGTCCTGCCGTTCGCGATCGATCCGCATTCCGCCGTCGTGCCGCGCATGCACGACGTCGTCGTTCGAACGCTCACGCATGATCCGCATCACGTCCGGATTCGTGCGCACGCGGCGCATCACGTTCGCGAGGTGCACGCGGTCGCTCACCTGGATCACGAAGCGCAGCACCGTCGATTCGTGCGTCAGATCCTCGTCCATCGCGATATGGACGATGTTCGCGTCGGCCGACGTGATGTCGGCCGCGACGCGCGCGAAGATCCCCTTCGCGTTCTTCACGAGCGCCTTCACCGCGACGTCGAACAGACGTCCCGGCTGCGGCGCCCACGCGACGTCGATCCAGCGGCCCGGATCGCGCCGGTGGATCCGCTGCGCGACACGGCACGCGGTCGTATGGATCGCCATCCCGAGCCCGATGCCGATGTAGCCCATGATGTCGTCGCCCGGAATCGGCCGGCAGCACGCCGACAGCTGCACCGACATTCCTTCCGTGCCGGTGATGACGACGGGCGGCGCATGGTTCGCCGCATGACGTTCGGCGCGCGGCAGATCGTCGTCGGCGTCGCGCCCGCTCATCAGCACTTCGATGCGCTTCGCCATCACGGCGGCCACGCGGCGACCGAGGCCGATGTCCGCGAAGATTTCCTGACGGCTCTTGTTGCCCGTCCACTGGACGAGCTTTTCCCATGCCTCGGGCGTGACGTCGGCAAGCGCGAGCCCGTAGCCCTTGAGGCTCTGGTCGACGAGCCGCTCGCCCAGTTGCACCGATTCGTTCAGGCGCATCGTCTTCAGGTAATGCCGGATCGCCGAGCGCGCCTTGCCGGTGCGCACGAAACCGAGCCACGCGGGATTCGGCTTCGAGTACGGCGCAGTGATCACCTCGACGATGTCGCCGCTCTTCAGCTCGGTGCGCAGCGGCAGCAGCTCGTTGTTGATCTTCACGGCAACGCACTGGTTGCCGAGATCGCTGTGGATCGAATACGCGAAGTCGAGCGCGGTGGCGCCGCGCGGCAGCGCCATGATCTTCGACTTCGGCGTGAACACGTAGACCGCATCCGGAAACAGATCGATCTTCACGTGCTCGAGGAATTCGCTCGAATCGCCCGCCTCGCTCTGGATGTCGAGCAGCGACTTCAGCCACTGGTGCGCGCGCTTCTGCACATCATTCAGATCCGCGCCGCCGTTCTTGTAGAGCCAGTGCGCGGCGACGCCGGCTTCCGCGATCTCGTGCATCTTGCGCGTGCGCACCTGGAACTCGATCGGCGCGCCGAACGGGCCGACGAGCGTCGTGTGCAGCGACTGATAGCCGTTGACCTTCGGGATCGCGATGTAATCCTTGAATTTGCCCGGCACGGGCTTGTAGAGCGCGTGCAGCACGCCGATGCACGTGTAGCAGTCGAGCGGATGCTCGACGACGATCCGGAAACCGTACACGTCGAGCACCTGAGAGAACGACAACTGCTTGTCGCGCATCTTCTTGTAGATGCTGTAGATCGTCTTCTCGCGGCCGGTGATCTCGGCGCCGATCTTCGCATCCGCCATCGCGCGCTGCACCGACTCGAGGATCTTGCCGATCACTTCCCGACGGTTGCCGCGCGCGGCCTTCACCGCCTTCTCGAGCGTCGCGTAACGATTCGGATTGAAGTTCGCGAAACTCATGTCCTGCAGCTCGCGATACGTATTGTTCAGCCCGAGGCGGTGCGCGATCGGCGCATAGATGTCGAGCGTCTCGCGCGCGACGCGGCGGCGCTTTTCCACCGGCACCGCGCCTAGCGTGCGCATGTTGTGCAGGCGGTCGGCAAGCTTCACGAGGATCACGCGCACGTCGCGCGCCATCGCGAGCAGCATCTTGCGGAAGTTCTCCGCCTGCGCTTCCTCGCGGCTCCTGAACTCCATCTTGTCGAGCTTCGACAGACCGTCGACGAGCTCGGCGACCTTCGGGCCGAAGCGCTCGGCGAGCTCGCTCTTCGTCACGCCCTGGTCTTCCATCACGTCGTGCAAAAGCGCCGCCATGATCGCCTGGGCGTCGAGCTTCCAACCGGCGCAGATTTCCGCGACGGCGACGGGATGGGTGATGTAAGGTTCGCCGCTCTGGCGATATTGACCGAGGTGAGCTTCGTCGCCGAAGTGGAACGCCGCCTTGACCTCCTTGATTTCCTCGGGACTGAGGTAGTCGGCAAGCGCGGCGGTCAGTTTCGCGATGGAGACGACGCCGTGCTTGCGCGGCTGTTCCGGCGTTGCGGTCGGCCCGAACAGATGGCGAAACGACTGTTCGAGGACCGCGTCGATGTATTGACGCGCGGGCGACGGTGCGGTGGCCTCGGCGTGGCCGGCCTCCGAGGAGGCGGACGATGGTGTGGTGCTCATTTTCGCCTCCTTGGTTCGCACGTCGGTTGCGCGGGGACTACATGGCTGAAGAAATCCGAGTGTGCCTTAAACCGGCACTTTCTTCAGCATTTCGACACCGACCTGGCCGGCCGCGATCTCGCGCAGCGCGACGACCGTCGGCTTGTCGCGGCTTTCGATCTTCGGCGTATGGCCTTGCGCGAGCTGCCGCGCGCGATAAGTGGCGGCGAGCGCCAGTTCGAAGCGGTTCGGAATCTGCTTCAGGCAGTCTTCAACGGTAATGCGAGCCATGTTGGGTCGTTCCTTCTGAATATGTTGCTTATTCTACCTTATGTGCTTCGTGCGCCGCCGTCACTCGGCATGCGGCAGATGAATGCCGAGCTCGATGAAAAGTTCGGCGTGCCGCGCATATTGCGACGTGAAGCGCAGGCGCGTTGCGGCGACGATGCATTCGAGCTCGGCGAGCGCATGCTCGAAGGTTTCGTTGATGACGACGTACTCCGCTTCCGCCGCATGCGCGATCTCGCTGCCCGCGGCGAGCAGGCGCCGCGTGATCACGTTCGGCTCGTCCTTTCCGCGCTTCTTCAGGCGCTCCTCGAGCGCGACGAGCGACGGCGGCAGGATAAAGATGCCGACCGCGTTGCGGAACTGCTTTTTCACCTGCTGCGCGCCCTGCCAGTCGATTTCGAGCAGCACGTCGTGGCCGTTCTTCATCTGCTCTTCGATCCAGACGCGGGACGTGCCGTAGTAGTTGCCGTGCACTTCGGCGCTCTCGAGAAACTCGTGACGCGCGTGACGCTCGCGGAAATCGTCGACCGTCGTGAAGTGATAGTGCTCGCCGTCCTGCTCGCCCGGACGCGGCTTGCGCGTCGTGTACGAAATGGATAAGCAGATCTCCGAATCTTTCGACAAGAGCGCGTTGACGAGCGTCGACTTGCCCGCCCCCGACGGCGCGACGACCATGAAGAGATTGCCCGGATAGACGCCGGCGTGCAGCGTGTGCGCTGCCGCGCCGTCGCGGTTCGAATCAGTCATGTTGCGCTACTCCAGATTTTGCACTTGCTCGCGCATCTGCTCGATCAGCAGCTTGAGCGCCATCGACGCGTCGGCGAGCTCCTTCGCCGCCGCCTTCGAGCCGAGCGTGTTCGCCTCACGGTTCAGCTCCTGCATCATGAAGTCGAGACGCTTGCCGACGCGGCCGCCCTTCTCGATCACGTGGCGCGTCTCGTTCAGATGCGCGGTAAGGCGCGACAGCTCCTCGGCGATGTCGATGCGGATGCCGTACATCGTCACTTCCTGACGGATTCGCTCGGCCGCCTCCTCGCGCGATGCGATGGGCGCGCTGCCTTCCGGCGCGGCGATGCCGAGCGCTTCCTGCAGCCGCTCGACGATCTTCTGCTGATGTTTCTCGATCAGCTCCGGCACGAGCGGCATGATGCGCGCGACGATCGCCTCCATCTCGGCGACGTTCGCGAGCAGCATCGTCGCGAGCTGCGCGCCCTCGCGCGAGCGCACGACGACGAGCTCGCCGATCGCTTCCTTGCCGCACGCGAGCACCGCGTCGCGCAGCGCGTCGGCCGACACGCCGCTCTCGGCGAGCACGCCGGGCCAGCGGAGGATCTCGCCCGCACGCATGCGGCCGACGCCTGGAAACGCGTCGAGCACGGCGCGCTCGAGCTCGGCAAGCTGGCTGAGCGCCGCCTGGTTCAGCGCGCCCGCGTTCACGTTCTGGTCGCCGCGCTGCAGGTTGATGCGCACGTCGACCTTGCCGCGCGACAGCTTGTTCATCAGCATCTCGCGCAGCGCCGGCTCGCACGCGCGCACGTCGTCCGGCATCCGGAAATTCAGGTCCAGGAACCGCGAATTCACGGTCCGCAATTCGACCGATACGCTCGTGCCGCCGTTGCCGGAGGCCGTCGCGAGATCGCGCGTCGCGCTCGCATAGCCCGTCATGCTGTAGATCATCGTTCGTCCCGTCGTTTGATGGCCCAGCGGGCCAGGAGGATTCGAGACGCCCGGCGCTTACGAGGCGCGGGGCGCGAAACGGTCATTATCCCATTTTTGCGGGCCGGACCCGCCGGACCGACGCGCCGTGCGCGCGGTAAAATCCTGATTTCCCCTCAAGCACATTGCTCCCGATGACGAATTCCTCCCCACGCCCGAGCGGTCGGCGCGCCGACCAACTGCGCGACGTGCGCATCACGCGCCGCTACACGAAGCATGCCGAAGGCTCGGTGCTCGTCGAATTCGGCGACACGAAGGTGATCTGCACGGCGAGCGTCGCCGAGCGCGTGCCCGAGTTCCTGCGCGACCGCGGCCAGGGCTGGCTCACCGCCGAATACGGGATGCTGCCGCGCGCAACGCACACGCGCAGCGACCGCGAGGCGGCGCGCGGCAAGCAGACGGGCCGCACGCAGGAAATTCAGCGACTGATCGGCCGCGCGCTGCGTGCGGTATTCGATCTCGACGCGCTCGGCCCGCGCACGCTGCACCTCGACTGCGACGTGATCCAGGCCGACGGCGGCACGCGCACGGCGAGCATCACGGGCGCGTTCGTCGCCGCGCACGATGCCGTGACGAAGCTCGTCGCGGCAGGCAAGATCGCGCGCTCGCCGATCACCGACTACGTCGCGGCGATCTCGGTCGGCGTGTTCGGCGGAGCGCCGGTGCTCGATCTCGACTACGACGAAGACTCCGCTTGCGACACCGACATGAACGTCGTGATGACGGGCTCGGGCGGTTTCGTCGAGGTACAGGGCACCGCGGAAGGCGTGCCGTTCTCGCGCGCCGAGATGAACGCGCTCCTCGACCTCGCGCAAGCCGGCATCGGCGAGCTCGTGCGTCTGCAGCGCGCGGCGCTGGAGGCCTGAGATGTCGCATGCATCGACCGACGCCGCGCGCTCGCGTATCGTCCTCGCCTCGAACAATCCGGGCAAGCTGCGCGAGTTCGCCGCCCTCTTCTCGACGGCCGGCATCGACGTCGTGCCGCAGGGCGAACTCGGCGTGCCCGAAGCGGACGAGCCGCACGTGACGTTCGTCGAGAACGCGCTCGCGAAGGCGCGCCATGCGTCGCGCGCGACGGGTCTGCCCGCCGTCGCCGACGATTCGGGCCTGTGCGTGGCCGCGCTGCGCGGCGCGCCGGGCGTCTATTCGGCGCGCTACGCGCAGCGCGCCGGCCGCGAAAAGAGCGACGCGGCGAACAATGCGTATCTCGTCGAACAATTGCGCGACGTCGCAGACCGGCGCGCGTACTACTGCTGCGTGCTCGCGCTCGTGCGCCACGCGGACGATCCGGAGCCGATCATCGCCGAAGGCCGCTGGGCGGGCGAGATCGTCGACGCGCCGCGCGGTGCGCACGGCTTCGGCTACGATCCGCACTTCCTCGTGTCGGCGCTCGGCGCGACCGCAGCCGAGCTCGATCCGGCCGCGAAGAACGCGGTGAGCCATCGCGCGCTCGCGCTGAAGTCGCTCGTCGCGCGGCTGGGAGAGATTCGATGAGCGACGCCGCCAACGGCGCGCGCGTCGTCGCGACGTTCGCCGCGCCCGGCAAGATCCGGCTCGCGTCGCTGCCGCCGCTCGCGCTGTATGTGCACTTCCCGTGGTGCGTGCGCAAGTGCCCGTATTGCGACTTCAACTCGCACGAATGGAAGGACGGCGGCGCGCTGCCCGAGCACGGCTATCTCGACGCGCTGCGCGCCGACCTCGAGCAGGCGCTGCCGCTCGTCTGGGGGCGCCAGGTGCATACGGTGTTCATCGGCGGCGGTACGCCGAGCCTGCTGTCGGCGGCGGGCCTCGACCGGCTGCTGTCCGACGTGCGCGCGCTCCTGCCGCTCGATGCGGACGCCGAGATCACGCTCGAAGCGAATCCCGGCACGTTCGAGGCGGCGAAGTTCGCGCAATTCCGCGCGAGCGGCGTAAACCGCCTGTCGATCGGCATCCAGAGCTTCAACGAGGCTCATCTGAAGGCGCTCGGCCGGATCCACGACGCCGCGCAGGCGCGCGCCGCGGTCGAAATCGCCGCACGCACGTTCGACAACTTCAATCTCGACCTGATGTTCGCGCTGCCGAACCAGACGCTCGACGAATGCCGCACGGATCTCGAGACCGCGCTGTCGTTCGCGCCGCCGCATCTGTCGCTCTATCACCTGACGCTCGAGCCGAACACGTACTTCGCGAAATTCCCGCCCGTCGTGCCGGACGACGATGCATCGGCCGACATGCAGGACTGGCTGCACGAGCGCACCGCGCAGGCGGGCTACGAGCGCTATGAGGTGTCCGCCTATGCGAAGCCGCATCGGCAGTGCAAGCACAACCTGAACTACTGGCGCTTCGGCGACTATCTCGGGATCGGCGCGGGCGCGCACACGAAACTGTCGTTTCCGAACCGGATCCTCCGCCAGGCGCGCCACAAGCATCCTGCGACGTTCATCGAGCAGGCAAAAGCGGGCACGGCCGTGCAGGAGGAGCGCGAGGTCGGGCCGCGCGATCTGCCGTTCGAGTTCATGCTGAACGCGCTGCGGCTCGTCGAAGGCGTGCCCACGCACAGCTTCGCGGAGCGCACCGGCCTGTCGCTCGCCGCGATCGGACCCGCGCTCGCGGAAGCCGAGCGGCGCGGCCTCATCGTGCACGATCACACGCGCATCGCGCCGACGCCGCTCGGCCAACGCTTCCTCAACGATCTCCAGGCGCTCTTCTTGCGCGACGAATGATCGGCGGATAACCGACGAGCGAGCGGCGGCGCGAATCGGCCGGGTTGCCGCGATCGATTCGCGCGTCATTTCGGTTACAATGCACGGCCTTGGAAGCGTGGCCGAGTGGTTTAAGGCACTGGTCTTGAAAACCAGCGACGGGCAACCGTCCGTGAGTTCGAATCTCACCGCTTCCGCCAGGACACGCTTTCCCCGCCTCTCAAGAAATGCCGCAAAGCCAAGCCGGACAAGGGTTTGCTGGCCATCCAAGCTTTCGTGAGCGTCCAAGAAAAGTCGTAAAATTCCAAATTTTGCCGGGTACTTTTCCGGGTACTTTTTGGACCTATAACGACAATGCCTGAGAGCCTCTTACGTCATCTGCAATGCCGCGCGGCCAAGCCGCGCGAACGCGTCTATCGCCTTAGCGATGGCGGCGGTCTCGCATTGCTCGTCAAGCCCAACGGATTGAAGTACTGGCAGTTCCGGTACATGAAGCCGGACGGCCGCGAAGGCTTGATACAGATCGGCCCGTACCCACGCGTCACGCTAGAGGCCGCAAGAGCGGAGCGGCACGGAACGAGCATCGCGCGGCCGTGCAGGGCGGCAACGATCCTGCGATGCTGCGCAAGCAGGAGAAGGCCCGCCGCAAGATCGACGCAGCCCGCGCGCTTCAAGCAGTACGCCACGGCGTTTATCGAGGCACGCAGTGCGGATGGGTGAATCCGAAGCACATGCAACAGTGGACGGAACACCCTCGCGACCTACGCCTATTCCATCATCGGCGCATTGCGCCCGGCCGACATCCACACGGACCTCGTGCGTCGAGTGCTTGAGGCCGATCTGGCTAACGAAAAACGAGACCGCATCGCGCCTGCGCAGCCGAATCGAGAACGTACTGGATTGGGCAAAATGCGTGGCCTGCGCGACGGCGAGAAGCCACCCTCAAGAGCCTGCACGACAAGAAACGATCGGGATGCACCGCCCCCCAGAAGCCGCCCATCATCCACAACGCGCAGCTACTGCACCCCGACCAACCGGTATCCCTCGCCAGCTTCCGTCAAGATGTGCTCCGGTTGCCCTGGGTCACGCTCCAGCTTCTGACGTAAATGCCCGACATAAACGCGCAGATAATGCTGGCCTTGCGTATGCGACGGTCCCCATATCTCCGTCAGCAACTGGTCATACGTCAACAGTCGTCCGGCATGTTGCGCGAGCAATGCGATCAGTCGATATTCCGTACGGCTCAAATGGACAGTTCCGCCCTCGCGCATCACTCTCCGCTCGCCGAGATCGATCGTGACGCATCCGAAACGCACGATACCCTCCCAATGGCGCGGATTGCTAGCCAGCCGCCTCAGGCGCGCCTGGATTCGTGCGACCAATTCTGGTAACCCGAACGGTTTCGTCAGATAATCGTCCGCTCCTGCATTCAGCGCGGCGACCTTGTCGGATTCCCGATCCCGCGACGACAAAACGATCAACGGTACACTCGACGAGCGGCGGATCTCCCTGATCAGATCCACGCCATCGATGTCCGGCAAATTGATGTCGACGATGAGGAGATCCGGATGTCGCCGCGCAATCTCATCCAATCCCCGCGCGTCCGTGCCGGCATCGAAGACAGCCAAGCCCTCTCGCGCGAGCGCCGTGCTTACAAAATGTCGAATGCACGTCTCGTCATCGATCAGCACGACAGTAACGGCCGGTTCGATCATGGCCGACCTTGCCGATGGGTTCGAATCGATCGTCCGTGCCTTGCAGCAGACGAAAATGCCATCTCGTTGCCTCCTCCCTCGGCTCACGCTCGGCAAACGCCGTTTTGTCGAGCCAGCCACCGCCGACTTCGGCTCACATAGCCGCCGCCGACCTACAATGAACCGGATTCCGAAACGCGCCGCTCACCGGGAGACAGATCACAGGACAATCACGCAATCGCGGTACCTCTCCATTGGCATCCGCCGAATCGTTCTCGGCGGCCCCAATCGGTCGTCAGCGCATCGGCTTCACTGCGTCGAGTGCCAGGTTCAGCCTCAGCACGTTGACGCGTGGCTCGCCCAGTACGCCAAGTTGGCGTCCGCTCGTGTTGTCGGCAATCAGGCGACTGACGTGATCGACCGACAAGCCTCGCGCCTTCGCCACCCGCTCCGCCTGATAGGCCGCTGCGGCTGGCGTGATGTCCGGATCGAGCCCGCTGCCCGACGACGTGACGAGATCCACGGGTATAGGCTTCGACACGTCCGTTCCTGCGGCCTTGAGCGCATCGATCCGACCTTTCACCTCGTCGGCAAGCGCCGGATTCGTCGGCCCCAGGTTCGAACCGCTCGAGCTCTGCGCGTTGTACGGATTCGGCGTGGTCGCCGACAGACGTCCCCAGAAATACTGCGGCGCGTCGAATTGCTGACCGATGACGGCGGAGCCGACCGCCTTTCCGTCTCGCTTTAGCAGACTCCCGTTCGCCTGCCACGGAAACACGACTTGCCCGATTCCGGTCACGACGAGCGGATACAAACCACCCGTGATCACCGTCAGAGCGGCGAATAGTACGAGCACCTGTCGAATCAGCGTCCTCACGATATCGGTCTCCCGTTATGCCCAACCGAGCGCGCTCAGGATGACGTCGATCAGCTTGATGAACGGAAACGGCAGGAGAATGCCTCCGAGTCCGTAAATCAGCAGATTGCGACGCAGCAGTGCCGATGCGCCAAGCGGACGATACTTCACCCCCTTGAGCGCGAGCGGTATCAGCGCGACGATGATGAGCGCATTGAAGATCACTGCAGACAGAATCGCCGACGACGGCGACGTCAAGCGCATGACGTCGAGCACCCTCAGTTGCGGATACGTGGTCGCGAACGCGGCTGGGATGATCGCGAAGTATTTCGCGACGTCGTTCGCGATCGAGAACGTCGTCAGCGACCCGCGCGTCATCAGCATCTGCTTGCCGATCTCGACGACTTCAATGAGCTTCGTCGGATTCGAATCGAGATCGACCATATTGCCGGCTTCCTTCGCGGCCTGTGTGCCCGTGTTCATCGCGACCGCGACGTCGGCCTGCGCGAGCGCCGGCGCGTCGTTCGTACCGTCGCCCGTCATCGCGACGAGCCGCCCTTCCGCCTGATGCGCACGGATCGTCGTCAGCTTCGTTTCCGGCGTCGCTTCGGACAGGAAATCGTCGACACCGGCTTCCGCAGCGATCGCCGCAGCCGTCAGCCGGTTGTCGCCCGTCACCATGATGGTCTTGATGCCCATCTTGCGCAGCTCGGCGAAACGCTCCTTAATGGCGCCCTTCACGATGTCTTTCAGCTCGATCGTGCCGAGCACGCGCGAGATGCCGTCGCGCAACTCGGCGACGACGAGCGGCGTGCTGCCACGGCGTGCGATTTCGTTGACGATGCTGTCGACTTCAGCGGGCACGCTGCCATTGCGCGCCTCCATATAGCGCTTGATCGCGTCGGCTGCGCCCTTGCGGATTTCGCGGCCCGGCAGATCGACGCCGCTCATCCGCGTCTGCGCGGAGAACGACAGGAACACCGCATGCAGCGCGGCCATGTCGCGCTGGCGAATGTTGAAGCGCTGCTTTGCCAGGACGACGATGCTGCGGCCTTCCGGCGTCTCGTCCGACAGCGAAGCCAACTGCGCGGCATCGGCGAATGCTTCCTCGGTCACGGTCGATACCGGATAGAACGCCGAAGCCTGGCGGTTGCCGAGCGTGATCGTGCCCGTCTTGTCGAGCAGCAGCACGTCGACGTCGCCCGCTGCCTCCACTGCACGGCCCGACGTCGCGATCACGTTCGCCTGCATCATCCTGCTCATTCCCGCGACGCCGATCGCCGACAGCAAGCCGCCGATCGTCGTCGGGATCAGGCACACGAGCAGCGCGACGAGCGCGGTAATGGTGACAGGATGTCCCGCCTTGACGGCCGCAACCGAGAAGATCGAGAACGGCAGCAGCGTCGCCGTGGCAAGCAGCAGCACGATCGTCAGCGCGACGAGCAGGATCGTGAGCGCAATCTCGTTCGGCGTCTTCTTGCGCTTCGCGCCTTCGACCATCGCGATCATCCGGTCGAGAAACGCCTCGCCCGGGTTCGCCGTCACCTGGACGACGATCCAGTCGGACAAGACGCGCGTGCCGCCCGTCACCGACGAGAAGTCGCCGCCCGATTCGCGGATCACGGGCGCCGATTCGCCGGTGATCGCCGATTCGTCGACCGACGCGACGCCTTCGATCACCTCGCCGTCGGCGGGAATCGTGTCGCCCGCCTCGACGAGCACGACGTCGCCGCGGCGCAAATCGCTTGCGGTCATGATGCGGATCGGCGATTTCGGATGCGGCGTCTCGAGCTTTTTCGCCATCACGTCGTGCCGGGCGGCGCGCAACGATGCCGCCTGCGCTTTCGAGCGCCCTTCGGCGAGCGCCTCGGCGAAGTTCGCGAACAGCACGGTGAACCACAGCCACAGCGTGACCGCGAGAATGAAACCTGCGGGCGCCTCGGCCTCGCCACGCAGTGCGGCGATCCACAGGATCGTCGTCAGAATGCTGCCGATGTACGCGCAGAACATCACCGGGTTGCGCAACTGCGTACGCGGCTTGAGTTTCTTGAACGAATCGACCAACGCCGGCCGGACGATGGCCAGATCGAACATCGAGCGCGCCGCAAGACGCGCGTGCCCGAGGTTGTCGGGGCGATGCTGCGATTGTTGGGTATCGGAAGTCATACGTACCTCGTCATGAGCGACGTCAATGACCGGCAATCATCATCAGATGCTCGACGACCGGGCCGAGCGCGAGCGCCGGCACGTAGGTCAACGCGCCGACCAACACGACGGTGCCGAGGAGCAGCACCACGAAAAGCGGGCCATGCGTCGGAAGCGTGCCGGCCGTGACCGCAATGCGCTTCTTGTCCGCGAGCGAGCCTGCAATCGCCAGCACCGGGACAATCGAGCCAAGGCGGCCGAACCACATCGCAATCGCGAGCGTCACGTTGTAGAACGGCGTATTGACCGACAGGCCCGCGAACGCGCTGCCGTTGTTGTTCGCGGCCGAGCTGTACGCGTATAGAATCTCCGAGAAGCCGTGCGGCCCCGGATTGTCGACGCCCGCCACGCCGGCCGCCGACAGCACGGCAACCGATGCGCCGACCAGCACGAGGAGCGGCGTCAGCAAGACGGCAATCGACACCATCTTCATTTCATACGATTCGATCTTCTTGCCGACGTATTCCGGCGTTCGTCCGATCATCAGCCCGGCGACGAACACCGCCAGCAATGCGAAAACGAGCATGCCGTAAAGGCCAGAGCCCACGCCGCCAAAGATCACTTCGCCGAGTTGGATCAGCATCAGCGGAACGAATCCGCCCAACGGCGTCAACGAATCGTGCGTGTTGTTCGTCGCGCCACACGACGCCGCCGTGGTGGCGACGGTGAAGATGCCCGACTGCGCGATGCCGAAACGGGTTTCCTTGCCTTCCATGTTGCCGCCGTCCTGAACGGGCGACGCGCGCTGATCGACGTTCAGCATCGTGAACACGGGATTGCCGGCCTGCTCGGCGGATATTTCGCCCCAACATGCAAGTGCGAATGCAATCGTCATCGTTGCGAGAATCGCATGGCCCTGCCGACGGTCGCCGACCATGCGGCCGAAGACGACGCACAGCGCGGCGGGAATGACCAGTATCGCGATCATCTGCGTGAAGTTGGCGAACGGCGTCGGGTTCTCATAAGGATGCGCGGAGTTTGCATTGAAGAATCCGCCGCCATTCGTGCCGAGCATCTTGATCGCTTCCTGCGATGCGACCGGCCCCATCGCAATCGTCTGCTTTTCGGCCTTGAAGTCCGCCATCACCGGATTGCCTTTCGCGTCCTTGACCGGGTTGCCTTGCGCATCCGTCTTGGGCGCCTGGTAGTGCGTGACCTGCAAGGTCGGAACATCGACATACGACGAAAAGTTCTGGATTGCGCCCTGACTCACGAGCACCAGGGCGACGACAAGCGCGGCAGGCGTCAGGATGTACAACGTAATGCGCGTGAAGTCGACCCAGAAGTTGCCGATCGTCTTCGACGTATGGCGTGCGAAACCGCGAATCAGTGCGATTACGACTGCAATGCCTGTTGCGGCCGAGAAGAAGTTCTGCACGGTCAGTGCGGCCATCTGGGTCAAATAGCTGACCGTCTGCTCAGGCGTGTAGTCCTGCCAATTGGTGTTCGTGACGAAGCTCACCGCGGTGTTGAATGCAGCGTCCGGCGTCATCGGGCCGAAAGCCTGCGGATTGCCCGGCAGCCATTGCTGGATGCGAAGCACGCCGTACACGACGACGATCCCGAGCGCATTGAACGCAACCACGGCCAACGCGTACTGCCGCCACGACATCTCCACAGTGGGGTCGACGCCGGCTAGTTTGTACAACACAGTTTCGATCGGTCGCCCTACGCGACGCACGATCGCCGACGTGCCGTCGAGCACGTTCGCCATATACTGACCGAGCGGAATCGCCAGCGCGATCAGTAAGACGATATAAAGGACGGTCTGGATCGAATTGTTCAGGTTCATTCGAGTTCCTCCGCGCGCAAAAGCGCATAGAGGAGATAGGCGAACAAGATGGCCGTCGCGGCACCCGCAAGCCACATCATCCAGGCGCTCATGACCGCCCCCCCGATGTGCGGCGCAGTTTGTCGCAGCCGAATATCATCGCGGCGATCAAGCCGGTGAACACGCCGATGGCGATGAGATAAAGGAGATCCATGGTCGCGCCTCCAAGCGGATTTCCGCTAAACCCAGCGTATGAGAGCCACAGTAAACTTCCCGACAAACCGGAGCGTAGGAATATAAAAATTGCGTAAACAGAAACGGCCGGCACGGCTGTTACGCGAAAGCCACGGCGCGTTGGCACGCGTGCGCTCCAGGCGGTACAAGACATGATGAAAAGAACATCTAATCACTGCGGCGCAGCACTCCTGCGTTGGCCACCGACGCACTGGCACGGCTTAGTGTCGCGTTTATCCAGAAAATTGACGTGGATCAACTCGCCAATCGGCTTCGAATTTGCAGATCGACACGTTAAATGCCGCTTGACTTCATTCCGCTTTTTCTCGAAATCAGGAACTTTTGCAGATGTACTAATGAAGCCGCCTCAAAGTTCAGTATCGCTCAATATTGAAAATTCACGGCTCTCACAGTGCACCGCCGTTCTTGGTTCGAGATTCGACCATTGAGTGAATGCGCGGGCTCGCGATCCTCGCCACCTACACCCCCCGGTGCAGAGGCTCTCGCGCGCACATGGTGAACATGATCATGCGGAATCTCTCGCGTCTGTTCACGGGCAATGGGAAGATGCCCGCCCGCCGGGTTCGTGGAGCGGACTCGTGTGAACGTACTGTGACCACTCCTCAAGCGTGAGCGGAAACCACTGGCAACGTTGCGGCCGCATGCAGGCCGCGATTCGGTTGCGATGCGACGTGTTCCGGAATCGGCTCCGCGCGTCGATGCAACCGTACCGGATGCGTTCTCAGGATGGTGTCGGAGTGCCTGCGGAGCGAACGCGCCCAAGTATCGAGCCCAAAAACAACCGACCGCCCCCTGCGCTGCGCTTGGGGCACGGGCTGAATAGCGCGCTTCAACCAACTCTCCTTTACGACCTTTTTACTTGTAACTCGATTGCCGCTCAATAAAATATCAACTGTAATCCAATCGAGAGTTGGTGACATGACCATCCGATGTCCTCGTCCCCCAAGTCGCTTCGCTACCTGACAGGCGGGACGCCTGCTCTCTTCCTTGAGCCATCGTCTTGCCGAAAGGCGAGTGGTGCGCACCGGTAGCCGGTTTTCCCGAACTCCCTTTACACGCATCGATGCCCAGGCTGCAGCAGTTCAGGCAGCAGTGTGCCAGGCGGACTGAATTTGTTCGTGCACTACGGAGCTTGTGCTGTTTACGCATCCCGATGCGTGACCAACATGGCATCGTTGAACGGATATCGGGCTCTGGCGTCCGCCCGACACCGAAGTCTATAGCCGAAACCGGCAAGCCGAGATTTGCCAATCGCCGGCACATTGCGGTCACTTGCTTTTCGCCCACCCTTTCAGACCTCGCATCCTTCGCGTGTAGCGAAAGACACGATCGGCACACGCCGCGTGCCTGGTGAAAAAAGGACTATTTATGAATGAGCTCCATAGAACCTCGGCTCCATCGGACATGCCGCGACTGAGCGCGCACGAAATGGCGGCACTGATGCTACTCGAACACGCGCCGGTCGAAGTCGAGCGGGGAACGCTCGACATGACCATGCTTCGCGACGCGGGACTTGCGGAACTCATTGATCGAGAGAAGGGTAAGCCCAAATTCTCCATCACGCGAAAGGGGAAGGTCATGTTGCGGATCCTGAGCGAGCTGATCACACGGGAAGACGCCGTTTCGCCTACCTATCGAGCCTGACTTCGACAGCACCTCGCCGAACACGCGAGGTGCTCCATCGCGCATAACCGCAATGCGCTTCGGACGGCTCGAACAACTTGGTTTACTGGCATACCCGCCTGCATGCATGCATTGCATTAACGATCCTGGAGTTTCGACATGTTTGAAATCAACAAGAATTACACGCGTGAATTCATCCACACGGCCTGTGGCGGCAGCAAGCAAGCCTTTCTACCTACGAAGAACGGGAAAGTCGTTGCCGCTTGCCTGCGGACGGATCTCAACCCGCAAGCGCCGAACATCATCATATGCAATGGCAGCGCTTCAGCGAGAGCAGCCGGCAGGATGCTTGCCGGTCAGGGCGGTGCGATCCCCGTGTTCATCAAGATGGAGACGGACGTGTTTCGTTTTGTCGGCCTGTTTGCCGTTAACGAATCCTTGACCGCACCGCTCGATTACACGCCATATGTTCGTAACAGCGGGTTCACGATTGGTCAGGTTTCGCGCGTCCTAAAGATGAAACGTTGTGAATAGGCGTGGACGAAGGCGGCGCAGATGGGAGTTCGACGTCGGGCCGCCGTCGGACTCTCGGTTGGCGGGTCAAGCGGCGACCTTCCTGCGATGCTCTTGTCAACGCCCAGGCACGGAATCGTTCCCGGCACGAAGATTGCGCTATCGTCATGCCGCGCTTGGGCCGGCACTTCGTCTTCTCGCGCGCCCCTTACGCAAACAGCGCCGCGGAATCGCTGTCGAGGTTGTCGTCGCCGCTTGACCAGAGCGTGTCGGTAATCGCATCGATCCGCAGGACCATCGGATCGGCAAGCGAGCGTCCGGTGTTTTCCAATCCGTCACCCACGTCCAGCACCGCCCCTTCCAGTTCGATCATGAATACCGTGTGCGGCGCCGTCAGCGGTTTGCCTGGAACGACGAGCAACCGGTCGATTTGCAGCGTATGGATAGCGGCCAGATTGCAGGCGCGGCTGCCTCCACCCATAAGGGCATTGAATTGCCAGACATTGCTTCCGCCAGGACAAACATCCCGCCCGCGCCGAATACCGCCTGGCGGGATTTTTTGGTCGGGGCGAACGCACGCGAGCAAGAAGCCGCTCGAGCGGCAACGACGCGACGCATCATCGCCGTTTCCGTGACATCGCCGAAACAATCGCCATCGCCACACCGCTCATCGTTGCGCACCTCGAACGGATACAGAACGGTCGCCCGAGGTGGCAAACCGATTCTTCGGATCATGGCGATCGTTTGTCCCAATGCACGTCGGCCCGAGCGCTCCTATCATGAAATCGGCACTTCTCCGTTCGTCCGGGAGGCGATCATGACGACGACTCGCTCCGACTTCATTCGAACCCGAGCCGCATTGCGCGGTGCCGTCACGTCCGCGTGCGTGGCCGCGCTCGCCGCATGCACGATCACGCTGCCGCCGCCGCACGGCGCGATCGTCGTGCCGAGCGTGCCCTCGATGAGCGCCACCGAATATCGCGCGGCCGTCGCGCAATGCATCGCCGATCGCAATTCGGACCGCATCCTGCACGGCACGCCGCAGGCGATGCTGCGCTCGCTCGTCGTCGTCGCGTTCACCGTCGATCGCAACGGGCAGCTCGTGAAATCGGCCGTCTATCGCAGCAACGGCGACGACGAAGCGGAAGGGATCGCACTCGCGTCGCTGCGCCGTGCCGCGCCATTGCCGCCGCCCCCCACGAAAATGCTCGACGGGCGCGGTCAAGTCGAGCTGATGGAAAGCTGGCTCTTCAACGATAACGGTCAGTTCCAGCTGCGCACGAAAGCCGCGCCGCAGGCGCAGACGCTCAACTGAACGCGTCCGCGTCCGCGAACCGCCACGCCGCTGCACGCGGCGCGCGACGGCTCGCAGCCACGCCGCTATAATTTCCCGCATCCACATTCGGCCGCAAGGCCAGCTTGCGCGGGGCGCCTATCCGGTCAGCCGCGCAACGCATCGACGGCACGCGGCCGCGTCATGCGCGCGGCCGGCTCGCGGGCGCGCGACGGCCCGCACAGGCATTGCGTACGCTCTCGCACGGCCGCGCGCGAACCGCCGGCATGCGTCGCCCGCCGCACGTCGCGCCCACTCTCGATTCGAACAAAGGTGCAACAGCCGCCGATCGCGCGCGATACGCGCTCGGCCGAACGTTAAGCCGCCACAACCGGAGACCCACATGTCGGATACCCGTCTTTCCGCTTCCGCCGCCGCGCCGCGCGCTACCGACACGACGAGCCATCGGCGCATCGTATTCGCGAGCTTCATCGGCACGGCGATCGAGTTCTATGACTTCTACGTGTACGCGACGGCCGCCGCGCTCGTGATCGGCCCCGTGTTCTTCCCGCACGGCTCGGCGGCCGCCCAGGCGCTGTCCGCATTCGTCACGTTCGGCATCGCGTTCATCGCCCGTCCGATCGGCTCGTTCCTGTTCGGCCACTTCGGCGACCGGATCGGCCGTAAATCGACGCTCGTCGCTTCGCTGCTCGTGATGGGCGTCTCGACGACGGCGATCGGCCTCGTGCCCGGCTACGACATGATCGGTGCGCTCGCGCCGGCGCTGCTCTGCGTACTGCGTTTCGGCCAGGGCATCGGCCTCGGCGGCGAATGGGGCGGCGCCGCGCTCCTCGCGACCGAGCACGCGCCCGCCGGCAAGCGCGGCTGGTTCGGGATGTTCCCGCAGCTCGGTCCGTCGATCGGCTTTCTCGCGTCGAACGGCCTCTTCTTCGCGCTCGCGCTCACGCTGTCCGACGAGCAGTTCCGCGCGTGGGGCTGGCGCATTCCGTTTCTCGTGAGCGCGGCGCTCGTCGCGGTCGGCCTGTACGTGCGCCTGAAGATCGCCGAGACGCCCGCGTTCCAGGCCACGCTCGACCGGCACGAGCGCGTGCGCGTGCCGATCGCGACGCTCGTCTCGCACCACTGGCGGCCGACGCTGCTCGGCGCGCTCGCGATGGTCGTCTGCTACACGCTCTTTTACATCTCGACGGTGTTCTCGCTGTCGTATGGCGTGTCGACACTGCATTTCTCGCGCCAGAGCTTCCTCGGCCTGCTGTGCTTCGCCGTGCTGTTCATGGCGCTCGCGACGCCGCTGTCGGCTGCGGCCGCCGACCGCTTCGGCCGCAAGCCGGTGCTGATCGCGGGCTCGGTCGTCGCGCTGCTGTCGGGCTTCACGATGGCGCCCCTCCTCGGCAGCGGCTCGACGCCGCTCGTCGCGCTGTTCCTGACGATCGAGCTGTTCCTGATGGGCGTGACGTTCGCGCCGATGGGCGCGCTGCTGCCCGAGCTGTTCCCGACCCACGTGCGCTACACGGGCGCGGGCGTCGCGTACAACCTGGGGGGCATTCTCGGCGCGTCGATCGCGCCGTACATCGCGCAGTTGCTCGCGGCGCGCGGCGGACTCACGTGGGTCGGCGGATACGTGTCGGTCGCGGCGGCGATCAGTCTCGTCGGCGTGCTGTCGATGCGCGAAACGCGCGATGCGAAGCTGACCTGAACGAGAGCGGGGCGAGCGGGCAGCGCGCGCCGGATCAAGCCCCCGGTCGCCTCGGATGGCGGCCGCCGTGCGCGCTTTCGTCGCGAATTGTCCTGTCTATACTCGATGAACGGGCGCCTGCCGCGCGGCGACGGGCGCGCCGCTTCCCGTATCAGCCGACAGGAGCCGTCGCGATGGACGTCATCCACCTGCAGAACGCCGACCTCGTCTTGTTCGTCGCGCTGTCGCTCGGCGGCGCGCTGCTGCTCGCGGCGCGCTTCAGGCCGAAGAGCTGGCTCGGCATCGCGCTCGAAGCGCTTGCCGCGAACCTCGCGGCCATCGCGGCCGTGATCGCGTTCGAATTACTGCTGTCTTGAGCGAGCCGGCGCGCGGCAGGCGACCGCCACCCGCCGTGCCCGCCTACATCGCGGCGACGCGTCGCGGCTCCTCTACCGCATGTTCCGGAGAGACGTGCTCGATCGCGCCGAGCACGTCGTCGACGCTCGGCGTCGAGCCGTCGTCGCCGATCGACACCGACTGCGGCGCGCCGTTCACGCCCAGATGCTGGCGCGACGTCGCGCGAAAGATCATCACGGTCGGCTTCTCGAGCGCATGTGACATGTGGACGAAGCCGGTATCGACGCCGATCACGAGTGTCGCGCGATAGATCTTGCGCGCGAGATCCGTGAGCGTCAGCTTGGGCAGCACGACTGCGCCCGGCGCGCGCGCCGCGATCCGCTGCGCCTCTTCGCGCTCATGCTCGCCACCCCACGGCAGCAGCACGTGCAGTCCGCGGGCGAGCATCTCGCGAGCAAGCGCCCCCCAATGATCGGTCGGCCAGCGCTTGTCGTCGTTCGACGTCGCGTGAAAGAACAATACATACGGCCCGTCCGGTTCCGCGTGCGCCGCGAGCGGCGCCGCATGCGGCTCCCACGGCTCCGGCGGCACCTCCAGCAGGTAATCGGCGCGGCCCTGCGGCTCGTAGCCGAGCGCTTCGCCGGCGCTCACGCGCATGCCGTGCCAGGCGTCGCAAAGAGGGCGCGGGCCGAAGCGGCCGTTATACGCGAACATCGCGCCGAACTCGCCGAGATCCTGGTTCCGATAGCCATAGCGCCGCTGCGCCCGCGCGAGAAACGAAATGATCGCGCTTTTGTAGACTCCGTGAAGATCGATCACCGCATCGTAGCGGTGCGCGCGCAACTCGCCGATCGACGTCGCTATCGCCTTCAGATCGCCCCAGTTGCGCGCCTTCTTGAAGCGACGCAGCGGCGCGCACACCACGCGGCTCACGCCGGTGCTCCAGCGCACGATGTCCGCGCAGGACTCGTCGACGGCCCAATCCACCTGCACGCCCGGAAATGCGCGATGGATGTCCGCCACGACGGGCAGTGTCTGCACGACGTCGCCGAGCGATGTCACCTTCACAATGAGAATACGTTTCATTTGTATGTGGATGTCTCCAGCTTGTTAGTTTGGCATTCTAATTACATAGAAACGCGGAAGACAAAATTTACAACCATATTACAAATAGCTCGACGGCCGCACGACCGCCCTCATAGCTACTTATAATCGCCGCTTTACCTGCGTCACGTCCCATGCAACGCCCTCGTCTGCTTCCCTCTCTCACGCGCCGCACCCAGCGGATCTGGCGCCAATACGGCGTGTTCTGGCTCGGTGCGATCGCGGTGGGCCTGATAGCAGTGATGTACGCGCGGCTCATCGACTGGGGCTACGATGTGTTCCGGACGCTTCAGCACGGCCGCCCATGGCTGCCGTTCCTGCTGACGCCGGCGGTCGCCGCGCTGTCCGTGTGGCTCACGCGCCGCTTCTTTCGCGGCGCGGAAGGCAGCGGGATTCCGCAGGTGATTGCGACGCTGCACGCGCAGCCGAGTGCATTCGGCTCGCGACTGCTGACGCTGCGCATCCTGTTCGGCAAGATCCTGATCTCGTTGTTCGGCATCGTCGGCGGCTTCACGATCGGCCGCGAAGGGCCGACCGTGCAGATCGGCGCGTCGCTGATGTTCAACCTGCGCCGCTTCTATCCACGCTCGAACGCGCTGATCGAGCGGCAGCTCGTGCTCGCGGGCGCGGCGGCGGGCCTGTCCGCGGCGTTCAACACGCCGCTCGCGGGCGTCGTGTTCGCGATCGAGGAATTGAGTCGCAGCTTCTCGGCGCGCGCGAGCGGCGTGCTCATCACCGCGATCATCATCGCCGGCGTGATTGCGCTCGGCATGAACGGCAACTACACATACTTCGGCACGATCGAGATCGGCCAGCATTTTCCGAAGATGCTCGCCGCCGCCGTGCTGTTGACGGCGCTCGTCACGGGCGTCGCGGGCGGCCTGTTCGGCTGGCTGTTGCTGAACACCGGCCGCTGGCTGCCGGCGCGGCTGCTGACGCTCTACCGCGAACGGCCGATCGTGTTTGCGGCGGCATGCGGTTTCGCGATCGCAGCCGTCGGCGTCGTATCGGGCGGCACGACGTTCGGCAGCGGCTACGCGGAGGCGCGCGGGCTCCTCGACGGCCGCGAACAGTTGTCGGTCCTGTATCCGTTCCTGAAGATGATCTCGATGGTCGCGTCGTATCTGCCGGGAATTCCGGGCGGGATCTTCGCGCCGTCGCTGTCGATCGGCGCGGGCTTCGGCAATCTGCTGCACTTCGTGTTCAGCGGCATGCATCTGCCGATGCTGATCGCGCTCGCGATGGTCGGCTACCTCGCTGCCGTCACGCAGTCGCCGATCACGTCGTTCGTGATCGTGATGGAGATGATCAACGGCCACGCGCTCGTGATCTCGTTGATGGCGACCGCGCTGATCGCGAGCCGCGTGTCGCGCTTCTTCGTGCCGCCGCTGTACGAGACGCTTGCCGAGCGCTATCTGAAGCCGCCACAACCGAAGCTCGCGACGGCGGCCCCTGCCCCCGCCCCCGCTTCCGCGCATGCCGGCATCACGGCAGTCAAGATGCCCGAAGATGCCGAGTCGGCGCCCGCTGATCCGCTCGACACACTGCGCGACGACGCGAATGCAGCCGAGACGAACGCGAACGATAGGGAGGCCAATGCGGGCCGCGCGGGCGCGGACACGGCGACTCACTCTGCCGATGCGGCAAACGCGGCCGACGCCGGACGCACGACCGCGCAACCGCCAGCGCACGCGGGCGCCGCATCGACGCGCGACGCCGACGGCGAGACGGCGGCCCGCGCCGACGGCGCCGCGCCGCAGCCGAACGACACGCAGCCTCACGAGCCGCCACATCGCCCGGCTCAGTAGATCACGACGGGCGCCGGCCGGTAATACACCGGCCGCGCCGGCACGACGACGCAGCCGGCCAGCGTCAGCGCGACGAGCACGAGGGCGAACAAGGTTCGTTTCATCGCTCGTTCTCCTCAAGCCCAATGACCGCGAACCCAGACCCAGTTCGGTCCGCGCTGCGTCCAGTGCCCCGGCTCCCAGTGCATACCGACGCGCTCGACTTCCCAATGCCCGGTGATCCACTCGTAGCGGCCATGATCCCAGCGCCAGTGACCGCGATCCCATACATAGCCGACGCGCGGTTCGGGCACGACCTCGTAGCGCACGGGCGGCGGCGCGGTCGGTGCAACGACGACAACCTCGCGCACGGCCGGCTCGACGACGACGCCGGGCGCCGCCTGCGCGACGAGGATTTCGTCCGCGCTCGCGGCAAGCGGCGCGGCGACCGCGACAACGCCCGCCCCCGCGACGACGAACGGCAGCACGACACGACGAAAAGAGAAAGACATCACGACCTCCAAGAACGGTTGAACACGCGACGAGAGCGTATCCGTTCAATGCTCAGGAGGGCGTAACGGCGGACAGGCGCCGCGTTACCGCGGGCCCGAAAGTGCAACGAAAAGTAAGAGCGCGCGCGGCGGCCACGCGCCGCGCGCGATGCGGAAGAAAACGCGTCAGGCTTGCGGGATCTCGATCTTCACTTCGAGCACTTCCAGATCATCCTGGCGCTCGAGGCTCACGCGGATGTCATCGTTCGAAATCTTCACGTATTTCGAAATGACCGCGACGAGCTCCTTTTGCAATGCGGGCAGGTAATCGGCGGGCGGACGGCCGCCCACGCGCTCGTGCGCGATGATGAGCTGCAAGCGCTCTTTCGCGACAGCCGCGGACTTCTTTTTCTCGCCGAGCAGAAACGACAGAATCGACATGACGCGCCTCCGTTACTTGGTGCCGAAGAGGCGTTGCAGCAGGCCCGGCTTCTGATAGTCGGTGAACCGCAGCGGCTTGTCCTCGCCGAGGAAGCGCGCAACGATGTCCTTATAGGCTTCCGCGACGTCCGTACCGTCGATATGGACGGCGGGCAGGCCCTGGTTCGACGCGTGCAGCACGGCTTCGGACTCCGGCACGACGCCGATCAGCTTGATGCGCAGGATCTCGGTGATATCGTCGAGCGACAGCATCTCGCCTTCGTTCACGCGCTTCGGGTTGTAGCGGGTGATGAGCAGGTGTTCCTTGATCGGCTCCTTGCCTTCCGTCGCGCGCTTCGTCTTCGACGACAGGATGCCGAGGATGCGGTCCGAGTCGCGCACCGACGACACTTCCGGGTTCGTCACGATGAGCGCCTCGTCGGCGAAATACATCGCGTGCAGCGCGCCCGACTCGATGCCGGCGGGCGAATCGCAGACGATGAACTCGAAGTCCATCGCGACCAGGTCGTTGATGACCTTCTCGACGCCCTCGCGCGTGAGCGCATCCTTGTCGCGCGTCTGCGACGCCGGCAGGATGTGCAGGTTCTCGCACTTCTTGTCCTTGATGAGCGCCTGGTTCAGGTTCGCTTCGCCCTGGATCACGTTGACGAGGTCGTACACGACGCGGCGCTCGCAGCCCATGATGAGGTCGAGGTTGCGCAGGCCGACGTCGAAGTCGATCACGGCCGTCTTGTGACCGCGCAGCGCGAGACCGGAAGCGAAGCTCGCGCTCGTCGTCGTCTTGCCCACGCCGCCCTTGCCCGAAGTCACCACGATGATTTTTGCCATTTACCTACCCTGTGTTCGTCAATGAGGACCGACCGACCCGATTGGTGCGCCACGCGTGTCAGGTGAGACGCAGCGGTTCGATCATCAGTTTTTCCTGTTCCAACCGGATCTGCACCGATTTGCCGAGCACGTCGGCCGGCAGCGGGTTCTCGGTGGTCCGATAGATACCCGCGATCGAGATCAGCTCCGGTTCGAGACACGTGCAGAAGATGCGCGCGTCGTGATTGCCGTGCACGCCCGCGAGAGCGCGGCCGCGCAACGGCGCGTAGATGTGGATGTTGCCTTCCGCGATGACTTCGGCGCCGTAGCTGACCGGGCCGAGCACCACGAGATCTCCCTTCGCGTAAATCTGTTGTCCTGAACGCAGCGGCTTGTCGATGACGAGCGTCGCCGATTGTGGCGCGACGACGGGCGCGACGGGCGAAGCCTGCGCGCCCGCATCGACGCCGGACGAACCGGCTTCGGCAAAAAGCGCGGCCTGCCCGGCCGCCGGCGTGTCCTGCTCCTCCGGCTGCGTGGGTGCGTCGCCCGCTGCCTTCGGTGCCGGCGCGCGCCGATCCCGCGCCTCGAGAAGCGGCAGGCCGGCGCCCGCCGCCCACGTGTGTTGCCCCGGCTGCGCGACGACGCCGATCGCGCGCATCCGCACGTCGTTCAGCATCCGACGGAGGTCGTCGAGCGGGACGCGCTCGTCGTCCGCGAGCCGACGCACGTCGATCGCGACGACGTCGTCCGCAAAGAACTCGGGAGTCGCTTCGAAACGCTTGACCAACTCGGCGCGCAACGCATCGAGGTCGGCGGTTTTCACGATGAACAGCAACGTGTCGACCGAACCGCTGCGCAGTTCGAAGAATGGCGATTTTTTAAGCGACATGGACGTTCTGCAAAAAATTTTTGCGTATTTTACAGGCGTCCACGCCCGGGGCCATCATTTTTGGGCGCGCCCGAAGCGCGCGTCGCGGGCCGCCCGCCTGCAACGCTCCATCCGGGCGCGGCAGGGTGGGTCCGGGATCGGCGCGCATCGCGGCTTACGCGTGCTCGCGCGAAACGAACAGCGACTTCATTGCGCCCGGCACGCGGGCAATCGGCGCGCGTTCGCCGGTATCGGCAAAGCCGACATGTTCGTAGAAACGGATCGCGCTGCGGTTCTGATCGGCGATCCACGCGTAGATCTTGACGGCGCCGCGCGCGGCAAGCCACCCGCGCGCCGTGTCGACGAGCAGCACGCCGCCGCGCAGATGACGGACCGCGTGCGCGACCCACAGCTCGCTGACGAACGCGCGCCGCGCGGGCGTGCTGTCGAAATACGCGCCGATCATGCCGGCCGGATGGCCTTCGGTGTACAGCACGAACGTGGTCGATTCGTCGGACGTCGCGCGCTGCTGCGCGATCGCCGCCGCTCTCGCCGCGTCGACGGCCAGCTCGGCTTCCGGCGTCTCGCCGCTCGCATAGGGCTCGCGCAGCGAGGCGGCGCGGAGTTCGCGATACACGCCGCCCTGATCCGCGGCAATACGACGAACAGTCAAGGTCGAACTCATGCAGGCACAGCCCCCTTCGGACAGCAAGCCGTTAGCTTCAACCGAAAGCGGGGCATGAGTCAAATCGTAATTTTCGAATGACTGTGAAATGTCGTCGATAAGCGCGATATCATGCGCAGTTTCGCGCTTATGCGGCGACGCAGCAATATGCGACAAACGATTTGTCAGATGTCGCGTCGCCCGGGCGGGACATCGCTTAACCGGTCGGCCGACACGAGGACGATAAATGCGCGCGCGCACATCCGCGCCGAATGCCCGAACCGTCGGGCCACATCAGTGAGGGCGACGCGGCGCTCATCGGCGGGCCGACGCAGAACGAGACAACGCGCATCGGTTTCGGGCCTGGGGCGCCCTGCCTTCAGGGATGCAGGGACATCGAGCGGCGGCGGCATGGAAATCCTGTGGTTCCGGAAGGCGTAAAGCCGTGGCGTATCGGGATAGGGGCGGCCAGTGACCTAGCCGATCGCCGCCCACACCACCCGGCATGCGGGTCCGCACCGGGCGGTTCGAGTAGTTGAGGTCAGGTGAGGCGAGGCCTGCCCAGGCGATCAAAGTAGGCAATCGTCAGGACGTGATGCAGCCCGGTCATGCTGTTGTGCCACGAGCGACGGCTGAGGGCCGCTACCGATCGCGCGCCAGCGGTCATTGCCATGGAAGCCTGCGGCAGCGCGCATTACTGGGCCCGGCAACTCGCCAGCCTGGGGCATGAGGTGCGGCTGATCTCCGCGCACTTCGTCAGACCTTTCGTCAAGCGCAACAAGACTGACGTGGCTGATGCCCACGCGATCTGGGAAGCCGCCCAGCGGCCCGAGATGCGATTCGTGGCAGTCAAAAGCGAAGCGCAGCAAAGCGTGTTGACCCTGCATCGCGTCCGCGAACAGCTCGTCAAAGTGCGCACCATGCAGGTCAATCAAATCCATGGGTTGCTCTACGAATTCGGCGTTGCCGTGTCGGCCGGTCGACATAGCCTCCGAGAAGCTGAACAGGCGCTCACGCAACTGGCCGACACGCTGCCGGCGATGGTGATCGATACCCTGCGCGAGCAATTGCATCGCATCGGCATGCTCACGAAGGACATCGCCGAGATCGAACGCAGATTGACTGTTTGGCAGCGACAAAACGAAGCGGCCACGCGCCTCACAGCCATCCCCGGCGTCGCCCTGCTTAGCGCCACCGCCGCCGTGGCCACAATCGGCGATGCCTGCATGTTTCGCTCTGGGCGCGAATTTGCGGCATTCCTGGGTCTGGTGCCGCGACAAAGCGGCACGGGTGGCCGAGTAAAACTGCTTGGCATCAGCGCGGCGACATCTACATGCGTACTTTGCTGATTCACGGTGCGCGCGCCGTGCTCGCACGCGCTAAGCATTTGAGCGAAGCGCTGCAACGACTGCTCGCGCGACGACCGTTCAACGTGGTGGTCGTCGCTCTGGCGAACAAAATCGCGCGCACGATCTGGGCGCTTCTTGCTCACGATCGCACGTACGAACCCGGCGACGCGGCGCGAGCTGCGTAATTGTTCAACTCACTATAGGGAATGGGTCGCCAATAGGTTGCGCAGGTTGATGTACGTGTGATGGCAAAACAGGTCGGACCGTGGGCAAGCAAGCCTGAATGGGCGTAGGTCCTTCGAGGACTTCCCGGAGTTGAGGCCTTCCCCAGCAAATTCCATCAGGGTCAGCGGACCGACATCCGCACCGTAGGCCGGATATAAGTCTGCAGCCTGATCCTGTCCGCCGAACATGAATATCACCTGGCAAACCGGGAGGCGTCCATATAAGTGCGCCCATGCTGGGCGCACATGAAAAAGCCCGCAATGTCGCGGGCTTTCCACTTGCAACGCCGGGAGGCCGCGCGCGCAGTCGACTTGCGGCGAGCCAGTTTCCGCCGGGAACCATCGGTTGCGACGCTCGGGCCGAGTTCCACCTCGCGTTGCGTCCGGCTCTTGTCCTATTGGGCGCTAAAGGGCATCGTTCCCAACGAAGACAGCACGTACGTACCGTCTGCGTTCAGATATGAGCGAACGCCGTTCAGCAAAATCTGCCCTTGCTGAGTCATGACGCCGCTCCATGTATCCTGGATGCAATAGGGCCAGTTGGCAGGCCGGATATTCGCGATGAACGCGATGCTGTTGGGCGTGGTCACGTTGCCTACGTAGTTCCAGATTCCGGCGAGCACGCTGAAGGTCTGCTGCCCCTGCGGCGTGTATTTCGAAACGTAGCTTCCGCCGAATGTCCCGTTCCCTTCGTTTGCGCTGGCGATCGTCAACGTGAAAGCGCCGTCCTGGGATTTATAAGTTCCATTGATGTTCATGTGATTCTCCTTTTACCGAGTACACGTACATTTAGAATCTCTGGCAAGGGTAACAAACGCCGGGCAGCCGCATCGCCGACGCATCACCCTCGCTTTTCATTGGGCTCGCAATTGAATTGGCGGTGCAACTACCAAAAATGATAGGGAGATCGAAAGGCGCCCCTGCATCGTCCGTTGGTTGCATCGAAATCTCGCAGCGCTCGCGCAGCGCAAAGCTTGGCCGCTGCGTCGACGCGCGACGAGGTGGCTCACGGCCCGCGCGAACAGGCCCGAGACGAGGAGCGAGGTTACGACGACGGGAAGCCGCGAGTGTACGAGGTTACCGAGCAGGCGGATAACAACTCCGCGCTCCAGTTCGCGCCGAGTCTCTTGGGCGAACGCGTCGGGGCCTTGGGCCTCGTCGGTGCGAACAGCATTGGCGATGATTCGAACGTGATACGGCTGCATGCAGGTGGATTCGAGGCCGCGATTGCGGCATTGAATAGCGATTCGCGATTCAAGGTTGTGGCGTCGCCGAATCTGCGCGTGCGACCGGGGCAGGTAGCACGTTTGAACGTCGGGCAATCGGTGCCGGTCGTGGGGTCCGTGTCGTATCCCAGTGCGACGGCACGCACCGGTACAGAGTGTGCAGTATCGGGATGAAGGCGCGATCTTTCAAGTTCAGCCGACCGTTAAGGCGAGCGTGATCGACTTGACTGTCACTGAGGAGACAAGCGATTTCGTGCGCACGACGCGACGACCGGCGTCAACAATTCACCGACGAAGAACACGCGCAAATTCGAATCGCCGTTCAGCGTGAAGGATGGCGACGCGTTGCTCATCGGTGGACCGACTCAGGACAAGGCTACCTGGATTGATTCGGGCCTGTCGTTTCTGCCCTCTTGGATGAAAGGACACTCGAGTGAGGGCAGGCGCATGGTAATCCTGTCGATGCTCGCCAGTGTAATGCTGCCGTCGCTACGTCCGTGCGGGCCGATCGGATGCAAGCGAAACGCGCTGCGACGTACGGCGTTGATGATCGTTTCATCATCGACCTTGCCGTCGTCACGGTAAAGCGCGAACCATTGGCTGCGGTTAGTTCCATAGCCGTATTCGCGCGCGAAATCGTAGAACCATCCCATGCTGCGCCCGACTGTCGGTCAATGACGTAGTACCGGCCGGGCGTCGACGTGAGACACCGCGTCATGCCTATTTTGATCCTGCGGCATGCCAGAGAATGCGGCGAAGGCGCCAATGCCGGGACATTGCAGGGTAGATAGTGACGCCCCGTTTAGGGTGAACGTGCAGATGGTTGGCATGGCTGGTTCTCTCGGGTTGGCTCGCCTCACCCTCCCCCAAACGCCAGTTTGGGCCATACCTTTATTTTTGACAGGCTATTTGTTGTTATACCGATAGATCGATTTCATGCGCACAGAAGTTAATAGACATTCGCTTATTTTTAAGATACGGAACGCACCCAAACGCCGTTTCATAACCATATTTTTTAAATTAGATTAAATCACTTTCTTGACACACACTGCTCTAACCTGAATTTTTTATATAAACCACGCAACAAATACGAACAATCGGCCACCACAAATAGTAGTTTAAAAATCAATTAATCGGCATATTATTAATGCCATCCCTCCGACCCAATGACCACAGGGATAGCAGCCGTGAAATTAAATATTGTTTCCCATCAAATCAATCACCTCAATACAAAGAGGGCAAATCATGATTAACGTACTCAACAGCTCGTCCGAAAGCCTGCAAGTCGCGGTCAACTCGTGGGGGGCTTCCGACAACAGCTACGTCTCGCTGGCCATCAACAAGTCCACCTCTTTCGATCGCACGGACAAGCGCGGCTTCGTGCTGGCGGTGAAACGACAGGACGGCGAGCAGAACTTCTATGTCCTTTTCGACAGCGACATCAATGTCAGGGACAACGGCGTGGTCACCGATCACGGCATTCCCATCCGGCCTGCAAGCAATCGCTACCCCCATTCTGCCGCTGCCGAAAAGGCGTGATGCCATATCGTTCCATTTGAATCAGTGGACCGGTGTCGTTTCTGATGTTGCTTTATTGCGTCGTACCCGAGTAAGCGAATTTCGCACATGCGTAGCATGCTCTTCGGAGTTGTTTCATCGCACTGCATCGAACTTCTTTGCCCCCACTCGTGCTACTGACAGGTGGATTGAAATCAGCGTCAGCGTTAGGAGTGTCCGGCTCTTGCCGTAGTGACATAGAGCGACGACTCGGACACGGAGTTGCAACTGTTGGCGCGGCTCAGCGCAGCCCGCCGGACCGAGTAGCGGGTATCTCCGGGGAGGAGGAGCGTAGGCAGTGTCGTATGCGTCCCTCCCCCTCTGCAAAGCCGCCTTTTACTGAATGAGTGGCGGCTACGCGTGTTGTTCGGCGCGGCGAACCGCGCGCTTGATGCCCGATAGATGAACACCGTATTCATGGGCGAGCTCGGTGGCGTGTAGCGCCCGGCGCGTCATTGACGCGCAACGCGGCGCTCGCCCTCGCGTTCGAGGCTTCGCGGCCGGCCTAGGCAGATACCGCGCCTCTTGACGGTCTGCACGCCGCTCTTCGTCCGCTCGCGGATCATTTCTCGTTCGAATCCAGCGAATGCCCCAAGCATTTGGAGCATCAGGCGGCCAGCGGGAGAAGTTCTGTGCCGACACGCTCTGTAAGGCTTTCGAAACCAGCCCCGCGCTCCTGCAGCCGATCGATGCTGCTGAGCAGGTGCTCGAGTGATTGAGCGACGCGGAGACGACCAGCGTATCGCCGCGTTTAAGGTTTCTGAGGAGTTTGTCTGGGACTGATCGGTGCAAGTTTGCCACTGCCGTTTTTCTTCGTGGATTGCGTCGACGCCGGACTTCGGCAATGCGTCGATCTGCGCACGCGCTTCCTGTTCTTGTGTGGAAACTCTGGCGTAACCGATTCTCGTATGGCGCAAAAAAACGCCGGACTCTTTCACAGAATCCGGCGTTTCCTTACGAACAATTTCGAGATGTTCTCTTTCCTGGCGGAAAGGGTGGGATTCGAACCCACGATACGGTATAACCGTATACCGGATTTCGAGTCCGGCGCATTCGACCTCTCTGCCACCTTTCCTTTTTTGGTTCACCGTCAGGTCATCTCGGCGAAGCGAAGATTATAGAACAACTCTTCGCAGACTTCCAAGTTTTTCTTCAAATATTTTTCGAGGCCACCCGGACGCCCACTCAGGCCGCGCTCGACGGCGCGTCGATCCGCTCGATACCGCTCATGTACGGCCGCAGCGCGACAGGCACCGTCACCGAGCCGTCGGCGTTCTGGTAGTTCTCCAGTACCGCCACGAGCGTGCGGCCGACCGCGAGGCCCGAGCCGTTCAGCGTGTGCACGAGTTCCGGCTTGCCCTGCGCGTTGCGGAACCGCGCCTGCATCCGGCGCGCCTGGAACGATTCCGTGTTCGAGCAGCTCGAGATCTCGCGATACGTGTTCTGCGCGGGCAGCCACACTTCGAGGTCGAACGTCTTCGTCGCGGCGAAGCTCATGTCGCCCGTGCACAGCGTGATCACGCGGTACGGCAGCTCGAGCTTCTGCAGGATCGTCTCCGCATGGCCGACCATCTCGTCGAGCGCCGCATACGACGCCTCCGGCGCGACGATCTGCACCATCTCGACCTTGTCGAACTGGTGCTGGCGGATCATTCCGCGCGTGTCGCGGCCGTACGAGCCCGCCTCCGACCGGAAGCACGGCGAATGCGCGGTCAGCTTGATCGGCAGCGCGGCCGCGTCGACGATCGTGTCGCGCACGGTGTTCGTCAGCGAGATTTCGGACGTCGAGATCAGGTACTGCGTGACGGTGTTCTCCGCCCCGCCCTTCTCGACTCGGAACATGTCGTCCGCGAACTTCGGCAACTGGCCCGTGCCGTACAGCACGTCCGGATTGACGATGTACGGCGTGTACGTCTCGCTGTAGCCGTGCTGCTGCGTGTGCGTGTCGAGCATGAACTGCGCGAGCGCGCGATGCAGGCGCGCGACGGGTCCGCGCAGCACGGTGAAGCGCGCGCCCGACAGCTTCGCGCCCGTTTCGAAATCGAGGCCGAGCGGCGTGCCGACATCGACATGATCCTTCACGTCGAAATCGAACTGTCGCGGCGTGCCCCAGCGGCGCACCTCGACGTTCTCCGTCTCGTCCTTGCCGACAGGCACGCTCTCGTGCGGCAGGTTCGGCATCTGCAGCATCAGGTCGGACAGGCGCGCCTGGATCTCGTCGAGCTTCACCGCCGACGCCTTCATCTCGTCGCCGATCCCCCCCACTTCGGCCATCACCGCCGACGTGTCCTCGCCGCGCCCCTTCATCGCGCCGATCTGCTTCGAGAGGCTGTTGCGACGCGCCTGCAGTTCTTCGGTGCGGGTCTGGATCTCACGGCGTTCCGCTTCGAGCGAGGAGAACGCAGCGACGTCGAGGGTGTAGCCGCGATCGGCGAGGCGTTTCGCAACGCCGTCGAGGTCTTTGCGCAGCAACTGGATGTCGAGCATGGGAGGACAGGAAAATCGTTGTGTAAGACGCGAATTCTAACGCACCGCGCGCCCGCCACGGCGCACGCTCGACGGGCGGCGGCGCAAACACGACGCCGCCCGTGGCAATATCGCGCTGCCGGCTTGCGCATCGCATGCCGGGAAACCGTTTTGCATGGGACCAGAGTCAGCGCCAGAGCGCCAACTCTGGTCGACCGCGTTGCATGGGACCAGAGTAAGCGCTAAAGCGCCAACTCTGGTCGACCGCGATGCATGGGACCAGAGTAAGCGCTAAAGCGCCAACTCTGGTCGACACCGGAGAATCGATGGCCATTGAACTGGACAAGGACGTGCGCGACCGAGCAGTCGCATCGCTGCAACGCTATTTCGCCGAGAACATGGACGAGCCGATCGGCAACATCCAGGCCGGCGCGCTGCTTCATTTCTTCGTCGAGGAGATCGCGCCCGCGATCTACAACCTCGCGATCGCCGATGCGCAGGAGCGCCTGCAAGCGCGCGTCGCCGAGCTCGACATCGAATGTCACGAACCGCCGTTCGAATACTGGAAGAAGCAGCCGGGCCGCAAGCGCTGACGCCCGCCGGCCGACGCCCTAGTCCTTCTTGCCGGCGTCCTTGTCGAGCTCGCGCAGCCAGGCGAGCTTGTCGGCGATCTTCGTCTCGAGCCCGCGCGGCGCCGGCTTGTACCAGCGCGGCTCGCGCATCCCGTCCGGCAGATAAGTCTCGCCCGCCGCGTACGCGTTCGGCTCGTCGTGCGCGTAGCGGTACGCGTGGCCGTAGCCAAGCTCCTTCATCAGCTTCGTCGGCGCGTTGCGCAGGTGCACCGGCACCTCGCGCGACTTGTCCTGCCGCACGAACGCCATCGCCTCGTTGTACGCGTTGTAGCCGGCGTTGCTCTTCGCCGCGCACGCCAAGTAGAGCACCGCCTGCGCGAGCGCGAGCTCGCCCTCCGGCGAACCGAGCCGCTCGTACGTCTCGGCCGCGTCGTTCGCGATCTGCATCGCGCGCGGGTCGGCGAGGCCGATGTCTTCCCACGCCATCCGCACGACGCGCCGCGCGAGGTACTTCGGATCGGCGCCGCCGTCGAGCATCCGGCAGAACCAGTACAGCGCGCCGTCCGGATTCGAGCCGCGCACCGACTTGTGCAGCGCGGAGATCTGATCGTAGAAGTTGTCGCCGCCCTTGTCGAAACGGCGCGCGTTCATCGTCATCGCGCTCTCGACGAACGCCGCGTCGATCGTCGTCACGCCCGCGGACGTCGCCGCCGTCTGCGCCTGCTCGAGCAGGTTCAGGAAGCGCCGCGCATCGCCGTCCGCGTAGCCGACGAGCGCGTCGACCGCCTTGTCTTCGAAGGCCAGCCCGGCGAGCGCCGTGTCCTGCGCGCGCGCGAGCAGCCGGCGCAGCTCGTCTTCCGTCAGCGACTTCAGCACGTACACCTGCGCGCGCGACAGGAGCGCCGAGTTCACCTCGAAGCTCGGATTCTCGGTCGTCGCGCCGATGAACGTGACGAGCCCCGATTCGACGAACGGCAACAGCGCGTCCTGCTGCGCCTTGTTGAAGCGGTGGATTTCGTCGACGAACAGGATCGTGTGGCGGCCGGTGCGGTTCAGCGTGTCGCGCGCCTGATCCATCGACTCGCGGATGTCCTTCACGCCGCCCAGCACCGCGGACAGCGCGATGAACTCGCAATCGAACGCGAGCGCGGTCAGGCGCGCGAGCGTCGTCTTGCCGACGCCGGGCGGCCCCCAGAGGATCATCGAATGCGGCTTGCCCGATTCGAACGCGAGCCGAAGCGGCTTGCCTTCGCCGAGAAGATGCGTCTGGCCGATCACGTCGGCGAGCGTCTTCGGGCGCAGCGCCTCGGCGAGCGGCCGGCGCGGTTCGACTGCAAACAGGTCGGACATGGACCTTGGCTCCCACGAAAAACGATGACGGCACGCATTCGCCGCCGGACCGGACATTATGACAGCCGCGCGGCCCGACGCCACGCCCCCCCGGCGGCGGCCCCAAAGCGAACCGGGCCCGCCATCGCTGGCGGGCCCGGTCGTCGGTCGTCGGTCGATGACGCGCGAGGCCGGCCGCGCTCAGCCGGTCACGACGTCCGCGCCCTTCGGCACAACGAACTTGAACTGGTCGGCCTTGAGCGGCGGATTCGTCTGGATATGGGTGAACGTGAGGAGCGTCACGTTGCCGAACACGTCGTGTAGTTCCATCGCGGCAAGCACGCCGTTCCTGAAGCCGATGCCGATCCGCTGGAACTGCGTGTCCTGCGCCTTCGGCACCATCTCGAGCCAATCGATCCCGCCCTTCTCGCCGGCGTCGCGCAGCGTGTAGTTCTTCTCCAGATCGTTGCTGCCGAACAGAATCGCGGCCGGGCTCGCGCCGAGCGCGCCCGCGAGCTTGCGCTCGGTGACCTGGTTCAGGTCCTTGTCGTACACGTAGAGCTTGTCGCCATCCGCCTGCAATACCTGCTGGTACGGCTTCTGATACGTCCAGATGAATTTGCCGGGCCGCGAGAACACGAAGCTGCCGCTCGAGTTGTCGGTCGGCTTGACGGTCGGCACCGCGCCGCTCGCCGCCTTCGACGGCGCCTTGACGATCTGCTGCGTGAAGTCGCCCTTCGCCGCATGAACCTTCGACACGAACGCCTTCAACTGCTCGGTGCCGCTCGCGAACGCGTGCGACGCGACGAGCGCGAGCGCCGCGCCGGCGAGCGCGGCGCACAACGTGCGCGCGAACGTGCGCTTCGGTGCAAGACCCGAACCGGTGTGAACTGCCAACGACTGATGCTGCATGTGAGGTTTTCTCCGTGGACGGCCGGCGCGTCGTAGACCAACGGCGCCGGCGCGAATTCATTCGGCGTCGCGCGCGGGCACGAGGATTTCACGATTCCCGCTCGACGACATCGCCGACACGAGCCCGGACTGCTCCATCTGCTCGAGCAGCCGCGCCGCGCGGTTGTAGCCGATCCGCAAATGGCGCTGCACGAGCGAGATCGACGCGCGCCGGTTCTTGACGACGATCTCGACCGCCTGGTCGTACAGCGGATCAGACTCGCCGTTCGCGTCGCCCGTTCCCGCGCCCGAGCCTTCGTCGCCGTCGGCCGTGCCGCCTTCGAGGAGGCCCTCGACGTAGTTCGGCTCGCCGTGCTCCTTCAGCTTCTCGACGACGCGGTGCACCTCGTCGTCCGACACGAACGCGCCGTGCACGCGCACGGGCAGCCCGCTGCCGGGCGGCAGGTACAGCATGTCGCCCTGGCCGAGCAGCGATTCGGCGCCCATCTGGTCGAGAATCGTGCGCGAGTCGATCTTCGACGACACCTGGAACGCGATCCGCGTCGGCACGTTCGCCTTGATGAGGCCCGTGATCACGTCGACGGACGGCCGCTGCGTCGCGAGGATCAGATGGATGCCCGCCGCGCGCGCCTTCTGCGCGATCCGCGCGATCAGCTCTTCGACCTTCTTGCCGACGACCATCATCAGGTCCGCGAGCTCGTCGATCACGACGACGATGTGCGGCAGGCGGCCGAGCGGCTCCGGATCGTCCGGCGTCAGGCTGAACGGATTCGGGATCTTCTCTTCCCGCTTCTTCGCGTCTTCGATTTTGTTGTTGTAGCCGGCGAGGTTGCGCACGCCGAGCTTGCTCATCAGCTTGTAGCGGCGCTCCATCTCGGCGACCGTCCAGTTGAGCGCATGGCCCGCCTGGCGCATGTCGGTGACGACCGGACACAGCAGATGCGGAATCCCTTCGTAGACGCTCATTTCGAGCATCTTCGGATCGATCAGGATCAGGCGCACCTGCTCGGCGCTCGCCTTGTAGAGGAGCGACAGGATCATCGCGTTGATCCCGACCGACTTGCCCGAGCCCGTCGTGCCGGCGACGAGCAGGTGCGGCATCTTCGCGAGATCCGCGCACACGGGCTTGCCGCCGATGTCCTTGCCGAGGCCGATCGTGAGCATCGACGGCGCGTCCGCGTAGACCTCGGAGCCGAGGATCTCGGACAGGCGCACGGTCTGGCGGCGCTGGTTCGGCAGTTCGAGCGCCATGTAGTTCTTGCCGGGGATCGTCTCGACGACGCGGATCGACACGAGCGACAGCGAGCGCGCGAGATCCTTCGACAGATTGACGATCTGGCTGCCCTTGACGCCCGTCGCGGGCTCGATCTCGTAGCGGGTGACGACGGGCCCCGGGTACGCGGCGACGACGCTCACCTCGACGCCGAAGTCCTTCAGCTTCTTCTCGATGAGGCGCGACGTGAACTCGAGCGTATCGGCGGAGATCGACTCCTGCGACGCGGGCGCGGGATCGAGCAGCGAAATCGCGGGCAGCGTCGAATCGCCCGGCAGATCGGTGAAGAGCGGCTGCTGGCGCTCCTTCTCGGCGCGCTCGGACTTCGCCGGCGTGACGACGGGCGGCACGATCGTGACGGGCTCGTGCTCCTCGATCCGCACGCGCTCCTCCTCGACCTTGCCTTCGCGCTTGACGGCCGCGGCCTCGCCGAGCTTGCGGTCGCGCTCGGCCTCGCGGCGCAGCTTCGCGAGCGTGAACGCGTTGATGATCGCGTCGCCGACGCGCTCGGCGACCGACAGCCACGAAAAGCGGAAATACAGCGACAACCCGATCGCGAGCACGATCAGAAGCGCAAGCGTGCCGCCCGTGAAGCCGAACGCGTGCGACACGCCGCGCGCGACCGTCTCGCCGACGACGCCGCCCGGCGCGCGCGGCAGCTGCACTTTCAGCGACCACATCCTGAGCGCCTCGATGCCGTCGCTCGCGAGCAGCACGAGGACGAACGCGAAGCCTTCGGCGAGCCAGCCCGCCGGTTTCGCCGGCTCGTCGGGCAGCGCGTCGTGCCGGGTGATCCGGCGGTAGCTCGCGGCGACGCGCCGCCCGAGCAGCACGATGAGCCAATAGGTGGAGAGGCCGAAGAGCAGCAGCATGATGTCGGCCGTCCACGCGCCGACCCGCCCTGCCCAGTTTGCGATGTGGTCGACCTGTGCGGCGTGCGTCCAGCTCGGGTCGCGCCGGCTGTAGCTCAGGAGCGCCATCAGCAGGAACGCGAGCAGCGCGACCTGGAGGATCCAGCGGATCTCGGTCAGTAGGCGCGACATGCGATGCGGCAGCGCTTGGGCCTGAGCGGTGTAAGGTGCTTTTGCCATGAATCCGTCAAGAGGGGCGATGAGGCGGCCTGCGCGGCAGGGCCGCCGATCGTTCGATCCGATCTATTGTAAACGCTGCGCCGCCGCGCCAAGTGTAAATGACGGTAACGCCCGGCCGGTTCCCGCCGGGAATGTGCACGCGCTACCACAGGCGGTCGCGGCGCGACGCTATCGCGCCGATTGAAAAAGTCCATTCGGCGGCGCAGCAAGCAGGCCTTTATAATGCGAGCTTTGCACCCATCTGCGACGGTATCCCGCTCGCAACGTGCCGCCCGGCAGCGTCATCCGCCCGGCCGGCCGCATTTTTACGGATCCTGCACATGCCCACGCCCAAACACGCGAAAGTCCTGATTCTCGGTTCCGGCCCCGCCGGCTACACGGCGGCCGTCTACGCGGCCCGCGCGAACCTGTCGCCCCTCCTGATCACGGGCATCGCGCAAGGCGGCCAGCTGATGACGACGACCGACGTCGAAAACTGGCCGGCCGATCCGGACGGCGTGCAGGGCCCGGAGCTGATGCAGCGCTTCCTCGCGCACGCGGAGCGCTTCAACACCGAAATCGTGTTCGACCACATCCACACCGCGAAGCTGCATGAAAAGCCGATCCGCCTCATCGGCGACGCGGGCGAATACACGTGCGACGCGCTCGTCATCGCGACGGGCGCGTCCGCGCAGTACCTCGGCCTGTCGTCGGAAGAAGCGTTCATGGGCAAGGGCGTATCGGCCTGCGCGACCTGCGACGGCTTCTTCTACCGCGGCCAGAACGTCGCCGTCGTCGGCGGCGGCAATACGGCCGTCGAGGAAGCCCTCTACCTGACGGGCATCGCGAAGAAGGTCACGGTGATCCACCGCCGCGACAAGTTCCGTGCGGAGCCGATCCTCGTCGACCGTCTGCTCGAGAAGGAGAAGGAAGGCGTCGTCGAGATCAAATGGGACCACGTGCTCGACGAAGTGACGGGCGACGCTTCCGGCGTGACGGGCGTGCGCGTCAAGCACGCGAAGACGGGCGCGACCGAGGACGTCGCGGTGCAGGGCCTCTTCATCGCGATCGGCCACAAGCCGAACACCGACATCTTCAAGGGCCAGCTCGAGATGAAGGACGGCTACATCATCACGAACAGCGGCCTGTCGGGCAACGCGACGGGCACGAGCGTGCCGGGCGTGTTCGCGGCGGGCGACGTGCAGGACCACATCTACCGTCAGGCGATCACGAGCGCGGGCACGGGCTGCATGGCGGCGCTCGACGCGCAGCGCTATCTCGAAAGCCTGCACGACCGCAAGTAAGCGCGCCGCGCGGCGCTACAATGGCATCGCCGCGCGCCGCCTGCCGGGTCTGGAACACCGCAGCCGCTGTGCATCGCGCAGCGGCTTTTTCATGTCCGTCGGGCGAAACCGCAGCGTCGGCGCGCCCGCCCATCCGCATCCGATTCATCATGGCGAAAAACCAGCCTCATCCGAGCGACCCCGCGAAGCGGCAAGCCGCCGCACGGGCCGTCGAACCGACTCCCGCGCCCGCGAGCCCGCCTCCGCCGCCCGCCGCGCTGCGCGGCCAGGGCCTGGCCGGGCTCGGCGCGCTGCGTGGGACGCTCGCGGGCGAATCCGAGCGCCGCACGCGCGAAGCGGCGCAGGCGAAGCAGGCCGCCCGCCGGAACGCCGCGGATGCCGACCTGTTCCGCCGCGAGATCGGCGAGATCACGCCGCTCACCGCGCCGTCGCGCGCCGAGAGCGGCCGCCCGCCGCCCGCGCCCGTGCCGAAGCACACGCAGCAAGACGAGGAAGCGGTGCTGTCCGAGACCTTGTCCGACGAATTCGATCCCGAGACGCTGCTCGACACCGACGAGACGCTTTACTACCACCGCCCCGGCGTGAGCCGCGATGTCGTGCGCAAGCTGAGAAGCGGCGCGTGGATCGTCCAGGCGCAACTCGACCTGCACGGAATGCGGCGCGACGAGGCGCGCGATGCGCTCGCCGAATTCATCCGCGAAGCGGGCAAGAAAGGCCTGCGCTGCCTGCGCGTGATCCATGGCAAGGGGCTCGGCTCAGCCGGCAAGGAGCCGGTGCTGAAAGGCAAGGTGCGCGCGTGGCTCGTGCAGAAGGACGAGGTGATCGCGTTCTGCCAGGCGCGCGGCCACGACGGCGGCGCGGGCGCGGTGCTCGTGCTGCTGCAGCCGGCGTAGAGCGGCGACCGGAGGCCGCGTGCCGCCCAGGCCCACGCTCGCGATCGCGGCCCTGGAGGCGATCGCGCCCCTCCCGTTCGCGATCTCGGGCTTCGTCGAGGCGCGCAAGAACTGGCTCGATTCGGTCGGCACGTTCGTCGTCGCGCTCGCGACCGCGTTCGGCGGGAGCACGAACAGGCGCTAGCCGCGCACGATGCACGGAACAAAAAGGGCGGCCCGTGCACGCACGGCCGCCCTTCTCTTCCCTGACTTCGCCCCGCGATCCCCCGAATCACCTGCGATCGACGTAGCGACGCACGACGCACGACGCACGGCACACGACGAACGCTGCGCGCAAGCCGCGCCGCGTCGCCGAGCGCCGCCCGCGCCGGATCACGCGATCCGCGCTTCCGTCGACGGATCGAACAGCACCGCCTTCGACACGTCGAACAACAGCGACAGCTTCTGCTGCGGCTTCGGATCGGCGGCCGGGTGCACGCGGCTCACGATCCGCTTGCCGTTGACCTGCGCGAACACGTGCGTGTCCGGGCCGGTCGGCTCGGTCACGTCGACCGTCACGTCGACCGGCTGCAGCCGCGACGTCTCGCCGTTGTGCGCGCTCCTCGCATCGGTGATCCGCTCCGGCCGCAGCCCGAGGATCACGTCGCGGCCGACGTGGCCGTTCATCCGCTTCACGTCGAACGGCAGGTTCAGCACGCCACGCATCGCGCCCGTATCGAGCTCGATGCCGACGCCGCTCCCCTGCTCGACGAGCTTGCCGCTGATGAAGTTCATCGGCGGCGCGCCGATGAAGCCCGCGACGAACAGGTTCGACGGCGAATCGTAGATTTCCTGCGGCGCGCCGAACTGCTGGACCACGCCGTCCTTCATCACGGCGATCCGGTCACCGAGCGTCATCGCCTCGATCTGGTCGTGCGTCACGTAGACGATCGTCGTGCCGAGGCGCTGGTGCAGCAGCTTGATCTCGGCGCGCATCTCGATGCGCAGCTTCGCGTCGAGGTTCGACAGCGGCTCGTCGAACAGGAACAGCGACGGATCGCGCGCGAGCGCGCGGCCCATCGCGACGCGCTGCCGCTGGCCGCCCGACAGCTGGCCCGGCTTGCGGTCGAGCAGGTGCTCGATTTGCAGCATCGCGGCGACGCGGTCGACGATCTGCTTCTGCTCGCTCTTCGCCACCTTGCGGATGTTGAGGCCGAACGAGATGTTCTCGCGCACCGTCATCGACGGATACAGCGCGTACGACTGGAACACCATCGCGATGTCGCGATCCTTCGGCGACAGGTCGTTGACGACCTTGTCGCCGATCCGGATCTCGCCCTTCGTCACGGTCTCGAGGCCCGCGATCATGTTGAGGAGCGTCGACTTCCCGCAGCCCGAACCGCCGACGAGAATCAGGAACTGGCCGTCCTCGATGTCGATGTCGACGCCCTTGAGGACGGGCACCCCGTTCGGGTAGGTCTTGTACACGTCACGGATGGAAAGGCTTGCCATGCTGTGAATCCTCTGTCTCAGTGCGGCGCGCGTGCGCCGCGTCGTGTCTCGTATCGTTGCGCCGCGCGCGGCGCCTGCATGTTCGCGTCGAGCGTCCCGACGTCACCCCTTGACCGCGCCCGCCGTCAGGCCGCGCACGAAGTAGCGGCCGGCGATCACGTAGACGAGGAGCGTCGGCAGCGCGGCGATGATCGCGCCCGCCATGTCGACGTTGTATTCCTTCACGCCCGTCGACGTGTTGACGAGGTTGTTCAGCGCGACCGTGATCGGCATCGAATCGACGCCCGAGAACACGATCCCGAACAGGAAGTCGTTCCAGATCTGCGTGAACTGCCAGATCAGGCACACCATGAAGATCGGCAGCGACACGGGCAGCAGGATCTTCGTGAAGATCGTGAAGAAGCCCGCGCCGTCGATGCGCGCCGCCTTCACGAGCTCGGCCGGCACGCTCACGTAGAAGTTGCGGAAGAACATCGTCGTGAACGCGATTCCGTACACGACGTGCACGAACACGAGGCCGGGAATCGTGTTGGCCATTCCGAAGAAGCCCTGCAGCCGCGCCATCGGCAGCAGGATCACCTGGAACGGGATGAAGCAGCCGACGAGCAGCATCGTGAAGAGCGCGTCCGCGCCGCGGAAGCGCCAGTGCGTGAGCACATAGCCGTTGAACGCGCCGATCAGCGACGAGATCAGCACGGCCGGAATCACCATCTTGATCGAATTGAAGAAGAACGGCTTCATCCCGTCGCAGCGCACGCCGGTGCACGCCTCGCTCCACGCCTTCACCCACGGCGAGAAAGTCCAGTTCGACGGCGGCGTCAGCAGGTTGCCGGTGCGCAGCTGGTCGAGGTCCTTGAACGACGTCGACAGCATCACGTAGATCGGAAACAGGAAGTACAACGCGAACAGGATCAGCGCCGCGTAAATGACTGCCCGGCTGATGGTCATCTTAGGCTGCATTGCGGGTGCTCCTCGATTCCAGATACATCAGCGGCACGAGCACCGCGACGACCGTCGCGAGCATCATCACCGACGACGACGCGCCGACGCCGAGTTGCCCCCGATTGAACGAATACGTGTACATGAACATCGCGGGCAGCGACGACGACGTGCCCGGCCCGCCCGCCGTCAGCGCGACGACGAGGTCGAAGGTCTTGATCGTGATGTGGCAGAGGATCAGGAGCACCGAGAAAAACACGGGGCGCATGCTCGGAATCACGATCTTGCGGTAGATCGTGGGCAGCGTCGCGCCGTCGACCTGCGCCGCCTTGAAGATCTCGCTGTCGACGCCGCGCAGGCCGGCGAGGAAGAGCGCCATCACGAAGCCCGTCGACTGCCAGACGGCCGCGATCACGACGCAGAAGATCGCCTTGTCCGGATCGTCGAGCCAGCCGAACGAGAAACTCGTCCAGCCCCAGTCGTGCATCACCTTCTCGAGGCCGAGGCCCGGGTTCAGGACCCACTGCCACGCGGTGCCCGTGACGATGAACGACAGCGCCATCGGATACAGGAACACCGCGCGCAGCGCGCCTTCGTTGCGGATCTTCTGGTCGAGCAGGATCGCGAGAAAGAGACCGAGCACGACGCAGATCGCGATGAACGGAACGCCGAACCAGCCGAGGTTCGCGGCCGACGTCCACCAGACGTCGTTCTGGAACAGATCCGAATAGCGGCCGAAGCCGTCGAAGCCGTAGTTTGGCAACAGCCGGGAATTCGTCAGCGACAGATAGCCGGTGACGGCGATGAAGCCATAGATGAAAACCAAGGCGATCGCGATGCTGGGCGCGAGCACCAGTTTCGGAATCCAGCGGTCGGCGAACGCCGACAGCGGCGACGTGCGGTGCGCGGCAGCCGCGCTGGTTCCGTTTCCGCTAAGAGGGGCAGCCACGTGTTTCGACTCCTGGAACGAGGTCGCCTGCGCGTCGGCAAGAAGCCGGCGCGGGCGGCGGGTACGGCGCGGGCCGGCACGCGGCCCGTTTGCTGCGGTTGCAGCACGAAGCACCCGGCGCGACGATGCGTGAAACCGGGCGCCCGCGCCGTGCGTTACTTCACCTTCGCGGCTCGTGCGAGCGCGGCAACCGCGCTCTTCGAGTCCTGCTGCGAGTTCATGAACTTCGTCACGACGTCGGTGATCGCGCCCGCCGTCGCGTCGCCCTGCGCCATCCCATGCGCGAGCGACGGCACGTAGCCGCCCGACTTGATCGCCGTCTGTTCATCAGCGTAGGACTTCTTCGCGCAATCGTCGAACTTGTCCATCTTCACGCCGAGACGCACTGGGATCGAGCCCTTCAGCAAGCTGAACTGCTCCTGGAATGCGGGCGTCATGATCGTCTTCGCGAGCGCGATCTGGCCGGGCGTCGCCGCCTTCTGGCCCTTCTGCTGGAAGAACACGAACGAATCGACGTTGAACGTGTACGCATTCGCCGTGCCCGGCACCGCCGCGCAGATGTAGTCCTTGCCCGGCTTCTTGCCCGCCGCCTCGAACTCGCCCTTCGCCCAGTCGCCCATGAACTGCATGCCGGCGCGGCCGTTGATGACCATCGCGGTCGCAAGGTTCCAGTCGCGGCCGTTGCGGCCGGTGTCGAAGTAGCCCTGGATCTTGCGGACCGTGTTGAACACTTCCAGCATCTTGTCCGACGTGAGCGTCTTCTGGTCGAGATCGACGAGCGCCTTCTTGTAGAAGTCGGCGCCTTGCGACAGCACGACGTCTTCCCACAGCGTCAGGTCCTGCCACGGCTGACCGCCCATCGCGACCGGCTGGATGCCCGCCGCCTTCAGCTTGTCGGCGATCTGGAAGAATTCGGGCCACGTCGCGGGCGGCTTTGCGCCGATCTTGTCGAGCGCGGCCTTGTTGATGTAGAGCCAGTTGACGCGGTGCACCGAGAACGGCGCCGCGACGGTGTTGCCCTTGTATTTGATGATCTTGTCGATCTCGGGCGGCAGGTTCTGCTTCCAGTCGCCCGCGGCGGAATCGATGTTCACGAGCACGCCTTGGTCCGCCCATTCCTGGATCAGCGGCCCCTTGATCTGCGCGGCCGACGGCGCGTCGCCGCTGATGACCTTCGTCTTCAGCGCGGTCATCGCCGCAGCGCCCGCGCCGCCTGCGACCGCGTAGTCCTTCCAGACGTAGCCCTGCTTCTGCAGGTCGTCCTTCAGTGCGCCGACCGCCTTCGATTCACCGCCCGACGTCCACCAGTGCAGCACCGTGACGTTCTCGGCTGCTTGCGCCGCTGCGGCGCCGAACAACAGGCCTGCGGCGCCGAGCGCGCCCATGATCGCGCGAATTTTCATCAGTTATCTCCTCCAGATTTGGATCGATTCGTCAGGCTTTCGACTGCGCGGATGCGTGAAAGCCGGCTTTGCTACGGAACGACACGGGAAATCGAGCCGCGAACGACGCATGATGCGTGCGGGCCGATGCCGGCCGCGGGCTCTTAGAAACTGAGTGACTCGAGATTCAACGACTGTCTCCTCTTTGGGCTATCCGGTTCCGCCGCCGCGCGGCTCGAACCCGGGGCAGCGACGCGCGCGAACATGCGCTTCATCAATGTCCGATAACATTTCCACGTGCGGCGCTCGCGCCGCACGGCCCGTCCGAAGATCGCGCCTCTTCATGCCGTGCGCTTCTTTTCTTCGTTCGGGTGCTACCCCTTGCGGCGGATTGTAGTTAAACTACAATTCAGTGTCAAAAATATTTTTATCGCACTACGGCCCGCGTCGCGGGCATCCCCAAACGGCGGAGACACATGCATACCGATTCGAGCTTCACCTTCGTTCTCTTCGGCGGCACCGGCGATCTGTCGATGCGCAAGATTCTCCCCGCGCTCTTCGAGGCGCACCGCGCGAACATGCTGTCGGAAGCCGGCAGGATCGTCGCCGTGGCCCGCCATGCGGCGGACCGCGACGGCTACCTGCAATGGGTCGACGAGCACGTGAAGCCGCACGCGGCGAAGGCGGTGGGCGGCGCGTTCGACGAATCCGTCTGGCAGGGCTTCCTCGAGCGCATCGTGTACGTGAAGCTCGACCTCGGCCGCGCGGAGGACTACGCGTTGCTGCGCGATGCGGTCGGCCGGCTGTCGGGCATCCGCGTGTTCTATCTGGCGACGGGCCCGTCGCTCTTCGTGCCGATCTGCAAGGCGCTCGCCGCCGCGGGCCTCAACGAAGGCGCGCGGATCGTGCTCGAGAAGCCGCTTGGCTACGACCTGCGCTCGTCGAACGCGATCAACGACGCAGTCGGCGAGATCTTCGCCGAAGATCAGATCTATCGGATCGACCACTACCTCGGGAAGGAGCCGGTGCAGAACCTGCTCGCGCTGCGCTTCGGCAATGCGCTCTTCGAGCCGCTGTGGCGCCGCGAATGGGTCGAGAGCATCCAGATCACGATCGCCGAGGAGCTCGGCGTCGAAGCCCGCGGCGATTTCTACGACAATACCGGCGCGCTGCGCGACATGGTGCAAAACCACTTGCTGCAGCTTCTGTCGATCGTCGCGATGGAGCCGCCGCACTCGATGGATTCCGATTCGGTCCGCGACGAGAAGCTGCGCGTGTTGCGCGCGCTGAAGCCCGTCGATCCGCGCGACATCGGCAAGGTCGCCGTGCGCGGCCAGTACCACGCGGGCGTGATCAAGGGCGCGCAGGTGCCCGCCTACGCGACCGAGTCCGGCGTGAAGTCCGACAGCCAGACCGAGACGTTCGTCGCGCTGAAGGTCGAGATCGAGAACTGGCGCTGGGCCGGCGTGCCGTTCTTCCTGCGCACCGGCAAGCGGCTCGCCGACCGCGTCGCGGAGATCGTCGTCAACTTCCGTCCGGTGCCGCACTCGGCGCTCGGGCCCACTGCGCTGCGCGCGGGCGCGAACCGCCTCGTGATCCGGCTGCAGCCGAACGAGTCGATTCGTCTGTACTGCCTCGCGAAGCAGCCGGGCGAAGGGATGAATCTCGCGAGCGTGCACCTCGACCTCGCGTTCGACCAGTTCTTCAAGGAAGGCCAGATGGAGGCGTATCAGCGCCTGCTGCTCGACGTGATCAACGGCCGCCTCGCGCTCTTCGTCCGTCGTGACGAACAGGAAGCCGCATGGCGCTGGGTCGAGCCGATCCTGAACGAATGGGCGCGCTCGGCGAAGCCGCCGAAGCCGTACGCGGCCGGCACCTGGGGCCCCGCCGCCGCGAGCGCGATGCTCGCGCAGCACGGCACCTGCTGGCTCGAAGAAGAAAACTGATGCAAAGCGGCGCGCGTGCGGTTTCGCATGCGCGCCGCTCGATGGTTCCCACTGAATTCATTCAATTCAATAAAGGCAGTCTGGAGGAGAAGTGATCGAGGTTCACGCTTTCGAAAGCCCGCGCGCGCAATCCGAAGCGCTCGCGCAAGCGGTCGGCGAAGCGCTCGCGGCAGCGCTCGCGCAGCGCGCGCGCGCAACGCTCGCAGTGTCGGGCGGCACGAGCCCGCGGCCGTTCCTGCAAACGCTGTCGAGCGCCGCGCTCGACTGGCCGCGGATCGACGTGACGCTCGTCGACGACCGCTGGGTCCCCGATACCGACAACGCAAGCAACGCGAAGCTCGTACACGAAACGCTGCTGCGAAACGCGGCCGCGCACGCGCGCTTCGCGCCGCTCGTCGACCTGCGCGAGTCGCCCGACACGCAGGTCGCCGCGCTCAATCAGAGCCCCGCGCATCCGCTGCCCGACGTCGCCGTGCTCGGCATGGGCGAGGACGGCCACACCGCATCGATCTTCGCGGACGCGCCCGAATGGGATCACGCGATCGCGACGACCGAGCGCTTCGTCGCCGTCCATCCGGGCGCCGCGCCGCATGCGCGCGTGAGCCTGTCGCTCGACGCGCTGAAGCGCATCGACCGCCTGTTCCTGCTGATTGCGGGAAGCCGCAAGCGCGAGGTGCTCGAGGCGGCCGCCGCCGCGCCGCAGAAGAACGCGATTTCGCAACTCGCCAACGACAAGGGGACGAAGCTCGATGTCTACTGGTGCGCAAACTAACGTCGCCGCGGCGAGCCAGCACGCCGACGGGCCGCGCCTATTGGCCGACGTCGGCGGCACGAACGCGCGCTTCGCGCTCGAGACGGGCCCGGGCGAGATCACGCAGATCCGCGTGTACCCGGGCGCCGACTATCCGACGCTCACCGACGCGATCCGCAAGTATCTGAAGGACGTGAAGATCGGCCGCGTGAACCACGCGGCGATCGCGATCGCGAATCCCGTCGACGGCGATCAGGTCCGGATGACGAATCACAACTGGAGCTTCTCGATCGAAGCGACGCGCCGCGCGCTCGGCTTCGACACGCTCCTCGTCGTCAACGATTTCACCGCGCTCGCGATGGCGCTGCCGGGCCTCACCGACGCGCAGCGCGTGCAGATCGGCGGCGGCGCGCGCCGGCAAAACAGCGTGATCGGCCTGATGGGACCGGGCACGGGGCTCGGCGTGTCGGGGCTCATCCCGGCCGACGACCGCTGGATCGCGCTCGGCAGCGAAGGCGGCCACGCGACGTTCGCGCCGATGGACGAACGCGAGGATCTCGTGTTGCAGTACGCGCGCCGCAAGTATCCGCACGTGTCGTTCGAGCGCGTGTGCGCGGGCCCGGGCATGGAGATCATCTATCGCGCGCTCGCCGCGCGCGACAAGAAGCGGGCCGCCGCGAACGTCGACACGGCCGACATCGTCGAGCGCGCGCACGCGGGCGATGCGCTCGCGCTCGAGGCGGTCAAGTGCTTCTGCGGAATTCTCGGCACGTTCGCGGGCAACCTCGCGGTGACGCTCGGCGCGCTGGGCGGCATCTACATCGGCGGCGGCGTCGTGCCGAAGCTGGGCGAGCTGTTCATGCGCTCGCCGTTTCGCGCGCGCTTCGAGGCGAAGGGCCGCTTCGAGACCTATCTCGCGAACATCCCGACCTACCTCATCACCGCCGAGTATCCGGCGTTCCTCGGCGTGTCGGCGATCCTCGCCGAGCAGTTGTCGAACCGCACGGGCGGCGCGTCGTCGGCCGTGTTCGAGCGGATCCGGCAGATGCGCGATGCGCTGACGCCCGCCGAGCGCCGCGTCGCCGATCTCGCGCTCAACCATCCGCGCTCGATCATCAACGATCCGATCGTCGACATCGCGCGCAAGGCCGACGTGAGCCAGCCGACCGTCATCCGCTTCTGCCGCTCGCTCGGCTGCCAGGGGCTGTCGGATTTCAAGCTGAAGCTCGCGACAGGCCTGACGGGCACGATTCCGATGAGCCACAGCCAGGTGCATCTCGGCGACACCGCCACCGACTTCGGCGCGAAGGTGCTCGACAACACGGTATCGGCGATTCTCCAGTTGCGCGAGCATCTGAACTTCGAGCACGTCGAGCAGGCGATCGACATCCTCAACAACGCGCGGCGCATCGAGTTCTACGGGCTCGGCAATTCGAACATCGTCGCGCAGGACGCGCACTACAAGTTCTTCCGCTTCGGAATCCCGACGATCGCGTACGGTGACCTGTACATGCAGGCGGCGTCCGCGGCGCTCCTCGGCAAGGGCGACGTGATCGTCGCGGTGTCGAAGTCGGGCCGCGCGCCGGAGCTGTTGCGCGTACTCGACGTCGCGATGCAGGCGGGCGCGAAGGTGATCGCGATCACGTCGAGCAACACGCCGCTCGCGAAGCGCGCGACGGTCGCGCTCGAGACCGATCACATCGAGATGCGCGAGTCGCAGTTGTCGATGATCTCGCGAATCCTGCATCTCGTGATGATCGACATCCTCGCGGTCGGCGTCGCGATCCGCCGCGCCGCGCCGAACGCGGAACTCGCGGAGGCGATGGCGCGCGCGAAGGTGCGCGCGGGCACGAGTGCGGACGACGAAGCCGCCGACGTGCTCGACTGGCTGAGCCACGGCGCGGCGCCTGCGGCAAAAGACTGACGCGAGCCGCGAGCCGCGAGCCGCGAATCGCGAATCGCAGTGAACCGGAGCCTGGGGGCTCCGGTTTTTTTGTGCGGCCGCATTGCGTGGGACCGGCACGCGGGCGAATCCTTCGACCCGTCGCACCTGGTTGCACCCACAGCAGATTGTTTGCGCAACCTTCCAAAGCACTAGAAAAACTTTCCACGCGGCGGCCAAAGTCCGCACTTCTTTGGAAACATTTTCCATTTTGACAAAATTAAGCTTGCCTTCAATCGACTTGCTTTCGTAGCCGCCGGACGACGCCCCGCCCCGCACATCCCGCATGAATCCGCGCGGTGCCGGGATCGCCGCCGAAGCGACGACGCAGCCGCGAAATCACCCGATCAGTTTTTATCAACGGAGATCAAGATGAAGGCATTCAAACCGATGTTCACGTCAGCAGTCGCCGCCGCGCTCGTGGGCATCGCGACCGCCTCCGCGCACGCGGCCGACCTGCTCGACAGCGTCAAGCAAGCCGGCGTGCTCAAGATCGCGCTCGAAGGCACGTACCCGCCGTTCGATTACCGCAATAGCGACGGCCAGCTCGAAGGATTCGACGTCGACGTGGCGAAGGCCGTCGCCGCGCGGCTCGGCGTGAAGCCTCAATTCATCACGACCGAATGGAGCGGGATCCTCGCCGGCCTGCAAGCGGGAAAGTTCGACGTGATCGTCAACCAGGTTGGGATCACGCCGGCGCGCAAGCAGGCGCTCGACTTCAGCCAGCCGTACGTGTACTCGAGCGTGCAGCTGCTGCAGCGTGAAAACGATTCGCGCGCGTTCAAGTCGCTGAACGACCTGAAGGGCCTCAAGGCGGGTGTCGTGCTGGGCAGCAACTATGCGGATCTCGTGAAGACGGTGCCCGAGGTCGGCCTGCGAACCTATCCCGGCGATGCGGAGATGCTGAGCGATCTCGCAACGGGCCGGATCGACGCGGCCGTGAATGACCACCTGATGCTTTCGTACCTGATCAAGCGCTCGCACCTGCCGCTGCGCACGGGCAACATGATTCCCGGCGCCGACACGCAAATGGGCATTCCGTTCCGCAAGGGTAATCCGAAGTTCGCGAAGGCGATCGACGACGCGCTCGCGGCGATGCGCCAGGACGGCACGCTGAAAAAGATCTCGATGCAGTGGTTCGGCTCCGACACGACAACCCCCAACGTACGTTGACCGCAACTGCCCGTGCGCGCGTCGGCCCGCATTGCGCCGCCGGCGCCCGGCAACGATCTGGAGACAAGTTCATGGAAGCGTTCAATCTGATCGTTCACAGCCTTCCCATCCTGGCGATAGGCGCGGTGCTCACGATCAAATTCGCGGTCGCGTCGATGATGCTGGGCTTGATCGTCGGCCTTCTCGTCGCGATCGTGCGCATCGGCAACAACAAGCCCCTGTCCGCGATCGCTCAGGGTTACGTCAGCGTGATGCGCGGCACGCCGCTCCTCGTGCAGATGTTCGTCGTCTACTACGGACTGCCCAGCATCGGCATCTCGCTCGATCCGACCTCCGCTGGCATCCTCACACTCACGCTCAACGCGGGCGCGTACCTGTCGGAAAGCATGCGCGGCGCGATCCTCGGCATCGGCCGCGGCCAGTGGGCCGCATCGCACAGTCTCGGCTTCACGCACGTGCAAACACTGCGCCATGTGATCTGCCCGCAGGCGCTGCGTCTCGCAGTGCCGAGCCTCGGCAACACGCTGATCAGCCTCATCAAGGACACGTCGCTCGTCTCCGTCATCACCGTCACGGAGCTGCTGCGCTCGACGCAGGAAGTGATCGCGTCAACGTTCCAGCCGCTGCCGCTGTATCTCTCCGCCGCTGCGATCTACTGGGTGCTGAGCACGCTGCTCGCGCGACTGCAGGGCCGCATCGAAACGCGCTGCGCGCTGCCGTCGACGCACTGATCCCCGCGCGCCGGCCGTCCGGCTCCCGGACGGCCGCGCGTCCCGCTACTCACGAAGCACCCCGACATGATTACTCTCGACAACGTATCGAAGTGGTACGACAAGCATCAGGTCCTCACCGATTGCAGCGCGGCGGTCTCGAAAGGCGAAGTGGTCGTCGTCTGCGGCCCGTCCGGCTCCGGCAAGTCGACACTCATCAAGACGATCAACGGCCTCGAGCCGTTCCAGAAAGGCAGCATCACCGTCGACGGCGCGCGGCTCGACGATCCGTCGGTCAAGCTCGCGCAACTGCGTGCGCGCGTCGGCATGGTGTTCCAGCATTTCGAACTGTTCCCGCACCTGTCCGTTCTCGACAACCTCACGCTCGCGCAGATCAAGGTTCTGCGCCGCGCGAGGGACGACGCGCACGACACCGGGCTGCGCCTGCTCGACCGCGTCGGGCTGAAAGCGCATGCGCGGAAATTCCCCGGCCAATTGTCGGGCGGCCAGCAGCAGCGCGTCGCGATCGCGCGTGCGCTGTCGATGAATCCCGTCGCGATGCTGTTCGACGAACCGACATCCGCGCTCGATCCGGAGATGATCAACGAAGTGCTCGACGTGATGGTCGAGCTCGCTCGCGAAGGGATGACGATGGTCTGCGTCACGCACGAGATGGGCTTTGCGCGCAAGGTCGCGCATCGCGTGCTGTTCATGGATCGCGGCGTGATCGTCGAAGACGCGGCGAGCGACGCGTTCTTCGATGCGCCGCGCTCCGAGCGCGCACGCGACTTCCTCGACAAGATCCTGCACTGACCCGCGCCGCATGCCGCCGCCGGCCGCGACACGTCGACCCGACACTTCGACTCGATATCCTCCACCCGACACCTCGACCCGGCATGAACACGACGACGCCTCTTTCAACCCGACTGAGCGCCTTTGCGCGCCTGAACCTGATCGACGCGGCGACGCCGCTGCAACGGCTGCCGCGCCTGTCGGCGCACGTCGGCCGCGACGTCTACGTGAAGCGCGACGATTTCACGCCGCTCGCGATGGGCGGCAACAAGCTGCGCAAGCTCGAGTTTCTCGCCGCGGACGCGATCCGTGAGAAGGCGGACGTGCTCGTGACCGCGGGCGCGATCCAGTCGAATCACGTCCGGCAGACCGCGGCGCTCGCCGCACAGCTCGGCCTCGATTGCGTCGCGCTGCTCGAGAACCCGATCGGCACCGCACGCGACGATTATCTGCGGAGCGGCAACCGGCTGCTGCTCGATCTGTTCCGCGTGCGCGCGCACGAAGTCGGCAGCCTCGACGACGCGGACCGGCAGCTCGAAGCGGCCGCGCAGCAGCTGCGCGACGAAGGACGCCGTCCGTACGTGATTCCGATCGGAGGATCGAATGCGCTCGGCGCACTCGGCTACGTGCGCGCGGGTCTCGAGCTCACGCAGCAGATCCGCGCGGGGGGACTCGACTTCTCGGCCGTCGTGCTCGCGTCCGGCAGCGCGGGCACGCATGCGGGCCTCGCGTTCGCGCTCTCGCACGCATTGCCGTCGCTGCCCGTGATCGGAGTCACCGTGTCGCGCACCGATGCGGCGCAGCGTCCGAAGGTGCAGCAACTGCTCGACCGGACGAGCGAGCTGCTCGGCATCTCGACGCCGGCCGACACGCGCATCGATCTGTGGGACGACTACTTCGCGCCGCGCTACGGCGAGCCCAATCGCGCGGGCATCGAAGCAGTCCGGCTGCTCGCGCGGACCGAGGGGCTGCTGCTCGATCCCGTGTACACGGGCAAGGCGATGGCGGGCCTGCTCGACGGCATCGCGCGCGGCCGCTTCGAACGAAACGGCCCGGTGCTGTTCCTGCACACGGGCGGCGCGCCCGCGCTGTTCGCGTATCGCGACGCGTGCGGCACGGATTGATTCGCAAACTCGCGCGCACGTCGCGATCGCGAATCTTGCGCGGCCCGCCGGCGATCGTCGTCGGCAGGCCGCGCGCCCGCGTCACTCGGTCGCGACGTAATCGAGCGGCAGCGCGGTCGTGCGCTTGATGACCTCCATCGCGAACGCGGAGCTCACGTCCATCAGCTCGACGCTCTTGATGAGCCGCTTGTAGACGCTGTCGTAGCCGGCGATGTCGGGCACGACGACCTTCAACAGGTAATCGACGTCGCCGCTCATCCGATAGATTTCGATGATCTCCGGAATCGCGCGGACGGCCTCGATGAAGCGCATCGTCCACGCGTCGCCGTGCTGGTTCGAGCGCACCGTCACGAACGCGGTGAGCCCGAGATTCAGCTTCGCCGGATCGCAGAGCACGACCTGCCGGCAGATCACGCCGTCTTCACGCAGTTTCTGCAGCCGGCGCCAGCACGGCGTCGGCGACAGGTTCACCGCCTTCGCGAGGTCGTTCAGGCCGATCGTCGCGTCCTGTTGCAGCAACGTGAGCATCTGAGTATCGCGTTTGTCCATATCTCCTCCGGATTAGAAAATTTTTCCAATCTTATCCGGATGTGCGCGAATCTTTAAAAACAATTTCCGATCTCGCGCAATTAACATGACTTCACGAACTGCCACGCCGCGACACGCGACGCCGCTCGATTCACCTCGATTGAACAGACGACCAAAGGATCACGCCTTGAACGCCACGCATTCGACCGATACCGTCCTCGCCCACGAGGGCCGCACGCACAGCCAGCTCGGCGCGCCCGTAAACCCGCCCGTCTACCGGCAATCGACGCTGCTCTTCGACAACGTCGACGCGCTGAAGCACGCGAGCGGCACGCCGAGCGCCTACGGGCGCGGCGGCAGCCCGACCACGCGCGCGCTCGAGGCCGCGCTCGCTCGTCTCGAAGGCGCGCATCGCGCGATGCTCACGCCGAGCGGGCTGAGCGCGATCACGATGTCGCTGCTCGCGACGCTCGGTCCTGGCGACCATCTGCTGATGACGGACTCCGTCTACGACCCGACGCGAGCGTTCTGCGCGGAAACGCTCGCGCGCCTCGGCATCGAGACGACGTACTTCGATCCGTCGATCGGCGCGGACATCGCCGCGCTGATGCGTCCGAATACGCGCGCCGTGTTCGTCGAGTCGCCCGGCTCGCTGACGTTCGAAGTGCAGGACATTCCGGCGATCAGCCGGATCGCGCATCGGCACGACGCGATCGTGCTGATGGACAACACGTGGGCGACGCCGCTCTATTTCCGTTCGTTCGAGCACGGCGTCGACGTGTCGATTCATGCGGCGACGAAGTACATCTCGGGCCACTCCGACGTGCTGATGGGCGCGATCCTGACGACCGACGCGCTCTATCCGAAGATCAACCGCTTCTACCGGCAACTCGGCATGACCGTGAGCGGCGACGACGCGTATCTCGCGCTGCGTGGGCTGCGCACGCTGTCGGTGCGGCTCGAGCGGCACCAGCGCAATGCACACGCGCTGACGGAATGGCTCGCCGGGCAGCCCGAAGTCGCCGAGATCCTGTATCCGGCGCGGCCCGGTTCGCCCGGACACGCGCTCTGGCGGCGCGACTTCACGGGCGCGAGCGGATTGTTCGGCGTCGTGCTGCGCCCGCAATCGGACGAAGCGCTGCGCGCGATGCTCGACGGGATGACGTGCTTCGGCATGGGCTACAGCTGGGGTGGCTTCGAAAGCCTGATCCTCCGGTCGAACCCGGCATGCTGTCGCACGGCGACGCAATGGAAGCGGGAAGGCCCGCTGCTGCGGATTCACGCGGGCCTCGAACACCCGGACGACATGATCGCCGACCTCGAAGCCGGATTCTCACGGCTGCGCGCCGCCGCGCCGACGCAGATCGAAGCCTGACCCGCCGCGATGCCGCGCGGGCAGCGGGACGCTCTCACGCGGTGTCCACGCGTATCGCCGGCGCCTGCCCCAACCCACGTAGTCCAACCTTTGCGAGACAACCATGAAAGACAAACTGTTCATTCTTCGTCCGGGCTTCTACAGCGGCGCGGAAGGCCCGTTCTACTGCGGCGATTCGGTGGCGGTCGAAGGCTTGCTGAGCTTCTTCCCGCAACTGCGCGACGCGGTCGACGTCGAGTACATCGATGCGCCGCGCCCGCGCAACGCGATCGTGGCGCTGATCGGCGAAACCAATCAGTCCGCGCCGGTGATCGTACTCGGCAACGGCCGGATGCCGAACGACGCGTCGGTCGCCGTTCAGGAGCGCGACGGCACGCGCTTCATCAACGCGCCCGACGATATCCGGCGATATCTGTCGTCGCAGTACGGCGTCGCGCACGCGTCGTGATCGCGCGCGCGACGCGGCCCTTCGCGTCGCGCGGCGACGAGCCACGGGGCCGGCGGTTCGCTTGCGAGCCGCCGGCCTTCTTTTACGCGACGTCGACGTTGCGCAGTCGGCCCTTCACCGGCCTGCCGTGCCAGCGCAGCACGAGCATGCGCCCGCCGAAGCACAACAGGCCCGTGACGCCGATCGTCACGCCCATCGCGAACGGCGTGCCGTTGGCGAGCGCGCCGATCGCGACGCTCGCGAGCGCGCCGAGCGCGAGCTGCATCGCGCCGAACACGGCGGCCGCGGCGCCCGCGTTGTGCGGATAGCGGTGCATCAGGTCGGTCGTGCAGTTCGCCGACAGGATGCCGACGACGCCGACGACGAAAAAGAGGCTCGCGACGATCGACCACAGGCCGCCCAGCCCCGTGAGCGCGAAGAACGCGACCGCAACCGACGCCGCGCAGCTCAGCAGCGACGCGGCGGCAATGATCTTCAGCGAGCCGACGCGGCCGACGAGACGCGTGTTCAGGAAGTTGCCGATCATGATGCCGACGACGTTCAGCCCGAACAGCAGCCCGTAATGCTGCGGCGATACGTGGAAATAGTCGATGTAGACGAACGGCGTCGCGGTGATGTACGCGAACATCGACGCGAACGCCATCCCGCCGCACAGCATGTGGCCCCATGCGACCGGATCGGCGACGATGCGTCCGTACGCGGCGAACGAGTGCAGCACGGCCGCGCTCGCGCGCTTCTCGCGCGGCCAGGTCTCGGGCACGCGCAGGAACGCGGCCGCCGCGCATACCGCGCCGAACAGCGTGAGGACGACGAACACGCCGCGCCAGCCGGAGAAGCGCAGCACCTGCCCACCGATGAGCGGGGCGAGAAGCGGCCCGACCGCGGTGACGATCGCGACCATCGACAGCACCTTCGCGGCGTCGGCGGGCTCGTGCGCGTCGCGCGCGATCGCACGCGCGAGCACCGACGCGGCGCCCGCGCCGAACGCCTGCAGGAAGCGGACGACGATCAGCATGTCGATCGACGCGGCGACGAAGCAGCCGACGCTCGCGAGCGTGAAGAGCGCGATGCCGCCGAGCAGCACGGGACGGCGGCCGTACGTGTCGGACAGCGGGCCGTAGAGCAGCATGCCGATCGAGAAGCCGGCCATGAAGCTCGTCAGCGTGCGCTGCGCGGCGGCGGCGCTCACGCCGAAGCCGTCCGCGATCGCGGGGAGGCTCGGCAGATACATGTCGGTGGCGATCGGCCCGCACGCGGCAAGCGCGCCGAGCAACAGGATCAGCCGGCCGTCAGGCCGGCGTCTTGCGACGTGAGACATTGGAATTCCACGGAAGCGGCCGGCGTGCGCCGATGAGCGCGCTGCACGGTCGGGCAGGGGGGACGGCGGCCGGTCGGGCCGACGCGAGGTTTCGATTGTACGCGACCCATCGTCGGCGCTCTTGACGCGGCCCGGATTGGGCGTCGGTTTGCGCTTTCGGGGCGCCGGCGGTCGGTGCGTCGGCAGTTTGGCGCTCCGGTGCTTCGGCGGTTTGGTGCTCGGCGCTCGCTACTTCAATGCTTCAGCGCCTCGAATTACCAAGCTTCGCTGTTTCCGCATCGCCTTCCATTCAAGGCCGCCCCCGCGCGAGCGTCTCGCCGCCCCGACGCACCAGCGCTCGCCCGCCACCGGCCACGGCAATTTTCTTGATCCGGCCGTCCTTTCGCCCCGCACCGCCGTCGCGCGACGCCCGCGCATCGGGTAAGCTCGCCGTTTCCATTGGACGATTCCGCGCCGAGCCGCCGACATGACCGCCTTCCTGCTGATCTGGAGCCCCAAGAAATGGCCGTGGCCCGAGCTGCCCGAGATGGCCGAGCGCGTGAAGTCGGGCGAAGCGGTCGCGGACGTCTGGGGCTGCGGCTTCTCGCGCAGCATCCTGCCGGGCGATCGCGTGTTCCTGCACCGCGTCGCGAAGGAGCCGAAAGGCGTGTTCGGCTCCGGCTACGTGACGCGCGGACCGTACGAAGTGCCCGATCCGGAGATGAAGCGCGGCTACCGGCTTTGCATCGATTTCGTCTACGACTGGCTCGTCGACGGCCATGGCGAAGTCGTGATCCCGCGCGACGCGCTGCGCGCGCATCCGTTCTCGGTGCAAACGTGGGATGCGCAGACGTCCGGCATCTCGATCAAGCCCATCGCCGAAGGCGCGCTCGAGAAGCGCTGGGCCGAGCTCACCGGCAAGCGCAAGCCGCTGCGGCGCGCGTAGCCGGCGAGCCAGCCGCCCTTCGTCGCGGCGGCTCGCCGTCGATCCGGCAAATGCGGCGAAGCGAGCCGGCACGAAAAGAATCGGACGAATCCGGCCCGCCCCCCGCCCGGCAAACTCGGACCGCACCGCCCATCGCGCGAGCAGCGCCGCCCCCAGCGCTGCTCGCGCGCCCAACCGCCGCAGCCCCGGCCGGATCCGCGCCGCGCGTCTCCGGTACAATCAGTCGAATCGATACGCCCGACGCGAGCCGCGGCGCTTCGCCGCTCGCGCGCACTCTCTCGCAGGTCCAATTCATGTCGAACAATCAAACTCTCTTCGAACGCGCCCAGCGAACCATCCCGGGCGGCGTCAATTCGCCGGTGCGGGCATTCCGCTCGGTCGGCGGCACGCCGCGCTTCGTCGCGCGCGCGCAAGGCGCATACTTCTGGGACGCGGACGACAAGCGCTACATCGACTACATCGGCTCGTGGGGCCCGATGATCGTCGGCCACGTGCACCCGGACGTGCTGGCGGCCGTGCAGCGCGTGCTCGCCGACGGCTTCTCGTTCGGCGCGCCGACCGAAGCCGAGATCGAAATCGCCGAGGAAATCTGCAAGCTCGTGCCGTCGATCGAGCAGGTGCGGATGGTGTCGAGCGGCACCGAGGCGACGATGAGCGCGCTTCGCCTCGCGCGCGGCTTCACCGGCCGCAGCCGGATCGTCAAGTTCGAAGGCTGCTACCACGGCCACGCGGACAGCCTGCTCGTGAAGGCGGGCTCGGGGCTCCTCACGTTCGGCAACCCGACGTCGGCGGGCGTGCCGGCCGACGTCGCGAAACACACGACCGTCCTCGAATACAATAACGCCGCCGCGCTCGAAGCAGCGTTCGCCGCATTCGGCGACGAGATCGCCGCGGTGATCGTCGAGCCCGTCGCAGGCAACATGAACCTCGTGCGCGGCACGCCCGAATTCCTGAACGCGCTGCGCGCGCTCTGCACGAAGCACGGCGCCGTGCTGATCTTCGACGAAGTGATGTGCGGCTTCCGCGTCGCGCTCGGCGGCGCGCAGCAACACTACGGGATCAAGCCGGACCTCACGTGCCTCGGCAAGGTGATCGGCGGCGGGATGCCGGCCGCCGCGTTCGGCGGTCGCAGCGACATCATGTCGCACCTCGCGCCGCTCGGCGGCGTCTATCAGGCGGGCACGCTGTCGGGCAATCCGATCGCGGTCGCGGCGGGCCTGGCGACGCTCAAGCTGATCCAGGCGCCCGGCTTCCACGACGCGCTCGCGCAGAAGACGCGCCAGCTCGCCGACGGCCTCGCGGCCGAAGCGCGCGCAGCCGGCGTGCCGTTCTCGGCCGACGCGATCGGCGGGATGTTCGGCCTCTACTTCACCGAGCGCGTGCCGGCGAGCTTCGCCGACGTGACGAAGAGCGATGTCGAGCGCTTCAACCGCTTCTTCCATCTGATGCTCGACGAAGGCGTGTACTTCGCGCCGTCCGCGTACGAAGCGGGTTTCGTGTCGAGCGCGCACGACGACGACACGCTCGACGCGACGCTCGACGCCGCGCGCCGCGCGTTCGCGGCGCTGCGCCCCTGAACGGCTGGACGACAGACAGGACCCACCGATGTTCTCGGAAAACGACTTCACCCACATGCAGCGCGCGCTCGCGCTCGCCGCGCGCGGGATGTATACGACGACGCCGAATCCGCGCGTCGGCTGCGTGATCGTCAAGGACGACGCCGTGATCGGCGAGGGCTTCACGCAGCCGGCAGGCCAGGATCACGCGGAAGTGCAGGCGCTGAAGGACGCGCGTGCGCACGGCAGCGACCTGCGCGACGCAACCGTCTACGTGACGCTCGAGCCGTGCAGCCACTTCGGCCGCACGCCGCCGTGCGCGCACGCGCTGATCGACGCGCGCGTCGGCAAAGTCGTCGCGGCGATGGAGGACCCGAACCCGCAGGTGTCCGGGCGCGGCCTCGCGATGCTGCGCGACGCGGGCATCGACGTGCGCTGCGGCCTGCTCGCGCACGAGGCGCACGAACTGAACATCGGCTTCGTGTCGCGGATGACGCGCGGCCGGCCTTGGGTGCGGATGAAGACGGCCGCATCGCTCGACGGGCGCACGGCGCTCGCGTCCGGCGAAAGCAAATGGATCACGGGCGACGCCGCACGCGACGACGGCCACAAATGGCGGGCGCGCGCCTGCGCGATCCTGACGGGCATCGGCACCGTGCGCGAAGACGATCCGCAGCTCAACGTGCGCGGCGTCGACACGCCGCGTCAGCCGCGCCGCGTGCTGATCGACAGCCGCCTCGACATTCCGCTCTCCGCGCGCCTGCTCGAAGGCGGCTCGCTCCTCATCTTCTGTGGCGCACTCGACTCGCAGAGCGAAGCGCGCGCGGAAGCGCTGCGCGCGCGCGGCGCGGAAATCGTGCCGCTCGCGAACGCGCGCGGCAAGGTCGATCTGCCCGCCATGCTCGCCGTGCTCGGCGAACGCGGAATCAACGAACTGCACGTCGAAGCGGGTCACAAGCTGAACGGCTCGCTGCTGCGCGAGCGCTGCGTCGACGAGTTGCTCGTCTATCTCGCGCCGAGCCTGCTCGGCGCCGACGCGGCCGCGATGTTCGAAGTCGCCGCGCCCGCGTCGCTCGCCGACCGCACGCGGCTTGCGTTTCATAGCGTCGAGCGCGTCGGCGACGACCTGCGCATCCTCGCGCGCTTCGCGAACGCACACGCGAGCGCGTCCCCTACTCACCCATAACGGAACCCGACACGATGTTTACCGGAATCGTCGCGGCAGTCGGCCGCATCGAAACGATCGAGCCGATCGCCTCCTCGCCCGACGCGGGCGTACGTCTCGCGTTGCGCGCGGGCGGGCTCGACCTCACCGACGTCGCACTGGGCGACAGCATTGCGATACAGGGCGCGTGCATGACGGTCGTCGCGAAGACGGCCGACACGTTCGACGTCGAGGTGTCACGCGAAAGCCTGAACAAGACGGTCGGCCTCGCCGAGCCGGGCGACGTGAATCTCGAAAAAGCGCTGCGCGCGAACGATCGCCTCGGCGGCCACATCGTGTCCGGGCACGTCGACGGCCTCGGCACCGTCACGCACTTTGCGCCCGTCGGCGAATCGCACGAACTGCGCGTACTCGCGCCGCGCGAGCTCGGCCGCTATCTCGCGTACAAGGGCTCGATCACCGTCAACGGCGTGAGCCTCACCGTCAATTCGGTCGAAGACCGCGACGACGGCTGTGCATTCTCGATCAACCTGATTCCTCATACGGTCGAAGTGACGACGCTGCGGCATCTGAAGGCCGGCGCGAAGGTCAATCTGGAGATCGACATGATCGCGCGGTACACCGAAAGGATGCTGTCATCGGCGTCCCCCAAGGGACGCCCGTAACTGGTTAAACCAGCGCGAGTTTCGAGTTTTATCGTCCACCGACTTACTCGGCGATCCGCTGCCGGAACCACTCCGCCAGCGCAGCTTCGTCGAGCGCGCCAGCAGCAACCATTTCCATGGTCCTAACGGCATCGGCCGGATCAAACTTCAGCCGATAGCCGTTGTCTGCCAGGAAAAGGCGCGCAACCACCCAAGCGGTTCTCTTGTTGCCGTCCGCAAAGCCATGATTCCGCGCTAACCCATAGGCATATGCGGCGGCGAGCGCCGCCGCGTCCGCACTCGCATAAACATCGAGATTCTGCGGTCGTGCCAGTGCCGACTCCACCGCTCCCTTGTCGCGCACACCATCGAGCCCGCCATGCTCTGCGAGCTGGCGATCATGGATTGCGTAAGCCAGGTCCGCACGCACCCAGCGCCATGCTGTCATTTGGCTAGCGCCCGCAAAATATCGCGGTCATCGTGCATGATCTCTTCCGCCAACTTCATCTGGCGTTCAAAATCCGGGTTGTACGGCGTAATCCGATAACCACCTTCGGGGGCCTCGGTCAGATAAACGATATCGCCCTTCTGCACCTTGAGCCGTGCCATCGCCTCCTTGGTAAGAATGAAACCGGCAGAAGCCCCGACAGTTGTGACCTTGAAAGTAAGCATGGCGCCCTCCTCGCTATATAATCACCATTATATAGCAATTGCCTACCCAAAGGACAAGGATTGAACGACTCTCCAACAGTTCGTGTTCAGGGACAGAAAGGTGGCCACCCCGTTCACGACGCCGACACAACGCCAGAGATTAGCGAACTGGCGCGTTTGCGCGCCGAAAATGCACGGCTCCGTGCCGTGCTCGATGCGCACGGCATCGACTTCCAACGGTCGTTGGCCGAGCCAGCAGCCCCGCAGCAGTCCGAGGTGTGCCGGCTTAGTACGGACGAGAAAGTCGCTTTGTTTCGCCGGCTGTTTCAGGGTCGTACCGATGTTTATCCGGTCAGATGGCAAAGCAAGGCTGGCAAATCAGGCTACTCACCCGCTTGTGCCAACGAGTGGAGACCCGGTATTTGTGTGAGAAATCCCGAATCAAATGCTCCGACTGCGGCCACCGCCTCCCGCCTCCTGATACCGTTGTCCGACCAGATCATCTATGACCACCTTGCTGGTAGGCACACGATTGGCGTCTACCCCTTGCTGGCTGACGATACCTGTCATTTTCTTGCCGTCGATTTCGATGATGCCGACTGGCGGGAAGATGCTCAGGCTTTCAGGTCGTCATGCACCGAATTAGGCGTACCGGCTGCGCTGGAAATCTCGCGATCCGGCAATGGCGCGCACATCTGGATTTTCTTCCGGTCGGCTGTACCTGCTCGGGATGCGCGACGCCTGGGCACCGCGATCATCAGCCATACATGCGCGCGAACTCGGCAACTGAAGTTGGCATCCTACGACCGCCCCTTCCCTAACCAGGACACGATGCCGAAAGGTGGCTTCGGCAATCTGATTGCACTTCCTCTGCAAAAGACGCCGCGCGAGCAAGATTGCAGTGTTTTCGTCGACGAGGTTTTCCAACCCTACACGGACCAGTGGGCTTACCTGGCTTCGATCCAATCGATGGCGACTGACTCTGTCTAGCAGGCCATCACGGATGCTACGGGCGGTACGCATCCTCTCGACGTTATCTTCATTACCGAGGAGGACCAGGCGGAACCGTGGAAAGTGCGTAAAGGCCAACAAGACACACTGCCGGGTCCGATGCCGGCTTCGCTCTTTGTCACCGCAGCCGATCTCGTCTATTGCGAGAACGATAAAATCGGGACAGGCAAGAGTCAGAGGTAGACATTTTCAGTGGCGTGCAGAATATCAAAATAACCAGCCTACCAAAGCTGCGCCTTCTGTCCGGCCGTCCGGGAAGAAAGCGCTCCGACATTGAGCAAGAACGAAAAGAATCCGTGTCAAATATTCGATCCGCAGTGGAGCACTCAGAGGTCGAGAATAAGCTTGCCGCACTTCGCGCCAGAAACACAGACCATCATCGTCTTGTTACCCGTCTTCTCAGCCGTACTCAGTACCGAGTCGCGGTGATCAGGGCATCCTTCCAGCACGCGCGTCTCGCACGCACCGCAAATGCCCTCCCGGCAACTGTAATCGACGTCGATGCCGGCCTCCAACAAAGTATCAAGTAAGCTCTTGTCGACCGGCACCTCCAACGCCCTACTGCTCTTCGCAAGCTCGACGGTATAGCTTGCGCTCGGCGCCTGGATTACGTTCGTCTCTGCGGCAAACCGCTCGATATGGACATTCACGATACCAGCGCCTTCGCATGCTGCCTCGAACGCCGTCAGCATCACCGAAGGGCCACAACAATAGGCGTGCACATGCTTCGGTTGGGTCAAAAGGAATGCCACGAGATCGAATGGCTTTCCACCGTGCTCGTCGTCAAAATAAAGATCGACACTGCCTCCGAGTGCAGCAAGCTCGTCAAGAAACGCGGCCTGCGCACGACTGCGTGCACAATAGACGAGCCGCACGATCTTGCCTTCGCCGCGCAGGTGCCGGTACATACATAGGATCGGCGTAATGCCGATGCCCCCCGCGACCAACACCGACGATTCGGCCGTCTCATCGAGCGCGAAATTGTTGCGTGGTTTGCCGACCGGCAGAGTCATCCCGCAGCGAAAGTTCTCGTGCACATATCGCGAACCGCCCCGGCTCTGGCGATCCGAAAGAATGCCCAGCACGTAACGATTCGACTCGGTCGGTGAATTGAGCAGCGAATAGCTGCGCGTGAGGCCATTCGGCAAATGCAGGTCGACGTGCGCGCCCGCGCTGAACGCAGGAAAGCTCGAGCCGCTGACCGGCACCAGTTCGACACTAACCACACCTTCCGCTTCGTAGCGAAGCGTCCGGATGCGGGCATTCAGGAGTTCGGGATTGCTCATGATTAAATGCGCGAGGCACTCGACATGCCTCGCGTCGTCAGGTTGTAAAACCGTCTGGCCTTACCTTGCCGCCTGAATCTGCGTCAGATCGAAATCGAGCCGAACGGTCGCGTCAATCTCAATCTTCAGCGCAGGAAATACGAGCCCCGATACTGCGACAAGAGTCGACGCGGGGTACGCGCCCAGCCCCGCGAAGAACTCGCGCCGGGCTCGCCCCACCTCGTCCTTGTCAGCGATATCCGTAACGTAGACCGTGAGCTTCACGATGTTCGCGATCGACCCGCCCGCTTCCTCAACCAACGCCCGGATCTTACCTAGTACCACGAGGGTCTGCTCGCGGGTCGAGAGCGGCCCTCCGGTATCGTCCAGTGTCGGATGCGCGGTCATACCGGACAGCACCAGCTCATTGCCGATCCGGATGCCGTTGGTCCAGCTAGCGTGCGGCAGATCCGGTACTGCGGGCGACACGATACGCGTCGCCTGAATGGACGTATCGCTCATTGCCCCCCCCTGTCGATCTCGGCCTGCGCAAGGTTCTTCAGGTGCCGGCGCAGCTTGACCACACCCATGTCGTGCTGATACAGATGCTCACGCTGATTGGCGTCCGGCTCCATGGCTTCCAGCATCTCCCGATCCTGCTCGAGCACGGCCCAGTGACGCGCCTCCAACCGGTTCTCATAGAGGAAGCGCCACGCGTCGCGTTGCCAGCCCTGCAGCTTGCGGCAGCGCCAGTGAAACACGGCCGCTAGTTCGGGCGTGATCGGAGTGAAGCTGCCGACGATGACGAAATTTCCGCCAGGGCCGCCGGTCTTAGGATAGGGAATTTCGAGGCGCAGCCAGTGCAAGCCCGTGTCGGACCATTCGGTCCAGTCGAAATTCACGTCGCGCTGGCCTTCCTTTTCGAACACGAAGCCGGTCGCGGTATCGCGCACACGGAAACTGGCCGCCTGGTCGCCAACGGCCATCGAATGAGACTGCTTATGTAGGTACGTGCCGTGCATCGGGTCCATCACGTTGTCCAGCACATAGCAATAATCGCCCTTCCATTCGGTATAGCAGAGGAATGACGAATACTCGTCCGATACAAGCTCTTCAGGCAGGCGTAGCGGCGGTGCCTCATCGACGGTGCCGTCCGCGTTATATAGCCAGATCACGCCATTTGCTTCGGTCAGATGAAACGACTGCACGGCGCGCATGCCTTCCAGCTTACAACCCGGACTGCCAGGCACGCTCGTCACCACTCCGTCCGCACGAATCTGTACGCCGTGATAGCCGCACGCGATGCGGTCGCCCAACACAATGCCCTTCGAAAGCGGCGCGCCACGATGTGGGCAATGATCCTCGAGGGCGTGCGCACTGCCATCGGCATCGCGCCAAAGCACCAGCTTCTTGCCGAGCCTGCGCAGCGATACCGGATTCCTATCGACAAAGCCCGACGGGCAAATCGGGAACCACAGATTGTGCAAGCCATCACGCAGAATGGTCGCGACCGTCTTTTGCTGTTGGATACTCATGATGATTGCTTTCCGTTCAACACCGCGCGCCACTCAATCGGCCGCGAGCCGTGCCATTTCGCTTACGAAGCCTTCTTTCGTCCACAGCGTACCGTCCTGCGGCCCCAGCCCAGTCTCGTTCAGATAGCGCACGATCGACGCCAGATCGTGAAAGCCCTGCGCAAACGCACGCTCAATCGCGTCTCCAAGCAGATTTTCGTATTGGGTCGGCTCGCGGCGGCGTGCCTGATGCGGTTCAAGATAACGATCCATCATTGTCCTCCCTGGTGCACCCGCTCGCGAATCCGTTCGCGCACGGGCACAAAGTCGTAAGTCGGATAGCACTCAGTGCGGAAAACACCCCACGCCGAGCGCTCGAGTTCAACGTTAACCACTGGCAGCAATGCCGGCGGCAACGCGAGTGTGACGATCTGGCCGAACCCCATCGCCACGGTCCACGACACGATCGTCGTGCCTTTCGGCGGGAAGCGCTCCCACCAATCGGCCTCTTTCAGCCGAGACTGGAACGCATCGAGATTGTTCGACTGGTCATGCCGCAGGAAAATCGTCAGCAGCATCATGTCGGTGCCGCCTTCGGCCGCACCCGCTGGTTTATCGCTCATATCACTCCACGAATTGGTTGGTAAATAAATCTTTCAAGTCGACTCTGGTTCGAATGATCTTCTGCGCAAAATAGAAGTCCTGCAGCCGTTCCACGCGCGCTGGATCGAACGCGCCAATCGTCGTCTGTCCCGGATAGACATGCTGTGCGTAATACGTCAGCACTTTGCTCACGAATGCCTCGCGCCCCTTCCATGACGGCACGGCAGCGACATAGTCTTTCGCCGCGGCGGCAGGATTTCTTTCGATTTCCGCTAGCGCCTTCATCGATGCACGCACGAACTTGTGCACCATGTCGGGGCGCGCGGCGATCATACGGTCCGACGCAAGAGTGGCTTGCGCCATCCCCGGAAAGTAGGCATCGGTCGACTGCCATACCAGCTTCGCTCCGGCTTCCTCGGCGCTTGCCGCCCAGTCGGGCGTGCCTACCATTGCATCGGCGCGTCCTTGGGCAAGGAGTTGCCAGATGCCCGACGGTCCCGCCGCCTGGATCGACACGTCTGATCGCGTAAGCCCACCCTTCGCGAGCACGGCGAGCGCAGCATAAAAGGACGTGTCCTGATACGACATAACAGTGAGGGTCTTGCCCTTCAGCACTGCGGGAATTGCTATGTTTTCGTCGGAGCGCGTGACAAACTGATGTAGTGCGCGACCGCCGAACAGCGCGACGGCCTTCACGGGAATGCCGTTCTGGCGAAGTACGATCGGCGTGTCGCCGAGCGCTCCGCCCAGATCACCATTCCCCGCCGCGAGTTGCTTTCCCACTTCTGCGCCGCCCTGCACCGATACGAAGCGCACCGACAATCCCTCGTCGGCGTAGTAGTTCTTCTTCTGCGCGATCATCAGCGGCGCAAATGCAATCTCGCTTTGGGGCGCGGGCAGCAGATAGGTCACCTGCTGCATCGCACTCGGCGCGGCCTGCACCGCGCATCCCCAAGCGCACATCAGTGCCACGCCCATGCCGACCACGATGTGCCGACGCAGCGAAGGCAGCGACGCCGCAAACCCCGTGCTTTCACTCTTCATACTCATTTCCAACTCTCCCGACTACGAATCGACCGCGGATGAGCCGCGTTCACACGGTTTTCATGCTGGCACGGGGCAGGTAATGCAGCACCCTTCTTTCAAGCCACACCACAGCGGCATAGGCCAGCACGCCGATGATGGTCAGCCCCACAATGGAGACGAATACCATCGCGGTATTTCCTTGTCCTTCGCCATACACCAGCAAATAGCCCAGCCCCTTGTCGCCGCCAACGAGTTCACCTACGGTGACGCCGATCACCGCGAGCGTCGACGCGATGCGCAGGCCGGAAAACAACGCCTGCATCGCAGATGGGAACTCCACGAACTGAAACACCTGCCAGCGCGAGCCGCACATCGCACGCACGAGGTTCACCATGTCTGGATCCACGGTGCGCACGGCACGCAGCACGTTGACCATCACCGGGAAGAATACGATCAAGACCGCTACGACGATCTTCGGATATACCGTGTAGCCCATCCACATTACGAAAAGAGGCGCGAAAGCCACCTTGGGCGCAATCTGAAGTGCGAGGATATAAGGTGAAAGGACGGTTTCAGTCGTAGGAGAAAGGCCGAGTGTCACGCCAATCGCGACACCAAGCGCGGACCCCAGTACGAAACCTGCAATTACCTCGAGAGCCGTGATCCCAGTGTGCTGTATGAGATTTTCCGAACCGAACATGCGCAGTGCCTCATCAACGGTTGCGCTCAGCTTCGGCAGAACGAACTCGGGAATACCCAAAGCCGAAGGCCCCCATTGCCAGGCGGCAAGGAAGAAAACGAGCAGTAGCAGACTGCCCAGTGTCATTTTCAATTTGATAGCCATAGTCGATACCCGTGCAAATTGAACTGTGATGCGAATCCGTTACCGCAAACTAGCCAAGGTGCTCTTCCCTTCCTACCTTGAGCAGCTCCATCAATCGCGCCACGTAGTCATTCATGTGGAGCAGCTTGCGGCGCTCAAGCGGATTTTCGCGAAGAGGAAGGTCGATGACGATCTCTTCGATAATCGTTCCCGGGCGCTCGCTCATCACATACACACGATCGGATAACGCAATCGCTTCAGCCAGATCGTGGGTAATCAGTAATGCGGTCTTCTGTTCGGACGCAAGCATCTGTGCGAGGTCTTGTTGCAAGACCATCTTGGTCTGCGCATCGAGCGCGGAAAACGGCTCATCCATGAGCAACACGCCCGGCTCCACCGCAAGCGTTCGAGCAAGCGCCGCGCGCTGGCGCATGCCGCCGGACAACTGATGCGGGTAATGAGACTCGAAACCCTTGAGATGGCAGCGCTCAAGCAACTCCATAGCGCGCGATCGCCGTTGAGCAACAGGCACGCCGCGAATCTGCATGCCTAACTGTACGTTTTGTTCGATGGTGCGCCATGCCATGAGAAGATCTTTTTGCAACATGAAGGCAACCTCCAGCGATGGCCCGGTCACCCGCCGCCCGTTCACATACACCTCGCCCTCGCTCGGCGCGTACAGGCCGGCTCCCATATTCAGCAAGGTGCTCTTGCCGCAACCGCTCGGACCGATGAGGGAGACCACTTCCCCACGGCGCATGGCAATCGATACATTGTCCACGGCCGTCATCAACGTGTTGCCGTGCTTGGCCGGAAATCGCCTTGTCACGTGCCGGAACTCAATCGCATACGTGACCTGCTCTCGTTCGCCGCCATTCGCGAATGCTTGCGCTTCTTTCTCAACTCCGGAAAACATAAACATGGAATACCTTCAGAATTCGAAAAGATAGTGAATCGAGAACTTCAACGATCGCAGAAGTCGAGACGCACACCATTCTTGCGAACGTGTTCGTGATCTTTACATTGTCTCCAACACATATTCATCGTGGGGCAACCACATAGCGCAGCACCCGACTTTGTGAGTGTGCGTGTGCGAGCAGGTTCTCCAGCAGGATGTCGCATAGTTGCCGATGCGCCGCGGGCGAGCGGCCTGCAATATGCGGAGCGACGATGACGCAGGGATTGCGTAGGGTCTGTTTACATTCGATGAAATGTGTTTACATCTTGTTTTTTGCACAAGCGGGCCAAGATGATTCGAAAGTTACTGAGCGACGAGGTATGGGCACGAATCGAATCTGTGTTGCCGGGCAAGGAAGGCGACCCAGGAAGAACGGCGGCCGACAATCGCTGGTTTGTCGAAGCGGTTCTCTGGATTGGCCGAACCGGCTGCCCGTGGCGCGATTTGCCAAAGGCGTTCGGACGATGGCATACGGTGTACATGCGCTTCTCCAGATGGCGTCGCAAGGGTGTGTGGGAACGCGTGATCCACGCCGTGGCCGACGAAACCGAGATCAAGCATGTGTTGATCGATTCGACCATCGTGCGTGCGCACCAGCATTCGTCCGGAGCTCGAAAAAAACGGTCCGCAACGCTCGGCCGCTCGCGGGGCGGACTGACCACCCAGTTGCACCTGGCCGTCGATGACGCCGGACGCCCGCTGCGGTTGATTGCCACCGAGGGGCAAGTCACCGATATTTCGTGTGCGAATGAACTGGTTGAGCCTCTGCGCACCGGGGCGGTCATCGCCGACAAGGGCTACGACTCGAACGCCTTTGTAGAGAGCATCCGCGCTACACGTGCGAAGGCCGTCATCCCGCCGCGTTCGAACCGAAAGACCAAGCGTCGCTATAGCCGCGTGCTGTATCGGACCCGGAACATCGTCGAACGCTTTTTCAATCGCATCAAACATTTTCATCGTGTCGCCACTCGCTACGACAAGCTTTCAGGCAACTATTTCGCCTTCGCCTCGCTTGCCTGTGCCTTTGGGCCGCTGGTGAGAATGTGAACAGACCCTAGTCTTTCCCGCCTCGAGCGAGTTGCTGCCGTGTCCAGGCCGCCTCGGCACGACCCTGCATAACCGCGCGCAAGGCGGCCGGGGGCGGCCCGGCCGTCATCCATTGGTCCATGGCATCCGGTTTGTCACGCGGCCAGATCTTCGGCACATGGGTGGCTTCGTCGATCTGCTGTACTTCCGACGTGTACTCGATTACGAAGCCCGAAGGAGACACAAAGTACGCAAACGTGTTGTCGCCTGGCCCGTGACGGCCCGGCCCCCACGCAGGTGTCTGGCCCTGCGCTCTCATGCGTCCAATACCGCGCATGAAGCTGTCGAGGCTCGGCATTCCGAAGGCGACGTGATTGAGGCTTGGATACGGCCCCTTGTTGAAGGCAATCGAATGATGTTCAGACGTGCAACGCAGGAACACCATCATTTCGCCCGAATAGTCGCTCGTGCGAAAACCCAGCACGTCGCAATAGAAGCGCTCCATCCTGGCAAGATCGGGCGAATTGAGCACGACATGACTGATCTTGCTCGGCTGGGCCACACGGTCTTCCGTCTCCGGATGACACGCAACATCGGAAGAGAATCGCAGACGGCGCCCCTCAGGATCGATCGCATCGAATCCATAGCCGCCGCCGGGTGTCGCAAGTCGTGCGGGAGGCGTGCCAACCACAACGCCATCGGCCTGCAATTGCTCGTAGAAGCGGTCGACGGCCATCGCGTCCACCAGCGCGAAATGGAGATAGTCGATGCCGTGGTAAGCAGCATCGCGCAGCGCATATATCCACTGCTCGCCCAGTGTTCCGCGAAAATAGACAGTTTCCGGTTGCGCCGCCGGTACTTTGGCAAGCCCCCACTGATCACGAAAAAACGGTGCGGAAATCGTTGCGCTGGGCGCACAAACGGCAATACCACGCAGACTCTGGACAGCAACACGTTCGATCATTTCGACGCTCCGTTCGACACACACGACACGACAGCTTCCGGCCGCTCGCGTTGCGTCACGCAAAAGAAATCGCCCAGCAACACGCTCCGGGTTGCAGGGAGCTCTGCGCAGCGCATACTTCCCACTCTCGGTGCACTCGTCCGGTATTCAACGACAACGGAACGGTCCCGCTCATGCCTGCCTCACGCTGCACGGAAGTCGACACTTTCCAGTGCTCCGCTGCCGATGGTCATCATGAACTGCGCGTTCTCACAACCGTCGTTACGGAAATAATGCGGCCGTCCGGCCGGATTGAAGATCAGATCATGCACACCCAATCTCTGCTCGACGACTTGGCTCCCCAGCTCCCAGCCCACCGTCACCACACCGTCGATGACGAGATAAGCATCCTCGACATTCCGCTCATCAAATTGAATGCCTTCCCCGGGAGCAAGATGGACGAGATCCATGCGATAGGTGCCGGCCGGCGCGCCGCCCTCGCCCACATGTACTTTCTTTGAAAAGCCTGGCATGCGAATCACCGGCTGCTGGCTATGGCGCACCAGATGCCTGGATAGTTCACGGTGACGCGGATCGTCGCTCTCCGGATCAAAATCGTAGGTCTTTCCGAGTGCGGCGCCGAAGCGGGCAGCAAGTTCGGGATCGCCATCGCGCGGATGTATCGCAAATGCCGTCGGCAACGGCTTGCCGCTGCCGACGCTGATCGAAGCGAGCACCGGCTCGAAACCTTCGTTCTTGAAGCCGTGAACACGGTTACGCAGATTTAGACACAGGTCCTTTCGGCCAAGCCGCGCCTCTATCGCCTCGTCGCCCCAGAGCCATACGGCCGTGAGCACACCGCCCAAAACGAGAAACGACTCTTCGACTTCGTGCGAATGGCTTGACGCATATTTGCCGACCGGTTGGCTCACGAGGCTCACCGTGAAATGCTTTGCTTTGAGCGTATCTGGGTCGTCGGACTTCGGCGACCCGCCCGCGCCAACATAGCGCATCTGCGCACGAGCCAGCTGCGGATACCCCTCATTGAATGTACACGCGCCCCAGTCGAACGTCTTGTGATGGTGCTTCCCAATGAAGGACCGCATCTCTGCTTGCGCGTTCTGGAATTCCATGTTCGTCTCGTCCCGTTCGCTGTGGTGTCGTGAGGGATGGGGTGGCCTGTCTGAGCAACCCTGGGCAGTTCGCTGCCCACACCGCGCTGTGTTGCGAAAAATTCTATGGACGGTCATTTTTGAAAACAATGGAAAATCACTTAACCTACGGTCAAGTCATCTTCGATACGCCGAACGTCACCTCGATCATGCAACTCGCCTCAATTAGTGCCAGACACATGGAAATTTTTGCAGCCATGATGACGAGCAACGGCATGGCAGAGGCAGCCGCGCGCCTTGCCATATCGATGGCGGCGGTGAGCAAGGCAATAGCGGTCATCGAGCGAGAAGCGGGTGTAAAACTTTTCGCGAAGGTGGGGGGGCGACTGCAGCCGACGGCGGAAGCTGAACGTGTGTTCCCTGCGATTCAACGCGCGCTGAACCAGTTAGAATACGCTCGCAACGAGCTTCGCCGCCCTTCCATTCAGAGTCCGCAGCGTATCGTGATCGCTTCGGGGGGAGCGGCCCTGGCGCATCTGGTCCCTGAAGCGTTGCGACGCACGCTCCGCGAATTCCCCGATATTCAGGCAGAGGTCAATTCCAACCGCACTGCCACCATCCTCAGCATGGTGGCGAATCACGAGATCGACGTGGGCGTGACGACGCCACCCGTACGCGACGTCGACGCGCGAATCCTGCAGCTGTGCGAGACCCGGGACATCTCAAAGGTCGCACTTGTGGCAGTGGTGCACAAAGATCATGAGTTGGCCACCCGCCGATTGATACGCCCTGCCGATCTCAATGGCGTACCTCTCGTCACGCTCAGTGCTCAGTCCCCCACCACGCAACTCGTTGAAGCAACGTTCCATCAGGCTCACGTACCAATGCGGATCGCTGTGGCGGCCGGAAACAGCTTGACGGCCTGCTGCCTTGCCGAGCAGGGCCTCGGCGTCGCGCTGATTAACCCGGAAACGCTTTCGGAGCAGATCTTTCCCTCCCTGCGTACCGTACCGTTTCGTCCGCGGATCACGCTTCGAACGTGCGTTTACTTGCCAAAATTTCAGGCAGAAACTCCACTGCTGACACGATTCGTTGCGCACCTCTTGCAAGTAGCTGCACGAAATAGATGACGCACCTCCGCTATTAGGGCGTGTTCACACTATCCAAGTCCATCGACAATAAGCGCGAAGCTGATGAAAGCGAGGAACTGAGCTTCCCCTGAAATTTCGCCTTCGCCTCGCTTGCCCGCGCCTTTGGGCCGCTGGTGAGAATGTGAACAGACCCTAGCAGATGGTCGGCCACTCGAGAAGGGATCGCTTGTTGCCGCTCGGGAGATCATCGTCAGGGCTGGCGATAGGCGTCAGATGCCGACTTTTGGGACCACAAACATGAGCATCACGGATGAGCACATTTATGTGGACTATAGTGCGCATAAATTCCAACATCAAAGGAACGAGCATACGGCAACCGACACCATCCCGCGCCGGGCTACCAACATCAGCCTGCCCGAGGACGTCTACAAGGACGCGAAGGAACTCGGGATCAACTTTTCGCAGACGTGCGAGCGGGCAATCCGGCAGGCAGTACAGGTGGAGAAGGATCGTCAGTGGGCGATCAAATATACGGACTTTATCCAGGCTTACAACGACATGGTCGAGCGCGACGGCCTGCCGCTTGCTCAGTACCGGACGTTCTGATGGCCCGTTTCGACGTATTCTCCAACCCCGGTGGACACCCTGGTGCGCCATATGTCGTCGAGGTCCAAGGAAATCATCTGTCCGGACTGGCAACTCGCGTGGTCATCCCGCTACGCCGGTTGGACCGGATCGCCACGGTGCCGCTTCCGCCTGATCTGATCCCCGTGGTCATCATTGAGGGTATTGAGTGCATGCTCGATACCCCAACGCTCGCCGCAATTCCACGCAGCGCGCTGACCCAGCCGGTTAGCTCGCCCGTACATCGACAGGATGAAATCATTTCGGCGCTCGACCGATTGTTTGGCGAACGGTGAGGTGTCAGAATTCGCGTCAATCTACGTCTTGCTGAAGACATCGCGTCACGACGATATTTCTGACGGTATACGCAAGCACCTCTGAATCGTACGCTTTGCGGGACAAGCATCTCCGGCTGAACTCAACATGATGCGCGGTATGTCGAGCGGATGATGAACGCGCCGAAGTAAGCGTGAACCGGCGCGGCGCGCGGCGTTCCGCCGGGCGCGCCCGGGGCGCGATGCGTGCGCGCGATCGGACGATCGACGCACCCATCGCGCCCTTTTCGCATCTGCGCCGCCCGCCGGATATCGCGCGCCGACGCCCGCCGAACGTCCACTGCGCGGTGCTCCGGCCGCATCGTCGCGCGCGCCGCCATCGGCCGTTCGGCCGACGCGGCCGGCTGTCGCGCCGCGTTCGGCTAAAACCCGACGCGCGTGGCGTAAAATATGCGCTTTCCCTTCCCCGATCCTTTTATGACGCTCGCCTCCACGCCCGACATCATTGCCGAGCTCAAAGCCGGCCGGATGGTGATCCTGGTCGACGAAGAAGACCGCGAAAACGAGGGCGACCTCGTGCTCGCCGCCGAGTTCGTCACGCCGGAAGCGATCAACTTCATGGCTCGCTACGGCCGCGGGCTGATTTGCCTCACGCTCACGCAGGAGCGCTGCAAGCAGCTCCACCTGCCACTGATGACGTATCGCAACGGCACCCAGTACGGCACCGCGTTCACGGTCAGCATCGAGGCGGCCGAAGGCGTGACGACGGGCATCTCGGCCGCGGACCGCGCGCGCACGATCGCGACCGCGGTCGCGCACGACGCGCGCGCCGAGCACATCGTGCAGCCGGGCCACGTGTTCCCGATCATGGCGCAGCCGGGCGGCGTGCTCGTGCGCGCGGGCCACACCGAGGCGGGCTGCGACCTGACGGCGCTCGCGGGTCTCACGCCCGCCGCCGTGATCTGCGAGATCATCAAGGACGACGGCACGATGGCGCGCCTGCCGGACCTGATCGAATTCGGCAAGGAGCACGGCCTGAAGATCGGCACGATCGCCGACCTGATCCACTATCGCAGCCGCACCGAATCGATCGTCGAGCGCGTCGCCGAGCGCACGATGCAGACGGCGCACGGCCCGTTCAAAGCCGTGCTGTACCGCGATCATCCGACGGGCTCGCCGCACATCGCGCTCGTGCGCGGCACGCCCGCGCCGCACGAAGAAACGCCTGTGCGCGTGCACGAGCCGCTGTCGGTGCTCGACCTGCTCGAGACCGGCATTTCGACCCACTCGTGGACGCTCGACGCCGCGATGAAGGAAATCGCCGCGCGCGAGCTCGGCGTGATCGTGCTCCTGAACTGCGGCGACACGAACGAGCATCTCGTCGACGTGTTCCTCGCGTTCGACGAAAAAGAGAAGGCGGCCGCGCTCAAGCGCCGGCCGGTCGATTTCAAGACGTTCGGCATCGGCGCGCAGATCCTGCGCGACGTCGGCGTCGGCAAGATGCAGGTGCTGTCGAATCCGCGCAAGCTCGGCAGCATGTCCGGCTACGGCCTCGAAGTCACCGGCTTCGCGCCGATGCCGGGCGGCGCGACGTCGACGCCCGACGCCGCATAACGGTCTCGTGTCGTAGTGTCGTAATGTTGTCAGCCTGTGCTGCAGCCCCTATCACCGCTCATCCACACCACGGAAAGAACATGGAAATCGGACAATATCAACCGAACCTCGAAGGCGATGGCCTGCGTATCGGCATCGTTCAATCGCGCTTCAACGAGCCCGTCTGCAACGGCCTCGCGGACGCGTGCGTCGAAGAGCTGGAGCGCCTGGGCGTCGCTGGCGAAGACGTGCTGCTCGTGACCGTCCCGGGCGCGCTCGAAATCCCGCTCGCGCTGCAAAAGCTCGCGGAAAGCAATCAGTTCGACGCGCTGATCGCGCTCGGCGCGGTGATCCGCGGCGAGACCTATCACTTCGAGCTCGTGTCGAACGAGAGCGGCGCGGGCATCACACGCATCGCGCTCGACTTCAACACGCCGATCGCGAACGCCGTACTCACGACCGAAACCGACGAGCAGGCGATCGCCCGGATGACCGAGAAGGGTCGTGATGCCGCACGCGTCGCCGTCGAGATGGCGAACCTCACGATGACGCTCGATCAATTGAGCGACGACGAAGAGGACGAAGACGAAGACGAGGACGACGCAGACGAAGAGGAGCGCGCATGAAGAAGAGCGCCCGCCGACAATCGCGTGAGCTGGCGACGCAGGGCCTGTATCAATGGCTGCTGTCGAACGCGGCGCCGGGCGAGATCGACGCGCAATTGCGCGGCGCGCTGGGTTACGACAAGGCCGACAAGACGCTGCTCGACACGGTCCTGCACGGCGTGATCCGCGAGCACGCGGCGCTTGCCGAAGCGATCTCGCCGAGTCTCGACCGTCCGATCGACCAGTTGTCGCCCGTCGAGCGCGCGGTGCTGCTGATCGCGACGTACGAGCTCACGCATCAGATCGACACGCCGTATCGCGTGATCATCAACGAAGCCGTCGAGCTCGCGAAGACGTTCGGCGGCTCGGACGGCTACAAGTACGTGAACGGCGTGCTCGACAAGCTTTCCGTCAAGCTGCGCCCGGCCGAAACGCAGGCGCGACGCGACGCGTAACCCCTTCGCGGGCGCGCGGCGCGCGCCCGCTTTCCGCTTTCTCCAACGTTTTGATTCGACGATGAACACCGCTGCCGATTCGCTCCTGAGGCTCGCGTCGCGCGTCGACGCGATCGAGCCGTTCTACGTGATGGAGATCGTCAAGGAAGCCGCCGTGCTCGAGCGCGCCGGCCGCGACATCATCCACATGAGCATCGGCGAGCCGGACTTCACCGCGCCGGAACCCGTCATCGAGGCGGCGGCCGCGGCGCTGCGGCGCGGCGTCACGCAATACACGAGCGCGCTCGGCATCGCGCCGCTGCGCGAGGCGATCGCCGCGCACTATGCGCGCGCGTACGGTCTCCCGATCGCGCCGGAGCGGATCATCGTGACGGCGGGGGCGTCGGCCGCGCTGTTGCTCGCGTGTCTCGCGCTCGTCGGCCGTGACGACGAAGTGCTGATGCCCGATCCTTCGTATCCGTGCAACCGCCACTTCGTCGCGACAGCCGAAGGTCGCGCGGTGCTCGTGCCGAGCGGCCCCGAAGCCCGCTTCCAACTGACCGCGAACGACGTGAAAGCGCGCTGGAGCGAGCGCACGCGCGGCGTGCTGCTCGCGTCGCCGTCGAACCCGACGGGCACGTCGCTCGAGCCCGCCGAGCTCGGCCGGATCATCGATGCCGTGCGTGCGCGCGGCGGCTTCACGATCGTCGACGAAATCTACCAGGGCCTGAGCTACGACGGCGCGCCCGTCTCGGCGCTGTCGTTCGGCGACGACGTCGTCACCGTCAACAGCTTCTCGAAGTACTTCAACATGACGGGCTGGCGGCTCGGCTGGCTCGTCGTGCCGCCGGCGCTCGTCGGCACGTTCGAGAAGCTCGCGCAAAACTTGTTCATCTGCCCGTCGGCGCTCGCGCAGCACGCGGCGCTCGCATGCTTCGAACCGGACACGCTCGCGATCTACGAGGCGCGCCGCGCGGAATTCAAGCGCCGCCGCGATTTCATCGTGCCGGCGATCGAATCGCTCGGTTTCGAGGTGCCGGTAATGCCGGACGGCGCGTTCTATGTATACGCGCAATGCGGCGGCGTCGCGCATCCTGCGGCAGGTGACAGCGCCGCGCTCGTGAACGCGATGCTGCACGATGCGGGCGTCGTGCTCGTGCCGGGGATGGATTTCGGCGTTCATGCGCCGCACGACTATATCCGGCTGTCCTACGCGACCGCGTACTCGCGGCTCGAAGAAGCGGTCGAGCGTCTCGGCAAGCTGTTCGGGCGGTAGGGCGGCAGGAGGCTCGGCACGGGCGCGGCCCTGCATGCACGTACCGACACCTGTCGTTGCTGCCGATCACGACGGTCGCGCGTGGCAAGTTTCGCGCGCGTCGCCATCCTGCTCCTCGCCTCTTTCGCCTTCCACTTTCTGTTTCGCGCTTTTCGCCACGCCGCTCGCCTTGAACCTGAGCTTGGCGATTTGCGCTTCGGACTTCAGCCTAGGTCTTGGGCCGGGCCTGTCGCAACCGCAACGATTTGCAACAAATCGGCGGGGCCATCACACGCGATCGCCCCGCCTGCAGTTAGTTGCGCCCGAGACACGTCGCCGCTCCGGCCCGCCAAAACGAAAAAGGCCGAGTCCCGTCTGACACCGGACTCGGCCCTTTCGATGATTCCCTGTCTTCCACAATCTTCGCGCGATCGGCGCGGCGCGCCGCTCCGGCGCATGCAATCGCCACCCGTCAGGTGCCGAGCTCCGAAGCCGCGGTATCGTGCTTCGCCGCCGTGTCGACGCTCGCATCGTCCTGCTGCGGCGCCTTCGGCGCGGCGGCAGCCTTGATCGTCAGCGGGCGCGTGCCGTCGAGCGTCACATGCACACGCTTTTGCGTCGCGCCCGACGTCGACACCGTCGTGACCGTCACTGCACCCTGCGCGGGCTGCTGCGACGCATAGATCGACACCTTGCGACCGCGCGCGACATCGCGCAGCCGGTCGCGCTCGCCGATCACCTTCGTGCCGTAACCGCCGTCGTCGGGCGTCGTCGCGCCGACGTACAGACGCAGCCCGCCCGAGAGCGAGCCGCCGCGCGCGATGCAGTCCTTCAGCACGAGCGCGCCCACCTGGATGTTGACGAGCGGCTGCAGCGCCGCATCGGTGCCGCCAAAATATTCGAACTTGTCCGAATGAACCTTCGACATCACCTGCATCAGGCCCTGCGCGCCGACGCCGCTTTCGGCGTAGGGATTGAAGCCGGATTCGATCGCCATCACGGCGAGGATCAGCAGCGGATCGAGCCCGACGTCGCGGCCCGTCTGGAACGCCGTCTTCACGAGCTGGCCGACGGGCTCCTGCGCAACGCGGTAGCGGCGCGCGAGGTAAGTGGCGACGAGCGCCTGTTCGCGGTTCGACGCGAGCACGCGGTCGTCGCGCGCGTCGGCGGCGACCCGCTGCGTCGGGATGAGTTTTGCGAGCGACACGGGCGACGGGCCGTTGCGCACAGCGTCGAGCGCCGCGCCGACGTCGGCGGGCGTGGCCGTTGCCGCAGGCGCCGCATCCGCATTGATCGATTCGCCTTCGTCGGCGTTCGCCGGGCCGAAGGTCGGCAACGGATGGCCGCTGAGGAGCCGCGCTGGACCGGCCTGAACCGCAGCCGACACGAACGGCATCATTTTTGCTGCGAGCGTGCCGCGCACGTTGGGCAGCAGCCACAGCACGAGCGCGATCGCAACCGCACAGCAACCGACCACGCTCAATAGATGGTGACTGACACGCGTCCCGCGACGCAGCGCTGCGCGAAATATCTGCGCATGCCGCTCACTGGGACGCCACGATAACCAAGCGTTCATTCAGATCCTCCACGGGCATGATTCGTGCGGCTCGCTCGGTTCTCGAGGCGAGACATGGCGCGCTGCCGCGGAATCAAGACACCGAGCGTCTTGGTCAGACCGCATCGGTATCGGAGAAACGGTATAAGTACCGTTCGGAGCCACGTCGAAACAGGGCCTGCACTTGCGGCAGGCGGACGCGCGAGGCTCCTACGCAAAAAACCAGCGTCGACTGGGCGCTGGCTAGGACAACAAACAGACCGTCAGAAGGCCGTGCAGGTATCGGCGGACGGCGACGCGTTGCGTCTATAGGACCGGGGATTGATGGTTCAACACTGGGACCTGCAACCAATGTGAGCGGATTCTAGCAGGGTTTTATAGATCGTCAACACTATAGAAATACGTTTTCATAACAAAAAGTAATGATTTGTTACGGGTCGGAATCGGAAGCCGCGCGCCGTCTGGCGTTCGGATCCGCCGCCATTTTTTTACGTTTCCATCGCCTGGCCGTCCGGCCGGGTAAAATCGGCGCTCGTTTCCGGGCGGACGCCGTGCCCGCCCCCACCGCCGCCGCCTGTCGCGCGCGGCCTGGATATCCTTCATGAAATACAAAGACTTACGCGATTTCATCAGCAGCCTCGAACAGCTCGGCGAGTTGCGGCGCATCATGCAGCCCGTGTCGCCCGTCCTCGAAATGACCGAACTCTGCGACCGCGTGCTGCGCGCGGGCGGGCCCGCGCTCCTGTTCGACGCGCCGACCGGCTACCGGTTTCCGGTGCTCGGCAACCTGTTCGGCACGCCGCGGCGCGTCGCGCTCGGAATGGGCGTCGATGCCGACGACGACGCGGCGCTCGCGTCGCTGCGCGACATCGGCCGGCTGCTGTCCGCGCTCAAGGAGCCCGATCCGCCGAAGAGCCTGAAGGACGCAGGCAAGCTGCTGTCGCTCGCGAAGGCCGTGTGGGACATGGGCCCGAAGACGGTGCCCGCGCCGCCGTGCCAGGAAATCGTCTGGGAAGGCGCCGATGTCGATCTGCACAAGCTGCCGATCCAGACCTGCTGGCCGGGCGACGCGGGTCCGCTCATTACCTGGGGCCTGACGGTCACGCGCGGGCCAAACAAGACCCGCCAGAATCTCGGCATCTATCGGCAGCAACTGATCGGACGCAACAAACTGATCATGCGCTGGCTCGCGCATCGCGGCGGCGCGCTCGATTTCCGCGAATTCGCGCTGAAGAACCCGGGCCAGCCGTATCCGGTCGCCGTCGTGCTCGGCGCCGATCCGGCAACGACGCTCGGCGCCGTCACGCCCGTGCCCGACACGCTGTCCGAATACCAGTTCGCCGGCCTCTTGCGCGGCGCGCGCACCGAGCTCGCGAAATGCCTGACGCCCGGCGTCGACACGCTGCAGGTGCCCGCGCGCGCGGAGATCGTCCTCGAAGGCTTCATTCATCCGCAGCAAGGCACGCCGGCGCCCGCCCCCGAAGGCGCACCGCCGCGGCCGGCTGCGGGCGCCACGGCCGGCTACGAGCACGCGCTCGAAGGCCCGTACGGCGATCACACGGGCTATTACAACGAGCAGGAATGGTTTCCGGTCTTCACCGTCGAGCGGATCACGATGCGCCGCGACGCGATCTACCACTCGACCTACACCGGCAAGCCGCCCGACGAGCCGGCCGTGCTCGGCGTCGCACTGAACGAGGTGTTCGTGCCGCTCCTGCAAAAGCAGTTCCCCGAGATCACCGACTTCTATCTGCCGCCTGAGGGCTGCAGCTACCGGATGGCCATCGTCCAGATGAAGAAGAGCTACGCGGGCCACGCGAAACGCGTGATGTTCGGCGTCTGGAGCTTCCTGCGGCAGTTCATGTATACGAAGTTCATCGTCGTCGTCGACGAGGACGTGAACGTGCGCGACTGGAAGGAAGTGATCTGGGCGATCACGACGCGCGTCGATCCGGCGCGCGACACCGTGCTCGTCGAGAACACGCCGATCGACTATCTCGACTTCGCGTCGCCCGTCGCGGGCCTCGGCTCGAAGATGGGACTCGACGCGACCAACAAGTGGCCAGGCGAAACCCAGCGCGAATGGGGCCGGCCGATCGAGATGGACGCCGCCGTGAAGGCGCGTGTCGATCGTCTATGGACCGACATCGGCTTGTCGTGAGCTTCCGCTTCTCCAATCTTCGATAACGACGACGCACCATGAGCTTCGCCCCTACGTCGATGCTGTCCGACGGCTTTTTCCTGTCGCTTTCGCTTTGTCTCGACATCGGCCTCGTGAATGTCGCGATGCTGTCGCTCACACTGTCGCACGGATTCCGGCCGGGCTTCTGGCTCGGCGTCGGCTCGTGCGTCGGCGATCTCGTCTATGCGGCGCTCGCGCTCGCCGGGATGGCCGTGCTGCTGCAGTTCGAAGCGGTGCGCTGGGTCGTATGGCTCGGCGGCGGCGCGGTGCTGCTGTTCCTCACGTGGAAGATGGCGAGCGAGGCGCTCTTTCCCGAACCGGCGCGCGACGCCGTGGACGACGACACGTGCGCCGCTTTCGTGCAGCCGAGCACGTGGCGCAATTTCGCGCGCGGAATGCTGCTCGCGATGTCGTCGCCGTCGGCGATCCTGTGGTTCGCGGCGGTCGGCGGCGCGCTGATCGCGAAGGCCGGCGCGACGACGCCCGCGACGGCATCCGTGTTCTTGTCGGGATTCTTCCTCGGCGGGCTCGCGTGGACGCTCTTTCTCTGCACACTCGCGAGCCAGGGCCGCAAGCACGCGGGCGCGAGACTGATGCGCGCGTGTCACGTCGTGTCGGCGCTGCTCTTTGCGTATTTCTCGTACAGCGTGATCGTCGGCGGCTATCGCGACCTGATTCTGAACGTGGCGGCTTGACGCTGGCTCGGCTCAGACGACGCGGCCGGAGTCAGGAGCTCGAGCCGCTCGTGCAACCGCATGCGCAGCCCGACTCATCCGGCCGGCCGGTCGCCTCGATGGACCGACCGCCCCGCCGCTCGCGCGTCCGGCCTGCCGACGCGACACGCCGCAAGCCGCCCGCCCTCACTCATCCGCGCAGGAACTCGCCGTAGCGCGCGAGATCGACGTTGCCGCCGCTCAGGATCACGCCGATGCGCTTGCCCGCGACGGGCAGCACGCCATCGAGCACCGCCGCTGCGCCGAGGCAGCCGGTCGGCTCGACGACTATCTTCATCCGCTCCGCGAAAAAGCGCATCGTCTCGATCAACTGCGCGTCGCTAACCGTGACGATCCGCTTGACGAGCTTCTGGATGATCGGAAAATTGTACGCGCCGACGTGCGTCGACGCCGCGCCGTCCGCGATCGTCCGCGGCACCGGGATATGCACGACCTCGCCGCGCGCAAGCGACTGCTGCGCGTCGTTGCCCGCTTCCGGCTCGACGCCGATCACGGCGCAGCCGGCCGCGAGCGCCGCCGCCGACAGCGCGCTGCCCGAAATCAGCCCGCCGCCGCCGAGCGGCACGACGAGCATGTCGAGTTCGCCGACTTCGTCGATCATTTCCTTCGCGGCCGTCCCCTGCCCGGCGATCACGTGCGGATGGTCGTACGGCGGCACGAGCGTCATCCCGCGCTCGTGCGCGAGCCGCGCGCCGATTTCCTCACGGCTTTCCGTGTAGCGATCGTAGGTGATGACTTCGCCGCCGTAGCCTTTCGTCGCGGCGACCTTTGCGGCGGGCGCGTCGTGCGGCATCACGATCGTCGCATGAATGCCCGCGAGGCGCGCGGCGAGCGCGATCGCCTGCGCATGGTTGCCGGACGAATACGTGAGCACGCCCGCGCGACGCTGCTCGGCGTCGAAGTGCGAGATCGCGTTGTACGCGCCGCGAAACTTGAACGCGCCCATCCGCTGGAAGTTCTCGCATTTGAAGAAGATCGTCGCGCCGGTGCGCGCGTCGGCAGTGCTGGACGTGAGGACGGGCGTGCGATGCGCGACGCCGGCGAGCCGGGCGACCGCGTCGGTCACGTCGTCGAAGGTCGGGATGGCGAGGCCGGAAGCGGATTGAACAGGCATGGCGGCGAGCAGGAAAACGTGTTGGACAAGGGAACGACCATTGTCCCAGCTTCGCTCGATTCGCGCAGCAGCCCCGAAAAGAAAAACGGCGCGGCACGAACCATTGCCGTGCTGCGCCGCAGCATCAGATGCGCCGCCGGCCAGGCGGCGCGTCGACGTCAGCAATCAATAACGCCAGTGCGGACGGCCGTAGTAGCCGTGATGGCGCCAGTACGGGCGTCCGTAGCCGTAGTAGCCGCCGACGACGACCGGCGGCGCGTAGTACGCGGGCGCCGGCGCGTAGACGACGGGCGGCGGAGGCGGTGCGTAATAAACGGGCGGCGGCGCGGCATAAACGGGATACGCCGGCGCGATCGGCACCCCGATGCCGACACCGATCGACACGTGCGCCCGGGCAGCGCTCGCAGCGCCCAGGCCCAGTGCGGCAACGGCGATCAACGGAATGAGCTTTTTCACTTTGGTTCTCCTGGCAGCGGGCGTCAGCGCCCGCCGCATCGACAGCGACGGCTTGTTTGCCGTATGAGACGAATGTAGCGAAATCCGGCATCGCGAGCCACGCCCATTTGTTGCAAATTGCAATAGCGCAAAGCCCCGTGGCAAGGCGGCGCGCAGGACCGGACACGGACGCGCGAACGCGGTCCGGCTGCAATTCGGCGGATTGCGAAGAATCGCGGGAGACGCCGTGCGCCGCGCCACGCCGCCCGTTCGGAGACCGGTAATGAACGATTACAAATTAGAGACAGCATGTGGCCCGCGCGACACGGACGCATCTCGCCGCGCATTCCGTCCCCCAAAATCCGGCGGTCTTCCGGGGCTGGATCGAACGCTGCTGCCGCCGAATACGCGATACTGACGGTTTGCCGCAGATCCAGGATCGCATCCATGGCCTTGTCCGCCACGCCCCGCATCGGCTTCATCGGCGCGGGCCGCCTTGCCGGCTGCGTCGCCCGCCGCTTCGCGCGCGCCGGCTATGCCGTCACCGCGATCGCGAGCCGCTCGCCCGCATCGGCCGCCGCACTTGCCGCGCAGATCGACGCCGACCGAGCCGCGCGCGACGCCGCTGACCCCGCACGCTCCGACCGCGACAGCGGCAGCGCGGCGCACGGCGCGCGCTGCCCAGCGGTCGATTCGCCGCAGGCGGTCGTCGACGCCGCCGACCTGATCTTCGTCACCGTGCCCGACGACGCACTCGGCCGGATCGCCGCCGAGTTGCGCTTTGCGCCGGCGCGCGCGGGCGAGCAGGCGCTCGTGCATTGCAGCGGCGCATCGAGCGTCGATCTGCTCGCCCCCGCGCGTGCGCAAGGCGCGGCGACGGGCGGCTTCCATCCGCTCTACCTGTTCGGCGGCGGCGACGCCGATCTCGCGCGGATCGACGGCTGCTCGGTGACGATCGAGGCCGACGGCGCGCTGAAGGATCTGCTCGTCGCGCTCGCCGCCGCGCTCGGCTGCCATCCGCTGTCGATCCCGGCGGGCGGCCGGATGCTCTATCACGCGGCCGCCAACTACGCGGCGAGCTTCGCGCTTGGCAACCTCGCCGAATGCGTCGAGCTGTGGCACTCGCTCGGCTTCGCCGAGGACGACGCGCTGCGCGCGCTTCTGCCGATGCTCGCCGGCACGATCGAGACCGCGCGCGACAAGGGGCTCGCGAACGCACTCGCGGGGCCCGTGTCGCGCGGCGACGTCGGCATCGTCGAGCGACAGCTCGCGCTCCTCGAGTCGCTCGGCGGCGACCACGCGGCGCTCTACGCGCTCCATACCCGCCGCGCGGTCGCGCTCGCGCGCAAGCGCGCGTCGCCGCCCCCGTCTCTCGACGCGCTCGAGCACGCGGTCGACGCGTCGCTCGCCCGTTCGCTCGGCCTCGCACGCCCCGCCCGCGACGAGCCGTGATAAGGTGACGCCCGATGCGCGCCGCCTGCAGGCGGCGACGGCACGCTACCGACTGGACTGGATAAAGAAAAGGATTCAAACGATGTTCGGCGAGATCGCCCGTTTTCTGCTCAATACCGTTTTCACACTGTTCGGCGCAGCGCTGATCCTGCGCGTCTGGCTGCAGGCCGTGCGCGTGCCGCCCTACAATCCCGTCACGCAGGCCGTGCTGCAGGCGACCAACTGGCTCGTGCTGCCGCTGCGGCATATCGTCCCGGGCGTGCGCGGCGTCGATTGGGCGAGCGTCGTCGCGGCACTCGTCACGTCGCTCGTCTATGTCGCGCTGATGGTGACGATGGCAGGCGTCGACGCGCTGTCGATCATCCCGACGATTCTCATCGTCGCGCTGCTGACCGTCGTGAAATGGGCGCTCAACCTCGTGCTGTGGCTGACGATCCTGATGGCGCTGCTGTCGTGGCTGAACCCGCGCTCGCCCGCGATGGCGATCCTGTATCAGCTCACGGCGCCGTTCCTGAACCCGCTGCGCCGGCTGATCCCGCACCTGGGCGGCATCGACCTGTCGCCGATCCTGCTGTTCGTGATCGTCCAGGTGCTGATCATGATCGTGACGCGCGCGGCGGTGTCGCTCACGCTGTTCGGGATCTGACGCGCTATTCGTTCGGCGGCGCGGCGGCGGCCGGCGCGCCGTCGCCGAGATTGTCGATCACGCCGAAGTGCGCGGGGATCGTCGCGTAGCACGCGCGCACTTTCTCGCGCGACACGCGCGCGATGAGCCGCCGCGCCTCGTCTTCCGTGACGATGAATTCGACCTCGATCGCAAGCGAGCCCTGCAACTCGAAGAAGCGATCCTCGTGCAGCACCCGATGCTGGCCGAACCCCGCCATCGCGCGAAATGCGGAACCGCCCGAGACGCCCATCCGGTTCGCTTCCTCGAGCAGCCATTCCCAGAGCGGCTTCCAGTGCAGCCGGTGATTCTCGTGTACGTAAAAACGCAGGAAGACCCCGTCCATAGCCGCCTCCGCCCAGGCCGGATCAGACCGGCGCGAGCCACGCCCGCGCGGTCCACATGCCGAGCCCCGTCAATGTGAACGAACCCATCAAGTGTAGGGCAGCCACGGCGAGCGCCCAGCCGAACTCGCCCTGAGTCGCGTGCGTCATCACTTCGACCGAATAGGTGGAGAACGTCGTGAGCCCGCCCATGAAGCCCGTGATCACGAAGAGTCGCCATTCAGGCGGCAGCCCCGCCCTCGTGGTAAACGCGACGACCGCGATCCCGATCAGATAGCCGCCGATGAGGTTCGACGCGAGGGTGCCGAGCGGCACTTCGGGGAAGAGCGCATTGAGGCCGAGGCTCAGGAACCAGCGCAGCAGCGCGCCGAGCCCGGCGCCGACGAAGATCGCGACGATCGAATAGAACAAGGCCGCACCTCACGATTGACGAAGAGAAGATCCGTGCGACGTCCTCGCCGCGCGGCAGGCGCGGGACCCGCCCCGGACGTGCGGCGGCGCAACGTGCCGGCGCGGCGCAACGTGCCGGCGCGGCGCAACGGGACGCCGGACGCGCCCGAACCGGCTGCGCACGCTCAACTTTATGCGGATTTCCGGCTGCCCGGCAATCGGCCGGCCCTACCCGTCAAACCATCCCATCGTTTCCCGATGGACAATAATTCCCATTTTCCGGCGATCGAAATGGGCTCGGTGAATTCTCTCGCCGCGCCAATCTCTTATTCATAAATTTTCCGCTAGTCCGTAGAATTCAAACAGACTACTCCATCTTATTGAATTTGATCGTGGCGAATACAGCGCCAAGCACACGCTTTTCATTGATCCTCAAATTAACTATGCCCTAGATAAGATTAAGAAGAGTCTCGGTGGTGCATTTCTGGAAGATGTTTAAACTGGTAAATTTCCCTTGCACACCGCGGCATTATCACCGTCATCAACCGAATTTACAAAGATATCGCTTTTGAGGCTATGACATCATACGTTACAGATGCGCAATCCGGCTGCAAGTCGATTGAATTATTATTAATTACCGACCTTCATTCGACGAGCCTGCTTCGAGACATAGGTGAATTTGCTATTGAGCTACGTGATTCGGTGCGTGGTGGAGAGGCAAACGGGGAACCCAGCACTGATTCCAACTCATCGTCCACCGACGAAGGAAGGCAGTCCAATAAAACTGGCTTTGACAAGCTCGAGGAATACTTCAGAGAATTCACCGGAGGACGGAAATCATCCAAACCCAAGCGCGCCTACGCCAAATCAAATCATGGCAAGATCGTTGAAGCTCTGCGCAAAGAATTTATCGGCGAAGACAAAATTTACAAGTCCCGTGAGATCGACTTGGTAGCTGAGAAAAAGAAGCACGCATTGCTTTTTGAGGTAAAGACCTGCACTGACACTCACAGTACCTATACTGCCATTGGCCAGCTTTCGGTTCACGTTTCTCCGACGAGGCAATTTACAGGAAAGCAAGTAACTCAGATTATCGTTGTGTCTGAGCATCCGATGGAACATATTACTGATGTCACCGCGGATGAGCTTAATTTTCGCTTGGTGACTTACTCGATAGATAAGCAAGGCATGGTCCGTTTTCAGGACTTGCATCTTCTTTGAAGGCGCGAGGTGTGAGTACACCCGCCTTGAACACGAAAATCCTGACACCCCCAGTGAACCCGAGCTGCATCGCAGCTCGGACAGCAAGCCAGCGCTCGCGGTCGATCCCGCCCTCCTACTCGTTCACCATCAGCGATGCCACCGCCCCCCCATCGAGCGATGCCAGTTTCGATGCCGCCGCCCAGAATCCCCCGCTTGCCTTCCCCACCCAAACCCCAGTAGAATCGCGCATTCCGCGGGCGTCGTATAATGGCCATTACCTCAGCTTCCCAAGCCCCAGCGCGTTAATCAAACCGCTATTCACGCGCGTTCTCACGTCACGATTTCTCCCGGCTCCACGAAGAACCGCTGTTCATGCGGGATTCACTGCGATGCCAGTTTTCACGCCAGCACCGGCATCAAGAAGCTGACGATATAGGTGGCACGGACGCCAGCATGACAGCGACCGATTGCACCAGCTTGGTACACGCGGGGTAGCGCGCGTCGATCGAAACGCCATCGAAAGCCAGTTAAAGCCGGCCGGCCAAAGCTACTTTGCGCACTAGTCCACGAGCATTCGAAGTTTCCCGCCCACTCATCCAGGAGTCCCCGCCCCCATCGCATCTCGGAGCGCACCGGCACACGTCGGTGCGTATTGGTACTTTCCGCAACACCTCATTACACCTCACTACACCTCACGACACCTCACGACATCTCACGGCACCTCACAGCGCATCACGGCGTCTCACAACCACAGGAAAGATCACATTGAAGTCCCCACAAAAACGTAAAAATACAAATATCCATTAATAATCAATGGCTTGCGTACGAATGAAATCTGATGCATCCAAATGATATGTCTGATCACGGATGCTTTGATGGAAACCACCCGGGACAGATCGCGGCGCGCCGCGATGAAATTTGTTTGCAAACGCCAAAAACCAATGGTAGATTTAGCGCCATCGATCACTCCGGTTTGGTAGATCACATGGCTAGCAGCAAAGAGAAGCTCGCAACACCGCCCGTCATCTCCTACGGTTCATTCATCGCGTTCTTGAACAAGCTTCGAGATGCAGGCACGGTGCCGGCACGCATCGACAAAACGGTGATGCCAAAAGCTTCGGGATCACAGCAATCGGGAATCATCGCTGCGCTCCGCTTTCTGGGCTTCATCGATGACACCGGCAAGCCCAAGGATCACTTCAAGCCGTTTGTCCTCTCTGATGACGATGCCCGGAAATCTACGCTCGGCCCCATCCTGCGCGAGTCATACGCCTTCCTCTTCAACGACTCTGAATTTGACCTGAGCCACGCAAGTACCGGCCAAATGACCGAGAAGTTTCGCGAATTGGGGATTAGCGGCAGTACGCTGACGAAAACCATCGCGTTCTTCATCCCCGCCGCGAAAGAATGTGGAATCGAGGTATCGCCGCACGTCAAAGCGCCGGCAGCCCCCAAAAGCAACGGCAGCAGGAAATCGCCTAAAACCACTGAAGACGAACAACGACCGATTGACACTGGGGGAAGAGTGCCTCAGGAAGACGACGGTCCAGACGTCGAGCGATTTGAAATCCCTCTTCCCGGAAAGCAGCAAGGCGCAAAGATCATTGTTCCGAAAGGGCTCGATGCAGACGACTGGGTGATGCTGCAAACGATGCTCGCAGCATATATCAAGCGGTGGAAGGGCTTCACGCCTGAAGGGAGCGAATGAAAAGAAGATGACTCGGCCCCGGTTACATAGCTCGCAGTAGCCGGGCCGGAAAAAACAACGCCCCCAACACCTTGATCTCGGCCAGGAGATCGAAACGTTGGGGGCGCCGGCGAGCAGAAGACAGCGCGTTAAGGCGTGCCCCTGTCACCCACAGTTATCGTCCAGATAACTCTTGTAGTCTACGCGACAAGGGAGCTGAGGGCAAGAATCGCTTTCAACCTCCTTACATTGAGGGGTTTATGCCCAACCTCGCTCGCGAGCAGGCAAAGACCGTCTTCGTGCGTAACTACACCCGGATTCGCTTCGGCCATCTGGAACATGTGTGCTCGCACTGGCGGTCCGCACCCGGTCAGTTGAGTTTCAACTTCGACTGATCAACGACGAAACGATTCGGGCTCCCACGGGAGCCCGCTTCTTTTCGCTGCCGGAAGGGCATCACTTCTTACCCTGCGGCTCGTGCTTGTCCTTGATCATTTGATAGTAGGTGCTCGCGCCGGCCTTCGTCAGTTTCACCTCGGCGACGAACTTTTCGATGATGTCCTTCCGGGTCACATCCTTGACCGTCCGCATCCGCTTGTAGATTTCGGTCGCCAGTTCCATCTTCGTCGGCGCGGCCGCCGTCGCCCGTGCCGCCCTCGCTGCGGTATCGTTCCCCGTTGAGTTCGAGGCCGCGTCCTGCTTCTGATCAACAACAACCGGCTTGCCAGCTTTCTCGTCCTTGCCCGTCGTACCTTGCTTCTGATCGACCATGATCGCACTCCGTTCGTTGAAAGTGCGCCCAGGGTCCGACTGATCCACCTTCGGGGCAACGGCGACGAGCAATCACGGCCGACACGACAGCTACCAGCATGAAATCCGATGAGGAACAGTGACAGTTTTCACGTCACCCTCGTCCGCATCTCTCCTATCCCCTTGATCTGCCGGGGATTTCCGAATCAGATCATCAGCTTTCTAGGATTCTGCCGTAGGCCCAACTGATGGTTCGATCCGACAAGTCCGCTCTTTTTCAACTTCAAAAAACAATCTAAACAGTTGCCGCTTGTCGCCAAGAACAGGCTGGCGAAAAGTCGAACACGAACATGTTGTGTTGTTGTTCCTGCGCGTCAGGAATGGTTGCCCCTCCCTTGACGCTCCGCGTGGAAAACGTCATCATCCGCCCCGTCCATTTGTGGGAGACAGGCAACGACCTCTACCTCGTGTGTGGCCCCGAGATAGAGAAGCTCGCAGCAGCACACGCGAGTGATATGGTTGAGTGAGCGTCCGCAAGACGTACTACATCCGCTCAACTGTATAGCCCGGACATGGCCGAATATCAGCGTCTCGCTGAGGTTCGATCATGCCGGAGCGAGTCGATTGACTGATCTACTGCACCCACCCCGTGCAACTCCGGTGAACCAGGGCTTCGCTCTGCCGGACTTGCAACGCACGCAACGAACCCATGTACGCAGGTCCGACTTTATCGGAACCGCACGACATGGATACTCGTACGCACAGCTCCACAATCGATACGATCACTGCCGCCTCAGCCGGTCAGGTGGGCATGAAAATCGCCATCAACCGTCTGGTCAAAAACAAGGCTCGCCCCGGCACGGACGATTTCAAACTTCTCGCGACGGAATTCGAGAACGTCACCCTCACGCTGACTGAAATCGCGGCCGCAATCGCTGCTGGCTTTAGCTGGTGCGCACAACACGTTGACCGTCGTAAGGCCGCGAACTTCGTCTGCACCGACGTTCTCGGCGTCGATCTCGATGAAGGCTGGACCTTCGATTCGCTGCTGGCCCATGAACTTGTGGCAGACCACGGGCTCCTGATCTACGAAACCCACAGTTCCACGCTCGAACGTCCTCGTCTTCGGGCTATGTTCCGCAGTCCGTACACGATCATCGACGCCGACGAAATGCGGAAGGTCGTCCGCGGCCTCGTACGCATGTTTGGCGCGGATGAGTCATGTGTCGATCCTTGCCGCATGTATTACGGTAACGAAGGGTGCGATCCGTATCTCATCGACAAGACATTGACCGTCGAGCAGATCGAATACCTCAAGGAACTCGGTGCAACCCAAGGAGATGATGACGAGCAAGATGGCGGCAATCGGAACGCGAACAACTTCGTCCGCTCGTCCCTGCACGTCGCTGACGATCAATTGTTGCGCACCCGGGACGGGAAACACGCTCCGCTCTCCATTCTCGCGAGCGGAACCCCCGTGCATTGCCCGCACCACGCCGACCGGAACGGCTCGAAGAAATGCGCGCGACCGATGTGTGTGACGCTGAACCGCTCACTGAGGAAGAATACCAGGCCCTGAACGACGCGATGATGCTGACTTCCGACGAGTAGCTTCGCCGCGACCGTTACGCCATCGAAAAATTCTACGGGCAGGAGATCACGCCAGAACTGGTGCTGATGGACAACCACGGACGCTACCGCACTCAGATCACCGCCATGTGCGAATTGCTGGAATCCGAGACGGTTGCGCTTGCCCGGACCTATGCGAATGCAAAGGCCCACGCGCTCGATAAAGATATGGCGGCTCGGCGGCAAGCGACCTTGAAAGAGGTGCTGATGGCGTCCTGCATCTACGACGGAAAGCGGTCGTTCGACACCTCCCACCGGATGCATAAGGACAACATGCGGAGCTTCGTGGATTGCTGCCTGAGCTACAGGGCGCAAATCGCCCACTTGTTCGACATGGCTTTGCGCAGGGACATCGAAGAAAAGCCGTTGGCTCAGTTCAAGGAATTCCTCGACCTCATCGGTCTCGACACCATGACGGACGGAAAAAGCGATGCTGGGGGCAAACGCACACACTTCTACCGGCTCAACTCGGACCTGCTCGAACGGACGATCAGCTTCGCGAAATATCGGCTTAAGACGCGGACACGCCCCTCCGTTTATTCATACATCGGGACACCCTACCTGCTGAACCCGGACGGCGAGAAAGTGTATTTGACCGAGCCCACCTTCGAGGAATAAAGGTACGGGACCGATGACGGACAGCGCGGGACGCGAATCGACTGCCCGCGCAGTACCGAACTGACCTTGAGCCGACAAGTGCGCATCTTTTCAACTTCAAAAAGAAATATACGGTCACTTGTCGGCTTTGTTATTTCCTCATATCTGCCCATCGAGATCCATGCGATCGCGGTTTACTATGCACTCACATTTTTCTTGATCTTCCATTAAACGATCGTTATTATTTTTTTGATCGGCGACGGGACTGTCGCCTGCAACAATCAATCTCTCACAAATCTCGATGACTACCAACCCCGATATCCGCGGAAAGCGGATTCCACTTAACCGCAAACTTTTTGCCTGCATCGATAAGGAACTTTACGCGCCTATCGATATGCCTGGCTCAGTCTACTTCGCCGACGACGCGTTTTTCAAAGACGAACATGGAAATGAGCACGATATGGCGTTCTTTTATAGCGAACATATCCTGCTCACATGCCCGAATCATGGTGGCGAGAATATTTTCTGCCGCCCATATATCGAATATTCCAGTTCGCTTGGATTCTATTGCAAGGAATGCGACATTAGTTATTGGTCGCTATCCAAACATGAAATTCCATGCAGGGAATGTGGAGTTCCAGTCAGCCATGGCTCGCTTGGTCTGTACGGAATTTGTTGCCAATGCGATTATTCCAGCGAATCAACTGGCATTGATCTGAGCAAATCAGATCTCATTCTTTAAGTTACCGATTCACTGTGGATGCCGGTCGCAAATATTACTACTGGCATGGGCGAAAGCTGTTGTCATACCTCTCATCAGCCCGGATGGTGTTGCTCATTGATTACGTTTTGCAAGGAGCAACGCCATGACACTCATCCGTCGAAACAATAGCAAGAACTGGTATTACCAATTCCAAATTCAGGGCAAGAAGTTCTTCGGTTCCACCGGGACGCCGAACAAGACGAAGGCCGCTCAGGTCGAACGCGAGATGCGCAATCGAGCGCACGCCGAGCAGTATCTCGGGGATGCACAGCCCATCACGCTCAAGGATGCCCTGGAACAATATGTCGAGGCGCGAAGCGAAACGTCCTATCACCGGAACATGTGCTCGATCGTTCGGAAATCGCTCGGCTATAAGCTTCATCCGAGAACGAAAGCCAAGCTTCCCTGCTATGGCATGTCGCCTGATACGCTGCTGCATGAACTGACAACGCGCGATTTCGATCTTCTCGTCGCAAAGCGCAAGGCCGAGGGTGACAAGCCCGCGACGATCAAGCATGAGATCGGACTGCTTCGCGCGACGATCAACGAGATGGCGAAGCTTGGATTCAAAGTCAGTCGAGATATCGTTTTTCCAGAGCTTAGGACTTCGTATAGGCTTCGATATCTGGATTCTAACGACGAGTCGGCGTTATTGCTCGAACTTGATCCGGAACGGCTTAGAGCGCGTATAAACGCGTCTAAACCGCAGACACCCGAGATGACGCGAAATATGCAGGATAACTACGATATCACAGTTTTCCTGCTCGATACGGGGTGTCGCTACTCGGAGGTCGCGAACATTCCGTGGTCGGCGATCAACATCGATGCCTGCACGATCAGCCTCTATCGGAGCAAGGTGCGGAATGAAGATGTACTGCACATGACCTCCCGACTCGAAGCGATCCTTCGTCGTCGGTGGGAGGAACGCCGACAGGGGCAGCGATACGTGTTTGAGGATCGCTCCGGCAACGAGCGCGGCTACAGCACGAAGTCGATCAAGAAGGCAATCGAGCGGGCCGGACTCAATGATCCCGTTCTCGTCAAGGAACGCGGTGGGCGCGCCACCCTGCACACGCTCCGGCACACGTTCGCGAGCAAGCTCGTCAAGGCGGGCGTCAGTCTGTATGAGGTGTCGGTCTTGCTCGGCCACAGTGATCCGAAGATGACGCAGCGCTACGCGCACCTCAGCCCGAACGACGCGAGCCGGAAGGCCGTAAAAGTCATCGACTCCCTGCTGCTCAATCCTGCGTGAATCGTGGGGTTTGTCGTCCCCCACGCATCTGAATTCGGGGCACTATCCATGTCTTATTGAAGGCGTACAAAACCGGGATTCACTGCATCGCGAACCCCGGAGAGGATGCACTAACTTCCGGCATGTGCGCGGCAGTCCAGCTCGACGGTTGTCGGGGAATCAGTATTGCCGCCCATGATCCCTTTGATCTTCATCTTGTTGCTGGTCGCCTCGATGAAATCGCCTTCGAAGTGCATGCCGCCCGGAATGGGCATCATCGCGCCGTTCTCGAATGCCTCGGCACGGAAGTCGATTCTGAAATGCGTGCCGTTCACACGATAGACGCCAGCGAACCATCCGCTATCCATGTTGTAGAAGCGGAGGTTCGCCCGACCGTTTGTTGCCCAGACCATCATCGTTCCGGGCGTGGGATCGCTGTCGCCATTTCGGATCGCCGTGCAATCGAACTGCTTGTTGGTCACCTCATTGAAATCGACCTTCTTCTGACAACCGCTGATTGAGACGGCCAGAATAGCGAGACAAACAAAAATACCAGATCTGACAATTTTTTGTTTCATATTACACGCATACCCCGAGATTTAATTCTCAACGACCACTCTAGAAATTTACAACCAATCCACACAAAACAATCGATTAATTCACATACTGATGTGGTCGCGCATTACCATATCAAGCCGCCGGGAATGACGTTGTTCGTCGGCTGGATCGACATACCAGAACTCGTAGTGACGAAGCTTGTTGTTTTCGATTTCGGCACGCACCATGACTTCGAGGCAGAACTTTCCGTCGTCGCGCTTACACACTCGACCGAGCAATGCAGTTTTGCCGTTCCTCGCTTTCGCAACCAGATAGCCGTCTTCAGCAACAACTGGCACCCATTGCCTGTGGAACGAATCGACTGACATAACTCCGATCCGCTCCGTCGTCTCAGGCCGCACCGCACCCACGAAAATCTTCTTTAGCTCATCGTCCATATTTGCCCAATTTATCAAGGCCATGATTATTTTTTTATGAGCTATGAAATTAGAGCCGTGAGCACTAACGCCAATACAACCGATACAAGTGCGCATGGGAATAATTCCCAGTCATGCCACCACCCGAGGTAATCCAACCCTATCCCCATTCCGAAGAAAAACACCACTACGAATGACAAGAATCTGATTATATTTTCGCCAGAATCGACGCCAGAACTTGAAAGTTCGGACGCATTCGGGACATCTCTGGTGCAGTGCGGGCAGACATCTGCCTCTTCGTGCATCGGTTTATAGCAATGAGGGCAATCAACCAACATTCCTGAAACTCTCCTTGCGACGACTGGTCTTGCTCGGGTCTCCAGCTTGATCATTCCCGTCACCCCGTTTGGCCTTCTGAAATTTTCCCGTGGCAACCGAGGGGCCGACGACAGCCACCCTCGTCGATTGTCACTCATAGTGCGTGTCACTATAGTGAGTGGCTTCATAAAGGTCAAATCCATACCCTCGTCGGGTGTTCGTGGACGCCCAACGATGGATTACGACCCGCTAGAGCTGTTCGGAAAACGACTGGTGGAGCTGCGCAAGGCGAAAGGCTGGTCGCAGGAGAAGCTCGCGCTCGAATCGGGCTTGGCGAGGTCATATGTTGGCGGGATCGAGCGTGGGCAAAGGAACATCGCGCTCTACAACATCTGCGTGTTGGCCGAAACCTTGGGCGTCGCACCGGGCGAAATGCTGGCGTTCGAGGTCGAGTCAGTGAAGGCTACGCGGCGCAAGTGATCTAGTCGCCCACGTAGTCCGCCGTATAGCGTCGGCATTCCGACGATAGCCGGTGAATATAGGGATGCACTTCTCCGAGCTCGACCTGCAACCGACCAACCGCGGCAGCATGAGCAGCCTTGATGTGCCCTTCTGCGATCTGGTTCGCCGTGTGCGCGTACATCAGCCCGATTGCGGCCAATCCCTCATGCACGAGCTGAAGCACCAGTTCAGCCGATTCCGCGAGATCAACCAGCACGTCTGGATCGGCCTCATCGTAGTCCGGGTCGCCGGATAGTGTTGTGGGAAGCTGCACCAGCCCGGCGATCAAGTCGCGTAGTGGACGACGGATCAAGTTCGGCTTAGCCATCTCCGGCGCGATGGGATGCTTGCCTCTCATGCTCAATATTCGCTCGGAAACAACAGCGTTGTCATGCGCCGATCTGCTTCGGTGATGATCCAGACACGTTTGCCCGCAACGTCATAGCTCGACAGGATGCGTGCGCCATGCGCGACAGCACTGTGATTGGCCCGTGCGTCCTCGGCAGGTACACTCCCCCAATCGCCGTGGACATGCCGATCTAGATAGAACGCCGCAGCAATGCGGTGTTGCTCAAGATGCGCAGCCACGGCACGCGTCGCAACGACCTGGCCGAGTTGGAATAGTGGTCGGCTCATGAGCGACCGCCCGAGTAGATGGCCCATGCCGATTCGATCAATGCCGCAGGGACATCGCCGACCTCGAATCCCGGTACGTCTTCGAGCAGAGTCAGCAGATGGTTCGTGAACTCGGCGCGCGAGAAATTGCCGCCGAACGCATCTTGAATAGACTCCACCAACCCCTGAATCTGGTCGGTGGTCAGCGGCGGGAAATCGTTGTGGTGTTGGATGTCGTTCATGCCGCGACCATCTCCTTATTCGCGGTCGGCGGCAACTGGGCGAAATCATTCAAGGCCCCTTCCCGATGTACAATCGGTCCACGTCAATAACACGCGGGGGCGGCGATGAATGCGGATGGCAATCCCGGTAATGCCGTAAGCCCAACTGATTCGGCCGTTGAGCGGATTCGAACCGAACTCGAAAAACTGAATCCGAGCACGAAGCGGCGAATCCTCGAGAAATTCGCTCTGGCAGCACTCGGCAGTATTCCTTGGGTGGGCGGATTCATCAGCGCACTGGCGAGCGTCAAGACCGAAGAATCCGGTTTGCGAACATCGTCACTTCAGACTCAATGGCTGGAGCAACATCAGTCCAAGATGGAAACATTGAGCGCAACCATGCAGGAAATCGGCCGTCGGTTCGAGGCGATTGGCGAGGAAATCGACGAACGTCTGTCGAGCGAAGAATATCTCGACATCGTTCGCAAGGCTTTCCGTGCGTGGGACAAAGCAGACACCGAAGAAAAGCGCCGCTACGTGGCGAATCTCGTTACGAACGCCGCAGGGACGAGACTCTGCTCAGACGACGTGATTCGGCTCTTCATCGACTGGCTGGACAACTACCACGAATCGCACCTCGCCGTCATTCGCGAGATTTTCAAGAACCCCGGCTCGACGCGATTTGACATCTGGACGTCGATCTACGGTAATCTCGTCCGCGAGGATTCGGCAGAAGCCGACCTGTACAAACTATTGATCCGTGACCTCAGTAGCGGCGGAGTCATACGCCAGACGCGAGACACAAACGCCGATGGGCAGTTTCTGCGAAAACAACCAACACGAAAGCCATCTCTACCAGCAAGTGCTACGATGGAATCGGCGTTTGAGGGCAGCAAACAATACGTGCTGACGGAGCTTGGTAAGCAGTTTGTGCACTACTCCATGAACGAGGTTGTTCAGCGAGTATCTGGCGAATAGTCGCGACAACATCAGGTCTCGCGCCTCTGCGATGCTCGCGACACTTAAAGCACCTTGCTCGCCTTTCCCAGATCAGCCATGATTGTTCGTACATCGTTGGCATATCTCTCAATAGGCCATGACTCAAACGCAGCCGAGCCATGTTCGTCAATCAACGAGTATGCGAGCAGGCACATCGGTCGGTCGAACAACGAGTTGCTACCAACACGGGCGGCGATCTTCTTCGCCAGAGCAGGCAGAGTAACGAGCTCGCGCAATTTTTCGCGATTCGTTTGCGTTAGCCAGTCGCGATATTTGCTCAACACTGTCATGGTATCGTCGTCATTGGTTGACACATCGCGATGTCCCGTGACTTGGGCATAGACATCAGGCAAGAACCGAAGCCATTCTTCGCGCTCCGTATTCACCTGATTTAACTCTTCAAGCGCCTCACAGAACATGCTGTCCGTGGTTTCCATCAGCGCCATGCATCGAGCAACCAGTCGCCTCGTGGACGAAGGTACTACGCCCGCTGGCTTGTAAATGTTGTCATGCACGAGTTCCGCATATGCATGCTGCAACAACGTTCGCACTTGGACTTCGCATGCAAGATCCGCTGGCACTTCAACATCGTTGAGTACCAGCTTGCTCTTATTTCTTGCGAGATAGTGGACCGACTGATAATCGAAGACCATTGGCTCCTGGCTGATTTCGAATGACGGGTCACGCTCCCTGCTAAGCGTCCAGTCAGTGCAGTGAGCCAAAGCCTCCTCTAGTATGTCGATGTCCGTGCGCACTAAAACGATGAAGCGTGCCCCCACTAGATCCGTGATCTGCCTGCCTGGATCCGTGTAACCTTTCCTGTCGATTTTCTCGAAAGCGGACTTGGCGCTCTTCACCCGATAGGTCGGCTCCACCTTGAAGAAGGATTCAAACCTACGCTCTCCGACCTCGCCTCGCACTCGATCAGTGACTCGCTGGACGACAAACTTCCCCCACTCCTCAAGTGCGGGAGATAGGTTGCCAAGCCACTGATCGACTTCGTCTCGGGTCATTCCTGTGACTGAAGTGTGCCGTTGATGGTAACCGTAGTTACCCCATCAACAGACGTATCGATAGAAACAAGCTCCTTCAGTTTGTCAGGTGGCGTAGAAATCACTACGTCCCCCGAAAAAACCATTCGCTGTCGCCGTTTAAGCTTCGCTTTGATGTACTCCGTGTTCTTAGATACCGCATGCACCGGAAAGTTGGCACGCTCCATGAAATCGCAATACTCGTCACGTGTAGCCCGCTCAAAGTGTTCGTCCGCAAAGTCAGCGACGCTGAGGGTCTGTTTGTTGCTCCGGAGTTCTGAACGCAACGCATCGACAAGATCCATACGGTCCTCTGGCTCGAAGCCGCGCGAGTTGATGAACTCGATAGTACGTTCGTAGAAGTCCTGTGTCAGACGCTTGTCTGAAGCAGCGATGTCAGCGCCCATGAACCCGCTGTAGAAATACAGCGCAGCACTTCTTGTCTCCGTGCCTGTCATCAAGTGGTCGAAAAGATGCATCACGAAATGCTCTCGCTGGTATGGCTGAGCACGCCCTGCATTCCCATCGATCTGTTGCACGTACCCTATCTTATACAGGCGCTGACTATCCGTTAGAAAGATATTGGTCAGGTAGTCAATCTGTGTCTGCTGCCCGTGCCTCGTCTCCCCTAGTCCATCCTGCATTTCTGCTTTGATGACCGCCATAAATCGGCGTTGCACTCTTCCCACGACACCCGAAACAACAATCAGCTTGCTCGGCGGCAAATCCCGCATGACTTGCGCAGCAGCCAAGTCATGCGCCATCTGACGACTCATCTCCATGAATTGACCATCGTCGGTGTGCATAGCATCGGCAGCATTCTGAAAAAAGCTGCCCGGACCCGCGTCCCTTATATCGACCTCGATGCCGTGCGACCGATGCCCGAGTGCCTGCACAATCCGTCGCGTAAACATATCCATCGCTCCCGGCGGCAAGTGCAGCAAGTCGTCAGCGTAATTTGGCTCGACGACGTTTCTGTCCACATCCCGTTGATTGATGTGATGAACAACCAGTCGCTCTATGACGAGCAAGTCCAACGTCAGCATGGTCCCTCAGCGTGTAGTTATTACGAGCGCGCCGAGTGTGACACATTCCTGCCGGCCGAGGAAAGCTACCGGCACAAGCACTGTACATTTATACAGTACACCATTGCGCGGGCAGATGCCACCCGTCGAACGGACGATGCCAGCGAAGCCACCGCTTCGCCATGCAGCCATGCCAGTTTCGATGCCACCAGCCAAACTCCCCCGCTTGCCTTCCCCACCCAAACCCCTGTAAAATTACATATTCTGCGGGCGTCGTATAATGGCCATTACCTCAGCTTCCCAAGCTGATGACGTGGGTTCGATTCCCATCGCCCGCTCCACTTTCCCGACCGTGGATGCCATCCGCAGCCGAAGCACGCGAAGCCGCCTCGTCGAAGGCGGCTTTTTCGTATTTCGTACGCAGTACCGGGCGGCCCGTCGATCGCGACGCCGCCCTGCGCGCCGCGGCACCCGGCCCGCCACTCGCCTTTCATTGCCACGATGACTCACGACGATCCGAACGCTCCCGGCGTGCCGCACGACGACGCCAACGACGCCGCCTCCGCACCGGCGACCGACGCCACTCCGGCAGCCGGCGACGACGAATCGAACCCGCTCCATCTTCGCCGTATCCGCAGCTTCGTGACGCGCGCCGGCCGCGTGTCGACCGGCCAGCGCCGCGCGCTCGACGAATTCGGCCCGCGCTTCGTCGTCCCGTACGAGCGTGCACGGCCGGACTGGGACGCGATCTTCGGTCGCCGCGCGCCGCGCGTGCTCGAGATCGGCTTCGGGATGGGCGCATCGACGGCCGAAATCGCCGCGCTTCGCCCGGGCGACGACTTCATCGGCGTCGAGGTGCACGAGCCAGGCGTCGGCGCGCTGCTGAAGCTGATCGGCGAGCGGCAGTTGACGAACATCCGGATCATCCAGCACGACGCGGTCGAGGTGCTCGAGCACATGATCGCGCCGGACGGTCTCGACGGCGTCCACATCTTCTTCCCGGACCCGTGGCACAAGGCGCGCCACCACAAGCGCCGGCTGATCCAGCCGCCGTTCGTCGCGCAGCTCGCGACGCGGCTCAAGCCGGGCGCGTACCTGCATTGCGCGACCGACTGGCAGAACTATGCGGAACAGATGCTCGAGGTGCTCGGCGCCGATCCGACGCTCGAGAACACCGCGAAAGGCTATGCGCCCCGCCCCGACTATCGTCCGGTGACGAAGTTCGAGCGCCGCGGGTTGCGGCTCGGGCACGGCGTGTGGGATCTCGTATTCAAGAAGCGCGCGGACTGACGCGCGGCACCGACCGGCGAATCCGGTCGAACGAAGGTCTGCAGCGGCGAGCGCACCGCCGCCGCATATCGGCTTGTTCAGTGCGAGAACCGCGGCTGCGGCCTCACGTCCACTCGATCCAGCCGCTATAGCCGACGAGCAGCACGAACAGCCCGAACGCGATCCGATACCACGCGAACACGGTGAAATCGTGCGACGCGACGTAGCGCAGCAGCCAGCGCACGCACGCGAACGCGCTGACGAAGGCGGCGGCGAGGCCGATCGAGAAGAGGCCGATCGAATCGGCGTCGAATGCGCGCCAATCCTTTGCTGTCTCGTACAGCGTCGCGCCGAAGATCACCGGGATCGCGAGAAAGAACGAGAATTCGGTCGCGACGCGCCGATCGAGGCCGAACAGTATCCCGCCGATGATCGTCGAGCCGGACCGTGACATCCCCGGAATCAATGCGAAGCACTGCGCGAGGCCGACCTTCAGTGCGTCGAGCGGCGTCAGCGCATCGATCGACTGCACGCGCGCCGGCGCACCCCGCTCGCGCCGCCGCCCCTCGACCCACAGGATCACCACGCCGCCGACGACAAGCGCAACCGCGACGGGCACCGGCGCGAACAGCACCGATTTGATGGTCTTCTCGAACAGCAGCGCGAGCGAGATCGCCGGAAGCGTCGCGATCACGACGTTCATCACGAAGCGCCGCGCTTCGCGCTGGGCGGGCAGGCCGGTCACGACGTCCACGATCCTGCGGCGGTATTCCCAGCACACGGCGAGAATCGCGCCGAACTGGATCACGACGTCGAACGTCTTCGCCTGTTCGGAATGAAAACGCAGGAAGCTGCCCGCGACGATCAAATGGCCGGTGCTCGACACCGGCAGGAATTCAGTCAGCCCCTCAATGATGCCGAGCGCCAGCGCTTTGCAAATCAGTATCCAATCCATCCGTGGCCCGCTTCCGAAGTGAGTCAACCGAGGCCACGGAACCGCCGCGGCCGCTCCGGCCGCGCGCGGCGCGACGTCACTTTTCGACGATCGCCACGCGTATGCCGTTTGTAAGAATTGTGATTGTACCGGGTTCGTAATTCACGCCGGCAAATTGCAGCTGTTCCGGCTTGAACGTATAGATCGGATAATTGGTCAGCAATTGAGTCGCGAGGAGGCCCGCCGCCGCACCGATCTGCTGCGTATACGTCTGCGCGTCGCCGTCGACGTTCACGCTGTCGACGGCGGGCGCCTTCAGCACGACCGAGCGGCTCGGCGCGTCGTACGCGAGCTGGCCCGACACTGTGAACTTGCCGTTGACCGGCTCGCGCAGGAACGGGCTCTCGAAGCGCGCGTCGAGGCGCACTGCGACCCGGTTCTGGTCGGGCAGCAGTCCGACCGCCGGATTCGCGAGCGCGACGTCGACTACCTGCGCGACCGTCTTCCGATACGGGAACTTGCGAGCGACCGCGCGTTGCACGTCACCTTGCGAGAACGTGTAGTGATCAGGGATGAACGGGAACGTCGACGCGCACGCGGCAAGCGACACGGTGACGCCCGCGGCCGCACACACGGCGATCAGGAAGCGGCGCCGGCCCGGCGCGCTCGTCTGGGTCATGCTGAATCTATATGAACGCGTCCCGTTTGCAACAGTTTTCGTGTGGTCAGACTTGACAGGATGGGCTGCAGCTCTATACCCGGCCTTGTTGCAGCCGATACTGCCCGCTGCGGGCCCCTATGAAATACGCTGACTCGCACCTCATTCTCCTGGCGAGCTCGAAGCTCTACACGGCATGCAGGTTTAGCGAGTCCCGGTCCTACCTGGCTTGTCATCACACTCGATTACTGCGCAACCTTTCGACGTTCACCCTGTGTTAAGCGTTGAACTTCTACCTCGCGTGAGCCGTTCAAGCCGGCTTCACGCTTACGTAGTCCTTCCGGTACGGCCTGTCATGGGCGAGCACCGCCCAGATCGTCCGTGCCATCTTGTTCTCCTGCTGGGGCGAGCGGCGCCGCAGGCCGCGTCTCGGCTTCGAGCCGTGCAAGCCAGGCGAGCGCGTCGGCGCGCGTCGCGCCGCACATCTCGTCGCTCGGCCGCAGGCCCGAGCAGCACGCGGGCCGCCCCGGGCGGCCGAAAATCGCGCAGCGCTCGCCGTCGACGAGCTGCGCGCAGCGCACGCCGGCCGGCTTGCCGTTCGGCATGCCGGGAATCGGGCTCGAGATCGACGGCGCGATGCAGCACGCGCCGCAGCCTTCGCGACACGCGTGCGCGGACGTCTTCCGCGAACTCACGACAACTTCGCCAATCATCACATCAAATACCCCAAAAGCCACGACAACCGCCGCAAACGCCGAACGGCAAGCCGGCCGGCGACGCGCGAAATCCGTATTGTGCCATCGGCCGCTGCGACGTTATTACACAATTCAATGAAACCGCCGATTTATATACTGAACGGCATCACAGAGCACGATTCGAGCTTCCAGCATGACGCAGCCGATCCCGTCCGAAGCGCTGTTTCGCCCTGACCTGCTTGCCAAGTACACGGCGAACGGCCCTCGTTATACGTCCTACCCCACCGCTCCGCAGTTCAGCGTAGATTTCGATCCCGCCGACTACATCCGCGCGGCCGCCGATCCGGGCGCGTCGGCGAGCGACCTGTCGCTCTATTTTCATATCCCGTTTTGCGCGACCACGTGCTTCTACTGCGGCTGCAACAAGATCGCGACCCGCAACCGCAAGCGCGCGCGCCCCTATCTCGACCAGTTGAAGCACGAGATCGCGCTGCAGGCGGCGCTCTTCGATCCCGAGCGCACCGTCACGCAACTCCACTGGGGCGGCGGCACGCCGACCTTCCTGTCGGACGCCGAAACCACCGAGCTGATGGCGGCGACTCGCGAATACTTCACGCTCGCGTCAGACCGTGCTGGCGAGTTCTCGATCGAGATCGACCCGCGCACTGCGTCGCCCGCGACGCTCGTCCATCTGCGCACGATCGGCTTCAACCGCGTGAGCCTTGGCGTGCAGGATTTCGATCTCGACGTGCAGCGCGCGATCAACCGCGTGCAGCCGCTCAAGATGACGTCCGACCTCGTCCGCGCGGCCCGCGCGACCGGCTACCACTCGATCAGCATCGACCTCATCTACGGACTGCCGCACCAGACCGTGTCGAGCTTCGCGCGCACGCTCGACGCGATCGCCGAGCTCGAGCCCGACCGGCTGTCGGTGTTCGGCTACGCGCATATGCCGCATCTGTTCAAGATGCAGCGCCAGATCGACGACACCGCGCTGCCGCCGCCCGCGACACGGATCGCGCTCCTCGGTCTCGCGATCGAGCGGCTCACCCGCGCGGGCTACGTGTACATCGGAATGGACCACTTTGCGCGGCCGGGCGACGAACTCGTGCGCGCGCAGCGCAACGGCACGCTGCAGCGCAACTTCCAGGGCTACAGCACGCGCGCGGACGCCGACCTGATCGGCATCGGCGCGTCGTCGATCGGCAAGGTCGGCGACGTCTACGCGCAAAACGCAAAGGAGCTGCCGCGCTACGGTGCGGCGCTCGCCGAGCAGCGCCTGCCGATCGTGCGAGGCGTGAAGCTGCGCGCCGACGACCGGCTGCGGCGCGACGTAATCACGCACCTGATGTGCAATCTCGTACTGCCGTTCTCGCATTTCGAGGCGGCGTACGGCATCCGCTTCGCGAACAAGTTCGCGCGCGAGCTCGACATGCTGCGCGGCTTCGAGCGCGACGGCCTGCTGTCGATCGGCCGCGATCGTCTGACGCTTCACCCGGCGGGGCGCCTGTATGTGCGCAACATCGCGATGGTGTTCGACGCATACCTGTCGGACGCGCCCGAAACTCGCTATTCGAAGACCGTCTGACCGCGCGCTCAGCCCGCGTTGTTGATACAGTGACGGTTTCACCGCACTCCGTTTCCACGCACGATGCGCACCACGCAAGCGACCCGCGCGGTCGAACGCCTGAAAACCCGCACCGGCAATGCGCAATATGCGGCGGTCGGCATGCCGGGCGGCCTCTTCTACCTCGTCGACCGCTCGAGCGGCGCGGCCGAAAAGCGCTCCAAGCCGCTGCCGCTCGAGGAGTTCGTCGCGTTCGTCGACGAGCTCGGCCCGAAGAAGCCGCGCAAGGTCAGCAAGTTCGACGCCGCACTCGAGCAGCAGATCAAGAACAGCAAGCGCTAGCCGGTTTCGCGCTGCAGTCGCTCCAAAGGCAAGACCGCGGCCCCGTTTGGTACAATTCGGGAGTTTTTCGTCCCCCGCCCGATTGCCGTCCAGGCAGCATGACACCATGAATATCGAAAAAGCACGTTTCAACATGATCGAACAGCAGATCCGTCCTTGGGATGTACTGGATCTGGACGTCCTGGGCCTGCTGTCGGTCGTCAAGCGTGAGAACTTCGTGCCGGCCGCGTACCGCGACCTGGCCTTCGCCGACATCGAGCTGCCGCTGCCGAGCGGCCAGAAGATGCTGTTTCCGCGCGTCGAGGCCCGCATCCTGCAGGAACTCGCGGTGAAGAAGCACGAGAACGTGCTCGAGATCGGCGCAGGCTCCGGCTACATGGCGGCGCTCCTTGCCGCGCGCGGCCAGCGCGTGACGACGGTCGAGATCGATCCGGCGCTCGCGAAGTTCGCCGAAGAGAATCTGAAGAAGAACGGCGTGACGAACGTCGAAGTCGCGCTCGGCGACGGTTCGCGCGGCTGGCCTGCGAAGGCGCCGTACGACGTGATCTGCGTGTCGGGCGGCCTGCCCGTCGTTCCGCAAGAGCTGCTCGAGCAACTGAAGGTGGGCGGCCGCCTCGCCGGGTTCGTCGGCGGCCGGCCGGTGATGAAGGCGCAGATCATCACGCGCATCGACGAGAAGCAATACCGCGTCGCCGACGTGTTCGAAACCTACGTCGACCACCTCGTCAACGCGATCGAGCCGTCGCGCTTCAAGTTCTGAGTCGATACATGCCGATGCAGATCCTGACCGCGTCCGCCCTCGCCGAATGGCTGCGCGACCCGGCGCGCCCGGCGCCCGTCGTGCTCGATGTGCGCGAGCCCTGGGAAATCGCGACCGCGAAGATCGACGGCAGCGTGTCGATCCCCATGCAGCAGATTCCCGCGCGCAGCGAGGAGCTCGACGACGAAGCGGAGATCGTCTGCGTGTGCCACCACGGGATGCGCAGCGCGCAAGTCGCGATGTTCCTCGAATCGCGCGGCTTCACGAAGCTCTACAATCTGCAAGGCGGGATCGACGCGTGGTCGCGCGACGTCGATCCGTCGGTGCCGCGCTACTGACCGCGCATCGCGGCGGCGCGCGCAGCGCGCGCCGCTTCGCGTGATCTTCCCGCTCATTTCGCCCTCTCCGCCTACTCCGTTTCCTTCAGCGCTTCCGCAACGATCGAGAACAACTCGACGATCTGCGCCTCCTCGACGATAAGGGGCGGCGAGAACGCGAGGATGTCGCCCGTATAGCGGATCATCGCGCCTTTCTCGAAGCACTTGACGAAGACCTCGTACGCGCGCGCGCCGGGCTGGCCGTCGCGCGGCCTCAGCTCGACGCCGCCGACGAGGCCGAGATTGCGCACGTCGATCACGTGGCGCGCGTCCTTCAGCTTGTGGATCTCGCGCTCGAAGATCGGCCCGATCCGCGTGGCGCGCGTGAGGAGCCCTTCGCGCTCGTAGAGATCGATCGTCGCGACCGCCGCCGCGGCCGCGAGCGGATGCCCCGAATACGTATAGCCGTGGAACAGCTCGATGCCGGCCGGCGCGCCGTTCACGATCGCGTCGTGGATCGCGCCGCTCGCGGCCACCGCCCCCATCGGCACGGCCGCGTTGTTCGTGCCCTTCGCCATCGTCAGCAGGTCGGGCGTCACGCCGAAGAACTGCGACGCGAACGCCGCGCCGAGCCGCCCCCAGCCGGTGATCACTTCGTCGAAGATCAACAGGATGCCGTGCTTGTCGCACAACTCGCGCAGCCGTTCGAGATAACCTTGCGGCGGAATCAGCACGCCCGTCGAGCCCGCGACCGGCTCGACGATCACGGCGGCGATCGTCGACGCATCGTGCAACGCGACGAGCCGCTCCAATTCGTCGGCCAGATGCGCGCCCCATGCGGGCTGCCCCTTCGAGAACGCCGCTTCCTTCAGGTTGAGCGTATGCGGCAGGTGATCGACGGACGGCAGCAGCGCGCCCGAATACGCCTTGCGGTTCGGTGCGATGCCGCCCACCGAGATGCCGCCGAAGCCGACGCCGTGGTAGCCGCGCTCGCGTCCGATGAAGCGCGTGCGCTGCCCTTCGCCGCGCGCGCGGTGATACGCGAGCGCGATCTTGAGCGCGGTATCGACCGCCTCCGACCCGGAGTTCGTGAAGAAGACGTGCTTCAGATCGCCGGGCGTATGGCGCGCGATGCGCGTCGCCGCTTCGAACGCCTTCGGGTGGCCCATCTGGAACGTCGGCGCGAAATCCATCTCCTCCACCTGCGCCTTCACCGCCGCGACGATCTCGTCGCGCCCGTGTCCCGCGTTCACACACCAGAGGCCCGCCGTACCGTCGAGGATGCGGCGGCCATCGTGCGACGTGTAGTACATCCCCTTCGCTGCAACAAGAAGACGCGGCGCCTCCTTGAATTGCCGGTTCGCGGTGAACGGCATCCAGAACGCGGAAAGGTCGGGGGTCTGCGAAACGTGCTCGGCCATGGAGAACTCCTCGGAGATCGATCGAACGAAGTTTGGAATACGTCGCGACGCGCGATGACGAGCGCGTCGCTCGGCCGCCGCATCGAAGGGAAATCGCATTGAGAGTGTAAGCACGCGACTCGCGATGCACAACCATGCAGCATGCGCGTGCGCGGTGCTGCACCGCGACGGACCACGCGATGCGCGATCGCGCGCGTCGCAGGCACCGCGCCGCATCGTCGAAAGCCCCGCCGATGGGCGCGCGAACCCGAAAGGCGCAGCATCTGGCACATGCCTTGCGTATTCGGGTTCGCCGCGTGTCCGCTCCGGTGCGCGCCCACACTCCAACAGGCAAGGGGAACTCGATGAAACGTCGCAGTCTTTTGAAGTTCGGATCGATGGCAGGCGTCATGGCGCTCGCGGGGCAAAGCCCCCTCTCGCGCGCGGCGGATTCGGGCAAAGGCCCGATCAAGGTCGGCATCCTGCATTCGCTGTCGGGCACGATGGCGATCTCCGAAACTTCGCTCAAGGACACCGCGCTGATGACGATCGCCGACATCAACAAGAGCGGCGGCGTGCTCGGGCGGCAGATCCAGCCCGTCGTCGTCGACCCCGCATCGAACTGGCCGCTCTTCGCCGAGAAGGCGCGCCAGCTGCTCACGCAGGACAAGGTCGCGTGCGTGTTCGGCTGCTGGACGTCGGTGTCGCGCAAATCGGTGCTGCCCGTGTTCGAGGAGCTGAACGGCCTCCTCTACTACCCGGTGCAGTACGAAGGCGAAGAGATGTCGCGCAACGTGTTCTACACGGGCGCCGCGCCAAACCAGCAGGCGATTCCGGCCGTCGAATACATGATGAGCGCGGAAGGCGGCGGCGCGAAGCGCTTCTTCCTGCTCGGCACCGATTACGTCTATCCGCGCACGACGAACAAGATCCTGCGTGCGTTCCTGAAATCGAAGGGCGTGAAGGACTCCGATATTCAGGAAGTCTACACACCGTTCGGACACAGCGATTATCAAACGATCGTCGCGAATATCAAGACCTTTGCGCAGGGCGGCAAGACGGCGGTGATTTCGACGATCAACGGCGATTCGAACGTGCCGTTCTACAAGGAGCTCGGCAACCAGGGGCTCAAGGCGACCGACGTGCCCGTCGTCGCGTTCTCGGTCGGCGAGGAAGAGCTACGCGGGATCGACACGAAGCCGCTCGTCGGGCATCTGGCCGCGTGGAATTACTTCATGTCGGTGAAGGGGCCGGCGAACACGAAGTTCAAGGAGCAGTTCGCCACGTGGGTGAAGTCGCAGAACCTGCCAGGCGGCGCGAAGCGCGTGACCAACGATCCGATGGAAGCGACCTTCGTCGGCATCCACATGTGGAAACAGGCAGTCGAGAAGGCGAAGAGCACCGACGTCGACAAGGTGCGCGTCGCGATGATCGGCCAGAGCGTCGCGGCGCCGTCGGGCTTCACGCTGACGATGGACGGCAACCACCACCTGCACAAGCCGGTAATGATCGGCGAGATCCGCGGCGACGGCCAGTTCAACGTCGTCTGGAAGACGAAGACGGCGATCCGCGCGCAACCGTGGAGTCCGTTCATCGCGGGCAACCAGGGCAAGCCCGATGTGGTCGGCTCGATTCCCGAGTTCCTGCGCCGCCGCCGCGCGGCGCTCGCCTGACGCCTCCGCAAGCGCCGCGCAAACGCGCGGCGCCCCTGTCGCGCGCGGCCGCGCCGCGCGTTTTCTCTCCATTCGCGAGGACATACCGATGCCCACGCCTTTGAGCCGCGCCGCCCGTGCGTTCGCGGCGCTCGCCGTCTGCGCGGCATTCGCGCTCGGCGCGCCCCGCGCGGCCTTCGCGGTCACGGCCGCCGACGCCGCCGCGCTCGCCGGCGACGATTTCGACGCGAAGACCGCCGCGATCGACCGTCTCGCCGCCGAACGCGACGCCGCCGCCGCCGCGCTCTTGAACGCGCTCGCAAACGGCAACGCGCTCGCGACCGACGCGGGACGCATCCTGATCCAGAGCGGCGACACCGCGCACGACGCGCTGACGAACGCGCCGGCGCAGGCGGGCGACGCGCAGCCCGTGATGCTCAACAACCTGCTGCGCACGAAGATCGCGAACGCGCTGTCCGGGCTCGACCTCGCGTCGTCCGATCTCGCGACGCGGCGCAACGCGATCGACGCGCTGCTGAAGCGCACCGATGCATCGCTGAAGCCGATGATCGACGCGGCGCGCGCGAAGGAAACCGACCCGACGCTCAAGCGCCGCCTCGATGCGCTGTGGGCGATCGCCGCGCTGCACGACGCCGATCCGGCGAAGCGCCTCGAAGCGGTGCAGCTCGTCGCCGCGCGCAACGATCTCGACATGATCGAGCAGTTGCGTCCGCTCGTCGCGAAAAACGCCGACGGCAGCTACGCGGAGCCCGATGCGCGCGTGCGCGACGCCGCGCTGCAAGGGCTCGACGCGCTGCACGCGATCCAGCGCCGCGGCGAGATCGTGGGCACGCTGTTCGCGGGGCTGTCGCTCGGCAGCGTGCTGTTGCTCGCCGCGCTCGGCCTCGCGATCACCTACGGTCTCATCGGCGTCATCAACATGGCGCACGGCGAATTCCTGATGATCGGCGCATACGCGACCTACGTCGTGCAGACGCTCGTGCAGCGCTACGCGCCGGGCGCGTTCGACTGGTATCCGCTCGCCGCGATTCCCGCGTCGTTTCTCGCGGCGGCCGCAGTCGGCATCGTGCTCGAGCGCACGGTGCTCAAGCACTTGTACGGCCGTCCGCTCGAGACGCTGCTCGCAACCTTCGGCGTGAGCCTCATCCTGATCCAGGCGACGCGGATGATCTTCGGCGCGCAGAACGTGCAGGTCGTGAATCCTTCGTGGATGAGCGGCGGCGTGACCGTGATGCAGAACCTGATCCTGCCGTACAACCGCCTCGCGATTCTCGCGTTCGCGCTCGCCGTGGTCGGCGTCGCATGGGCGGTGCTGACGAAGACGCGCCTCGGCCTCTTCGTGCGCGCGGTCACGCAGAACCGCCGGATGGCCGCGTGCGTCGGCGTGAAAACGGCGCGCGTCGATTCGTATGCGTTCGCGTTCGGCGCGGGCATTGCAGGGCTCGGCGGCTGCGCGCTGTCGCAGATCGGCAACGTCGGCCCGGATCTCGGCCAGAGCTACATCATCGATTCGTTCATGGCGGTCGTGCTCGGCGGCGTCGGGCAGATCGCGGGCACGGTGCTCGGCGGCTTCGGCCTCGGGCTCGTCAGCAAGGCGATCGAGCCGTTCTGGGGCGCCGTGCTCGCGAAGATCGCGGTGCTCGTGATGATCGTGCTGTTCATCCAGAAACGCCCACAAGGGATGTTCGCCCTGAAGGGCCGCAGCGCGGAGGCGTGACATGACTTCGACGATCCACTCTCTTCCCGTCGCACAGGTCGCCGCCTCGGCTGCGCCGGCAACGCCCGCCGCGTCGCGCTTCGCGCTCGGCATGCCGCCGCGCCCCGCGCTGCTGTCGCGGCGCGCGTGGCTCGCGCTCGTCGCGCTGTGCATCGCGGTCGGTGTCGGCGTGCCGCTCGCCGCGCTCGTCGCCCCCGAATCGAGCGCATTTCATCTGTCATCCTATGCAATGACGCTCGCGGGCAAGCTGATGTGCTACGCGATCGCGGCGCTCGCGCTCGATCTCGTCTGGGGCTACTGCGGCATTCTGAGCCTCGGGCACGGCCTCTTCTTCGCGCTCGGCGGCTATGCGATCGGCATGTACCTGATGCGCGCGATCGGCCGCGACGGCAAGTACGGCAGCGACCTGCCCGACTTCATGGTGTTCCTCGACTGGCACCAGCTGCCGTGGTACTGGAGCGGCACCGGGCATCTCGCGTACGCGCTCGCGCTCGTCGTGCTCGTGCCCGCTGTCGTCGCGTGGGTGTTCGGCTTCTTCACGTTCCGCTCGCGCGTGAAAGGCGTGTATCTGTCGATCATCACGCAGGCGGCGACGTTCGCCGCGATGCTGCTCTTCTATCGCAACGAGACGGGCTTCGGCGGCAACAACGGCTTCACCGACTTCAAGCGCATCGCCGGCTTCGCGATCACGTCGCCCGGCACGCGCACGGTGCTGTTCCTGATGACCTTCGCGACGCTCGTCGCGTCGTTCGTCGCCGCGCGCGCGATCGTCACGAGCAAGCTCGGCCGCGTCGTCACCGCGATCCGCGACGGCGAGACGCGCATCATGTTCCTCGGCTACAGCCCGCTCGCGTACAAGCTGTTCGTGTGGGTCGTGTCGGCCGTGCTGTGCGGGATCGCGGGCGCGCTGTACGTGCCGCAGGTCGGCATCATCAACCCGAGCGAGATGTCGCCCGGCAACTCGATCGAGATGGCGATCTGGGTCGCGGTGGGCGGCCGCGGCACGCTGATCGGCCCGATCGTCGGCGCATTCGCCGTCAACGGCGCGAAGAGCGTGTTCACCGCGTACTTCGCCGAATACTGGCTGTTCTTCCTCGGCCTCATCTTCGTGCTCGTGCCGCTCGTGCTGCCGCGCGGCATCATGGGCCTCGTCGAAACCGTCATACGCAAGGGAACGCCACGATGAACGAGAACGCGATGATTCCCGATCTCGCGCAGCCGGACGGCGTCGATCTGCGCGCGGTCAGCGGCACGGCTCAGATGTCGCACGTCGTCGCGCCCGGCGCGATCGATACCTCGCACGGCACGATCCTCTATCTCGAGGATGTCGAAGTAAGCTTCGACGGCTTTCGTGCGCTGAAGAAGCTGTCGCTCGCGATCGACGCAGGCGAGCTGCGCTGCGTGATCGGTCCGAACGGCGCCGGCAAGACGACGATGATGGACGTGATCACCGGCAAGACGCGTCCCGACTCGGGCAAGGTGTTCCTCGGGCAAACGCTCGACCTTTCGCGAATGAGCGAGCCCGAGATCGCACGCACGGGCATCGGCCGCAAGTTCCAGAAGCCGACCGTGTTCGAGCAGCATCCGGTATGGGAGAACCTCGAGCTCGCGATGGCGACCGACAAGCGCTGGTTCGCGTCGCTGCGCGCGCGGCTCGATCGCGCGGCGCAAGCGCGGATCGAAGAGACGCTCGCGCTGATCCGGCTCGAAGACAGCGCGTACCGGCTCGCGGGCGAGCTGTCGCACGGACAGAAGCAGCGGCTCGAGATCGGCATGCTGCTGATGCAGCGCCCCGCGCTCCTGCTGCTCGACGAGCCCGCGGCCGGCATGACCGACCACGAGACGATGGCGCTCGCGGCGCTGCTGAACACGCTGCGCGGCACGTGCTCGATGATGGTCGTCGAGCACGACATGGAGTTCGTCGCGGCGCTCGCGGGCGACACGGGCCGCGTGACCGTGATGGCGGAAGGCGCGGTGCTCGCGCAAGGCACGCTCGATCACGTGAAGCGCGACGAAGCGGTGATCGAGTCTTATCTCGGACGATGATGCGATGCTGACGATCGAATCGCTGAACCAGTACTACGGCGGCAGCCACATCCTGCGCGACGTGAGCCTCGCCGCCGACGACGGCGAGCTGACCGTGCTGCTCGGACGCAACGGCGTCGGCAAGACAACGCTGTTGCGCTGCCTGATGGGCGTCGTGCCCACGAAGAGCGGCAACGTCGCTTGGCGCGGCAAGCCGCTCGGCGCGCTGCCGCCCTACGCGCGCGTCGCCGCGGGCCTCGCGTACGTGCCGCAGGGCCGCGACGTCTTTCCGCGACTCACGGTCGAAGAGAACCTGCTCATCGGGGCGGCGAGCCGCAAGGCGCCGTCGAAAGTGCCCGACCGGATCTACGCGCTCTTCCCGGTGCTCAAGGACATGCGCGCGCGACGCGGCGGCGACTTGTCGGGCGGCCAGCAACAGCAGCTCGCGATCGGCCGCGCGCTGATGAGCGAGCCGCAGCTTCTGATCCTCGACGAGCCGACGGAAGGCATCCAGCCGTCGATCATCCAGGACATCGGCCGCACGCTGCGGCAGCTCGTCGACGAAACGAGAATGACGGTGCTGCTCGTCGAACAGTATTACGATTTCGCGCGCTCGATCGCCGATCGCTACTGGGTGATGAGCCGCGGCGAGATCGTCGCGGGCGGCGCGGGCAGCGAGATGGATGCGGATGGCGTGCGCGAGCGGATCGCGGTCTGAACAAGACGATTCGTATCGGACGACGTACTGAATGCCCTAAACGTACTGAACATTCCGCACGCGCCGAACGATTTCCGCGAGCGGCCGGCGCGCGTCGAAGCCGGCCACTCGCGCGCCGTCCCCCGCGCCGTCCCCCGCTCGCAGAAGCGAGCCGGTATCCTGTAGCATTAGCGCGCCCGCTTTTCCGATTCGACCGATGTCCGCCCACGAACCCCACGCTTCGCTCGTCCGCCCCGCCGCCAAGGCGTGGCACGCCCGCCTCGAACTCGGCTTCGAGCGGCAGCGGACGGGACGCACCGCGCTCGTCCATCGCCGGCACGTCGGGCCGCTGCGCGTGCAGCGCGCGCTCTATCCGGAAGGCGACGCGATCTGCCACGCGGTGATCGTCCATCCGCCGGGCGGCGTCGCGGGCGGCGACCGGCTCGAGATCGACGTGAAGCTCGCCGCCGATACGCACGCGGTGCTGACGACGCCTGGCGCGACGAAGTGGTACAAATCGAACGGGCTCGACGCGCGGCAGCGAATCGACATCGGCGTCGGCGCGCACGCGAAGCTCGATTGGCTGCCGCAGAACAATCTGTTCTTCGACGCCGCGCAGGCATCGCTCGAATTCGTGCTGAAGCTCGGCGACGGCGCGAGCGTGCTTGGCTGGGACGCGACGCAGCTCGGCCGCCAGGCGGCGGGCGAAGCGTGGTCGACGGGCAGCATCGCGTCGTTCTCGAAGATCGTCGGTCCGTCGGGGCGGCCGCTGTGGGTCGAGCGCGCGCGCCTCGATGCGGCCGATACGCTGCGCGCCGCGCCGCAGGGGCTCGGCGGCTTTCCCGTCTACGGCACGCTCTGGGCGCTCGGCGCCGCATGCACCGACGCGCTCACCGAATCGATCGCGCCCGCCCTGCCGTTCGACGATGCGCTGCGCGCAGGCGTCACCTGCGTCGCGCCCGGCGTGATGCTGATTCGCGCCCTTGCACATTCGATGGAGGCGCTGCAGCGGCTCTTCATCTCGCAATGGCTCGCGCTGCGCCCGATCGTCCACGGCGTCGATGCGATGCCGCTGCGCCTTTGGCAGACCTGAACACCGCACGTTCCTGACGCACGCCTTTCAGAAAAACGCGCCATCACGGTGCGCGACGCACCGTCGCGCAGCACGAACGCGCGCAGAAAACGCATGGCACGTGCCTTGCTGGCTCATTCCCGAAGGCTTCACCGCGCGCGCACGTTCGCAGTGCTACGATGACTTCGCGACCGCCGCGACGCGCGCCGCCCGAATATTACGTTTTCCAAAATGTTTCTTTCATGAAACTGACTCCCCGAGAAAAAGACAAACTGTTGATCTTCACGGCGGCGCTACTCGCCGAACGCCGCCGAGCCCGCGGGCTCAAGCTCAACTATCCAGAAACGGTGGCGTTCATCACGGCCGCGCTGATGGAAGCGGCGCGCGACGGCAAGACGGTCGCCGAAGTGATGCACTACGGCACGACGCTTCTGACACGCGACGACGTGATGGAAGGCGTACCCGAGATGATTCCCGACATCCAGGTCGAAGCGACGTTTCCCGACGGCACGAAGCTCGTCACCGTCCATCACCCGATTCCATGAAGGCGCGTCATGATTCACTGCTTGGTTCATTCCCTCCCGCATTCCGCCGACGGAAGCCGCGCCCTTCGCACGCTTTGCCGGGAGGGCGCATGATCCCCGGCGAACTCCTGACCGACGACGGCGAGCACGCGTTGAACGTCGGCCGCAAGACGATCGAGCTCATCGTCGCGAACACGGGCGATCGCCCGGTGCAGGTCGGCTCGCACTATCACTTCCACGAAGTCAACGATGCGCTGTCGTTCGATCGCGCAGCCGCGCGCGGCTTTCGGCTGAACGTCGCGGCCGGCACCGCGGTGCGCTTCGAGCCGGGCCAGGCGCGCACGGTCGAGCTCGTCGAGCTCGAAGGCGCGCGCGTCGTCTATGGCTTCCAGGGCAAGGTGATGGGACCGCTCTGAGCGCCCGCCCCGACGCGACTCGCTGATACGCCCCCCCGCACGGGCATTCGAAGGATTCGACGATATGACATTACGTTTGAGCCGCCGCGCGTACGCGGAAATGTACGGGCCGACGACGGGCGACCGCATTCGGCTCGCGGATACCGAGCTGCTGATCGAAGTCGAGCGCGACTGCACGGTCTACGGAGAAGAAGTGAAGTTCGGCGGCGGCAAGGTAATCCGCGACGGCATGGGCCAGTCGCAACTGCCCGCGGCCGACGTCGCCGACACCGTGATCACGAACGCGGTGATCCTCGATCACTGGGGGATCGTGAAGGCGGACATCGCGATCAAGCACGGCCGCATCGCGGCGATCGGCAAGGCGGGCAATCCGGACATCCAGCCGGGCGTCACGATCGCGATCGGTGCGGCGACCGAGATCATCGCGGGCGAAGGCTTGATCGTGACGGCGGGCGGCATCGACACGCACATCCATTTCATCAGCCCGCAGCAGATCGACGAGGCGCTCGCGTCCGGCGTGACGACGATGCTCGGCGGCGGCACGGGCCCCGCGACCGGCACCAACGCGACGACCTGCACGCCGGGGCCGTGGCACATGGAGCGGATGCTGCAGGCGGCCGACGGCTGGCCGATCAATCTCGGCTTTCTCGGCAAAGGCAACGCGAGCCGGCCGCAGCCGCTCGTCGAGCAGATCGAGGCCGGCGCGATCGGCCTCAAGCTGCACGAAGACTGGGGCACGACGCCCGCCGCGATCGACAACTGCCTCGCGGTCGCGGACGACACCGACACGCAGGTCGCGATCCACACCGATACGCTGAACGAAGGCGGTTTCGTCGAAGCGACGGTGGCCGCGTTCAAGGGCCGCACGATCCATACGTACCACACCGAAGGCGCGGGCGGCGGCCACGCACCCGACATCCTGAAGGTGTGCGGCGAGCCGAACGTGCTGCCGTCGTCGACGAATCCGACGCGCCCTTACACGATCAACACGCTCGACGAACATCTCGACATGCTGATGGTGTGCCATCACCTCGATCCGTCGATCGCCGAGGATCTTGCGTTCGCCGAATCGCGGATCCGCCGCGAGACGATCGCGGCCGAGGACATCCTGCACGATCTCGGCGCGCTGTCGATGCTGTCGTCCGATTCGCAGGCGATGGGCCGCGTCGGCGAAGTGATCATCCGCACGTGGCAGACCGCGCACAAGATGAAGGTGCAGCGCGGCGCGCTCGCCGAGGACAGCGCGCGCAACGACAACTTCCGTGCGAAGCGTTACGTCGCGAAATACACGATCAACCCGGCGCTCACGCACGGCATCGCACGCGAAGTCGGGTCGATCGAGCCGGGCAAGTGGGCGGACCTCGTGCTGTGGGAACCCGCGTTCTTCGGGATCAAACCCGCGATGATCATCAAGGGCGGCATGATCGCGGTCGCGCAGATGGGCGATCCGAACGCGTCGATTCCGACGCCGCAGCCCGTCCATTACCGTGAGATGTTCGCGACGCGCGGCGGCGCGCTCGCGCGCACGTCGCTCACGTTCGTATCGCAACGCGCGCTCGACGCAGGCATCGGCGAACGCTATGGGCTCGCGAAGCGGCTCGTGCCGGTGCGCGGCTGCCGCACGGTGACGAAGCACGACATGGTTCACAACGCATGGCGTCCCGCAATCAGCGTCGATCCCGAGACCTACGATGTCGTCGCCGACGGCACGCTGCTCACTTGCGAGCCCGCGGCCGTGCTGCCGATGGCGCAACGCTATTTCCTGTTCTGAAGTCCTGAAGAATCATCATGCGCACGATCGATAAACGCATCGCCCCGCACGTAAAGCTCGCCGCGACGCTCGTCGCGCGCGCGCCGACGCTCACGCTCGCCTACGACGCACGCTGCAAGAGCCGGCTCGCCGCGACGCTCGACACGGGCGAGGAAGTCGCGCTCGTGCTGCCGCGCGGCACGGTGCTCGCCGACGGCGACGTGCTCGTCGCAGACGACGGCGCGCTCGTTCGCGTCGCCGCGGCTGCCGAAGCCGTGCTGCTCGTGCGCGCGCCCGACGCGCTCACGCTCACGCGCGCCGCGTATCACCTCGGCAACCGGCATACGCCGGTCGAGATCGGCTCGGACTACCTGAAGCTCGAATACGACCCCGTGCTCGCCGACATGCTGGCACGGCTCGGCGCGGCGATCGAGCGCGCGAACGCGCCGTTCCATCCGGAGGCCGGCGCGTACGGCGGCGGACATCGGCACGGCCACGACGCGACGTTCGCCGAGGATTATGCACTCGCGCAGCAAGTGTTCGACGAGCACCACGGCCACTCGCACTCGCACTCGCACTCGCACTCGCACTCGCACGATCACGATCACGATCACGATCACGATCATCAGCATGGTCCGTCCTGCTCGCACGGTCATCGCCATGGACACCGCTGAGCTCGTCGCGCTGCTGCACCTCGCGTCGCCGGCGCTGCCGATCGGCGCGTTCAGCTATTCGCAGGGACTCGAAGCCGCGCTCGACGCGCCGCTGATCCGCGACGCCGACGGCGCCCGCGACTGGATCACGAGCGGCCTGACCGACGTGCTCGCACACGGCGAGCTGCCGTTCCTCGCGCATCAGCTCGCGCGCTGGCATGCGCACGACGCGGTCGCGCTCGCCGACGCGAACGAAGAATTCGTCGCGAGCCGCGAATCGTCCGAGCTGCGCCGCGAAACCGAGCAGATGGGCTGGTCGCTCGCGCAGTTGTGCGCGTCGCTCGAATGGGGCGACGCCGCGCGCCGCGCGACGCTCGCATCGATCTCGCCGATCGCGCTGCCGACCGCGTTCGCGTTCGCCGCCGCCGCACACGGCGCGACGCCCGACGCGACGCTCGCCGCGTACGCGTTCGGCTGGGTCGAAAACCAGACGGCCGCCGCGATCAAGGCGGTGCCGCTCGGTCAGCTGGCCGGCCAGAAGATCATCGTCGCGCTGCGCGAGCCGATTCGCGCGGCGGTGCGCCGCGCGCTCGCGACGCCGCCCGACGCGATCAACACGTTCGCACCGCAGCTCGGCATCCTGTCCGCGCGGCACGAGTCGCAGTATTCGCGTCTGTTCCGCTCGTAAGCATCCCCAAGCATTCCTGGACATCGCAATGAACGCACCTCTCACCGCGGCGGCCCGCCGCACGAAGAAGCTCCCGCCGCTGCGCGTCGGCATCGGCGGCCCCGTCGGCTCCGGCAAGACGACGCTCCTCGAAATGCTCTGCAAGGGCATGCGCGACCGTTACGACCTCGTCGCGATCACGAACGACATCTATACGAAGGAAGACCAGCGCCTCCTGACGATCGCGGGCGCGCTGCCCGAGGAACGGATCATGGGCGTCGAGACAGGCGGCTGCCCGCACACGGCGATCCGCGAAGACGCGTCGATCAATCTCGAGGCGGTCGACCGGATGCTCTCGCGCTTCCCGGATGCGGACATCGTCTTCATCGAATCGGGCGGCGACAATCTCGCCGCGACGTTCAGTCCCGAGCTGTCGGACCTGACGATCTACGTGATCGACGTCGCGGGCGGCGAGAAGATTCCGCGCAAGGGCGGCCCGGGGATCACGAAATCGGACCTGCTCGTGATCAACAAGACGGACCTCGCGCCGCTCGTCGGCGCGAACCTCGACGTGATGGCGTCCGACACGAAGAAGATGCGCGGCGAGCGCCCGTACGTGATGTGCAACCTGAAGGCGCTCGACGGCGTCGCCGACGTGATCGCGTTCATCGAGAAGAAAGGATTGCTGACGGTCTGAGCGTTCCGCGTCGCGCGATCGCAAGGCCGCGAGACGCCGCTGTCGCGCGATGCGACGCGATGCGATGGCCGCGACAGCGGCAACGCCGCCGTCGCACGGCCCCGCACTGCCCCGCCCGGCGCTCAGTCGATCGCCGCGCCCGCGTCGAGCCCGCCCGCGGCGCCGTCGTCGCTTGCCGCCGACACGACGCGCGGCGGCGGCAGCAGCGCATTCAGCACGTCGACCGTGCGCGCGGTCGCACCGCGATGCCGCGCGGCGAACGCGGCGCCCGCCGCGCCCATCGCGATGCGGCGCGCGTGATCGGCGAACAGCGCGTCGAGTGTGCGCGCGAGATCGAACGGATCCCGCACCTGCGCGCATGCACCCGCCGCGACCGCGTCGGCCGTGGCCTGCGTGAAGTTGAACACGTGCGGCCCGATCAGCACCGGCACGCCGACCGCGCACGCCTCGATCAGGTTCTGCCCGCCGAGCGGCAGCAGGCTGCCGCCGATGAACGCGACGTCGGCGGCCGCGTAGTACGCGCCCAGTTCGCCCATCGAATCGCCGAGCAGCACCGCGACGTCCGCCGGCAGCGCCGAAGCGGCCGGCCGGCCGGCCGCGGCCGCTGCCGCGTCGGCCGCCCATTCGGTGCGGCGCACGTGGCGCAGCCCGCGCCGCTCGACGAGCGCCGCGACTTCCGCAAAGCGCTGCGGATGGCGCGGCACGAGAATCAGCAGTGCGTCCTGCGTCTTCAGCGCGGCGAACGCATCGAGCACGAGCGCCTCTTCACCGTCGCGCGTGCTCGCCGCGACCCACACCGGCCGATCGCCGATCGCCGCGCGCCACGCGCGTGCTCGCGCGGCGAGCTCGGGCGGCGTCGACATGTCGAACTTCAGATTGCCGAGCACCGCGACGTTGCGTGCACCGAGCGACGTCAACCGCTCCGCGTCGGCCGGACTTTGCGCGAGCACCCGCGAAAGACCGCCGAACACTTCGCGCGCGGCCGAGCCGAACTTCGCCGCGCGCCTGAACGAGCGCGCCGACATTCGCGCGTTCGTCAGCACGAGCGGCACGTCGGCGCGACGGCATTCGTCGATGAGCGTCGGCCAGACTTCGGTCTCCATCACGAGTCCGAGCGACGGCCGCCATGCATGCAGGAAGCGCCGCACGACGTGCGGCAGATCGTACGGCAGATAGCAGCGCGACACACGCTCGCCGAAGATCTGCTCGCCCGTCGCGCGGCCGCTCGGCGTCATGTGCGTGAGCAGGACGTGCACGTCGGGTCGCGCGCGCATCAACGCGTCGATGAGCGGCTGCGCGGCGCGCGTCTCGCCGACCGACACCGCATGCACCCAGACGATCGGCGTCGGCTCGTCGACGCCGCGCGCGCCCGCGCGGCCCGGTCCGAAGCCGAAGCGCTCGCCGATGTGCTCGCGATAACCGCGCTCCTTGCGCGAGCGCCACAGGAGACGCAGCACCGCGAGCGGCGCGATCAGCCACCACAGCGCACGATAGATCGCTCTCAGCATCGCGCGGCAGCTCCGGCGATGAAAACGTCGCGCGCGCTCAAACGAGGGCCCTGCCCTGCAGGCGTTCGAGAATGCCGAGCGGCGCGCGCGCCGGTTGGACCATCGCGCCGACCGGCAGGAAGAAGGTCTGCTCGAGCATGAACTGGCCGGACATCACCGCGTGCGACGCCTGATCGGAGAAACAGACCCACACGCTGCCCGACGGGAACGGCATCGTCTGCTGCGGGCTGTTCTTCTGATAGTCGAGATCGGCCTTCATGCCGTCGTGCAGGTTCAGCATCAGGTGATCGTATGCACTGCGACGCGTCTTCGTCACGTGCAGCAATCCGAGCAGCCACGCGGAACCCGGCAACTGCGGCTTGATGTGCGGCAGGAAGCGCTTCGCGACGTCCTCGAACGGCTCGCCGACGCGCCACACGCGCGGCACGCCCGCCGGATTCACGTTCGTGAACACGCGCAGGATCCGCTCGCCGTAGTTCGGCCGCGACGGAAACGCGTCGACGTGCAGGCGGCTGTCGTCCTTGCGCCACGACGTCTGGCGCGTCTCGACCTGCATCAGGCGCAGGCTCGTCGGCGCGACGCGCAGCTTGCCGCGATACTCGGGAAAGAGCCCGTCGACGAGCGTGCCCGCCTGCTTCTGGAAGCGCGCGATCAGCGCGCGCACGGCCGATTGGGTGACGGCATCGCCGACCACGCCGGCGAGCGCGCCGCCGTTCGGCGCGAGACTGATGTTCTTACGTTTCGGATCGGCGAGCGCGGGATCGAGGAGCGCTTCCTCGCCGCCTTCGATCGCGAAGCGCAGATGCGGAAAGAACAGCACCTTGCCGTCCTCGAGGCCGCCGAGCAGTTGCTCGCGCGGCACGGACAGTTGTTGCCCGCTCCAGTCGGCGGACGCAATTTCGATGATCTGGGATTCGCTCATGATCGCCTATCGGGATTACAAGAGGCCGAACGACGCGAGTGCGTCCTTCACCTGCGAAAGGGACGGCGGCGCGCCGGCGGTGCCGAGGTTGACGACGTCGGGCGACCAGTAGCCGCCCGTGCGCCAGGCCGTCGCGAAATTGTACAGTTCGACCGTCGGACGCTTCAGCGCCGCCGCGATGTGGACGAGTCCCGTGTCGACGCCGACCGTCGCCGCCGCGCCGTCAATGAGGCCGACGACCGCGGGCAGCGACAGCTTCGGCGGCACGATCGCCGCCGCGCCGAACGCCTTCGCGAGGCGCTCGCTCGTCGCGCGCTCGGCGTCGCTGCCCCATGGCAGCACGAGCGACGCGCCGCGCCGCACGAGCGCTTCGCCGAGGGCGATCCAGGCTTCGTCGGGCCATTGCTTGTCGGCGCGCGACGTCGCATGGACGAACACGACATACGGCACCGGCAGGTTCAGATCGAGCGGCGCGAGCGCGCGCGACGCGCCGCGCGTGTCGAGGCCGAAATCGATCGAATCGTCCGGCGTCGGCGCGGGATCGCCGAACGCGGCCGCGACGAGCTGCCGCGAACGCTCGACGACGTGCGTGCGCGGCGCGATCGGCACGCGCTTGTCATAGAAGAAGCGCACCGGCCACTCGTAGCCGGCGCCGTCGGTGCGGTTGCCGAGGCCGACGAGCGGCCCGCGCGCCCAGCTCGCGACCCACGCGGTCTTGATGAGCCCCTGGCAGTCGATCACGAGGTCGTAACGCTCTTCCGCGAGGCGCCGCCGGAACGCGCGGATCTCGCGCCACGTCGCGGACGAGCCGGGATGCTTGCGCCAGCGCCGCAGCGAGAACGGCAGCACGTTGCGCACGCCGTCGACGAGCCGCACGAGGTCGGCGAAGCCTTCCTCGACGAGCCAGTCGATCTGCGCATCGGGATGGCGCCGGCGGATGTCGGCGATCACCGGCATGTTGTGCACGACGTCGCCGAGCGACGACACGCGCACGATCAGAATTTTTTGCACGCTGAAAGAGAGGACCGGCAGCCGCCGGCACAGGCCGAAAGGACGGATTTTATCGCGCCGGGCGGCCGACACAGACAAAAAGCGGCGAACGCACGAATGCTTCGCCGCTTTTTCGACAAGGCTTGCGTCAGCGCAAGGCCGGCCATGCCGCCCGCGCGGCGCGACGCGCCGAAGTCAAGCTCAGAACGGCAGGTTCGCGTCCGGCTTCGCCGCCTTCAGCGCGCGCCGGAAATCGTCCTGGATCCGCGCGAGCGCCGCCTCGGTCGTCGCCTCGAAGCGCAGCACGACGACGGGCGTCGTGTTCGACGAGCGCGCGAGGCCGAAGCCGTCCGGATACTCGACGCGCAGGCCGTCGATCGTCACGACCTCATCGGCGCCGTCGAACTTCGCGTCGGCGCGCAGCTTGTCGATCAGCTTCACGTTCTCGCCTTCCTCGAGCTTCAGCTGCAGCTCGGGCGTCGACACCGCGTTCGGCAGGCCGTTCAGCAGCGCGCTCGGATCCGCGACGCGCGCGAGGATCTCGAGCAGGCGCGCGCCGGTGTAGAGACCGTCGTCGAAGCCGTACCAGCGATCCTTGAAGAACACGTGGCCGCTCATCTCGCCCGCGAGCGGCGCGCCCGTTTCGCGCAGCTTCGCCTTCACGAGCGAATGGCCCGTCTTCCACATCAGCGGCTCGCCGCCCTTCTCGCGCACCCAGTGCGCGAGATTGCGCGTGCACTTCACGTCGTAGATGATCTGCGCGCCCGGGTTGCGCGACAGCACTTCCTCGGCGAACAGCATCAGTTGGCGATCCGGATAGATGATCTGGCCGTCCTTCGTGACGACGCCGAGACGATCGCCGTCGCCGTCGAACGCGAAACCGATCTCGGCATCGGTTTCCTTCAGCTTCGCGATCACGTCCTGCAGGTTCTCCGGGTGCGCCGGGTCCGGATGGTGGTTCGGGAAGTTGCCGTCGATGTCGGTGAAGAGCTCGACGAGCTCGCAGCCGAGCGCCTTGAACAGGCGCGCGGCGAGCGGGCCCGCAACGCCGTTGCCCGCGTCGACGACGAGCTTCAGCGGCCGCGCGGGCTCGATGTCGCCGACGATGCGATCGACGTATTGATCGGCGACGTCGTATTGCTCATACGAACCGCTGCCGGTTTCGAAACGCGCGTCGACGATGCGCTGGTAGAGGGCCTGGATCTGGTCGCCGTAGATCGCGGCGCCGCGCAGCACCATCTTGAAGCCGTTGTAATCCGGCGGATTGTGGCTGCCCGTGACCACGATGCACGAGTCGACGCGGCGCTCGCCGTTCGCGAGCGCGAGCGGCACGCTCGCCGCGAAATAGCCGACGGGCGTCGGCACCATGCCGACGTCGACGACATCGACACCCGACGCGCGCAGCCCTTCTGCGAGCGCGCCGACGAGCTCGGGGCCCGACAGGCGACCGTCGCGCGCGACGACGACCGCATCGCCGCCCTGCGCGCGCACTTCGCTGCCGAACGCGCGGCCGATCGCACGCGCGACGTCGGCGTCGAGCGTCTTGCCGATCACGCCCCGGATATCGTATGCCTTGAAGATGGATTGGGAGATCATCGATTCACTCTCTGTGTCGTCCATAAAAATTTTGGCCGCCTCAACGCGAATGCGTAAAAAATTGTCGCCCGAACCGACCGACGCGGGGCAATGCATGGCACGCCGATGCCTGAAGCGAATCCGATCCAACTTATAATCGCTGGTTTCAGCTACGCCGATCGCGCCCATTTTAATGCCTGATTGCTTCATTGCAGCAAAACCGCTCCCGCGGACGGCCGGCCCGGTCATCTCGCGCACGTTTTCCTGCTGCGCGCCATGCTGAAATCCAGGCTTTCGAATCCCGACGTCGCCAAGGCCGTCGCGAACCTCGCGTGGCTCGGCGTCGAACGCGTCACGCAGATCGGCGTCGCGATCGTCGTGAGCGGCCTCCTCGCCCGCTACTTCGGCCCTGAAGCGTTCGGCAAATGGCAATACGCGAACACGCTCCTCCTCGTCCTCGCGCCGCTCACGTGGGTCTGCGGCGCGGAGATCCTCGTGCCGACGATCGTCCAGCGCGCGGGCGCGCAACTGGGCGCCGTGCTCGGCAGCGCATTCGCGCTGCGCTTCGCCGTGTCGGTCGCGGCGCTCGCGCTCACCTGGGCGGCGATCGCCCTGGGCGCGTTCGATCCGCTCGTCGGCGCGATGCTGGCGGGGCTCGCGGTCACGCTCGCGCTGCGCGAGCCGTTCGTCGGCGTCGTCAACGCGTGGCTGCAGAGCATGACGTACAGCAAGCCGCAGTTGCTCGCGAGCCTCGTGGCCGCGCTCGCGAAGATGGCGCTCGTGTGGCTGCTCGTACGCGCGGGCACCGCGCCCGCGCGCTTCGGCTGGCTGTGGGCGCTCGAAGCCGCAGCGATCGCGGCCGCGCTGGTCTGGTATTACCGCAGCCGCAACGGCGGTGCGCTCGGCTGGTACGTCGAGCGGCCGCTCGTGCGCGAATTCGCGACGATGGGCACCGTATTCTGGCTCGGCCTCGTCTGCATGTACCTGTTCCTGAAGCTCGACCGGCTGATGCTCGAGCGCTACGTGTCGTTCGCCGAGCTCGGCCGCTACGCGGCCGCGCAGCAGTTGAACGAAAACTGGATCACGCTCGCGCTGATGCTCGCGCAGACGATCGCGCCCGCGTTCGTCTATCGCGTGCAGGACATCGCGCGGTTGCGCCGCAACGTGTGGCGCCTCATCGGCATGACGGCCGCGCTGATGATCGCGGGCGCGCTCGTGCTCGACCTGCTCGCGGGCTTCATCATCCGCAAGGTGTTCGGCCCCGGCTTCGAGACGTCGGTCGACGTGTTCCGCTGGGCGGTGTGGCTGTCGGTGCCGGCCGGCATCGAGGCGATCGGCAATCTCGTCGTGCTCAAGTATCAGGCGAAGTTCGTGCTGCTCGCGAAATGGTCGGTGGCGCTCGCGCTCGCCGCACTCGTCAACCTGATCGCCATTCCCGCGCTCGGCCTCTACGGTGCGCTCGCGGGCCTCGCCGCCGGCTATCTCGCCGCCGCGTCGGTCAATTTCCATTACATCCGCCTGAAGCTGCGCCCATGACGCCCTCTTTCGCCACGCCCGGCGCCGCCCGCTCGCTCGTCGATGTCGCGGTGCTGATTCCCGCGTACAACGCGCACGACGATCTGCTGCGCACGCTGAAGTCGTTTCGCGAAGACGCGCCCGTGCGCGTGCTCGTCGTCGACGACGGCAGCACGCCGCCGATCGCCGCGCCCGAACTGCCGGGCCTCGCGATCGACGTGCTGCGGATGCCGCGAAACGGCGGAATCGAGCGCGCGCTCGCGGCCGGGATCGACGCGCTCGCCGCGCGCGGCTTCCGCTACGCGGCGCGCATCGACGCGGGCGACCTCGCCGCGCCCGGCCGGCTCGCGAAGCAGCGCGCGTATTTCGATGCGCATCCGGGCGTCGCGGGCCTCGGCACGTGGACGCAGGTCGTGTCGCGCGACGGCCGCCCGCTCTTCATGCTGACGCCCGCCGCCGATCCGGCGACGCTGCGCCGCACGCGCTTCTTGCGCTCGCCGTTCGTGCATCCGTCGATGATGCTCGACGTCGCGGCGGTCAAGGCGGTCGGCAATTACCGGATCAAATATCGCGCGGCGGAAGACCTCGATCTTTTTTTACGGTTAATGGAACGCTACGATTGCGCGAATTTGCCGGAGCTCGGTTTGTATTACGAATTGAACGAGGGCGGCATCAGCGCGACGAAGCGGCGCCGGCAGATCGCGTCGACGCTCGCGCTGGCGCTGCATTACTTCAATCCGCTCAATCCTTACGATTGGCTCGGCGTCGCGAAAAATCTGCTTCATTTTGTAACGCCCTATTCGACGCTGCAGCGCGCGAAGCGCCTGCTGTTCGCGCCGCGCGGCGCGGCGTGACGCACCGCTTCCCATCATTTTTGCCCGAGCGTCCGATTATTTTTTTCAGCCCGACATGAGTTCCGCTTCCGCCCCGCGCATCGTTCTCGTCTGCAATACTGCGTGGGCGATCTATACGTACCGGCAAGGCCTGATCCGCATGCTGATCGCGCGCGGCGCGCAGGTGACGGTGCTCGCGCCGCGCGACCGCACGGTCGAGCCGCTCGTGCGGATGGGCTGCCGCTACGCGGCGCTGCCCATCGCATCGAAGGGCACGAGCCCGCGCGAAGACCTGCGCACGCTCGCCGCGCTCTATCGGCACTATCGGGCGATCAAGCCCGACCTCGTGTTCCATTACACGATCAAGCCGAACATCTACGGCTCGATCGCCGCGTGGCTCGCGCGCGCGCCGTCGATCGCGGTGACGACGGGCCTCGGCTACGTGTTCATCCAGAAGAGCCGCGCCGCGCAGGTCGCGAAGACGCTGTACCGCTTCGCGTTCCGCTTCCCGCGCGAAGTCTGGTTCCTGAACCGCGACGACCTCGACACGTTCACGCACGAGCAGCTCCTCGCGCATCCGGAGCGCGCGCGCCTGCTGCACGGCGAGGGCGTCGACCTCGAGCAGTTCGCGCTCGCGCCGCTGCCCGAGCGCGACACGTTCACGTTCGTGCTGATCGGCCGCCTGCTGTGGGACAAGGGCGTGCGCGAGTACGTCGAGGCCGCGCGCGTCGTGCGTGCGCAGCATCCGCGCGCGCGCTTCCAGCTGCTCGGCCCGCTCGGCGTCGACAACCCGAGCGCGATCGGCCGCGACGATGTCGACGCGTGGGTGCGCGAAGGCGTCGTCGAATACCTCGGCGAAGCGCACGACGTGCGGCCGCACATCGCCGCCGCCGACTGCGTCGTGCTGCCGTCGTATCGCGAAGGCGTGCCGCGCACGCTGATGGAGGCGTCCGCGATGGGCCGCCCGATCGTCGCGACCGACGTGCCGGGCTGCCGCGACGTCGTCGCCGACGGCGTCACGGGCCTGCTGTGCGCGGCGCGCGACAGCGCGAGCCTCGCCGCGCGGCTCGCGCGGATGCTCGACATGAGCGCGGCCGAGCGCCGCGCGATGGGCGAGCGCGGCAGGCAGAAGGTCGCCGAGGAATTCGACGAAGCGAAGGTCGTCGAACGGTATCATCAGACCATTTCCGCCCTGACGGGCGTCACACTTTGACGGAGCAATCAGCAATGAGCACGAAGGGCACGATCCTCGTCACCGGCGGCGCAGGCTATATCGGTTCGCACACCGCCGTCGAGCTGCTCGAGCACGGCTACGACGTCGTGATCGCCGACAACCTCGTCAACAGCAAGCGCGAGGCAATCGCGCGGATCGAGAAGATCACCGGCAAGACGCCGGCGTTCCATGAAGTCGACGTCTGCGACGCGCGCGCGCTCGCGCCGATCTTCGACGCCCATCCGATCACGGCCGCGATCCATTTCGCGGCGCTGAAGGCGGTCGGCGAATCGGTCGCGAAGCCCGTCGAGTATTACCGCAACAACCTCGACAGCCTGCTGTCGCTGCTGCGCGTGATGCGCGACCGAAACGTGAAGCGGATCGTGTTCAGCTCGTCGGCGACCGTGTATGGCGTGCCCGAGCGCTCGCCGATCGACGAGACGTTCCCGCTGTCGGCGACCAACCCGTATGGCCAGACGAAGCTCATGGCCGAGCAGATCCTGCGCGACGTCGAGCTCGCCGATCCGGCCTGGCGCATCGCGACGCTACGCTACTTCAACCCGGTCGGCGCGCACGAGAGCGGCCTCATCGGCGAGGATCCGGCCGGCATCCCGAACAACCTGATGCCGTATGTCGCGCAGGTCGCGGTCGGCAAGCTCGAGAAGCTGCGCGTGTTCGGCAGCGACTACCCGACGCCCGACGGCACCGGCGTGCGCGACTACATTCACGTCGTCGACCTCGCGCGCGGCCACATCGCGGCCCTCGACGCGCTCGAGCAGCGCGACGCGAGCCTCACCGTCAACCTCGGCACGGGCCGCGGCTACAGCGTCCTCGAAGTCGTGCACGCGTTCGAGAAGGCGTCCGGGCGGCCGGTGCCGTACGAGCTCGTCGCGCGGCGCCCGGGCGACGTCGCCGAGTGCTACGCAAACCCCGCCGCCGCAGCCGAGATCATCGGCTGGAAAGCCGAATACGACCTTGATCGGATGTGCGCGGACCACTGGCGCTGGCAGGAAAACAACCCGCGCGGTTTTGTATAATCCGCTGTCCAATTTCCGGGCAATCCCATGCTCAGCTTCGCCGTCGGCTTCATCGTCTCGCTTCTCGTCACGCTGCTCATCGTCCGCTATGCGCACCTGCACGAGAAATTCTCGATCGACAACGATCTTGCCGGCGTGCAGAAATTCCATGCGCGGCCGGTGCCCCGTGTGGGCGGCGTCGGCATCCTGATCGGGCTCGTGGCCGCGACGGCGCTGCTGTCGCGCAGATATCCCGCCATCGCGGGCGGCATCCTCGGACTCGCCGCATGCGGGCTGCCTGCATTCGCATCCGGCCTGATCGAAGACCTGACGAAGAAGGTCACGCCCGCCGTGCGGCTCGCCTGCACGATGGCGGCGGCGGCGCTCGCGTTCGTGCTGATGGGCATCGCGATCACGCGCATCAGCGTGCCGCCCCTCGATTTCCTGCTCGGCTACGCGGCGATCTCGGCCGCGGTCACGGTGCTCGCCGTCGCCGCGCTCGCGAACGCGGTCAACATCATCGACGGCTTCAACGGCCTCGCGTCGATGGTCGCGTTCATGATGTTTGCGTCGCTCGCGTACGTCGCGTTCCAGGTCGGCGATCCCGTCGTGATGTCCGGCTCGATCGTGATGATGGGCGCGATCATGGGCTTCTTCATCTGGAACTTCCCGGCGGGCCTCATCTTCCTCGGCGACGGCGGCGCGTACTTCATCGGCTTCATGCTCGCCGAACTCGCGATTTCGCTCGTGATGCGGCATCGCGAAGTGTCCGCGTGGTATCCGGTGCTGCTCTTCATGTATCCGATCTTCGAGACCTGCTTCTCGATCTACCGGAAGAAGTTCGTGCGCGGGATGTCGCCGGGGATCCCGGACGGCGTGCACCTGCACATGCTCGTCTACAAGCGCCTGATGCGCTGGGCGGTCGGCACGAAGACCGCGCACGACCTGACGCGGCGCAATTCGCTGACGTCGCCTTATCTGTGGCTGCTGTGCTTAGTCGCGGTGATTCCGGCGACACTGTTCTGGCGGCATACGGTGCACCTGTTCACGTTCGTCGTGCTGTTCGCGCTCACCTATGTGTGGCTGTATGTGAGCATCGTGCGGTTTCGGGCGCCGAGGTGGATGGTGGTGCGGAAGGCGCGGCGGCATAATCACTGAGCCACAGGATTCGCGTGCAACAAAGAGACGCAGCATTGACCTGCGCCCCTAAAGTTGGACACCGATCCGACCTTTGGGGTGCTTTACTGAACCGCTTGGGTCGGACATAGCAGTCGGGGCAGCTTGGACGTGGAACGGGTCAACATTCGAGCCACCGCCGCTGTCGTTCGCGAATCAAATCCGTTCGTAGACGACGAAGTAAATGCGGACCGCGTCGGGAGCGTACTTGTAGTAAATCTTGTCGAGATAGCTGAGGTTCGGGTCGATATAGAACTGCCGCACCGCTTTGTATCGCGACGAGAGCGGCAAAGTGTCGAAGAGATCAGCGTCTACGTTCGTCCGCGGCACCAGCGCTCCGGCATGGCCTTCCTTCATCGTAAGCAGCACGAATTTCGGTTGATCCAAAAGCGCATTTTCGGCGCTCACGTGCCCGTCCGCTGTGAACACCGAATGGTATGGTGACGTCAGCCCCAGATAGTCGTACACGCGCGCGCGTATCCCGAATGGGACAATTCCTGCCTCAGACAGGACAACGGTGTCGGCGACTGTCGTTCTGCTCACGAGATAGCGCGCGACATCGAAGTGCGTAGACCGTCGCGCAACCAAGTTGTCCACGCGCACGCGCATTGGCGGCAGCGACGCATACTGGAACGCCACGACAACTGCGACGCCAAGCACCGCCATCCAGCCTCGGACATTGCTGTCAGTTAATAGGTCACCGCTCAGGCAACCCGACGCAAGCAGTGCGATTATCGGAAGGACCGGCACAACGAAGCGGTAGCCGTACATGAAGTCCCCCCCGGACACAGCGAGGAATACGAGCTGGGCGCCCATGAATGCGGCACCCAGTAGCACAGTGTCATTCTTTCGGTGGATCCAGATCGACACGACGACGGCCGGAAGCACGAGATACCCGCTTTCGGCATTGAAGCGCCATAGATACTGGCCCCCGCGGAGAACGGTTTGCGCCGTGGTGTGGACTTTCGCGAGTGCCGTGTTGGGCACCAGCGCGCCGAAGTACTCAATCCGGAACAGCTCGTAAGCACCGCCGAATATCGCGAGCAGCGCGAGCACGGCGAGGGACTGCTTGTACCCGCGTCGCCACGCCAGGTAGCTGCATGCGACTAGTCCGAAGATCGCTCCTTCCGGGCGCGTCAGTGCGACGAGGGAGGCCACGATGCCGATCGTAACCGGGTTTGCCGACGATAAAAGAAGAATGTAGAGGCCAGTGACGAGAGCCGTATAAAACATCGTTTCCAGGCCGTCAGTAGCCCACAGGGCGAAGAACGTCGAGCACGCCAGAAGCGCCATTGCAGACAGCGCGGCAATCCGGCCAAATACCCGGTCGGCGTATTGCCCGACAATAAGGATGGCTACCGCGCCAGCGATGACGCTGTAGACCTTCATCATCAACGGCATCGACAGTCCGATCTTGCCAGTAAGCGCGAGCAATGCCATCCAGACCGGATTGGAGTACCCCTCTACACGCTCGCCGATGTTGAAAATCGGACCGTGTCCGAGGGCAAGGTTGAGCGAGTAGCGCAGAGTGATATACGCGTCATCAATGCTCTCGGGAAAGAATGCGAAGGCGAGCGCGAGGAACGCCAATAGGGGTAGACCAAACGGAAGGATTTTTCGCGCAAGCATTGGCTTTGACGTAGCGGTCGGATTTCGAGCGCTGAATTATATCTGCCGCCTTCGCGCAGCTTTTTTAGCTCGCCATGCGGCGAGCCGTCGTTCACCGATTCGACGACGCCCTGATCGGCATACTCTGCAGGAGCGGCGCCACCACTGTCTGATACTCGGGCACCCAGCGCCGCAGGTCGCGCCGCACCTCGTCGTCGCTGAGCACGCGATGCTGCATCAGCCACGGCAGCAGCTCGTCGAGCAGGTTGTCCGGCACCTCGCGGGCCCGCGCGATCCGGAGTTTCGGATGCGGCGTGCGGGTCGTCGTCTCGTCGTCGGCGAGCAGTTCCTCGTAGAGCTTCTCGCCCGGCCGCAGCCCGGTGAATTCGATGCGGATCTGCCCTTCCGAGAAGCCGTACAGGCGTATCAGGTCGCGCGCGAGATCGACGATCTTGACCGGCTCGCCCATGTCGAGAATGAAGATCTCGCCGCCGCGCCCCATGCTCGATGCCTGCAGCACGAGCTGCGACGCTTCCGGGATCGTCATGAAGAAGCGCGTGATCTCCGGGTGCGTGACCGTCACCGGACCGCCCTTCGCGATCTGCTGCTGGAACTTCGGAATCACGCTGCCCGCGCTGCCGAGCACGTTGCCGAAACGCACCGTCTCGAATTGCGTGTGCTCGCTCGTCTGCTGCAGCGCTTGGCACGCCATCTCCGCGAGACGCTTGCTCGCGCCCATCACGTTGGTCGGGTTGACGGCCTTGTCGGTCGAGATCAGCACGAAGTGGCGGACGTCATGGCGGATCGCCGCCCGCGCGACACGGTAGGTGCCGAGCACGTTGTTGCGCAGCGCCTGCCACGCGTTGAGCTCCTCCATCAGCGGCACGTGCTTGTAGGCCGCCGCATGGAACACGATGTGTGGCACGTGGCGCGACATCACCTGGTCGAGCAGCAGCGAATCCTTCGCATCGCCGATGATCGGCACGACCGGCTGGTCGGGGAAGCGCTCGCGCAGTTCCTCGGTCAGGCGGTACATCGCGTATTCGGAAAGGTCGAAGGCGACCAGTTGCGCCGGCGCAAAGCGCAGGATCTGCCGGCACAGCTCCGAACCGATCGAGCCGCCCGCGCCCGTCACCATCACGACGCGGCCGCGCAGCAAGGCTTCGACGTGCGGAGTGTCGATGGTTACGGCGTCGCGGCCGAGCAGGTCTTCGAGGTCGATGCTCCGCACCTGAGACAGGAAGCCTTGCCCCGGCATCAGTGCGGTCAGCGACGGCAGCACCATCGCTTTCACGCCGGCGCGCACGCAAAGCGTGGCGACGCGACGCTGCGTTTCCACCGATGCGGACGGAATCGCGATGATCGCGTATTCGACCTTCAGCATCTCGGTCCAGTGCTTGAGGTCATTGAACGAGCCCAGCACCTTGTAACCGTAGATCTCGCGGCCCTGCTTCGTGACATCGTCGTCGAGCAGGCCGACGAGGCGCCACTCGCCCGAGCGGGACAGTTCACGCGCGAGACTGGCGCCGGCCGTACCGGCACCAAGCACCAGCATCGGCTTGCCCTGTCCTACAAGACCGCCGTACAGGTAGAACTCCTTCGTCGCGCGGTACAGCGCGCGTGCGCCGCCCATAATCAGGAACAACATTAACGGGGAGACCAGCAGTACGGATCGCGGAATGATCGGCGACGGCTGGAACATGACCGCGCCGATCATCACGATCACGCCGCCGCAGGCGAGCGCCTTCGAGATTCGCATCAGGTCGGGCAAGCTCGCGAACACCCACAGGCCGCGATACAGGCCGAATACGTGGAACATCAGCGCGTAGACGGGGAGCACCCAGGCGAGCGCGGCAAGCGCGCCGTTCAGAAAATCAGGCGGAATGCTGCCGTTGAACCGGACGAGATAGGCGAACAACCATGCGGCGACTACCGCCAGCAGGTCGAACAAAAAAGCACTGAATGACAGCCATGATGCTTTGGATCGCAACATCGGCGGGAGACCTCACGAATTGTTATCAATGGCCGTCTGCAGCCGGCGCCAGCGCATGTCGATCACGACGCCGATGCACGTCAGCACGCCATGCCACGCAAAAAACGTCAACCATTGCTGCAGCGCGGGACGGCCCAGTGCCCACCTCGCAACAATTATGCCTGCGAGCATGATGAGGTACCAATAAATGGCGGTGCGCCCGTGACTCATGCCGGAACGCACCATCCGTTGATAATAGTGCTCGCGGTGCGCTTGCCAGAACTTTTCTCCGCGTAACAAACGTCTCAGGAGTGTTACAGATGCGTCCGCAATAAAGGGCGAGAACACCATCGCCGGGAACCAGATCGGCCAGATCGCATCGCGCCAGCCCCAGTAGCCGAGCGCACCCGCCATGAATCCGAGTGGAATTGAGCCTGCGTCGCCGAGAAACAGTTTCGCCGGGTGGAAGTTCAGCAGCAGAAAGCCGAGCGCGGCACCCGCGATCGCAGCGCCGCTGGCGACGAGATCCGGGGACGGATGAGCGCCCGCAAGCCCGGCGACCGCATAAGCGCCGAATCCGAACAGCGCCATGCCGCCAGCGAGCCCGTCCGCACCGTCCATGAAATTGTAGAGATTGGTCAACCAGACCATCACGAAACCCATACCGGCGAGGAGCCACCACGGAGCCGCAGCCGGATAGGCCACGATCAGCGCAACGACTGCCGCAAGGTGCGCAGCGAACCGGACACGAGCGGGCAGCCCACGCCGGTCGTCGAGTTGCGACAAGGCCGCCAGCGCCGCGGCAGCGATGGCAGTCAGCCACATCCGAGGTGCGAGCCACAATATCGCGACGACGCAGACCGGCACGATGCCCCAGCCGCCAACTCGCGGCGTCGGACGCGTGTGCAGCGAACGATCGTTCGGAATATCGGTTGCGAGACGCCAGGCCAATCCGGTGGCAAGCAGCGTCCGCAGGATCGCCGTCGAGCCGACGGCGGCGGCCAGGGCCATCGCGGCGGCGGCGAGCCACGTGGTTATCGTGAAATGCATATTGCCTATTTTTGGGTATCGCGCGAACGATACCACGCGGCCGTCGCAACAAGGCCTTGTTGCGTCGTATAGGGAGGACGCCAGTCGAGAACGCGCTTGATGTGCCCAGTATCGAGCTGCAGGCTGCCGGTCAGACGGTCGATTGCCGCGCTGCGGCCGGACAGATTGCCGATCGCGCGCAGCACGCCTGGGGGAACCGGAAACAGGCGTGCCGGTTTGCCGAGCGCAGTGCCGATCATGCGGAGCAATTCCGTCACGGACGGTGCGTCGTCGTCTGCGACGTGGAAGCAGCCGCGTGCGGCGCGCGGATCGGTCGCGCAGTGCAGTAGCGCATCCGCGAGGTTGTCGGTGTAGACGAGACTGCGGCGCGCAGAAATAGCGCCGAGCGGCAATGGCACCCCACGCCAGACGGCATCCATCATTCGCAGGAAGTTTGCGCGAACGTCTGGGCCGTAAACAAGCGGGGGGCGGACGATGACGACGTCGAGGCCGGCCGTCTTGCCGAATTGCGCGAGCTGCCACTCGGCGCGCAGCTTCGAGCGTCCGTAGGCGTCCTGCGGATCGGGCACGACATCCTCAGCGAGCGGCGTGCCTGTATCGCTCTCCCCGGCTGCCTTGATGCTGCTCGCGAACACAATACGGCGCACGCCGTGCGCACGCGCCGCCGCGGCGATGCGCAGCGTGCCGGCGACGTTGGTCGCGTCGAACTCGGCGTCCGGATCGGGCGACTCGTCGTGCGTCACGTGCACGCGCGCGGCCAGGTGGACGACACAATCCGCTGCGAGGTCGGCGGGCCATGCCGCCTCGAGGCCATCGAAATCGGGGGCGTCGTGCACCCATTCGCACACACCGAGGATGCATCCGCCCGGCCGGCGCACCAGTGCGGTGACGGTATGCCCCGCCGCGAGCGCGAGCCGACAAACCGCGCGGCCGACGAAGCCGTTCGCGCCGGTGACGACAATGCAGCTCACCACAGCCTCCAGCCGAAGCGGTTGAAAAACTTGAATGCCGATGCGGCGAACATGCAGATATGCGCCAAGCCCTTGCGGGAGGCGCCGCCGCCGTGGTGGATAACGCGCACCGTCGGGACGTAGGCGATGCGAGCGATTTCATGCGTGCGCAAGCTCAGATCGTAGTCCTCGAAATAGAGGAAATAGCGCGGATCGAAGCCGCCGAGCTTCTTCAGGACGTCGGTGCGGAACAGCATGAAGCAGCCGCTGACGATGGGGGGGCTCCAGACGATGTCGCGGTCATTGATGACGTCGCGCATTTCGTAGCGGGCGAGGCGCTCCGCCAGAAATCGACGCAAGCGTGGGGACAGGAAACCTCGTGCGAACAGGTCGAGCACCGACGGATAGCGCCGGCACAGATACTGCTGCCAGCCTGCATCGTCGCCAATCCACGGCGTCAGCAAGCCGGCTTCCGGATTCGCTTCGAAGAAATCTCGCGCGCCGACAAGCGCAGCGGAATCGAGATCGATATCGGGATTCAGTATCAAATGAAAGCGGCTCGTGGCCTGACCGATCGCGAGATTATGACCGCGGCCGTAGCCGACGTTGCCGTAACCCGTCAACACCCGGCACGTGATACCAAACGATTCGAGCTCGGTCGTCGCCGCACGCACGTCTCCGAGGCCGCCATTGTCAACCATCAACAATTCGGCCGACATGCCGGGCCAGACCGTCCGCAAACGCTCGCACGCCGCGCCGAGGCTACTCAGCGTCTGCGCCAGTGCTGCGTGATCGGGACGATAGACGACGACAGATATCGACAGGCTGTTGAGTTGCTCGGGAGACGCGGTGGTGACATTCATGCGTGATTTGACTGCGCGCGTGCTCGGCGGCGCGGTTATTCGGTAATTTGCCTGTCGTGAAGAACAGCAAGTTTGCTCAGTTTTGCCCGATCGGGCAAGCATGCTTTGCAATTGTTAACCGCGCATCAATACAGGAACCACAACTGCAAAATCCGCGATCTACTAATAAAAACTATGGCATATCGCCATCAATCCCGACGTAAGGTTGTGTAACAAACCAAGCGATAGTAAAGTAGCGCCGCCCGATTCGGAGCACCGGCAGGACAGTCGGCACGAACGTCGTGCTTGCAGGAATCGGGGAAGTGGTACCCAGCGTTCACTACACAACTACCGCCCGCAGGGCCGATTCAATGCGAAGCAGACCACTCGTCGTCGATCTGGATGGCACCCTCATTCGCTCGGACATCCTGATCGAGTCCGGGTTTGCGTATCTGAAGGCCGCGCCCCATCGTTTTTATCGGCCGCTGCTTTGGTTCGCGCGCGGCGGCAAGCCCGAACTGAAAGCCAAGCTCGCGGACTTGACGGACGTGGATGTTTCCGTTCTGCCCTACGACGGCTCGGTCGTCAAATGGCTCGAGTCGGAACGCGAAGGCGGACGATCGCTGGTGTTGGCAACCGCAAGCCACTTGCGATACGCACAGGCGATTTCCGACCATCTCGGACTGTTCGACCGCACGTTCGCGACCGACCGCGACGTCAATCTGTCGTCGCACAACAAGCGCGCGGCGTTGGTCGCGGAATTCGGGGAGAAGGGATTCGACTACGCCGGCAACTCGCACGACGACATTGCCGTGTGGGAGGCGGCCGATCGCGCCTATGTGGTCAATCCATCCAGCGGTGTGGAAAAGGCGGCGCGAAAGCTCGGCAACGTCGAGCGCGTGATCGAGTCGCGCTCGCCATTGCTGAAAACTTTTTCGAAGGCGCTACGGCTACATCAGTGGTTGAAGAACCTGCTGATCTTCCTGCCGCTGCTCGCGGGCCATCAACTGTCTTCGCCCGGATTGATCGTGACAGCCGTGCTTGCATTCGTCGCGTTCGGCCTGTGCGCATCGAGCGTGTATCTCCTGAACGACCTGCTCGACCTGGAAGACGATCGTCACCATCCCGTCAAGCGCAAGCGGCCGCTTGCCTCCGGCGCGTTGCCGCTCACCGTCGGGCTGGCCCTATTCCCGGTGCTGCTGGTCGGTGCGTTTGCGATCGCCTTGCCTTCGTTACCTTGGCGCTTCGGTGCCGTCCTGATCGGCTACTACGCGCTGACGCTCGCCTATTCGATCTTCCTCAAGCGCCAGGTCATGGTCGACGTCGTGGTCCTGGCAATGCTCTACACGACGCGCATCATCGCAGGCAGCACCGCCATCGGCTCGCACCTGACATTCTGGCTGCTTGCCTTCTCGATGTTCATCTTCCTCAGCCTGGCGCTCGTCAAGCGCTATGCGGAACTGCACTCAATGAAGGCACGCGGCCTCATGAAGACGCGTGGACGCGGCTACGTGGCGAGCGACCTGTCGTTAATCTCGTCGTTGGGCACTGTGTCCGGCTATCTCGCCGTGCTGGTGCTCGCGCTCTATATTCAGGATGCGAGAACGACCATCCTGTACCGTCATCCGCAAGTGATCTGGCTCGCATGCCCGTTGCTACTGTACTGGATCAGCCGGACCTGGATCATCGCGCATCGGGGCCTCATGCATGACGACCCGATTGTCTTTGCCGTACGAGACCGCGTCAGCCTCGCCACCGTCGCATTGTGCGGCCTGGTTTTTTGGGTGGCCATCTAACCGATGAGCACCATCCTGTCGTGGGGACGCTATCCCCTTGCCCCGCAAGAGATCCACCACGTCGCATGGCGCGATGCCGTGCAACGGGTGTGGGACGACACGACCCGGCAACACGGCACGACGCTACCGTTCGGCAATGGCAGGAGCTATGGGGACAGTTGCCTCGCGGCGTCGGATCATGTCGTCAGGACACTACCGCTCGACCGGCTGATCGCGGCCGACTGGACAGCGGGCGTCCTGCGCGCGGAATCCGGCGTCACGCTCGAACAGATCCTCGAAGTCGCGATTCCACGCGGATGGATGTTGCCCGTCACGCCCGGCACCAAGTACGCCACGTTGGGAGGCGCGATCGCCAATGACGTTCACGGCAAGAATCATCATGTCCGCGGAACGTTCGGCCGCCATGTACGCCGCTTCGCGTTGGCTCGCAGCGACGGCGCTCTGCTGGAATGTGCGCCCGACGCCCACGAAGACTATTTCGCCGCGACCATCGGCGGGCTGGGCCTCACCGGCATCATCCTCTGGGCGGAAATCCAGCTGATGCCAATCCGTTCGAGCATGATCGATACGACGAGCATCCGCTTCTCGAATCTCGACGAGTTCTTTGCGCTTTCGGAGCAGCTCGATCCCGTGCACGAATACAGTGTCGCGTGGGTCGACTGTCAGAGCCGGGGATCGTCGCTGGGCCGTGGTATCTTCATGGTCGGCGGTCACACGGCGAGCGGGCGGCTGGAAGTCGCGTCACGCAAGAAGCGTACGGTGTCGTTCACGCTGCCGATACCGGTATTCAACCGGTTCACGCTTCGCGTCTTCAACGAGCTGTACTATCAGCGCCAGCAACGCACGAAAGTGCGTTCGACGGTGAGCTACGACGCTTACTTCTATCCGCTCGACAGCCTGCTCGAATGGAACCGCATTTACGGGCGAGCCGGATTCCAGCAGTACCAGTGCGTCATCCCGCCCGATACGGCGCGCAACGCAACCGCCGCCATTCTGTCCGCAATCGCACAGAGCGGAACGGGATCGTTCCTCGCCGTGTTGAAGCGCTGCGGCAACCTGCGCTCTCCAGGCCTCTTGTCTTTCCCGCTCGAGGGAACATCCCTCGCGCTCGACTTTCCGCAACGCGAGCCGTCGAACTCAAGGCTGTTCGCCCGGCTCGATGCGATCGTGCGGGAAGCGGGCGGCCGCATCTATCCCGCGAAGGACGCGCACATGTCGGGGGACGACTTCCGCGCGGCCTATCCTCAATGGCAACAAGTCGAGGCGCTGCGCGACCCCGCGCTGCTCTCGCGCTTCTGGGAACGGACTACTCGTACATGAACAATATTCTCGTCGTCGGCGCGACTTCGGCGATCGCCATCGCGTGCGCGCGCAAATGGGCCACACAGGGCGCACGCTTCTTTTTGGTCGCGCGCAACGGAGAGCGCCTCGAACAAGTCGCGCAAGATCTGACAGCGCGCGGCGCACAACGCGTCACCTGCCACCAACTCGATGTCGACAAGCTCGAGAACCATGCCGACATGGTGCGGCATTGCGCGGATACCCTCGGATCGATCGATATTGCGCTCGTGGCACCCGGCACCCTGCCCGACCAGCGCGCATGCGAAACGGATGCCGCGGTTGCCGTGCGGGAATTCAATACGAATGCCGTCTCGGTGATCGCACTGCTGACGCCGCTCGCCAACCAGTTCGAATCGCAAAAGCACGGTACGCTGGCGGTCATTTCGTCGGTCGCCGGAGATCGCGGCCGGCCGTCGAATTATCTGTACGGCAGCGCGAAAGCTGCCCTCACCACGTTCTGCGAAGGCCTGAACGCGCGCCTGTTCAAGGTCGGTGTCCACGTGCTGACCATCAAGCCGGGGTTCGTCGCCACTCCGATGACCGCCGGGCTGCCGTTGCCCGGGCCGCTCGTCGCGACGGCGGACAAAGTCGCGAACGATATCGTCAAGGCGATCGAGCGGCACAAGAACGTGCTGTACACGCCGTGGTTCTGGACACTGATCATGCAGATCATCCGGTCGGTTCCGCGTTTCCTGTTTAAGCGCACGTCGCTTTGACGCAATTGATTGCGTCGTACCCGGAATGCCCATGAGCCGCACGAAAATCGTCTCACTCTATTCGCTCTTTGCCGCCATCTCGATCGCGACGAACATCGGCACGCAGAAAATCTACCTGCTTGTCGGACCAACGCCATTTGGGATCGCACTGTCGGTGCTCGCCGGCACGGCCGCCGGCCTCGCTGTCAAATTCTTGCTGGACAAGGTCTGGATCTTCAAATACCAGCATCGAGACCTCGCGCACGGACTCCAGAGTTTCCTGCTGTATTCGGCGATGGGCATCGCGACAACCGCGATCTTCTGGGGATTCGAATTCGGCGCGGACCGTATCTTCGGCACCGAGGCCGCACGGCTGACCGGCGGTGCGATCGGGCTGGTCATCGGATACGTGGTGAAGTATCGCCTCGACAAGCAATTCGTGTTCGCGTAACCGCCCAACTCACACGCCACGCCACCGCCGGCTCAATTGATTGCAATACGTCATGACTCAAGCGAAATCGCGTCCATTCCGCAATATCGCGCTGTTGCTCGCCACCATACCGGTCGCTGCCTGGCTGTCCTGGAAAAATCGGGACTATCAGTTGGACGATTCGCTGATCTACCTGCGCTATGTTCGCAACCTGTTCGACGGCCTCGGGCTGACGTACAACGCCGGCGACCATTTCAACGGCCTCACCTCGCCGCTCTACTCGTACCTGCTTATTGCAGCCAACAGCGTCACGCACAGCCTGCAATACACGACGATCTTCCTGTCGTTCGTCTTTCTTTGTGCCGCTGCGATTTACGGTGCTGCCGCGCTGTCGGAAAATCGCTTCGAGCAAGCGCTTTGCGGCTTCTTCGTCGTGTCGTTCAACTATTTCTACACGACGTTCGGCATGGAGACGACGCTGTTCCTGTTCCTGACAGCGCTGACACTTCATTTTTACCGGAATGACCGCTTGTATCTGGTCGGGGCCACGATCGGTTTTCTCATCCTCACGCGCACGGAAGGCGTCTTTCTTGGCGCCGTCATCTTCGGCCACTACATCTTCACGAGAAAACGCATCCCGCCGCTCAAGTACCTCGTCGTGGCGGCTGCGATCATTCTGGCCAATCTGCTGTTCAACTACCTGTATTACGGCGCGCCGCTGCCAGCGACGGGCAACGCGAAGATAGGTCAGGGCCGCTCCGGCTTCTGGGGAACCCGCTATCCGTTCCTGAACGTCATGTACATGAAGGACTGGTTCTTCGGCGGTGACTATCGCCTACTCTGGTTCCTGTTCCCGTCGGCGGTGATTGGTCTGTTTGCCCGGCGCTCGTCGGCCACTGCGTATCTGACTGTGGCGTACCTGGCGCTGCTGGGCGGGTTCTACGTATTCCTGCACATTCCCAATTACCACTGGTATTACGCGCCGTTCTTCTACTTCTTGGTGCTCTTTTCCGCAATCGGCGCCTACCAGTTGATCAGCATGGCGATCGGGCTGGCCAAGAAACGGAAGGCGTATCTGCTCGCCGCCGTCCCCGTCACGATCGTCACTGCCGTGTTCGGTGCACACAACCTGAAGCTCGCAGACATAGTGCGCGGCTCATTCGATCCTTACAGGAGCATCGGTAACTGGATCAACGACAACACGCCGAAAAGTGCCGTCGTCGCGGCAGTCGAAATCGGTACGATCGGGTGGTATGGAAATCGCTACATCATCGATATTCTTGGCCTGACGAATCCGTACAACGCCGACTTCATCGCCAATAAGGACGTCCACTCCTGGCTTACCAAGTATTCACCCGATTACATTCTGGTACATGATCCGCTGTGGCCATTCGAGGCGACCGCGACTTGCCTGACAAGTGCCGGAGCCTACGCTCCCGAACCGCGTTTTAACTTCCCCGGCTATCACCTCCTCGTCAAGTCAGCCGCACCCGGTGCCAAGGAACGAGCGACCGCGTGTGGCCAGACCGGATAAGCGTCATTGCATACCGACGATCAGGAAAGCCGCGGTTTCGGATCGAGGGCAACGCAATTCGGCGTCGCGTTTGAGTTTCTAACCGCGATGCATCGATACCCCGACGGCCTTCGTGTGTGCGCCGCCGCGCGAAGCCATGTTCGCCCCAACCGTCTTGGCGTCCCACATTCATCGAGCCATCAGGCGGCTCGGTGAACACAATGCGAGCAACACCGATATAACGACAGCCCGATTCAGCAGTTCGATCTCATTGCGCGGTGGGCTTCAGGTTCTCAAACACGCGTACGGTTATTTTGAAAGTGTCCCAATACGGGCCACCGAACGACAGCACTTGCTTGAAATCGCGATTCAGCCAAGGGCGATCTTCAGGCGTGTACAAACCGTGCCAAGAAATAATGATGTACTTCGGGTTCCAGTGACGGAACGGATAGTCCATGTCGCCTTCGACGATTTTGCGCGCGACACCCGGAGAGACAAGTCCGAGTTCGTCCACCACTTCGTATTTCGGCCCCAGTCGGAAAGCAAAAGCACCCGGCTCGCACGTAATGATCACCGTACCGTTCGGATTCGCCTTGCGAATGAACTCGGCAGCCGGAACATAGCTAACGATATGCTCGTTGACATTTCGCACGGCGAGCCATTGCGTCACGGAAGCGATACCCAGTTGCGACTTGAACAAGATCACGGCGGCGCCACATGCGCCGACTACCAACACTGCTCTCTTACCGAACGCTTCCTGTTCCCATCCGTTGCCGATAACCACCACCGCAAATGCAAAAATTGCAAATGCACCGGCAAACAAAATCGCGATCACATACCACGCCCAAATACTCACATTAAATGTGAGATACGCCGCCGTATCACCTACCGAATAGCCCACCCATATCAAGGCCAGCAGAAGAAGGTCCTTATTCTTCAAGAACGATGCCAACGACCGCTTCTTCACGAGCACGACGATTGCCGCGACACCGGCCAGCAAACCCACACCCAATATGTATTGCGCGCCATACGCAAGCATTTGGGTTTTCAAATTAACGAGATTGAAACCCGGGAAGTCACGCAACAGCATCTGGGCTTTCTTTGCGATTAGAGTTTCGGGTAAAAAAGCACCGAAATTCCACCGCACAAAAATCAGCCAGCAGACCAGCAGACCACCCAGGCAAATCGCGTAACGCAGCGGATCGCCCATACGCTTCAGCGGCGACTGCGTCCGATCCGAGTTAGCGATATAGGCACCTGCCAAAGGCAGCATGCCGGCCAGCAATACCGTATCGGGGCGAACGGTGCACGCAAGCGCCATCACGACAGCACCCAATATCGGCCGCCGCGCGATCAGATACGTATAGGTGGATGCGAGCGCGAGAAACAGGAATGTGTAGGTCTCATGGGACGACACCGCATTCGCCGCACTGCACGTGAAAAGAGCGACGACGGACAGAAAAGCGAAGAACCATCCGACGACATTCGCAGCGCGCAGTTGAACAATTCTCACGAGAAAGACTGCTATCCCGCCGATCGACAGTGCCGACAGCACCGTCCCGGAAACTGGAATGCCGGCATGTCCGACACCGATGAACAGAGGCATTCCGAAGAAACGGAGAACCGGCTCAACCAGAAAGGAAACGAGATACACCAGCAGTGCATAACCGGCAGCCGTCGTTCCATAGAACCGCTCGCCGATATTGAATCGCAACCCATACCCTTGACGAAGGTTATCCGCATACCTGAACGTGATATACGAATCGTCAACTGCGTATCCCCAATTGTGCCGAACATACAGCACGACAAATATTGCGATTATCAGATAATGTATCGCGAATGGCAGGTTTGCCTTACCTTTAGAATTCATACGCCCGTAAGATCGCTTTATTTTTCGCACAAATACAATCGGCGCCTATGGCGACGCCGGTTTCTGATGCAAGGGACAGATTCGATACAGAACGAGCGAAACCCCTGCTCGCCCGAAACCCTGCGAGCTGCATTCTAGCATTACATCATCGCATTCTTCACGGCAGCGCCCCACTGACGACAGCGCTGGAGACCACGGAACGGCGATGCTATGATCCTCCGTTGCTCCGCACACTGAACCGAAAAATGCCTCCCTCGAAGCTTGGCTTTATCGACGCCTTACGCGGCCTTGCCGCGCTGTACGTCCTGTTGTATCACTTCACGCCGATCACGACACCGCAGGCAGCCGCACCTCGCTGGTTGGCGCCTTTCACCGGGCTCGGCGGTTCAGGAGTCACCCTGTTCTTCGTGGTCAGCGCTTTCACGCTCTGCCTGTCGATGGATGCGCGCAGGCAAGATGAGGCAACGCCGCTTCTCAATTATTACTTGCGCCGTTTTTTCCGTATTGCCCCGCTGTTCTACGTCTGGATCGTGCTGTACTGCATTCGAGACAAAGCAGTATTCGACGCTACCCACTCCATTTCGGAAATCGCGCGAAGCGTGTTTTTCGTATTGAATGTATCTCCGGGCCATGAGCAGGGCTTTGTGTGGGCGAGCTGGACGCTTGGGGTCGAAATGCTGTTTTATATTTTCTTTCCGGCGATTTTTCGGCGTGCCAGCAATATCGGTCGCGCCCTGGCCTTTTTCTTCATCACACTGATGATACGGGCCCTGTGGCACGCCGCAGTGACTTACCTGATTTCGGATCAGGCCGTCGCGGCAACCTATTACAACTTCAGCCTCTTGCATCATTTGCCCACGTTCGCCCTGGGCATCGTCGCCTATCGCGCATACAAACTGCTCGATGTTGAACAAGCCAGGCGATACGGCGTTGGTGAGTTGCTGACGACCGCCGCAGTCGCGTCGCTGCTCGCAGTGGCATACGGGCTCGTCCAGATCGATGTGTTCGAAGGGCTGACGATCCAGGCAGCCATTTATGGAACGCTGTTGATCGGTCTCGCGATCAAAGCGCCGGCCGTCCTCGTCAATCGCGTGACGCGCTTCTACGGCAAGATCAGCTATTCCGTCTATTTGTGCCATGCGACGACCATCTTCCTGATGTCGAAGCTGTTCGCCGTCATCTATTCACGTTCTGCCTACGTGACGGTCGCCTATTTCCTGTCGGTCTCGACAGGGTTGGTGGTAATCACGTTCCTCTCGTGGCTCACGTACCGATTCGTCGAGACGCCGGGCAACAACCTCGGCAAAGCTGCTATCAGAGCAATCCAGCGCCGGCGCGCCGGCAACCTGGTGACTTGATCCTAAACGCCCTGCTTCGCTGACCATTCGCCGCTCCGCGGCGAAATTCTCGATCCGGCGATGTCAGACGCCGCGTCGTGACATTGCATCGTCCGCCCCCCCCGGAATCGGGACAAGGGGTGCGAGAAATCTAGCGCCCCTTGTATCAGCGCATCACTGCGTCACCGCCTCGACCACGCGCGAGTCGACCTCAAACTGCACGCAAAGCTGCCGCGCATATCGGTCGGCAATCTCGATGACGGAAGCGTCGACTGAATGATGTCGACGCACCCATAGCTGAACACTGCGAATCTCCTTGAGCAATGCCTCGGCATCACCGCCGATGGTTACGCTGGCTGCGTGCCTGCGATGCCGATTGAGCGACTTCGGAACGAATGCGATCATGCCTCGATCGGCCACCCGCAGGTAGACCATCCAGTCGCCCGCGACCCGAAACTGCCGGATATCGTCGAAGTGACGCTTCAGGACATCCTCGAGAATCGCTCGCTTGAACACGACCGCGCTGACGTTCGGTATCGTGTTCTTGACCGCAAGCGCGCCGGATATTTCCTGCTTGCCGTCGGCGATATAGGACTGCGTCCACTTGTCGACCGAGATATCGGCCACGTAGTCGCGATAATGCTCGCAGATGAGCTCGCCTGTTTCGGCCATCTGCTTCGATTCGCAGTAGCTCAAGACTGTCCTTTCGTCGTCGAATCCCTGCATGACGGCATCAAGGAATTCCGGATCCGACAGATCGTCCGCTTCAGCTATCCAGACGTATTCGCCCTTTGCCAGCTCGACGCCGCGCTTCCACTGTGCGAAAACCGAACCTGAATTCGCGCTATTGACGACGAGACGATTGTCGACTCCCTGATTCGCCAGCCGTTCGCGAATGGCGTGAACGCTCCCATCCGTCGAGTTGTCGTCCAGCACGATCAATTCGTAGATCGGATAGGTTTGCTTGAGAATCGAACCCAGCCGCTCTTCGACGAAGCGCTCGTAGTTGTAGTTGGGAACCACGACGGAGACGCGCTTGAAGCCGCAATCCAGCATGTCGAGCAGATCGAATACATAGTGGCGGAACGAAAATTCCTCGGCCACGATCCGGGCACCCTTGGCACCCAGATCCTGCGCATGCCCGAAATGCTCGACGACTTCGCGCAACGCGCCGGCGAAAGCCGCAACGTCCTCGAAAGGAACCACGATGCCACCGCCCCGCTTCAGCAGTTCGCAACTGCCGGTCGCGCCATCAAAAGCGACGACCGGCACACCGACTTCCAGCGCCTCGAGTACGACGGACGGGAACGGGTCTTCTCGGGACGTCAACGCAAGAACATCGGCGCCTGCATAGTAGAGATCCGTATCGGCATCGAGACCCGTGAACAAGACTTTGCGCTGCAGGCCGTGTTGCGCGACGATTGCGTCGACCTTCGCCTTGGCCTCGCTCTCCCAATGGCCTACCCAGACGAAATACACGTCATCTCGATCGGCAAGTTCGGCAGCGGCTTGCGCGAACATATCGACGCCCTTGCGAAAGTCGGCGTAGCCCACGCCCAGCACGATCTTCGCATCTCTCGGAAAATGCAGGCGTTCGCGCAACGCGGAACGCGCACGCTCGACGTCACCACGCATATGGTTGCGCTTGTACAACCCTTGGGGCCGTACGCGAACCTGCTGCTCGTTCAGCCCGGCGAACTGCGTGAACGAGCTTCTCACCATTTCAGCCGGGAAAACGACCGACTTCGCGTGAGCCGAAATCTCGGACGCATGGCGCTCGAGGCCATATTTGGTCAGCATGCCCTGCAGTTCGTGAACCAGCGCGATGCATTTGACGCCAGCCCGAGCCAAGGTGCCGGTAAACAGGCCCGACACCGTCGTGTTGCAAATCGCGGCGCCGAAGCCCTGTTGAACGAGCTTGTTGACGAGTGTCTGAGCTTCTTCACCCACGTGATCGAAGCCTGACAGATCGTGGACGGCGCCCCAGCGCTCGAACTCTGCCTTGAGCGGCCCTTCGCCCAGCAATACGGTCGCGACGTCGATGCCGAAATCCGTAGCCAGGGTCTTGACGAGGTTGAGTGCAAGGAACTGCGCGCCATGCGCATACGCATCATGCGAAACGACCAGAATTCGACGCGCGCTACCCGCCGCAGCGGCGCGCGAAAGCGCATCGTTAGTGGCTTGCAGCCATGCGTATCCGTAGCGACGGTCGGGCTCGAGATGCGCACCTTCCGCCCATTCGTTCCACGCGTTGATGAAGACGAGACGTTCGTCCGGATTCTCGATCCGGCGGACAGTATCGACCGAGGCATTGAACAGCCACTCTTCATACAGCTTCGGCGTCGACCCCACGAAGACGGTACCGCGCCCAGGCTTGCGCGCCTCGTTGTCCCACGAGGGCGTCACACCGCGGAACAGACGGTACTCGGCATCCTGATATGAACGGCTGCGCTCCAGATAGTGCGTCCAATCAAGGATATGGCCGGAATATCCGGTGTTGAGCAGCGTTACGCTATCGGCTTTCGACGGCGGATGGCTGTTGTTCGGCGGAAATTCAATGGCTGCATCGAACCCGTATTCGCGCGGATCCACCTTTTCGAACGACTGTGTATAGGCAAGATACAACTCGCCGAGACCGTTGGCGCGAGCCCATTTACGCCATCGCGCGGCGGTCACGCGCGCATCCGGAAGGAGATTCGGGCGATAGACCAGCAGCAGCGGGCGGCCGTCGATACGAATATAGCGCTCATCCCGCATGTACTGAGCGACATGGGTGATGAACGCCAGATCGTCGTCGGGCGAATGATGTTGCGAAATCAGCAGTTCCTGATCCAGGCCATCCCAGCGTCGGGTCCAGTTTTCATTCGCCCAGCACAGGCAGAAGGGCAAATCGAACTCACGGTGCTCGAGATACTGGCGGATCGGCGTTTCCATCAGCCGCTTGCCGCCGAACCAATAGAAGTAGAAGCAGAATCCGCCGAGACCCGCCGCCTTCGCAAGTTCCACCTGACGGCGCTGCACGTCGGGGATCCGCAAGTCATAGAAGCCCAGTTCACCAGGCAAATGCGGTTGATAGTGACCCGCGAACTGAGGCACGGCGCGCGTCACATTCGTCCATTCGGTAAACCCGCGGCCCCACCATTCGTCGTTTTCCGGGAACGGATGGAATTGCGGCAAATAGAACGCAATGGTCTTGACCGGCACTTCGCGCGGCGGCGCAGGCGGGAACGATTGATAATCGAGCGACGGGTTAACCGCCGACACCGGCAAGCGCTGCGACGCGAGATTGACCTCGTCAGCCTTCGGTTCGGGTGTATCGACAGAAGTGGTTTGCACAAGCTCGGCGACCGGGCGCTTCGCAGCATGTTCGCCTAGCGCTTCCGCATGTAAGCGACGTCGGAACATCATCCACTCCTGGTAGGCTCGCGTATGCGCGAACAAACCTGGGAAAAGCCTGAAGAAAAGCCCCTTCACCTTGCGCTTGAGCGGCCCGGGAACCGGCAATCGTCGGTACAGCAACTTGCCCGCCGAATGAATCGCCACGGTTCGCGTCTCGCCACCTTGAATCAGCCGTTTCGCAAAACGCAATGGTCTTGTGATGCGCCATGATGTACTTGCCAACAGTGTGCCGATCTGCTCGTCGCGCCGTTGGACGCTCGACGCCATCCGGTCGATCTCCGCCGCATGGCGCCCGTCTCGCCGGGCCAACTCGGCGACCGTTCGATGGTAGTCGTTCGCAATCCGTTCACGTTCGCGCTCGAGGCCCTGCGCCTTCTCGATGAGAGACTTGTTCTCGTCCGAAAGACTCCGCGTCTGCTCTGCGAAATGCCGGTCCAGAAACGCCAGGCGCACGTTCGCCTCCGCCAACTGCTCGCTGACCTCGGCCAGACGATCGCTCTTCTCGTCGAGCGTCCTCGAAAGATGCTCCCGGAATGCCCGCTGGAGCTCGACGATTTCCCTCAAACTCATCGGCGTCTGCAGTGCAGGTTCGTCGTGGACCTCGACGCCTTCAACGTGTTCCCGTACCGCGGCATGGTCAGCCGGCTCGCTCCTGCGCTCCGCCTCGAGCGCTTGCACTTTCCGTTGCTTGAGCTGTCCTTCCAACTGCATCGCAAATTCCGCGATCGCTCCGACATCCGCACGCGCGGACAAGCGGAGCAACAGCTCACAACCGTTGGTAATTTTGCCCAATATATGGCCGGGGACCGGCAACTCGAACCATGGGTCATCCCCGGGAACAACAAGTTTGATCGGCCAGCCGTCGTCCAGCACATACGCGCCGAACACCTCCGGCTTCGCCACGAAATCGGTGCGCCACGACCAGAATACCTTTCCATCAGCATCAACAAGGTCGACGTCGATCAATTCGACAATGCCCGGACGGTCGATCACATCGACACGTAGCCTCCGCACCTTGAGTTCCGTAGCAGGCTCGCGCAATTCAAGCCGCGCAACACGTTCACTCCCGTCGCCCGGCACGTAACAGCCCATCGCATGACGCTCGGACCACGCGTCGTCCACATCGGTCTGCCAATACACCTTGCATTCGATCCGACCACCCTGCGTCTTGGAGATCGCCTCTCCGGCAACAGCGGATACTTCGTATACCGTCACATCGAGACTCGGCAGTTCGCCGTCCGACGCCAGTGCGACAAAGTAGAGCGGACGTGCAATGCTGACTTGCTCATCGTCGCTCTGGGCGTTTTCCGGCAGCAAGGTACGCATCTGCGCATCTCTCGCGTCAAGCGCCGCAAGCACCGACCCCGTCATGACGCGCTGGCCGTAAAGCACGACGCGCGAAAATTGCATGCGCAACAGCGCCTCGAACTCGTCGAGATACAGCTCCTTGACGTGCCACGGATTGGCATAGCCCGTCACATCCGAGTACTCGTATTTGTTCGGGCTGGAAATGATGACGAGCCCGCCCGGGCGAAGCACGCGCCTGATCTCCCGTATCATCGCCTCGTGCTGATCGTGGTGCTCGATCGTTTCGAAACTCACGACGAGATCGACGCTCGCGTCGCCAAGCGGAATATTCGCAGCGGACCCGACGACGTACTCGAGATTGGCCGCACGCTGTCCGTACTCCGCTTGTGCGTGACGAATCGCGTCCTCGCTGATGTCTACGCCGACAACTGTCGCAGCCTCGCGAGCAAGCGCGAACGATCCGTAGCCTTCACCACAGGCAATATCAAGCACACGCAGCCCCTTCGCCAGCTTGCGTGCAACGAGATACCGGTGCATGTGCTCGACCTCGATCTGGGCGGACATCCCGGGAATGTAGCGCTCACCATCCCAAACCAGATCGTCGGCCTGATCGCTTGTCGTCGCAGTATTCTCTTCGGACGAGGTCAAGGTACTCTCGGTAATCTTCAAATATTCGTTAGACATAAAAGCTCTGTTACTACGCGGCCGACGATGCCGTCACCCCTACACGCAGCATCGGCACGGCAAGAAGGTGATTCGCGACGCTTGACGAATGCACTCGAACCGGCAACGCATCGTGAATCCAGTGCAACTGGACATGGTTTTGCTGGGTGCCGTCGGCAATCGCCACGTTGATCATGTACTCGCCCACCGGCAGTAGCGGCATCGCAAACGAAAAATGGGCGGCCAGCGTGTCACTGGCGCCACAAGTCGCATCCTGACCTTTGCACGTCAGATACGTGTTCTCTCCGAACAGGTGCTGACCGAGATGGTCGTTAAAGAAAAAGCCGATGATGGGCGCGCGGACATCGTCATGAATGGATGCGGTCACGCGAAGCGTCACCCGCTCTCCTCCGACGATCCATCCCAACGGCACATTCGAGTCGTCGACAAATTCCACATTCAAGATGCGCGCGGCCCCGCTGCCAAACGACGCCGCATGGGGATCAAACTGCATTATCTCAATGTCGTTGCGATAAGGCGTCGCATTGATGATCGACAACCGCGTATCGGCCTCGCTCGCCGATATCCGCTTGGGTTTGGGAGACTGGCGTTCATCTATGCCAACGGTACTCGCCGTGGAGTCAAAGTACGCCTCGAGATAGGCTTCACATACTTCTTCGGGATCACCGACACGCATGACTTCGCCTTTATCGATCCAGATGACGCGCGAGCACAGCTTCTTCACGGTCGACGTATCGTGGCTGACGAACAGAATCGTGCCGTTCTCCCTGAACTGGTCCATAAACCGCAGGCACTTCTGATTGAAGAAGGCGTCACCGACCGCCAGCGCTTCGTCCACCACCAATATGTCGGCGTCGACGTGAGCGATGACCGCGAACGCGAGCCGCACGAACATCCCGCTCGAGTACGACTTGACCGGCTGGTCAATGAATTCGCAGATATCGGCAAACTCGACAATCCGGTCGAGACGTTCGTCGATCTGGCTGCGCGAAAGACCGTGCAGTTGCGCGTTCAGGTAGATGTTCTCGCGGCCGGTGTATTCGAGATCAAATCCGGAACCCAGTTCGAGCAGCGCGGCGACCCTGCCTACCGTTTCCACCGTGCCTCGGGTCGGGCTTAGCGTCTGACAGACGATCTGCAGCAGCGTGCTCTTTCCGGAACCGTTCCGTCCGATGATGCCGATGGTTTCACCCTTTGCGACCTCGAAGCTGACGTCGGTCAACGCCCAGAACGCGTCTGCGTACGACTCCGATTTCTTCCGCGCGAATTCGCGCCATCTCCGGCTCGTCAGCGCCCGGCTCGCGAGCCCGAACGCGGCTTGCTTGAGATGGTTTGCCGGATGGTCATACGAACGAAACCCTTTTGCCACTCCGGATGCTCGAATGACAATTTGCTTGGACATTGAAGCCATTCCATGGAAAGCGCGATCCATGCGCGACCGCAAAAGTAACCGGCCTGCTCGGTCCGGACGTAACTGATCATTTTAGCAAACCCGCCCGCTCGTGACAGACGCGGGCACCGCGTATCCATTGCACCCCGAAACGGCGTCAGGCATTGGCGCAAACCGTAACCATACGTAACATGAAGTCCCTTGCCACTCTGCAATAATTGGCGCCAGCCTGACGGCTGTCCACCGCACATCAAGCATCAGTAAAGGTCACACATATGTTCATCGTCTTCGGTTCACCCCGCTCAGGTACCACACTGCTCAAGGAAACGCTCAACCTGCACCCGGATCTGTTCATCCCGATGCAGACGACCCTGATCAGCACCAGCGCCCACCTCGCGGGCAGCATCTCGAACTGGAGCAAGGCGGCTGACGTCATTGCCCGAGCCCTGATCGCATCCGACGACTTCCCGGTCGTCTTCGGGCCATACTTCAACGAGAACGACATATACGACATCGTCAGATCAGCGGAACCCTCGCTCGCCGGCGTGCTTCAGTCCCTCTATGGTGAATTGGCCAAGCAGCTGGGCAAGCGGGAGTGCGGCGACAAGTCGCCGGACGACCTGCTTTCGATTCGAAAGCTCGAAGAGGTGGGGCTGCTCAATTCCCAGATGAAATTCATCCACATCGTTCGCGACGTTCGGGGATCGGTCGCCTCGCTGTTGAACGTCGACTGGGCGCCGACAGGCATCGAAGAGTACTTTCCACGCATCTGGAATTACACAAACTTGCATCTGTATCACGTACTCAAGGATCGACCCAATTACCTGCTCGTCCGCTACGAGGATCTCATCACGACCCCCTCGACAACGGTCGAGCACATCACGCGACTTCTCGGCGTTCCATTTCGCGCGTCCATGCTGGAGTCGAGTAGGCGCGGCCCTGAACTCCGCACCAACCCAAGTCACCTTAACCTCGCGCGACCGTTCCTGCCCGAACGCATCAGCGCGTGGCGCAACCAACTCCCGCCCGAGACGATCGAGCATTGCGAATACAGTGCACGAGAAGCAATGCGAACATTTGGTTACATGTGATGCATTTGCCGCATTCGAGTCCCGAATGCGGCAAATGCATCCCCAAACGCTATGAGATAATCGTTCGTTTTCCTCCCGAAGGCAGAACGAACCACCGTTGTCGCGCATCGCCTGCCCGAACGGGAGTTCGTCCCTACCCCGTGTTACGCCGCTTCCGCTCGCAGACCATGCAAAGCTCCAGTACCTCTCCGATGTACCTCCTGACATCGCTGGTAAAGAATCGCCGACTCATGTTTGACCTCGCGCGACGAGACGCGGTCGGTCGATACAAGGGATCGGCGCTCGGGATTTTCTGGTCGTTGCTGACGCCACTACTGATGTTGAGCGTCTACACGTTCGTGTTCAGCGGCGTGTTCAAGTCGAGGTGGGGCAACCAGTCGACCCCGGGATCGCACGGCGAGTTCGCGATCGTGCTGTTCGCCGGCATGCTGACGTTCAATATATTTTCCGAATGCGTGAATCGTGCGCCGTCCATCGTGCTGGCGAATACCAACTTCGTGAAAAAGATCATCTTCCCGCTCGAGATCCTGCCTTGCGTCACCCTGCTGTCGGCACTCTTTCATGCGTTCGTGAGCGTGACGATTCTCCTGGTTGCAGAATTCCTGATACAGGGGCACATCCCTGCGACGGCGCTACTGTTGCCCGTGGTGCTGGTGCCGCTCTGCCTGCTGATACTGGGAATCTCCTGGCTGCTGTCCGCGACTGGCGTGTATCTGCGCGACATCGGGCAGACGATCGGCATTTTCGTCACGGCGTTGATGTTCCTGTCCCCGATATTTTTCCCTGCATCGTCACTCCCCGCGAACTTTCAGCGGTTCATTTACTGGAATCCGTTGACCTTTCCGATTGAACAAAGCCGGAACGTCCTGATCTGGGGGAAACCCATCGATTGGTCGATGTGGGCCATCTATCTGGCGATCGGCCTGATCGTGTCGTGGATCGGTTTTGCCTGGTTCCAGAAAACGCGCAAAGGATTTGCGGATGTCATCTGAACACGTCATTCAGGTTACGTCGCTGAGCAAAGGCTTCAAAACGTATAGTCGGCCTTCGGATCGCCTGCGCCAGTCGCTGTACGGTTTCGCCGCCCGCCTGTCGCCGGTCCGCTCGCTCAGGACATGGTTACGCCACCGCGCCGATTCTGCCGGACGGACCTTTTGGGCCCTCCGCGACATTGACCTGACCATCTCTCGCGGCGAAACGGTCGGCATCATCGGCAGAAACGGGTCCGGCAAGAGCACGCTGCTGCAAATCATTTGCGGAACACTGTCGCCGACCGGCGGCGCTGTTCATGCAACGGGGCGAATCGCTGCGCTGCTCGAGTTGGGATCTGGCTTCGATCCCGAATACACTGGGCGCGAAAACGTCTACATGAACGGACAACTGCATGGCCTTTCGAAGGAACAGATTGACGAGCGGTTTGCGGCCATCGAAGCGTTCGCGGATATCGGTCATTTCATCGATCAGCCTGTCAAGACCTATTCGAGCGGGATGTTTGTGCGACTGGCCTTCGCCGTCATCGCGCACGTCGACGCCGATATCCTCGTGGTCGACGAGGCACTTGCCGTCGGAGACGCATTCTTCACGCAAAAATGCATGCGCTTCCTGCGTAAGTTCATGCAGACCGGGACGATCCTGTTCGTCAGTCACGACACGTCGGCCATACGAAGCCTGTGCACACGCGCCGTCTGGATCGATCGCGGAGCCATTGTCGACGAAGGTGACCCGAAAGACGTAAGCAACCGCTACCTTCAAGCCTTCTACGAATCACAGCAAGGCAGGAGCAGGATCGCCGCCGCACCATTGATCGCACGCCCCGACAGCGATGCCGAAACACGGCTGGACCAGCGCGCGCGGTTCCCGTTCCGTGATCTTGCCGTGCGCAATTTCACCTTTGATCCTTCGGGAGCCGATTCGCCCCCCGATGGCGCGGCAACCCTGCACACCGTAGAGCTTCTCAGGGAAGACGGCAGCCGGATGTTGTGGACCACCGGCGGAGAGATCGCGACGCTGTGCGTCGAAGCATCCGCAGCGTGTCACATATCCGCCGCAGTCATCGGATTCACCGTCAAAGACAAGCTTGGGCGCCAGTTGTTCGGCGATCATACGTACTGGGCATCGTTCGATCAACCGCTCGACCTCTTGACGAATGAGCAGATCAGGGCGCAATTCACGTTCGTCATGCCGATCCTGACGCCCGGCGAATATGCTATCGACATCATCGTCGCAGACGCGACGTTATCGGGCAACCAGGTTCTGCTGCATCGGCACGATGCGTACATTTTCAAGTCCGAAGCCCCGTCCTCGTCGACCGGGCTGGTCGGGATTCCGATGCAGATTTCGATGTCTGTCGACGTTGCTGCTACGCCGCGGACCTAACACCCCCTGCCATGATTGACACTCCCCAACCGCCGACGCAATCCGGCACCGGGAACACTCCCGACAGCGACCTCGAACGTCAACTTGCCGACGCCGTCAAGCGAAACGAACTTCTGAACGAGCAGATGAAACAGTTGCACGCTCAAGTCAAGGACGGCGCCCTCGTACGAGCAGAGGCCGCAAGATTAAGAACCGATATCGACAAGATACGCAACTCGACGTCGTGGCGCGTCACCGCGCCCCTCCGACGCATCGGCCGGATCGCGCTTTCGATCAAGCTCGTCTTTCAGATCGCCTCCCGTCAGGTTGCGTTGCGCGGCGGCTATCTGAACGTCTTCCGCCACGGTCTCGCGACCTTTCGGCGCGAAGGCGTCCACGGCCTGCGCGCACGCCTGTCGCGACTGAGCAGCATTAGCGGTTTTGCGGACAGCTCATCATTGGACGAGCTCTATCACGCATGGATTGACCGATACGATACGCTTACCGAGCAGACACGGAATCAGGCCCTCGCCGAAATGGAGCACTTTCAAAGAGCTCCCCTGATCTCGATCGTCGTACCGACTTACAACAGCGACGCGCGTTTCCTGCAAGAGATGATCGAGTCGGTTCGATGTCAGCTATATCCACACTGGGAACTGTGCATCGCCGACGACGCTTCCACGTCAGAATCGGTGAAACAGATCCTTGAGGCGGCGAGCGACCAGGACGAACGAATCAAGGTCGTGTATCGAACCGAAAACGGACACATTTCCGCAGCAAGCAATAGCGCCCTTGCAATCGCGAACGGGGAGTTTGTCGCCCTGCTCGATCACGACGACATCCTGCCGGCCCACGCTTTGTTCATGGCGGTGAAATACATGAACAGATACCCGCGAGCCCGGATGTTCTATAGCGACGAGGACAAGCTCTCCGTCGACGGCAAGCGCTCCTCGCCGTACTTCAAGAGCGACTGGAATCCGCAGTTGTTTCTCGCTCAGAACATGTTCTCTCATTTCGGCATATATGAAACCGCGCTGGTACGTGAGGCGGGCGGATTCAGAAAGGGCCTCGAAGGCAGTCAGGACTACGATCTCGCACTTCGCTGCGTTGAATTGGCCGGGCACGACAGAGTCGTTCACATTCCGCACGTGCTTTACCACTGGCGAGTCGCCCCCGGCAGTACCGCGAACAGCGGAAGCGAGAAGCCTTATGCGCTGCTCGCCGCAATTCGCGCGCTTGAGGAGCACTTGGCGCGAACCCATACCCGAGCAACTGTCGAGCACCCGTGCGATCAGCATTCGACACTCCGGGTTCGGTACGCACTGCCTCAACCCGCGCCGAAAATTTCAATCATCATTCCGACCCGGGACGGGCTATCGCTGATCAAGCAATGCATCGACAGCATTCTCGCCAAAACAATCTATCCCGATTACGAAATCATCGTCATCGATAACGGCAGCGTAAAAACAGAAACACTGGTGTATTTTGAGTCGCTGAAGTCCGAACCGCGCATCCGCGTTATGCGCGACGACTCGCCATTCAATTACTCGGCACTGAACAATAGAGCCGCGGCCATCACGATAGGCGACTATCTCTGTCTCTTGAATAACGACATCGAGATCATATCGGCCGAGTGGCTGAATGAGCTTGTCGGTATTGCGTCTCAACCTGGAAACGGCGCCGTTGGGGCCGCGCTTTGGTACCCGAACGACACGCTACAGCACGGTGGCGTAGTCATTGGACTGGGTGGCGTGGCGGGCCACATGCACACGAAGCTTCCGCGCGGCAGCTTCGGCTATTTCTGCCGCGCTGCCGCCACCCAGAATCTGTCAGCGGTGACCGCTGCATGTCTGGTCATTCGAAAATCCATCTATATGGAAGTCGGTGGACTGGACGAGGAACTCTCGGTCGCATTCAACGATGTCGACTTTTGCTTGCGCGTTCGTGAAGCCGGCTATAGGAATGTCTGGACACCCTATGCCGAGCTGTATCATCACGAGTCGGCCACACGTGGCTCCGACATGGATCCGGACAAGTATCAGCGTTTCGTCGGCGAGGTGAGATGGATGGAGAAACGCTGGGGCGCTCACCTCGAGCTTGATCCAGCCTACAACCCCAATCTGACGTTAAGCGGACACGATGCGCCGTTCGCTTTCGCCGATCCGCCTCGAATCGGTATGCTGGACTGAAGGGCAGGCGCGGCGCTCGCCGTTTCACGCTTGCGTCTCGGCATTCCCCATCCACTCTCGGTTGCGAAAATCGAGCAGGATGCGCCCTTAGCGGCAACGCGGTGCCCCGAACGACTCCTGCCGGAGGATCACAAAAACGTTCGGGCCGTCTGCAGGCCGATACGGATACATACGAACGCCAGGTAGCCTGGGTGCAAGCGGACCCGGTTCCCGACCGGTCTGGCCGGAAAAGCCCGGCTGTATAATCAATCGACATCGCCAACCTGCGGAAACGCCGCATTCCGGAATTTCCGCGCGTCGCTAACACACTCACTCAGGCAACTCGATCTTGTCGCTTCGCTCCGACGCAATCGTCGTTACTTACGAACCCGATGTCACTGCGCTATCGAGCCTCATCTCGACCCTCTCGCCGCAGGTCAACAGGATAGTGATCGTCGATAACGGCTCGACCAATCTGAACGACTGGCATCACATTCTGCCGGCCACCAACATCCATGTGCTCGACCAAGGCGTCAACACCGGTATTGCCGCAGCCCTGAACACCGGGTTCCGGACGGTACGCGAGTTCGGCACGGCCGAATTCGCGGTGCTATTCGATCAGGATAGCTCGCCATCCAACACAATGGTTGACCAGCTCGAGCAACACCATGACGAGCTCGCACGGCAACATCGGCCGGTTGCGCAGATAGGTCCGTACTTTTTCGAACAGAACCGCGGTCATTACCTGCCATTTATCGAATTTGTGTATGGCATTCCGCGGCGCAAACATGCGCATGACGATGTGCGCTGGACCACTGCCGATTATCTGATCACGTCCGGCGCGCTTGTTCCGCTCCCGGCCTTTGATCAGGTCGGCATGCTCGACGAATCGCTCTTCATCGACTACGTCGATATCGAATGGGGATTGCGCGCGAAGGCGGCCGGCTTCCAGAGCTACGGCGTGTATGACGTTCGCATGCATCATGCAATCGGAGAAAAAGCCCTGAAGCTCGCCTCGCTTCGACTTGCGATGCACAAGCCGATTCGTCGGTACTACTATTATCGCAACGCGCTGTTGCTATGCCGCCGCCGGTACATCCCGATCGCCTGGAAGATTCACGAGATTGCCCGGCTTTCCGTCAAGTTCTGGATCTTCGCCCTGTTCTCCCGACATCGAGCTGCCGATGTCGGGATGATGATCAAGGGAATGCTCGACGGACTGCGCGGCCGTGGCGGCAAATACGATAACCGCCGCCGCGCAAACGCCCGCTGACAGCCGCTAATCAGCGCCCTGCCAAGCAGAGACCGAGCGCTTCTTTCCAATCGGGAGCACGCAAGCCGAACGCTTCTTGAAGCTTGTCCCCGGACATTCGCGAATTTGCCGGACGCGTCGCCGGCACCGGATACTCTGCCGTCGAAATCGGCAGCACGATCGGCCGCGTTTCTCCGCCCGCCAGTTCGAATATTGCCGACGCAAAACCGTGCCAAGACGTTGCCCCGCTCGCACTCAGGTGATAAACGCCGGATCGCTCGCTCCACCATTGCGTCACGTCTTGCGCCGAGTTCGCCTGAGCGACAACGTGCGAAGTCAATGTCGCGATCGTGTTGCTCCAGGTCGGGGCGCCAATCTGGTCGGACACCACCTTCAGCTCGCTTCGCTCCGTGCCGAGACGAAGCATTGTCAGCATGAAATTGCGTCCGCGCGCGCCATAGACCCAACTCGTGCGGAAAATCAGATGCGCCGCGCCGGACGCAGCGATTGCCGCTTCGCCCGCGAGTTTCGACTCGCCGTAGACATTCGCCGGACAAGCCGGATCAGTCTCGACGTACTCGCCGTTCTTGGTACCGTCGAATACGTAGTCGGTGGAGTAGTGAATCAAGGCCGCGCCCAATTTGCGTGCTTCCTCGGCCATTACACCCGGCGCCACGCCATTGATTGCCATCGCAAGATCGCGTTCTTGCTCCGCCTTGTCCACGGCTGTGTACGCAGCCGGATTGACAATCAGGGTCGGCCGTATCTCACGGATCACAGCGCGTATCGAATCAGGCAGTGAAAGATCGAGTGCGCTGCGATCGACGGCGAAAACCGTACCTAGCCCCTGAAGTGTACGCACGAGTTCAAATCCGACCTGGCCGTTGACGCCGGTCACCATGATGCGTTGCGGAATGCGGCCAGCGCCCATGTTGCGTGCTCCGCTCATGCGAAGACTTCCGCTTCGGTGAGACGCTTGCCCGCCGCATCCTTCGCGGCCAGCAGCGGCTCGAAGTCGATCGGCCATTCGATCCCGACTTCCGGATCGTTCCAGACGATGCTGCGCTCGTGCTCCGGGAACCAGTAGTCGGTCGTCTTGTAGAGGAATTGCGCGGCATCCGACAACACGACGAATCCATGCGCGAAGCCCGGCGGCACCCACAGCTGACGATGATTGTCGTTCGAAAGCACGACACCGACCCATTTGCCGAAATTCGGCGAACTCTTGCGAATATCAACCGCGACGTCGAAGACCTCCCCTTCCACGACGCGAACCAGCTTGCCCTGCGCATGTTGAATTTGGTAATGCAGCCCGCGCAGCACACCCTTCGAGGAGCGCGAATGGTTGTCCTGAACGAACTCGATACCGGGTTCCACCTGCTCGGCGAATTCACACGCATTGAAGCTCTCGTAGAAGAATCCGCGTGCATCACCGAATACTTTCGGCTCGATGAGCTTGACTTCGGGCAACGCCGTTGCCGTTACTTGGATGGCCATGCGACTTGATCCGTGAGAATGTTCTTGAGGTATTGTCCGTAGGCGTTCTTCGCGAGCGGCTGTGCCAGCTTGAGGACTTGCTCGGCATCGATCCAGTGTTTGCGGTACGCAATTTCCTCGGGACAGGCAACCACAAGCCCCTGCCGCTTCTGCAGCGTCGCGATGAAACTCGCGGCTTCGATAAGCGAATCGTGCGTGCCAGTGTCGAGCCATGCATAGCCGCGGCCCATGATTTCGACGTTGAGCGCACCTTCGTCGAGATAGCGCGAATTGACGTCGGTAATTTCCAGCTCGCCGCGCGGCGACGGCTTGATGTCCGCCGCGATGTCGCACACACGGTTGTCGTAGAAATACAGGCCCGTCACTGCGTAGTTCGAACGCGGCTTCGCAGGCTTCTCCTCGATCGACAGTGCGCGGAATCCCTTGTCGAACTCGACGACGCCGTAACGCTCCGGGTCGTGCACGTGATAAGCGAACACCGTTGCACCGGCCTCCTGCGCATGCGCCCGTTCGAGCTGCTTGGCGAGATCATGGCCGTAGAAGATGTTGTCGCCGAGAATCAGCGCCGACGAATCGTTGCCGACGAACTCCTTCCCGATGATGAACGCCTGCGCGAGGCCGTCTGGAGACGGCTGCACCGCATACTGGATGTTCATCCCCCACTGGCTGCCGTCACCGAGCATCGTTTCGAAGCGCGGCGTGTCCTGCGGGGTTGAGATGATCAGGACGTCGCGGATACCTGCCACCATCAGCGTCGACAGCGGATAGTAGATCATCGGCTTGTCGTACACGGGCAAAAGCTGCTTCGACACGACGTGCGTGATCGGGTACAACCGCGTGCCGGAACCACCGGCGAGAATGATGCCTTTACGTGCCATCGCGTCAATCCTCAAGCGCGCTGCGTGTAGTTGGTCTCGACCCAATTGCGGTACTCGCCCGACGCCACTTCGTCGGCCCAAACCTGATTGTCGAGATACCAATTGACCGTCTTTGCAAGGCCCGTTTCGAATGTCTCCGCCGGCTTCCAGCCCAGTTCGCGCTCGAGCTTGCGCGCGTCGATCGCATAACGGCGGTCGTGACCGGGACGATCCTTCACATAGGTGATCTGGTCGCGATATGAGCCAGCCGCCTTCGGCCGCGCTTCGTCGAGCAGATCGCACAGCGTATGCACGACGTCCAGGTTCTTCTTCTCGTTCCAGCCGCCGACGTTGTACGTCTCGCCCGGCGCGCCGCGCGCGAGCACCTCGCGAATCGCGCTGCAGTGATCGCCGACATACAACCAGTCGCGTACGTTCTGGCCGTCGCCGTAGACGGGCAGCGGCTTGCCGGCGAGCGCGTTCGCGATCATCAGCGGAATCAGCTTCTCGGGAAATTGATACGGACCGTAGTTGTTCGAACAGTTCGTCGTCAGCGTCGGCAAGCCGTACGTATGGTGATACGCGCGCACGAGATGATCGGAGCCCGCCTTCGTCGCCGAGTACGGGCTATTCGGCGCGTACGGCGTCGTCTCGGAGAACTGCGGATCGGTCGCCGACAGCGAGCCGAACACTTCGTCCGTCGATACGTGCAGGAAGCGGAACGCGGCCTTCGCGTCGGCATCGAGCCCGCTCCAGTACTGGCGCGCGGCCTCGAGCAGCGTGAAGGTGCCGACCACGTTCGTCTGCACGAAATCGGCCGGACCGTGAATCGAGCGATCGACGTGGCTTTCGGCTGCGAAGTGCAGGATCGCGCGCGGCTTGTGCTGCGCCAACAGCGCGTCGATTGCGGCGCGATCGCAGATGTCGACGCGCGCGAACACGTGCTTCGGATTCCCCTGCAACGACTTCAGCGTGCCGAGGTTGCCCGCGTACGTCAGTTTGTCGACGTTCAGCACCGCCTCGCCGGATTGCGCCAGCCAGTCAAGCACGAAGTTGGCGCCGATGAAACCGGCGCCGCCCGTTACCAAAATCATGGGATTCCTTTGCTGAAATTGGGAGTCGGTCAAACAACCGGCGTGATGTCAGCATGGCCGGCATGTTCGGGAGAATGCCGTTGGTCGCTCGAGTCTCGCCGCCGGTTGTGGCCGCGTGGCTCGATCGAACCATGCGCCCAAGTCGGCAGCGCACAGCTGCTGCCCCACAAGGCGGCAATTATACGGGCAAGGAAGTGAAAAAACATCCCTCTAACATCTTGAAACAGCTCGGGAAGTTTACTCGCAACGCAATATTTTCGAGAACGTTTCTACCGCAGCGATCGCCGGCGGCTTGAATTTTCTCCGTCGCCAATCGACTCGGATCGATGTGGTTTCTTGTGATACCGTGGACCCGATTTCGTCACGAATGCAAAGGAATGACAAATTTATCCAGCAGCCCGCCCCTCGCCTTCGGCGACCTCCAAGGCTGCCACGCCGCCTACCGGCAGCTCTTCGACAAGCTCTCTCCAGCGGCCGACACCCCACTCTGGTTTGCAGGCGACCTCGTCAACCGAGGCCCAGCGTCGCTCGCGACGCTGCGCGAGGTAGCCGCGCTCGGCGAACGCGCGATCACCGTGCTCGGCAATCACGATCTGCACCTGCTTTCGGTCGCGGCCGGCATCCGCACGCTGAAGCCGAGCGACACGATCGGCGAGATCCTCGACGCGCCCGACGCCGACGACCTGGTCGAATGGATGCGCCACCGGCCGTTCGCGCACTTCGAGCGCGGCATGCTGATGGTGCATGCAGGCGTGCTGCCGCAATGGGACGCGACGCTCGCGCTCGAGCTCGCCGACGAGCTGCAGCGCGCGCTGCGCGCGCCGAACTGGCACGACACGCTGCGCAATCTATACGGCAACGACCCCAATTGCTGGAGTCCGAATCTGAAGAAGGCGGACCGGCTGCGGGTCGCCTTCAATGCGTTCACGCGCATCCGCTTCTGCACGCCCGACGGCGCGATGGAGTTTCGGGCGAACGGCGGTCCCGCGTCCGCGCCCGCCGGCTATCTGCCGTGGTTCGACGTGCCGGGACGAAAAACCGCCGACGTCACGATCGTATTCGGCCACTGGGCCGCATTGGGACTGATGCTGCGCGACAACCTGGTCGCGCTGGATTCGGGATGCGTATGGGGCAATCGGCTGTCGGCCGTGCGGCTCGCCGACGACCCGGCCGCGCGCCAAGTCACGCAAGTCGCGTGCGAGCGCTGCGGCGCAGCGGACGAATAGCCGGACTGGCAGCGCCGCCGCGCGACCGCGGTCGCCGCGCTTACCCTTCGCGGCGCGGCACCGCGTCGACGCCGATCTCCGGGTCGGCCATGCCTTCGGATTCGCCGGCCGGCTCGGCGGGCGCCGGGTACGCGGCCGCCGCGAGCCGCGCGAGATCCGCGTCGAACGGCCGCTCGACGGCGCGCTGCATCTGCGCGAGCGCGTCCGCGACCGCGGCGCGCGCGAGTGCGGCCATCTCGCGCCGGTCGCCCGTCGCAACGATCGGCGCGCATACAAATAGATGCGCGGTGAGCGGCCCGCTGTTCAACACCCTATCGAGCGACTGGCCGAGCGACAGATCGCCGACGTACGCAGGCGCGACCGACTGGCGGCCGCGCGCGTCCTCGTACATCAGGCAGATCGGCTGCACCGCGCAGCCCGCCGACACCACCGCCTGGAACATGTTCGAATGGAACGGCAGCAGCCCGAGACCATCCGATGTCGTGCCTTCCGGAAACACGCACATCAGCTCGCCCTGGCCGAGGCGATCGGACAGCTCGTGCATGATCCGCTTCGCCTCGCTGCGCTTCTCGCGCTGGATGAACACGGTTCCCAGGCGCTCGGCGAGCCAGCCGACAACGGGCCATGCACGCACCTCGGCCTTCGACACGAACGGCGTCGGACGCCATGCGTTGATCACGTAGATGTCGAGCCACGACACGTGGTTGCCGACGACAAGCACGCTCGCATCGAGTCGCGCCGCGTCGTTGTGCACGACGAGCCGCATCCCGCAAAGCTGCAGCATCTTCACGGTCCAGCGCCGCGTGATCTCCTGGCGGCGCTCCGGGGTCGCGCGCTTGAATCGCAGCGCGATGATCGCCATCCCGCGCAGCAGATGCAGGACGAGGCGCGCCTTGCGTAGGGGTCTCATGATGTGGCTCGCGTCAGCGGCGCTCGAACGCGACCTGGCCCGCGACGAGCGTCGCGCCTACCTGTGCGGGCAGCTCGTAGCCGAGGAACGGCGTATTGTGGCCCTGGCTTTTCAGCGCACGCGGCTCGACGCGCCAGTGCGCATTCGGATCGAACACGCACAGGTCGGCCGGCGCGCCTTCGTCGACGCGGCCGGCGGGCAGCTTCAGCACGCCTGCGGGTGCCGAGCTGATTTTCGCGAGTGCGCGCACAAGCGGCACGCCCGCCTCCTGCGCCCACTTCACGGTCAGCGACAGCAACAGCTCGAGCCCCGTCGAGCCCGGCGTCGCCTCGGCGAACGGCAGCAGCTTCTCGTCGTCGTCGACGGGCGTGTGATCCGAACAGATCGCGTCGATCGTGCCGTCGGCGAGCGCGGCGCGGATCGCTTCGCGGTCGCGCTCGGTGCGCAGCGGCGGATCGAGGCGGAACTGCGCGTCGAAGTAGCCGATGTCGACGTCGATCAGATGCAGGTGGTTCGCGCCGACGTCGCAGGTCACGGGCAGGCCCTCGGCCTTCGCCGCGCGCACGAGCGCGACGCCCGCCGCCGATGACAGCCGCGCGATGTGCACGCGCGAGCCCGTCACGCGCATCAGCTCGAAGAGCGTGTGCAGCGCGATCGTCTCGGCCGCGACCGGCACGCCCGACAGGCCGAGCCGCGACGCAACGGGCCCGCTCGCCGCGACGCCGCCCTTCGCGAGAAACGCGTCGACGGGCCGAAGCCACACGGTGTAGCCGTAGGTGCTCGCGTACTGCAGCGCGCGCAGCAGCACCTGCGTGTCGGAGACAGGTACGTCCGCCTGCGTGAAGCCGATGCAGCCCGCCTCGGTCAGCTCGACCATCTCGGTGATGATCTGCCCTTTCAGCCCGACCGTCAACGCGCCGAGCGGATACACGTGCGCCTGATGCAGATTGTGCGCGCGGAACTTCAGCATCTCGACGAGGCCCGGCTCATCGAGCACGGGATCGGTGTCGGGCGGGCAGACGAGGCTCGTCACGCCGCCCGCGACCGCCGCGGCCATTTCCGATTCGAGCGTCGCCTTGTGCTCGTAGCCCGGCTCGCGCAGCCGCGCCGACAAGTCGACGAAGCCCGGTGCGACGATCATTCCGGTCGCGTCGATCGTCTTCGCCGCGTTGAAATCGGCCGGCATCGCGCCGATCGCGGCCACCTTGCCGGCGGCGACAAACACGTCGGCCTGCCGTTCCGTGCCGGCCGCCGGATCGATGAGCGTGCCGCCTTTGATATGAATCTTCATGCGCTGTCTGTTGATGCGTTGAATGCGTTGATTTCGTCGAGTTCGATGCGCGCGCGGGTGTCCCGCGGCGCCGCGCACGTCAGTCGTTCGTGCCGGCGACGATCCCCATCACGGCCATCCGCACCGCGATGCCGAACGTCACCTGGTTCAGGATCACCGATTGCGGGCCGTCGGCCACCTGCGAGTCGATCTCGACGCCGCGGTTCATCGGCCCCGGATGCATCACGATCGCGTCGGGCGCGGCGAGCGCGAGGCGCTCGGGCGTCAAGCCCCAGCTCTTGAAGTATTCCTGCGCGGACGGCAGGAGCGCGCCGCTCATCCGCTCGTTCTGCAAACGCAGCATGATGATCACGTCGACGTCCTTGAGGCCCTCGTCGAGGTTGTGGAACACGCGCACGCCCATCTGCTCGAGACCGCCCGGCAGCAGCGTGCGCGGGCCGATCGCGCGCACTTCCGGCACGCCGAGCGTCGTCAGCGCATGGATGTCCGAACGCGCGACGCGCGAATGCAGGATGTCGCCGACGATCGCGACGCGCAGCTTCGTGAAGTCGCGCTTGTAGTGGCGGATCGTGTACATGTCGAGGAGGCCCTGCGTCGGGTGCGCATGACGGCCGTCGCCCGCGTTGATCACGTGCACGTGCGGCGCGCAGTGCTCGGCGATCAGGTACGGCGCGCCGCTCGACGCGTGACGCACGACGAAGAGGTCGGCATGCATCGCCGACAGGTTGTTGATCGTGTCGAGCAGCGACTCGCCCTTGCTCGTCGACGATGCGTTGATGTTCAAGTTGATCACGTCGGCGGACAGCCGCTTCGCGGCGATCTCGAACGTCGTGCGCGTGCGCGTCGAGTTCTCGAAGAACAGATTGAACACCGACTTGCCGCGCAGAAGCGGCACCTTCTTCACTTCGCGGTCGGTCACGCTGACGAACTGCTCGGCGGTGTCGAGAATCTGGTTGACGATCGCGCGGGGCAAGCCCTCGATCGACAGCAGATGCTTGAGCTCGCCGTTCTTCGTGAGCTGCGGATTGCCCTTCAGGAAGCCGTAGCGAAAGCGCTCGGCGGGCGCGGCCGCGGCGGGATTGCCGGTGCGGCCGGAGGTGTCGGTCGTCATGATGTGCGTGATTCCAACGTGTTGCCAAACGGCGCCCGGAGCGCGATGCGCGCGGGCGGCCGGAATGCGTCGCGCGCGTCAGCCGGCGCGCGCCTCGGTGCGAAGCGTGAATTGTCCCGCGTCGGTGCGCTCGAGCACGAGCGTCGCGTCGGCGTCGACGTCGAGCGCGCCGCCGACGAAGCGCGCCGCGATTGGCAGCTCGCGCCCGCCTCGATCGGCGAGCACCGCGAGCTCGACGGCGGCGGGCCGCCCGTAGTCGTACAGCTCGTTGAGTGCTGCGCGCACCGTGCGTCCGGTGTACAGCACGTCGTCGACGAGGACGATGTGCCGCCCTTCGACTTCGAACGGCAGCGACGTCGGGCTCGCCTGGCTGTGCAGCCCCTTCTTCGCGTAATCGTCGCGATGCAGCGCAACGTTGACGACGCCGAAGTCCGGCGCGTTCAGGTCGCGCGCGAGGCGCTCGGCGAGCCATGCGCCGCCGCTGCGGATGCCGGCCAGCACGGGGCCGCCGGATTCGGCGAACGCGGTTTCGCCATAGGCGCCGCGAATCTGGTCGAGCAGGACGCGGTAAAGCGCCTCGGCGTCAATTGAACTCATGATGATCGGGCAGTTCGTCGAGGTATTGTTGAAGGATGATGCGGGCGGCTTCGGCATCGACACGATCCGCGCCGCTGCCGTGCGCGCGCAGATCCGCGCGTGCTTCGACCGACGAGTAGCGTTCGTCGACCCAGCTCACCGGCAGGTTGAAGCGGCCGTTCAGCTGATTGCCGAAGCGCTTCGCCTGCTGCGTCATTTCGTGCGGCGCGCCGTCCGGATGAAGCGGCAGGCCGACGACGAGCGCATCCGGCTTCCATTCGGCGATCAGCTCGCCGACTGCCTTGAAGCGGTGCTCGCGATTCAGATTGGGAACGATGACGAGCGCGCGGGCCGTGCGGGTCAGCAGATTGCCGACGGCCACGCCGATGCGCTTCTCGCCGTAGTCGAACGCCAGGAGCGTCGCGTCGCGCGAAAGCGCTGCGCTCATGCGTGCCCTGCCTCGCCCGATAGCATCGACGAGCTCACGCCGAGCAGCCCGAGCGCCGCTTCGAAGCGCTCTTCGGCGGGCGTGTCGAACACGATCCGCGGATCGGCGGCAACCGTGAGCCAGCCGTTCTTCGAAATCTCTTCCTCGAGCTGCCCCGCGCCCCAGCCGGCATGGCCGAGCGTCAGCAGGAAACGCTTCGGGCCCGCGCCCGTCGCGACCGCCTCGAGCACGTCCTTCGACGTCGTCATCTCGAGCCCGCCTTCGACCGTCATCGACGAGTTGTACGAACTGCCCTCGACGGGCTCGTGCAACACGAAGCCGCGCTCGGTCTGCACCGGGCCGCCGAAGTAAACGGGGATGTGCAGGAGCGGCTCGATCTCGAGCTTCAGATCGATGCGGTTGAACAGCGACTCGAGATCAATGTCGGTCGGGCGATTGATGACGAGGCCGAGCGCGCCGCGCTCGCTGTGATCGCAAAGATAGACCACCGTTCCTGAAAACGTCGGATCCGCCATGTTCGGCATGGCGATCAGGAACTGGTTGGTAAGGTTGATGCGATCGGAACTCTTTGGCATGGTTTGAATTTTAGCAAAGACCTCGCGACGTGACGGACGCCGCTTGTCGCGGCCTCGCACGCCGCGCGGGTCGACACGACATACACTCACTCTATCACGCGTTCGGGGCCAATCGGCACGCGCGCCGCGCGCGATTGCGCCGCATCGGCCAAAAGCAAGAAGCCGGCCTTGCCTGCCGCCCCGCCGCGCGTCGCATCATGCCCTCCGGACCGCGCCCGACAACGCATCCGCGAGCGCCGCACACGCGTCCGACAAGTCGGGCGGCGCCATACCCGCTGCAATCTTGTGCAACGTCGCGCGCAACGCTTCGGTGGCCTGCCGGCATGCCGACGCGCCCGCTTCGCCCGTCGCGCCGAGATGCGCACGGCGGCGCCATGCGAGCCCGAGTGCGTCGGCAAGCAGCGCCGTGTGTCCGAGCCCGAGCGCACACGCGACCGAGCCAACGCGATACGCGGCCTCCGCCGCCTGCAACGCGGCACCCGCGTCAGCCGTGCGCACGTCGAGCGCCAGCTCGGTCATCGACGCATCGGCCGTCTGAAGAAAATCCTCATACGCGTGACCGTTGACGGTGACGACGCCAAGTTCGCGCGTCGGCGCGGCCCGTACTGCGTCAGCCTCGGCGCGCGCGGCGTCGGCTTCCCACAATGCCTCGGACGCCTGCGTGCCCGCGACGTGCCACGCGACGGTCAGCCCGTAGTCATGCAGCAGCTCGACGTCGGTCACGTCCTCGGCCGCCGCGCCGTACAGCGCGTAGTCGCGCCAAAAGAGCGCGAGCGCCTCACGAACGAGCGCGGCAGGCGCGATGCGCAATCCGCGAACCTGCTCGCCGAGCAGCAGGTTGCAGCGCGCAAGAAAACGCTTGAGCTCGACGCCGCCGCGCACGCGCAGCACCCGCATGCACGCGCCAGCGAGCCGCCAATAGTCATACGGAAACGGGCCGGCGAGTTCGGCCGCGCAGTCGGCAAGTCCGTCGAGCGCCGTGTCGGTCGCCGCCTCCGACGCACGCAGCGCGCCGAGAAGCGCTTGCTCGTAGCGCGCGCGCAGATGCGCGAGCGCATCTGGCGACAGCGCATACAGCGTGGCGGGCGGCACCGGCCGGCCAGCGAGCGCGAGCGCATCGTGCGGCGTGTTCGCGCGCAAATCGCTCGCGGCCTGTACGCACAGCGCACGATAATGCTCGAACAGGAGCGGCGAGCAGGCGAGCTCGCGCAGATTGTGACGCTCCAGCGCGGCGCGGAAATCCCGCAGCGCGGCCTCGAACGCAATCGGCTGCAATTCCGTCGCCGCAAGCGGCGCGGCGTGAGCAAGCGCGACGACAAAGCGTTGCGCGGCGAGCCAGCCCGCCTCCTGCAACGCTGCCGCAGCGCGGGTAAGCGGCTCGGCCGGATCGGCTCGCCGCTCGAACGCCTGCTGCGCGGCGCGCAGCGCCGCCTCGGCCGCAGGCACTGCACCGCCTCGCGGATTGGGCAAAGCGTCGAGGACCGGGACCGTCGCGATTTCAGAGATAATAGGCACGAGCGTCAGCACCAGAAACGAAGCCGCGCCGCAAGCGGCGCCTCAACCCGTCGATGCTGCCGCGCCGACGCCGCCGGTTCGCTCGATGCCAAACCGCCGACGCGAGACGGTCAGATCTGGACCATCTCGAAATCTTCCTTGCGCGCGCCGCACTCGGGGCATGTCCAGTTGATGGGAACGTCTTCCCAGCGTGTGCCCGGGGCGATGCCCTCCTCCGGCAACCCAGCTTCTTCGTCGTAAATCCAACCGCAGATCAGGCACATCCAGCTTTTATATTCCATCTTAAGCCGCGTAAAGGAAAGTCCGTTGATTTGAGAGCCATGATGGTACCGTGTCGGCGCCGGACTGCCTAGCAATCGGCCTCTAGTTGCGTTTGCTCGCTGCGGCGCGATAAAAAAACGCTTCGGACAGACGGAATCCGCCGCATAATTGACTGCGCGGGCGCACCCGGCTGGTGCATCCTGCCAACTGGCTTCACCGTTTTTCCTCTTTCCCCATTTCCATGTCCAGCAACACCCCTCCGATCGTCCTCACTTTCGGCCTGTCCGATCCGACAGGCGGCTCTGGCCTGCAAGCCGACCTGATGACTCTGGCGAGCATGGGCTGCCACGGCGTGTCCGTGCTGACGGGCTACACCGTGCGCGACTCCGCCGCCTGCGACGAAGTCACCGGCCTCGATCCGGATACCGTCGCCGCACAGGCGCGCATGCTGCTCGAAGACATGCCCGTCGCCGCGTTCAAGATCGGCGCCGCGACGCGGGCGGAAGTCGTGAGCGCGATCGCCGAAGTGGTCGCCGATTACGACGGCGTGCCGCTCGTCCTCGCGCCGGACTTCACGCTCGACGACGAGCATGTGCTCGCCGCCGACGACCTGCGCGAATCGGTCGCCGATCTGCTCGCGCCGCAGACGACACTCCTCGTCGCCGACCACGCGACGCTCATCGCGCTCGCGCAGCCGGACGGCGACGCCGAAGCGCCGAACCTCGACGCCGCACTGTCGCACCTGCTCAGCCAGGGCTGCGAATACATCCTGGCGACCGAGACCGGCTCGCACCGCCTCGTCAATTCGCTGTACAGCGAGGAAGGCCAGATCCGGCAAGATCTATGGGAACGCACGCCGCATCGGTTGATGGGCATCACCGACACGCTCGGCGCGGCGATCGCCGCTCTGCTCGCGAACGGCCAGGAACCGCCCGAGGCGGTGCGCGAAGCGCAGGAATATCTGTATCAGGCAGCCCGCGATGCGTTTCGGCCCGGAATGGGCGCGTATCTGCCGGATCGTTTCTTCTGGGCCCGCAGCAATGAAGACGACGCGCCTCCGCCGACGCTGCCGCAGTCGGGCTCGCCCGTCCGGCGGTAAGCCGCTTCATTGCCGCCCGCACCAGCGCGATCGAGCTGCCCGCCAACGTTCCAGACGGATTCCAGTCGTCATCGCCGATTCGTCCGGAACGTTCAACTCAACAATAGCGGCGACTAGCAACACGACTTGCGTCGCGCAGCCGCCTGATGCCGATGACAGCGGCCAATGACGGCGGCCGATGCCGCGTTCGATCGCCGTTCGGCTTTCCTCGGCCCCAAACGAAAACACCCGCATTGCTGCGGGTGTTTTCGTTTGGGGGAACGCGCGTTGCCGCGCGTCCTTCGATGCAATCGGCGCTACGCCAATTACATGTCCATGCCCATGCCACCCATGCCGCCCGGCATGCCGCCCGGCATCGGAGCGTCTTCCTTCGGCAGTTCGGCAACGGCTGCGTCCGTCGTCAGCAGCAGGCCGGCGACCGACGCTGCGTTCTGCAGCGCGGTGCGCGTGACCTTGGTCGGGTCGACCACGCCGGCTTCCACCAGGTCGCCGTACTCGCCCGTTGCGGCGTTGTAGCCGTAGTTGCCCGAACCCGCAGCAACTGCCGCCACCACGACGCTTGCTTCTTCGCCGCCGTTCGTGACGATCTGACGCAGCGGCTCTTCCATCGCGCGCAGCACGATCTTGATACCGGCGTTCTGATCGGCGTTGATGCCCGTCAGGCCAGCGATCGCGGTGCGTGCGCGGATCAGCGCGACGCCGCCGCCTGCCACGATGCCTTCTTCAACGGCAGCGCGCGTAGCGTGCAGCGCATCTTCGACGCGCGCCTTCTTTTCCTTCATTTCGACTTCGGTCGCAGCACCGACCTTGATCACTGCCACACCGCCCGCCAGCTTGGCCACGCGCTCTTGCAGCTTCTCGCGGTCGTAGTCCGACGTCGCTTCTTCGATCTGCGCACGAACCTGCTTCACGCGCGCTTCGATGCTGACGGCTTCGCCTGCACCGTCGATGATCGTCGTGTTTTCCTTGCCCACTTCGATGCGCTTCGCCTGGCCCAGCTCGGCCAGCGTTGCCTTCTCGAGCGTCAGGCCCGTTTCTTCGGCGATCACCTGGCCGCCCGTCAGGATCGCGATGTCTTCCAGCATCGCCTTGCGACGATCGCCGAAGCCAGGCGCCTTGACCGCAACGGTCTTCAGGATGCCGCGGATGTTGTTCACGACCAGCGTGGCGAGCGCTTCGCCTTCGACGTCTTCGGCAATGATCAGCAACGGACGGCCAGCCTTCGCGACTTGCTCGAGCACCGGCAGCAGATCACGGATGTTCGACACCTTCTTGTCGTGCAGCAGCACGAACGGGTTGTCGAGGACGGCGACTTGCTTGTCCGGGTTGTTGATGAAGTACGGCGACAGGTAGCCGCGGTCGAATTGCATGCCTTCGACGACGTCCAGTTCGTCGGCAAGCGACTTGCCGTCTTCGACGGTGATCACGCCTTCCTTGCCGACCTTGTCCATCGCTTCGGCGATGCGATCGCCGATCGACGAGTCGCTGTTCGCCGAGATCGAGCCGACCTGTGCAATTTCTTTGTTCGTCGTGCAGGGCTTGCTGATCTTCTTCAGCTCTTCCACTGCGGCAGCCACGGCCTTGTCGATGCCGCGCTTCAGGTCCATCGGGTTCATGCCCGACGCGACGTACTTCATGCCTTCGCGCACGATCGATTGCGCGAGCACGGTTGCCGTCGTCGTGCCGTCGCCGGCGTTGTCGCTGGTCTTGGAAGCCACTTCCTTGACCATTTGCGCGCCCATGTTCTGGAGCTTGTCCTTCAGCTCGATTTCCTTCGCGACCGACACACCGTCCTTCGTGACCGTCGGGCCGCCGAAGCTGCGTTCAAGCACCACGTTGCGGCCCTTCGGACCCAGCGTGACCTTCACTGCGTTGGCGAGAATGTTCACGCCTTCGACCATCTTCGCGCGTGCGGAATCGCCGAATACGACGTCTTTAGCTGCCATCTTCTAACTCCTTGAAATCTTTGAGAATGTGATCCGTTGGCGAACGCTTACTGAGCGTTGACCACGGCCATGATGTCTTCTTCGCGCATCACGAGCAGTTCCTGGCCGTCGACCTTGACGGTTTGGCCAGCGTATTTGCCGAACAGAACACGATCGCCGACCTTCACGTCGAGGGCGATCGGAGCGCCCTTGTCATCGCGCTTGCCCGGGCCGATGGCCAGAACTTCGCCTTGATCCGGCTTCTCAGCGGCTGCGTCGGGAATGACGATGCCCGAGGCGGTCTTGGTTTCCTGATCCAGGCGCTTGACGATCACGCGATCATGCAACGGACGAAGGTTCATATTCACTCCTCTCTTGATTGAGACTGAAGAACGCTGAGGGAAACTGCCGGACAGCTCGCCGACCGGCAGGAATTGTTAGCACTCTCGTGCAGCGAGTGCTAATTATATGGACGGGTTTTGACAAATTCAAGAAGAGGAATCGCCAGCGATTCAGCAAAATTTCGGCGCGGCGAAATCCGGGGGAAACGCGGCCGGGATGCGTTGTCGGATTGCGCAACAATCTCAATCGAAACAATCGCTTGAGGCGGAATCGGCCGATGCGGCGGAATGCGGCGCGAGCCGCCGCGCGCATTGTCGGAGCGGATCTGAGGCGGGGTTGCCTCGTTGACTCGATCGGCGGCGAAGGTACGATCATCGCATACATATTCCTTACATCCAAGCCAATCCGCCTGCCCGCCCGCGGTCCCACGGATGCCGGCGCACCGCCGCCCTCGCCTAGCCCGTGGCTCGGACGACAAGTCCGGCACCGGAACGACAAGGCGACATGACGTCGCCGCCATGCCGCCCTGGTTCGACTTCCGGCCAATTTTCCGGCGAGACATCATGTATGGACCTGCCGCACCTCAAGGTACGCGGATTAAGCTTGAGGTCGGTTACACCTCGGCTCAGAGCCGCATTGAGGGGGCAGGTCCATACATGATGTCTAGTGACTAGAGTAGGCGCGTCCCGTAGCATCGTCGGGACGCGCCGCGCCGCATTACTTCGGCAGCGCGCCGGCGAGCGTCGCAACCGCCGATGTGACCGGAGCGAGCGGGTTCGACGCCGGAGCAGCCGACTTCGACGACGAGACCGTCAGGTCCGGCAGCGACGCCACCACTGCACCGGCCGACGAGCCTACCGAGTTGACAACCGTGCTCGCGACGACAGCGCCCGTCGACAGCAACGAACCGGTTGCGGCCGCCGTGCTGCCGAACGCGTTGCTGCCCAACGTCAACATCTTCCCGGCCGAGGTCGCGCCCGAACCCATCAGCGCGGAGCCGACGCTTCCGAGCTGCGAGCCCGCTGCGACGCCGGTGCCGGCCGCCCCCGTCAGCATACCTGCGACGCTGCCGATCGTGCCGCCGACGGCTGCAGCCGGATTGCTGCCCGCGACGGTCGCAATCGTACCTGCCGCAGTGTTCGCTGCGCTCGTCAGCGCGCCAGCCGGATTGCTGACGGGCAACGCGCCCACGAGACCGCTGACCGCGCCCGTTACCGGATTGCCGTTCGCCACGCGCACGAGCGCGCCTGCGATGTTGTTCACGGCACCCGTCAATGCGCCCGTGGGGTTGGCGACAGGCAGCGCGTTCGTCAGGCCGCTCACGACGCTCGTGATCGGCGCGATCGGATTGCCGCCGATCGCGTTCGCGAGCGTGCCGGCCACGTTGTTCACGACGCCCGGCAGCGGATTGTTGCTCGCGGCGCCCGCAAGCGTGCCGGCCGCGTTGCTGCCCGCGCCCGCCAGCGCGCTCGTCACGTTGCCGGCGGCACCCACCAATGCGCCAGCCGAGTTGCTGAGAGCGGCAGGCAGCGTGTTGCTCAGGCCGCCGACAGCGCCTGCGAGCGGGTTGTTGCTCGCGAGACCCGTCAGCGTACCCACGGCGTTGTTTGCAACGCCGGATAGCGGGTTGTTCGTCACCGCGTTTTGCAGCGTACCCACTGCGTTATTCAGCGCGCCCGGCAACGGGTTGTTGTTCGCCAGATTCGTCAGCGTGCCTACGGCGCTGTTCGCGATGCCGGACAGCGGGTTGTTGGTCACCGCGTTTTGCAGCGTACCCACCCCGTTATTCAGCGCGCCCGGCAACGGGTTGTTGCTCGCCAGATTCGTCAGCGTGCCTACGGCGCTGTTCGCGATGCCGGACAGCGGGTTGTTGGTCACCGCGTTTTGCAGCGGACCCACTGCGTTATTCAGCGCGCCCGGCAACGGGTTGTTGCTCGCCAGATTCGTCAGCGTACCTACGGCGCTGTTCGCGATGCCGGACAGCGGGTTGTTCGTCACCGCGTTTTGCAGCGTACCCACCCCGTTATTCAGCGCGCCCGGCAACGGGTTGTTGTTCGCCAGATTCGTCAGCGTGCCTACGGCGCTGTTCGCGATGCCGGACAGCGGGTTGTTGGTCACCGCGTTTTGCAGCGTACCCACTGCGTTATTCAGCGCGCCCGGCAACGGGTTGTTGCTCGCCAGATTCGTCAGCGTACCGACCGCATTGTTCACAACACCCTGAACGGGGTTATGACTCACCGCGTTCGCGAACGTGCCTGCCAAGTTGGCGAGTGCGCCGGCGCCGACCGACGCGTCGGCCGAGCCGAGCACGCTGGCGTGGATCGCCCCCTGCTGCGCACCGCCGGCAAGCCCCGATACAGCGCTACCCGAGCCAACGCCGCCCAGATCGCCGACCGAAGCAGAGATCGGAAGGGTATTCAGCCCACCTGCGACGGCCGGCATCGCCGCCGCCCCCCCGAACGCGACTGCTGCCGACAGTGCAATGCTCGTCAACTTGAAGTTTTGTTTCATATGTGACCTCGTTTGGATAGGTACTGCCGTCATTACGGCGCGAAGGTCATCGCACGGAGCATGCCAGCGTGCGCGCCGGATCGATCGCGCACCGTTCCTTCAAGAAAACAAATCCACACCGAATTTAATTGCTCGATACGTCGCGCGAGCAGCACAGTTGACGCCTCTTCTTTCCCTCGTTACGCGTGCCGTAACGTAACATCACACTCCATACCGTTACATTTTCATCAAAAACATATACTTATTCATCACATAAATAAATTCCATAAAAATCTCATGAAAATTCAATAGAAAATTCAATCGATAGACCTGTGAAAACCTGCACTCCGCTTGTCCATGCGAGCCGAGGGTAGGCAAGCCGAAGCGGCCGACAATCATCGACTCGCCGCGCAGGTCGCCTAAAGACAGTCCGGTACAGCGGACGACGAAAACGTATTCATGCACCGTCCTGCAAGGATAACCACGCATCCACGTGCGTGAGCGTCTTTCCATCTTTCCCGTACAACCCCCGCTCTCCCCTGCGGATCCTGATGTCGACGGGCATGTCTGCAAGCATGGTGGCGTCCACGTGCGTGTATATCCTCTGGCATCCGATCGACGACAGCCTTCATTGTCTTTCATATTGAAATGACAAATTCACATTACAGACAAAATATTTCTCTCATATTTCATTTAAATTCATATAAAAATTGATTAAAAATGACTATGTGATATTTCTCTTCATCGTGAGCCAACGCATGAAAGATCGAACGAATTCGATGCCGTTCACGAAACGGACATCTTCATCGAAGCCGAGCATCGCGCATCACCCGGCGATCCAACGACGCGGTTGAAAATGACGAAGAAGGAGAAGGCGCGCATTGCGGGCCGCGAGGAAGCACGCGCGACATGCCGGGCGAGCATCGCTCGTCTCGCGTGTATTTGAAGAGGAAGGATTTCCTGACAAGAAGCAGCGCTGCACATGTCGGCCGTCACGACAGCGAACAGGCAAACATCGCGCGAACATCACCGGCCATGCGATGCAGACGGAACCAGCGATTTGCGAATCGACCGCGGCGCATTCACGCTCAACCGATCCGTCGGCATCGATGCGCTACGCGGCCTTTCTCGCGGCGGCTGCGCGTTTCTTCGACTGCGTCGATGCTTCGCACGCCGACGCGTCGCAAGTCGTCTCGGCGGAGTTGACACCTGATTGATGCGTTCGATACGCATCGCCCCATTCCCGCAAGCTGATCAGCACGGGAGCGAGCGTCTTGCCGAACGGCGTCAATTCGTACTCGACCTTCGGCGGCACCTGCGGATAGACGTGGCGCGCGACGATCCCGTCCGCCTCGAGTTCGCGCAACTGCAGCGTCAGCATCCGCTGCGTCGTGTTCGGCATCAGCCGCGTGAGCTCCATGAAACGCTTCTTCTCCCGCAACAAATGAAACAGGATCACCGGCTTCCACAATCCGCCGATGACGGAAAGCGTCACCTCGACGGAGCACCCGCTTTTGCTGTCGAAACGTTTCGGTCGCATCGTCACATACCTACATAATTGATAGTACCGGCCTTAATTGTACGTTCTTGCATCGAACGAAGTACGCCCGGACAATTCGTCCATCCGCCGTCTGCTCGTCGGCCGGACGCGGGCCAGCTTCGCTCAGCGCGATCCACGTGCGCTCGCGTGCGACACGCGCAACGACGCAACGCGCGCCGGTCCTTGATCGGCCACTCTCGAACGCATCGATCGCGCGCCGCGCTTCGTGCGCTCGCCATTTACAGGAGTCGAATCAATGAAAGCCATCATGCTTCGCCAGCCCGCAGGCCTCGAACAGCTCGAACGCGTGACGCTCGCCGATCCCGGCGCACCCGCCGCGGGCGAGATCCGCGTACGCGTTCATGCAAGCTCGCTCAACTATCACGATCTCGGCGTCGTCACGGGCAGGATGGGCGCCGCCGACAAACGCATTCCGATGTCGGACGGCGCGGGCGTCGTCGAAGCGATCGGCAAAGGCGTCACGGAATACGCGGTCGGCGACGCGGTCGTGTCGACCTTCTTCCCGCAATGGCTCGACGGCGGCCCGACCGCCGCGGACTTCGCGACGGTGCCAGGCGACGGCGTCGACGGCTACGCGCGCGAATCGGTCGTGCGGCCCGCGCATTGGTTCACGCACGCGCCGAAGGGCTACACGCATGCGGAAGCCGCGACGCTGACGACGGCCGGCCTCACCGCGTGGCGCGCGCTCGTCGTCGACGGCAATCTCAAGGCCGGCGACAGCGTGCTCGTGCTCGGCACGGGCGGCGTGTCGATCTTCGCGCTGCAGTTCGCAAAACGAATGGGCGCGGCCGTGATCGTCACGTCGTCGTCGGACGAGAAGCTGGAACGCGCTCGCGCGCTCGGCGCCGACCACGTCGTCAACTATCGCCGCGACGCGAATTGGGCCGCGAAGGTCCTCGAGCAGACGAACGGACGCGGCGTCGATCACGTGATCGAAGTGGGCGGCCCCGATACATTGCCGCAATCGATTCAGGCGTGCCGGATCGGCGGCCATATTGCGCTGATCGGCGTGCTGACGGGCATCGCCGGGCCGGTGCCGACCGTCACGCTGATGACGCGCCAACAGAATCTGCAAGGCCTCATCGTCGGCAGCCGCCGGCACCAGATCGACATGGTGCGCGCGATCGATTCGACCGGCATCAAGCCGGTGATCGATCGCACGTTCGCGCTCGACGAGATCGCAGACGCGTTCCGCCATCAGACTGCGGCCAAGCACTTCGGCAAGATCTGCCTGTCGATCTGAGCCGATCGGCGCGAGCCGGCTGCCGAGCCGGCCCGGCGCTCAACGCATCGACCTGCGCTTCGTGTGAACGATCGGATTGCGCCGCGACGTGAAGCTCATCGACGCGGCCAGCCGTCCCAACACGGCCTCGCCGGCGCCGCCGATCTCGGTGCGCGCGGGCGATGCAAGGATCATGTCGAGCCATGCATTCAACGCGCCTCCATGAAAGCGCCCGGCCATCGCGGCCACGACGTCGGGCGCCGCGATCATCACACCCGCGAGCAGGTAATACGGCCAGAAGCTTCCGGCGCCTGACAGCCGATCGAGCCGGCAGACGGCGAGCGCGGCGCACAGCCCTTCCGCAGATGCGAGATCCCGACGCTCATGCCGAATCGCGGCCGCGATGCCGTTGTGCTCGCCGCCGTATGCGGCGAGCGTGATCGGCGCATTCGTCGCGAGCGTCGCCGAAAACGCCGCGAGCGCGGCCATGGCGTCGATATGCTTTTCGTCCGCCCGCCACACGCATCCGATCGCCCGATCGATGACGCGGCCCGCCGCCGGTCCGTCGAAGCGAACCAAACCGCGCATCGCGTCTTCCGCGACGCCGCTGTCCGCTGCGAGCGCGTGCCCGATGCCGAGCTCGATCGATTCGAGCGCGGCCCAGCCGACTTCCGGATCGTCGAAGCCGCATGCGTTCCCAACGCCGTACGCTCCATCGAACACGGCTTTCGAACCGGGTAGATAACGATCGACGATCGCGAGCAGCCGTTTCGTCGGCGTATGCGCAAACGCGCCGTATGTGGCGGCGCGCGCCGTGTCGGCGGATGCGCCGTCGCCTTGCAGCGCCACGAGCAGTTCGCTCAGGAGATCGGCGTCCGCCGTCGGGCCGCGCCGGGCGCTTGCATTCGATCGCGCGAGCGAGGTGTACGCGGCGGTCGCGATGTGCGCTTCGCGGCTTGCCGCCGCCGCGGACACAAGACGCTCCGCGTGATCGAGGAGATGCCGAAGCCATGCTGCCGTGCGCAAGCTGCCGAGCGACGGGCCTTGGGCGTCGACACGATGATTATGATTGTCAGGCATGGGCCATCCGAGAAATAGCGATGCGGATCGTGTCCGCAGTTGGGCGACGGCAACTGTCGCTGCACGTCGCACGCGAGCCGCCCTCGCCCATGCGTCGAAGGCCCGACTCCGCGCGGCGCACCGATGCGCGAACGCGTCGCCCCTTTTATTTTTGACGACGACCGGCCCATGTTCGCCCCGCTGTCGATCGGGCTCCGAAACGTTTGCACGATGGCCGCCCTGCCTTCGCGCTCGTCTCGCGCGCCTGCGCGCAACCTTCGCACGCATCGCACAGCGCGCACCGCGGCCCCACGCGCTTGCCCCTCAGCGCGATCGCAATGCTCGCCGGGCCGCGCATCCCGGCACAATGGCATGCGCGGCTGCCCTGACGTCAGGCGAACTTCCTGTCGTTCGTCGTCTTGCGAACGCGGCGGCTCCTGGCGGCCGCGTTCACGCTATACACGCGCAGCGGCTCATGATCGACGAGCCGCCGCACGGCAAAACCGTGACGAACGCAAATTACTGGACGCGGAACTTCGGCGACGTCACGACCGTCCCCGTCACCTTGCAGTCCGGCGCCAGCACGGCGTTGCTGAAGGTAATCGACGAATTCGCGTCGTTCCACGACGTCACCACCTTGCTCGGACCACACTGGCCGAGCAGCGTCACGTTGACCTGCGCGTTGTTGATCGTCAACTGAGTCGCGCTGTCGGCCTGGCCGGTCCACGGATTCAGGCCGCTCGCGCTGCCCTTGATGAGGCCGCACAGGCTGTTGCTGCCGGTAAACATCGTCGACGTGATGTTGACGACACCCGCCGACGTGATCGTGCCGTTGAACGTCGCGACGCAGTTCGCGGTGATCGATCCTTTCGACAGCAGGGTCTCGTTGGGAGACGACGTCGCCGAGAACGGCTCGCCGTTCGGATTCATCGGCTGGCCGTCGACGCGGGTTATGGTGACGGCGAGCGCTGGCGTAGCTGCTGCCGCTGCGAATGCCAACGCGACAATGAACGGAACAAATTTACGGTTACGCATGAGTCTGCCTCACTTGACGAATGGCGGCTTGCCGCCGGTAACGTGACGTCGCAGCCGATCGATCTCGCCCGCTCGGTCACAGGAAGCCCGGGCGCCGACGCCGCGCGCCCGTGGCTCAGAACTTGTAAGAGATCCCGACGAACGTGATGAGCGGATCGGCCTTCAGCTTCGTGCGCGTCGTCGCGAGCGTCGTGCCGTCGGCAGCCTTGATGACGAGCGACGAGTACGTCTTGAGCGGCATGTACGACAGCGTCGCCGTCAGCGCCCAGCGCTTGGCGAACGCATAGCTCGCACCGATGTTGTAGACCGGCGTGAACGACGACGACGCCTTCCCCTCGACCGACGTCGGCCCCGGCTTGCCGGCGCCCGCTGCGAGCACGCTGCCGAGGTTGTCGTTGACGTCCTTTGCGAAATTGCCGTTGAGCTCGATGTTAGAAAACCAGCTATATGCGACGCCGATGCCGACGAACGGCCGGAACTTCGCCGTCGGCGAATTGAAGTAGTAGTTCAGGATGATCGTCGGACTCCACTGCCGCGCGTTTTTCACGGCAGGCTGATTCGCCGGATTGCCGAGATCGACGCTGCCGAGCGAGCCCGACGGACCAGGCGGCTTGATGACGCCGTGGCCCGTCAGCGCGAACTCCGGCGGAATCCCGAGCACGGACGTCACCGCGATGTGGTCGGTGAAGAAGTACGTGAACGTGAGGCCCACCGTGTCCGCGTTGTTGACCGTCAGGCTCGTGCCCGGCGACGTGAACGAGCCGGGCAGCCGCAGCGGGCCGTTGATCGGCGAATTGACGACGTTGGTGGTAAGGCCGTTGCTCGAGTCCTGCGGCATCACGTGGAGCCAGCCGAGCGTCGCGACCGTGTCGCCCGCCTGCTGCGCGAAAGCGCCCGTCGATGCACCTGCAACGACGCACGCTGCAATCAGCTTCTTCATGAAGTCTCCTGATACTCCGATCGGGCGACGCGGGCCCGCGGGCCACGCGTCGCCGTATGTCTCCTGTTTCGCGCGACGCTCACTGCACGAACGCGCCCACCGTGAAGTACGGGTTGTTGACGTCGCTCATGTCGAGGAAACCGAATACGCCGCCCGTGAAAATGAACTTGCCGGTGGGCGGCCCTGACGCCGCATTCGTCTGGACCGTCGTGACGACGCCCGGCACGGCCTGCGTGTAGTCGAGATTGAGCGCGCGCGTGAGCGCGACCTGCGACGCATGGAACGGATCGAGCAGCGTCGCCTGCGTGCCGACGAGTGCGGTCGCGCGATAATCGAACAGGCTGTCGACGCCCGTGTATTCGCCGTCCTGCGAACCCAAGGCGATCGCCTGCTGCGGACTCAGCATCGAGATCCCGGATTCGTCGTCCGCAACGGGCGCGCCTTGCGTCAGATCGGAATTCGCCGCGCCGGTGCGAATGAAGATGGGCACCAGCTGGTTGCGCAGCTTGCCGACGATCAGGATGCCCTTGCCCGCCTTCGTCGGATCGAGCGACGCCAGCGTCGCCGGGATCTGCGGCTGATAGTTGAGCGACTCGAACACCGGTGCATCGGCGCGCAGCGTCAGCTTCTGATTGACGGTCGCGCTCGACGCGAGCGGCTGCCCGCCGTTCTTCTTGCCGAAGTTGTCGGTCTCGACGTACGTACCGTCCGCATTGATCGTGACCTTCGCGTCGATCGCCGCTTGCATGAAATTCTGCGACGGCACCTGGTGATAGCCGAGCTGGTTGTAGTTGCCCGCGATCTTCGAAAGATCGGTCTCCTGATCGGAGAAGCTGATGAACGGATAGTACGGGAAAGTCGTCTTCGGAATCCGGCCGACGCCGATCACGCCGTCGAACTCGATCGTCGCGCCGGGAATCGCGCCGCCCAGCACGCCCTCGCCGAGAAACACGCGCGCCGGACGGTTCGGATCGAGGCTCGCGTCGTTCAGCCGGAACGTGCACTGGTTGAGCTTCTCGGTCGGAAGACCTGTCTCGTCCGTCAGCGTCCCGGTCACGACGTTGTTGGGCGGCGTATCGCGCGTCGGCTGCACGGTGCCCGCCGCCGCCGGCACCGGCGACGCGAGATACGTGATCTGAAACGTCATCTTCGTCGTGTCGAGTTGCACACGAACGAGCTCACCGGAGCCGGAGCCGCCCGTAAACACGGTGTTGTAATCGATGGTCTTCGGACAGAGCCGGACGACGGGCGCGGGCGGCGGATCGTCACCGCCGCCGCAGGCGGTCAGGGCGGAAGCCAATACGGCGACGGCCAGCGATTTTCTCCAATGCATAGGAATCCTCGATATCTTGAAGTCTGCGGCGGCGCGCTGTGCGCCGCCGCGATGTCATCTGTTACTGAACGAACGCGCCGACCGTGAAGAACGGGTTGTACTGACTGTTGTTGACGACCATCCCGTACACGTTGCCGACCTTGATGAGCCAGCCGGAGTCGCCTTTCCTGAAGATCGCGACCGTACCCGCGCTGCCTTGCGCATTGAAGTCGCGCGTCGCCGTCACCTTGATCTTGCCGGGCGTCGTCTGCGTGTAGTCGAGCGAGAACTGCGAGCTCACTGACGACGTCATCGGATCCAGGAACGCCGCGGTCGCGCCCTGGAACAGCGTCGACGTATAGTTCGCCGCGAGCGTCGACACGGCCGAGCCGTCCGTGCAGTTGCCGGCGGACGGGTAGAAGAACCCGTCGTGATACGTGCCGGGCAGTTCCGGATGAGGCACCGTGTTGTCGAATGCCGAGCCGCTGTTGGCGGGTGCGTTCGAATTGCCGCCGAAGCTCACGACGCCGCACGCGACCGCGCTCGTCGCGCCGATGTAACCGCCTTGCAGCGAGTTCGCGGCTATCGCCGTAACGGGCGCGAGCACCGAGATGCCGATCTCCGCATCCGCTACCGATCCGAGCGGATTACTCGCGTCGACGTTCGCGTAGCCGACGCGAATGACGACGGGCACGAGTTGGCCGTTGAGCTTGCCGACGATCATCACGCCTTGCGCCTGGCTCGGCGTCAGGATCACGAGCGGCTGCCCCTGCCCCGCGGACGGATACGGCTGACTCGGTTGCGGGTGACTCACGAACACGTTGTCGGGCGTGCCGTCCGCGTTCGTCCGCAGCGTCCAGGGCGTGCCGGTCGTGCGGCACGAGTAGTCGCTGCCCGGCGTGATCGTGCACGAACCGTCCGCATTGAGCGTCTGTGTCCAGTTCACGACATCCGGCTGCCAGCCTTGCGGCGCGGCCATCTGGAACGACGTGCCCGTCGGCTGCAGGTGCACGCCGACCTCGTTGTAGACACCGGCCACTTTCGCGAAGTCCGTTTCGGTGTCCGTAAAGCCGATGAACGGATAGAAATCGAAGGCGCGCGACGGCACCTTGCCGATCGTCAAGCCCGGAAACAGTTCCAGGCCGGAGAACGCGATCGTCGCACCGGGAATCCCGCCGCCCACAACGCCCATGCCGACGAACAGCATCGGCGGATCGGCTTGATTGATCGTCACCGAGTACGCACCATCGCTCGTCGCGCCGTTGTCCAGCACGAACGCGCAACGGTTCTGCTCGGCGGTGGGCAGACCAGTCGCGTTGTGGAATGTGCCGTTGATCGTGAGGCCGGTGCGCGTGTTGTTGATCTGCCCCGCGGACGTCGGCACCGACGACGCGATGAATTGCATCTGATAGGTCTTCTTCGTCGTGTCGAACTTGACCTTCACGTATTCGCCGCTGCCCGACCCGCCCGTGTACGTCGTCGAGTAATCGAGGGCATCGGGGCACAGCTTCGTCACCGTGGGCGGCGTCGTGCTCGGTCCGCTCGGCGGACACGAGCTGCCCGAGCATTGCCCGACCTGAATCGGGCCGGGATCGTCCCCGCCTCCGCAGCCGGCAAAGAACGGCATCGCAACGACCACACACGACAGCACGGTCGCACGAAGATTAGGAATACAAAACATCACCCCTCCTTTTTTGGTCCAACCCGGTCTCGTCCGACGTGGCTTCATCGCTCGCCGGCTGGTTGGTATCTCGGCGTCGCCGACAGGCGACGCGGCGATTCTGGGCGCTTGGCCGCGAGCATGCGGTCAATGCGCATTTGGCTCGCAGGATTCAATGCGCGCGCCGATTCGCGGCGCGGCATGATAATGCGGCGCCCTCAAGCGGAAATTGAATGAAAATCGACGGCTAATTAGCGATGCGATTGCGCAGGAAAGCAATGCGCGTGACGACTGCCCGTACGGGAATTTGAAAAAACGGCTGCTCCGCTGACCCCTCGTATGTGCGTATCATCTTCGGTCTCCGTAAGTACGCTCGTAGTTATCATGCTGCTTTATTTGCCATGACTATGATCCGATGAATGGGGTATGTAAACCGATACATGATTCCAAACATCCGAGCCCGATCAAACCTCGACCGTTCAGTGCTCCCGACGTTGTTTCAAACGTCATACCAGGCAATGTCAAATTCCGATCGAACAGCTTTCGCGTCGCTTTCTCTCAAGCATGATGAATGACGCGGCGCACCAAAGCAACCCTTTCCTTGCTTTTCGCTCGTTTCACACGGCAGAGGAAACAATGGCAATGATTCGATTCGCTTGAAAAAGCATCAGTCGAGAATAAAAATCACATCGCGCCGGCATTTATTTTCTCGATATTGCGCGATGCCGATTTCGCCCGATTGAGCGCTCGCGATCGTTCAGGCGCTCACGTTGCCCTGCCGGGCGTCATAAGCCGTCCGCGCATCGAGCACGGCATCGAAGTGCGTTTCCGCCCACACGATGATCGGCGAGATCGAACGCGCGAGCGTATGGCCGAGCGGCGTGAGCGCATATTCGACCGACACCGGCACTGTCGCGTAGACGGTGCGCGCAACGAGCCCGTCCCGCTCGAGCCGCTTGAGCGTTTGCGACAACACTTTCTGCGACAGGCCCTCGACATGCCGCAGCAGCGTATTGAAACGCAGCGGCTGATGTGACAGCAGCGCCAGGATCAGGACGGTCCATTTGTCCGCGATGCGATCGAGCACGAGCCGCGTCGGACATTCCGACGCATACACGTTGCCTTTGCGTGGCGCGTCGAGAAGCGAAGGTTTCCTCTCGGTAATCTGCTCACCTTTTGGTGCGTTCTTCCCCATCGTTGCCATCCAGTCTATAGTTTCTTCTGGTAACTACCTGTATTACAGATACTAGCACCGTTTGCACGGCGGTCCATTTCCATGTCGCCATGCGCGTCGACTCGCGACATCCATGCTTCGAGGAAACCGGCAACATCGCCGGCCGCGCGTCGATCCATCGATTCGTTTTGCTAACTTTCCAAGCGAGGTGACTCATCCAGATACCGATCCGACGATACCGTCCTGCCTCGGCGACGCCGCATCGCTTGCTCTGGCGTCGCATTCACAACACCAAGACTCTCAGGGAATCCTTCATGTCCTTACGCTCTCTCGTGGCGCTCGCTGCCGCAGCCGCCTCGATGTTCGGTGCGAGCCTCGCTCATGCCGCAGGCGCCGGCGCGCCGCTTCAGATCGATGTCTACAACCCCGGCGAAAAGAGCCTTTTTCCGGTCTCGTCCGAGATCGTCACCGGCAAGACCGGCACGATCCTCATCGACGCACAGTTCCAGCGCAACGACGCCGAGGCGCTCGTCAACAAGATCAAGGCGACCGGCAAGCCGCTCAAGCTCGTCTACGTGAGCCACAGCGATCCGGACTATTACTTCGGACTCGACACGATCAAGGCTGCCTTCCCGGACGCGAAGATCGTCGCGACGCCGCAAACGGTCGCCGCGATCCAGGCGAACAAGGACGACAAGCTCGCGTACTGGGGGCCGATCCTGAAGGACAATGCGCCGCGTTCGCTCGTCGTGCCGCAGCCGCTCAAAGGCGACAAGCTGACGCTCGACGGCCACGAGCTGCGCATCGTCGGCCTCGACGGTCCATCGCCCGATCGCACGTTCGTGTCGATCCCGTCCGCGCACGCGATCGTCGGCGGCATTCCGGTCGCAGCGAACATCCATGTGTGGATCGCCGATACGCAGACGCCGGAATCGCGCCGCAACTGGATCAAGACACTCGACCGGATCGCAGCGCTTCATCCGAAGCTCATCGTGCCCGGCCACTACCTCGCGAATCCGGACGGCAGCGAGCCATACACGCCCGCATCGGTGAAGTTCACGCGCGACTACCTGGTCGCGTTCGAAACGGAAGCTGCGAAAGCGAGAAATTCCGCAGAACTGATCGCCGCGATGAAGGCGCGTTATCCGAACCTCGCCGACGCGTCGTCGCTCGAGATGAGTGCGAAGGTCATCAAGGGCGAGATGCAGTGGCCCGTCGTCGGCACGGCGTCCGCATTTCCGGCCGCGGGCAAGAAGGCGCTCGTGCAGTTTGGCGACATCGGCTTTCGCCTCGACTTCAAGGACGACCACACGATGACGTTCACCGGCACGTCCGGCCAGTACCAAGGCTCGACCGATACCGTCGAATACAAGGCGACGCAGATCCGGCCGCAGGTGTTCATGGTCTATTGGCACGAGCCGAAGAGCGGCGACAACGTCGTGCACGTCGAGGATTTCGAGAACGGCGTCGTCCATACGAACATCGCGCATCGCAACGGCGAGTTCCAGCACCTGAAGGGAACGATCCGCATCGAAGACGTGAAGTAACGCAGTGCGGCAAATGCGCCGCTCCGGTTCGCCGCCGCGCCGGAGCGGCGCTTCGTCGTGCCGGCGGATCGCATTGGACGGGCAAGGCGCGCACCCAAGCCGTCGAGCGCGCCGCCATCGCGTACACACCGTGCATCGCTCGGATGCAAATCTAGTATTCTGGATTTTATTCCAATATACTGGATCGCATGGACGTCAATCAACTGATCGCGCGCCGCGTGCGCGCACTCCGCGATCTGCGCGGCTATTCGCTCGACGCGCTCGCCGAGCGCAGCAAGGTCAGCCGCTCGAACATCTCGCTCATCGAACGCGCGCAGAGCAGCCCGACGGCCGTCGTGCTCGAGCGGCTCGCCAACGCGCTCGGCGTGTCGCTCGCGTCGCTGTTCGAGGACGATCGCGCTGCGCAGGCGGCGTCGCCGCTGTCCCGCGCCACCGAACAGCCGGTCTGGAAGGATCCGGCGTCGGGCTACGTGCGCCGCAGCCTGTCGCCCGCGGCGCCGTCGCCGCTGCAACTCGTCGAGGTGAAGTTCCCGCCCGGCGGGCGCGTCGCGTACGACACCGGCGAGCGCCACGCGGACTTTCATCAGCAAGTCTGGATGCTCGAAGGAGAAATGGACATCACGAACGGCGACGACACGTGGCGCATCACCGCCGGCGACTGTCTCGCGATGCGTCTCGATCGTCCGACCGTCTTCTTCAATCCGGGCCGCAGGGCCGCGCGCTACGTCGTCGCGCTCGCCGCGGCGCCCGCGATTCGCACGGGGAGAATCGAATGAACGACTCGATCGACGTGCGGTGCGTCGGGCCGAATGAAGCGATCGCATGCGTCGACGCGCTGTCCGACGTGCTGATCGATTGCGTCGAAGGCGGCGCGTCGGTGAGCTTCATGGCGCCGCTCGCGCGAGACAAGGCGCGCGCGTTCTGGCGCGACGTCGCCGACGGCGTTGCGTGCGGCGATCGCACGCTGCTCGTCGCCGAAGACGCCGACGGCCGCATCGTCGGCACCGTGCAGATGATCACGCGCTTGCCGGAAAACCAGCCACATCGCGCGGACGTCGCGAAGATGCTCGTGCATCGCGATGCGCGGCGACGCGGTGTCGCGCAGCGCTTGCTCGCCGCGCTCGACGATGTCGCACGCGCAGCCGGCAAGACCGTCCTCGTGCTCGACACCGTGACGGGCAGCGACGCGGAACGGCTTTACCGGCGCGCGGGATGGCAGCGCGTCGGCGTCGTCCCGCAGTACGCGCTGATGCCGGACGGCGCGCCGTGCGCGACGACGTTCTTCTACAAGCAGGTCTGAGCCTCGGCGCGCGCCGTCTCTTCGGCGCACGGGCCGCGCATACCGCGCCGGCCCCCGCATGCCGGCGCTCGGCCGCTATCTTTCGCTTGCCCAGCGGCTCCGCCGTGCCTTAAGCTCGCCGTTTCGGCCGTTTCGTCTGCAGATTGAGCCACATGCTGCGCATGCCGCATGCCGAAATGCGCGCGACGTCGGCGCAACGCCATCGAAACGCGCGCCGCCCGATTCGCCCTTGGACGCATCGCCGACGAGCCGATCTGGCGTTCCCACGACGAGCGACATTCCATGACGGTCAGCCCCACTCTCGCCTTCATCGTCACCTGCCTCGGCTTCGGCTTCATCCCGGGCCCGGCGCTGTTGCAAACGGTCTCGCTGACGCTGCAGCACGGCCGACGCGCGGGCGTGCTGTCGGCGCTCGGCATCCATCTCGGCGCGTTCTTCCAGATCTGCGCCGTGGCGATCGGCGCGGTCGTCGTGCTCGGTACGTCGCCGTGGCTCTATCACGCGCTGCGCGTCGCGGGCGGCGCGTACCTGATCTGGCTCGGCATCCAGCGCATCCGCACGCGGCCCGGCGAAGACCACGCACCGTCCGCCGTGCCGAAGAACGTGATCTCGTCGAGCGCGCTCATCGAGGCGTCGAACCCGAAGTCGGCGCTGTTCTATCTGTCGTTCCTGCTGCAGTTCGTCGATCCGTCCGCATCGCTCGACGTCGGCTGGCAGCTCTTCCTGCTCGGCGCATGCGCAAACCTGCTGTTCTCGCTCGCCGACCTGACCTGCATCGCGCTCGCGCATCCGCTACGCAAGAACGCGGCGCCGGGTGGCGCGGCGATGACCGTCGGGCGCTATCTCGCAGGCGCGCTCTTCGTCGCGCTCGGCGTCGTCGCGATCGTCGAGCGTTGACGCGGGGTCGAGCGAGCGATCGACGCGTCGCGTCTCTTCGCGCATCGTCGCGGACATCGGGACGCCGCGCCTTGGGTTCTCCACGCATGCGCCCGCCTCGGCGATTTCTTCATGACGTCGGGCAGCCGCGCCTTCCGCCTGCATGACCGGCGACGAGCGTGCGGCACCCGACAGTGTCGCCACCGCGCGACGTACAAAAATAGACAGCAACAAGTAATACATATGCAATTATTCGCTGCGACGATCGCATCCCGGCCGGCATCCGCCGCGCGGCGCGCGTCACCTGCTCGGGCGCGCGGGCGCGAACCGCCCGCCGCCGACACATCCCTTTCCCTTGGCTTGGTTTCGTTTCACAGGATCGACGACATGTCCTTCAAGCGCTCGTTCGCTTTCCCCCTCGTCGCATTCGCGAGCGCCGCGGCGCTCGCGCTTGCCGCCTGCGGCGACGACGACCCCGACTACACGCCGCCGATCTCGGCGAAGGTGCAGGTGGTCGGCCATCGCGGCGCGAGCGCGCTGCGTCCCGAACACACGCTCGCGTCGTACCGGAAGGCGATCGAGGACGGCGCGGACGTGATCGAGCCCGACCTCGTGTCGACGCGCGACGGCGTGCTCGTCGCGCGCCACGAGAACGAGATCTCGGGCACGACGAACGTGTCGGCGCTGCCGCAGTTCGCAAGCCGCAAGACGACGAAGACGATCGACGGCGCTCAGCTCACCGGCTGGTTCACCGAGGACTTTACGCTCGTCGAGCTGAAGACGCTGCGCGCGCGCGAGCGCATCCCGCAGTACCGTTCGGCGAACACCGCGTACGACGATCAGTTCGAGATCCCGACGTTCGACGAGATCGTCGCGCTCGCGAAGCAGATGTCCACGCAGGTCGGCCGCACGATCCACATCTATCCGGAGACGAAGCATCCGACCTACTTCCAGTCGATCGGCCTGCCGCTCGAGGACCGCCTCGTCGACGCGCTGCGCAAGGACGCATATACCGCGCGCGACGCGACCATCTACATCCAGTCGTTCGAAGTCGCGAACCTGAAGGCGATCCGCAACCGGATCGGATCGAGCCAGCCGAATTGGAAGCTCGTCCAACTGATGGACGAGCCGAAGCAGCGTCCGTACGACTTCGTGAAGGCGGGCGACACGCGCACGTACGGCGACCTGTCGACGCAGCGCGGCATGCGCCAGATCGCGGCATATGCGAACGCGGTCGGGCCGTACAAGACGTCGATCATTCCGGTCGGCAGCGACGGCGCGCTGCAGCAGCCGACTCAATACGTGCGCCATGCGCACGAAGCGGGGCTGCTCGTGCATCCGTACACGTTCCGGCCAGAGAACAACTTCCTGCCGGCATCGCTGAAAGACGGCGGCGCGCCGAGCGCGCGCAACACGGCGGGTTCGGTGCGCGAGATCCAGGCGTACCTGCGCGCGGGCATTGACGGCTTCTTCACCGACGATCCCGCAGTCGGCCGCACGGCCGTCGATACGTTCCGCCGGTAAGCATCCGCGTGCGGGCCGCGCGAGCCGCCGCGGCCCGCACGTGAACGAGAAGCCGCCTGTCAGCAACCGGCAGGAAGACGCCTCACAGCGCGCTTACAATGCTGCCTCCCACCCTTCGGAGGCATCGCCCATGACTCATGGCCTGCACGGCCCGAAGCGCTGGTATGCGCTCGTCGTTCTCTGCCTGGGCGTGCTGATGATCGTGCTCGACTCGACGATCGTCAACGTCGCGCTGCCGTCGATCGGCGCGGACCTGCACTTCTCCGAAACCGCGCTCGTCTGGATCGTGAACGCCTACATGCTGACGTTCGGCGGCTGCCTGCTGTTGGGCGGCCGGCTCGGCGACCTGTACGGCCATCGCCGGATGTTCCTCGCCGGCTTGACGCTCTTCACGCTCGCGTCGCTCGCGTGCGGGCTCGCGCAGACGCAGGTCGTGCTGATCGCCGCGCGCGCGGTGCAGGGACTCGGCGGCGCGGTCGTGTCGGCCGTCGCGCTGTCGCTCATCATGAATCTCTTCACCGAGCCGGGCGAACGCGCGAAGGCGATGGGCGTCTACGGCTTCGTCTGCGCGGGCGGCGGCAGCCTCGGCGTGCTGCTCGGCGGCTTCCTCACGAGCACGCTCGGCTGGCACTGGATCTTCCTCGTCAATCTGCCGATCGGCGTCGCCGTCCATGCGCTGTCCGCCGCGCTGCTGCCGAAGGTGCGCGCGCAGGCGGCCGTCGCGCGGCTCGACGTCGCCGGCGCCGCCACCGTCACGGCTTCGCTGATGCTTGCCGTCTACGGCGTCGTCAACGGCAACGAGGCCGGCTGGCTGTCGACGCAGACGATCGCGCTCCTTGGCGGCGCGGCCGCGCTCTTCGCGGCGTTCGTCGCAATCGAGGCGCGCGTCGCGCATCCATTGATGCCGCTTGCGCTCGTCGCGAAGCGCAATGTCGCGGTCGCGAACGCGATCGGCGTGCTGTGGGCGGCCGCGATGTTCGCGTGGTTCTTCCTGTCCGCGCTCTACATGCAGCGCGTGCTCGGCTACGGACCGCTCGAGGTCGGCCTCGCGTTCCTGCCCGCGAACCTCATCATGGCCGCGTTCTCGCTTGGCCTGTCCGCAAAGATCGTGATGCGCTTCGGCATCCGCGGCCCGATCGCCGCCGGGCTCCTCGTCGCCGCGCTCGGCCTCGCGCTCTTCGCGCGCGCGCCCGCCGGCGGCGGCTTCGTCGCACACGTGCTGCCCGGCATGGCGCTGTTGGGCGTCGGTGCGGGCGTCGCGTTCAATCCGATGCTGCTCGCCGCGATGAGCGACGTCGCGCCGAGCGATTCGGGGCTCGCGTCGGGCATCGTCAATACGTCGTTCATGATGGGCGGCGCGCTCGGCCTCGCGGTGCTCGCAAGCCTTGCATCCGCACGCACCGGCACGCTCGTCGCCGCGCACGCGCCGCTGCCGATCGCGCTCAACGGCGGCTATCACGTCGCGTTCGCATGCGGCGCGGTGTTCGCCGCGGCGGCCGCGGGCTTCGGCGTCGCGCTGCGCATCCGTGCGCAGCCAAACGCCGGAGCCGAACCGCGGGGCGCTGTGCATTGAGCGGCGCAGACGCGCGACCGGCACCGCCGGCGCACGTCGTTCTCGACAGCCCGCGCAGCCGCGCGTTGCGCCGCGCACGTTCGCCGGCGACCGCGAGCAACCGCGCAATACCGTCGCGTCGCTCGCGGCTCACGATCCGGCGCCGGCCGCATCACCCGGCGGCGGCGCGCGTCCGCCGCCCCTCTTCCCACCCGTTCGCGCATCGCGCGCTTGGCCGTTGCAGCCGCTCTCGGTTGCCCGACGCCCCGCTTCGAATCCTTCCCGGTCCTTTTGTGCTTTTCCGCATCGATCCGCGAGTTTTGCGACAATAGCAAACTTACTTCGCGCCGTTACTTTCAAACGCCTAACACCCTCCGCCGATGCCGTTGCTTCATATCGATCCGCTGTATTCCCTGTCCGGCCTCTTCGTCGGTTTTCTCGTCGGCTTGACGGGCGTAGGCGGCGGCTCGCTGATGACGCCGATCCTCGTCCTCCTGTTCAACGTCCATCCGGCGACCGCGGTCGGCACCGATCTGCTGTACGCGGCGCTCACGAAGGCGACCGGCACGTTCGTGCACGGACTCAAGGGTACGGTCGAATGGCGGATCACCGGGCGCCTGGCGGCAGGCAGCGTGCCCGCCGCCGCAGTCACGCTGTGGTTCCTGCATTCGCACGGCATGCACTCGCAGGAAACGAGCCGGATGATCCAGTTCGTGCTCGGCGCCGCGCTGCTGCTCACGTCGCTGTCGCTGCTGTTCCGCCCGCAGCTCGCCGCGTTCGCCGCGCGGCGCACGCGCGCGCTCCCGCCGAGCCCGACGCGCACGCTCGCCGCGACCGTGCTCACGGGCGCCGTGCTCGGCGTGCTCGTGTCGCTGACATCGGTCGGCGCGGGCGCGATCGGCGTGACGGTCCTGCTGCTGCTGTACCCGACGCTCTCGACGACCCGCATCGTCGGCTCCGACATCGCTCATGCGGTTCCGCTCACGCTCGTCGCGGGCGTCGGACACTGGATGCTCGGTTCGGTCGACTGGTCGATACTGGTGTCGCTGCTGATCGGCTCGGTGCCCGGCATCGTCGCTGGCAGCCATCTGTCGACGCGCGCGCCCGAAGGGCTGCTGCGCCGGATTCTCGCGACGACGCTCGTCGCGGTCGGCGCGAAGCTCGTGCTGTCCTGATCGCATCGCGCGCGTCGAACGCGCGTTTCGCGCGCCGCATTCTCCCTCGTCCCCGCCACGCTCCGACGCGGCCCTCCACCCGCCGGGCGACCGCCCTAAAAAAACGCCTCGCGAGCGCATTGCTCCCGCGAGGCGAAGATCGCCGCGAAGCCACCGTTCACGACACCCGGGCCCGCCGCCGCCGAGCGACGATGGCGGGCGGCCCGGCCGGGAACGGCTAGCCCCGCATTACTGCCCCTGCTGTTGCTGCTGCTTCATCTGCAGCGCCTTCTGCTGACGCAGCAGCACGCGTCGCAGCGCCGTGCGATCCGCGAGGATGCCGTCGTAGAACGTGGCGAGATCCGACTTCATCGCGATCCGCGAATGATCGTTCAGATAGATCATGTGGCCGGACGGATAGTTCTTCACGGTCAGGTTCGCCGCCTTGAGCGACGGATCGAGCGGCATCTGCTGCAGCGTGAGCTCGGTCTGGTGGAACGGCGTCACCGCGTCGAAGTAGCCGTTCGCCGACAGCACCTTGAGGTCCGGGTTCAGGCTCATCGTCGCCGCGAGGTCGCCCGCCGTGTACAGCGTATTGCCGCCGCCGCGATTCGCGCCCGTCGGATCCGTGTGGCTGAAGTCCCAGTTGTTGAACACCTGGTCGTTCAGATCGACGAACGACGACGTCGACACGTACTTCAGGTCGTTGTTGATGTAGTCGTTCCACAGCACCGTGTACGCGCCGCCGATGTTGCTGATCGACGGATCGTTGCTGCCCGAGTTCGGCAGGATGTACGGCGCGATGCCCTTGCCCGTGTAGTTCGCGCGTCCGTCGTACTGGCCGATCTGGATGCCCGGTACGAGCGTCAGGAAGAACGTGTACGGCGGGTTGTCGTCCGACGACGGCACGTTGCCGAGCGCGGCCGGATTGCCGAACGTCTGGATCAGCGAGACGGGATCGGTGCCGATGTACGCGCCCATCTGCTGCGCGGCCGCGAGGTTCAGGTTCAGCCGCACGTTGACGAAGCCGCCGTCCTGCGGATTCGGCGCCTGCGCGAGCGGCGTGAGCACGTTGTCCGCGTAGCTGCGCGCCTGCACCATGTACGCGTCGAGATCGGTCGGTTTCGGGCTGACGGTCGTCTTGTTCCAGTAGAACGCATCGGCCGCGAGCGTCGGGAAGATGCCGATCGCGCTCACCGCGTTCGCATAGTCGAGGATCGACGACTGCAGCGTGACCCCGTTGAGCTCGATGCCGTCCTCATGCAGCACCCACGACGTCACTGCGCTGCGGACAGTGCCGTACGACTCGCCGAACAGGAACTTCGGCGAGTTCCAGCGCGCGTACTTCGTCAGGTAGCGCTGGATGAAGCGGTCGATCGAGTGCGCGTCCTGGTCGACGCCCCAGAAGTCCTTGTTCTTCGCCGGTGCGATCGCGGCCGAATAGCCGGTGCCGACCGGGTTGATGAACACGAGGTCCGAGCGGTCGAGGAGGCTCTCCGGGTTGTCGCGCAGCCGATACGGCGCGGGCGGCGTGAAGTTCGGGAACGACGACTGCAGGCGCTTCGGCCCGAACGATCCGAGCAGCAGGTAGACCGACGACGAGCCCGGGCCGCCGTTGTAGAAGAACGTGACGGGGCGCGGCTTCTTCGGATCGGGATTGTCGAGCGTGTACGCGACGTAGAACATCTTCGCATTCGGCTTCGACGTGATCGGGTCGATCGTCACGAGGTGGCCGGCCGTCGCCGTGTAGGTGAGAATCTGGTCGCCGATCTTCACCTGCCGGTGCACGACCGATGCGCCTTCCGTCGCATCCGTCACCGCGTCGTTCGGGCCGGTGCCGTAGACGTCGTTGTCGAGGTACGGCTGATCTGGCGGTAGCGCGGCGTTGCTCGTCGCGTCGGTGGCGGTCGTGGCGTTCGCGGATGTCGCCGTGTTCGCGACGTTCGCGGCCGCGAGCGACGGGCTGCCGCCACCGCCGTCATCGCCGCCGCAAGCGGCGACGAGCAGTGCGGCAAGGGCGGCGGCGACGACCGGCCGTGCCGCCCTGCCCAACCTGAGCGCGAAACCGTCTTTCAAGGACTTCTGTATCTTCATTATTGCCCTCTCGAATAGAACGATAAATTCCGCCGATTGAAACGGATGATTTCATCGACGCCCCGCACTAGGAATGCGACCGTTATGCGACGCGCACTCCGAGCATTTTCGCCATGCGCAGCATTAGCTGCATGGCATTATTTACCCGCTCGAATTTCCGGCTTGACGCACTGGAATCAATTCCAGAATAAAATCGGCGATCGAAATGCCGATCGCGCGGGACGCCCCCTGCGCTCCGAGTAGACAAGACCGCCCCTGCGCGCAGCCAGGTTGCCGCACGCATTATTTTTTCGAAGAAAACAATCCTCACTCGATTTTCGAATAATCATCGACCGGCAATTCCATTCGATTTTTTCGAAAACCAAAAATGATTTTGAAAGGATTATTTAACGAATCAGAAATATATTAGTCGCATGTATTTTTTAAAAATATGAGCAAATACCGGCGCATATTAGAAGCGCCCGACCACAACGTAAAGTAAGAATTTGTTACAGAGAAATCCGGGAATGGCGCCGATGCGGCGAATACGCATCGGCCAATGAAAACGGCCGGCCGCACGTGCGTGCGGGCCGGCCGTCGCGACAGAAAAACGTGCGTCGCGTGCGTCAGAGCGGCACGTCGATCACCCCCGCGTTCACCGTGATCGCATTCGCGCCCGGCGACTGGACGATCGGCGGCAGATTCGCCGTCGTCAGTGCGGGCGCGGCGCCCGGCACGCCGCCGCGCGGCACCGTGCGGATCACCTGCGACGGCGGCAGCGGCGCGCCGTTCTTCAGGTGGTTCCACATCAGGTTGAGCGCCTGCTCGTCGTAGTAGTGAACGGGCACGAAGCGCGTGTCGAAGCCGGGCGCCGGCAGGAACGCATCGAAGTGCTGGCCGTTCGTCACTTCGTAGAACGATAGCTGGCTCGCGCCGCCCTCGATCGCGCTGTTCTGCGCGACGTACGCGCGCGACGCGTGATTGACCGGCACGAGCGCGTCGCTGCGGCCATGCACGATGATCGCTGGCTTGTGCTGCAGGTTCGCGTTCACGCGCACCGCATCGACGTTCGCCGCGATGCCGAGCTGGCTCGCGGTCCATAGCTGGCGCAGGCACAGCGCGCCCGCAAAGCTCGCGTCCGGCGTCGCGAGCCGGTGGTCGACGCCGGACGCGACGCCGTTGAACACGAGATTGATCCCGTTTGTCGGCGGCACCCCGTTGCCCGCGCCGAACAGGTTCGTCATCGGCGACGTGGCGGGCGCGGCGACGGCGCCCGTCGCCGGGTTCGTCGTCGCGAAGCTGAAGTTGCACAGGTTGTCGCTGACGCGCGATCGCGTGTAGGCGTTCGCATACGTGACCGCAATCGCCGGGATTGCCTGCGAATCCCACATCGGCGCCTGCAGCAGGTCGGAATCAGCGAGATACCCGGCCGCGTGCAGCCGCGCGAGCGCGTCGCTCGCCTGGCTCTGCGTGTCCGCGCCCGAGACGAGCCCGGCCGCCGCGAGCGTCGCGCAGCGCTGGACGCGAATCGACTGCGTGACGCTCGTCGGCAGCGCGCTGAGGTACGGCGCGCCCGTCGCGGCCGGCGCCGCCGCCGCGCACGGCTGCAGCAGGTTCGCGAGCGTCGCGTAATCGGCGAGCGGCCGGCCGAACGACGGCACGGGCGCGCCGCCCTGCTCGACCGTCACGCCGGGCGTCAATCGCACATTGATCTGCGGCTCGCCGACGACGACCGCGGTGATCCAGCCGCGCGTATCCTGCTCGGCCGCCGCGAGCGCCGAACCGCCGCCGTTGCTGACCGAGGCGGCGATCGTCGTGATGTCGCCCGGCCGATAGCGAATGCCGTGGCGCGTGCCGTCGACGACGGGGCCGAGCTGCTCGTTCAGCGCCCAATACGCGAACTCGACCGCCTGCAACGTCACACGTCCCCAGTCCTGCTCGGGATTCTGTTGCGAATGCGCGTGCTTGTACGCGTAGCGGTTCGGAAATGCGCTGTTGAACGCGGCGAGCGCGCTGCTCGATTCGCTCGCGGTGAAGAGGCTCGCGCTGCCGGCGCTCGATGCGCTCGCGAGCGTGCCGTCGATCAGCGTGACGAGGCCCGTGCCGATCTCGTGCGCGCCGTTGCCGCCGCCCTTGTCGTTGTACGCGACCGCGCAGCCGCGCTTCAGGCCCCACTCGCCCGCTGCCGCGATCGCGCCGTACACGCCGCGCGAGCCCGACGCCGTCGCCGTCACGATGCACGGATTCGCCGGATCGAAGCTCGCCGGCACCTGCACGAGCAGCGTGACGTTCTTGCGGCCGCTGCCGTCGTCGGAGTACGCGAGATATTCGGTGCCGGGAATCTTGCCTTCGCCGAGCGTGTCGTTGCCGTCGAGATCGACGTTCGGCCCCCAGAAGCGCCCGTAGCCGCCGTTCGCCGTGATGTCGACGAGCGCGCGATAGTTCGAGTAGATCGCAAGACGCCGCAGCTCCGCCGCGGTCGGCTGCGCCGGATTCACGAAGCCGGGCCGCGTGTCGCTGCCCAAGCCCGTCCTGCCGAGTCCCGCCGTCAGCAGATCGTCGCTGACGCCGTCATAAGCCGTCGTGCGCACGCTGCCCGAAACGAAGTCGGGCAGCACGTTCACCTGTGCGTTGTCGTCGCTGTGGCAGGCGCCGAGCAGCACACTGCCGAAGAGCGCGAGCGCCAGCATCGACGCACGCTTCGATCCGCCCCTGATCGTCGTCATCATCGCCCCCAGTCTGCTTGGTTGGTTCGAATCGCTCGATCGTCGAGCTGCGCGCGCCGAGCCGAAGCCCGGCCGGCGCGCGCGGCGGGCGGCGTCGCTGCGCCGCCCCCCATCGCCTCACTGCGGCTGCACGGACAGCTTGTTGTTGACCGACGCGACGCCCGACACGCCCTTCGCGGCGTCGACGGCCTTGTCGATCTGCGACGCGTCCGGCACTGATCCCTCGAGCGTCACGACGCCGCCCTTCGCACGCACAGTGACGTTCGACACGTTCACGCCGTTCACCTTCGAAATCGCCTTGCGCACCGCATAGCCGAGCTTGCGGTTCGACTGGCGCGCGGCCTTCGCGGCGGCCTTCGACGCGCTCGGCGTGGCGGCGGGCGCGTTCGCGCCGGTCGACTCGGTCGCCGCGCCGCTCGCCTGCGCGAATGCGTTGCCGAAGACAAGCGCCGCGACGATCATGCCTCCGACTGCCTTCGATACGATCGATTTCATGCGTTCTCCTGATTCCGGTGGTTTCGACGGGAACCGCGACTGCGGGCGATGCTCGGTCCGAATGCGGACCGCGATGCGTCGTCGCGCGGCGCCGCATGGCGGCTGCGCGAGATGATGCGGGAAAAGCGCCGGCCGGGAATCGAGCCGGATGCGAACCGGCGCGGCGGGCCGGAACCGAACCCACCGCGCGCCGGGCCGCGTCGCCGCGCCGGAAAGACGTGCGGCAGCCGGCGCGCGGCCGTTGCGGCGGATGCAGCCGCGCCGGCCGGCACCCGCGCGCTTGCGTTCGCCAGCTGAACGCAAACGCGCGACGGCCCTGCACAATGTAATCCACAGTCCGCGCACGCGCCAAGTTCTCGTGCTGCGGCGCGGCGCACCGCACTGCCGCAGCGGCGTCGAACTCGGGTACCATCGCCGCGAACAGCCCCCTGCCGTCAGTCTCATGAAGCCAGCCCAACCTCGCCGTCACCGGCCCCATCGCATCGTCGCCCGCTTCGTCGCGGTGTCGTGGCGCGATCTCGCGATGTCGATCGGGCCGACTGTCGTGCTGTCGATCGCCGCGATCTGGCTCGCGATCGCGCTGATCCAGCCCGCGCCGCCGACGTCGCTGACGATCTCGGCAGGTCCGCCCGGCAGCACGAACTGGCGCGCCGCGCAGCGGTACAAGCAGATTCTCGCGAAGAACGGCGTGACGCTCGACGTGCTCGAATCCGAGGGCTCGGCCGAAAACCTCGCGCGGCTGTCGGATCCGGCGCAAAAAGTCGACGTCGGCTTCGTCCAGAGCGGCATCGAGCAAAAGGAGAAGCAGGAGAATCTCGTCTCGCTCGGCAGCGTCGGCTACGTGCCGCTCGCAATCCTCTATCGCGGGCCCAAGATCGAGCGGCTGTCGCAGTTCAAGGGCAAGCGGCTCGCGCTCGGCGCCGAGGGCGCGGGCGCGCACGAACTCGGCCTCGCGCTCCTCAAGATGAACGGCATCGCGCCGGGCGGCGCGACCGAGCTGCTGCCGCTCTCCGGCGAAGACGCGGCGCGCGCGCTCATCGACGGCAAGATCGATGCCGCGTTCCTGTCCGGCGACTCGACGCAGATTCCCGTGATGGCGAAGCTGTTTCGTTCGCCCGGCGTGCATTTCTATTCGTTTACGCAGGCCGAGGCGTACACGCGGCGCTTCGCGTACCTGACCGACATCACGCTGCCGATGGGCGTCTACGATCCGGGCGCGAACCTGCCGCCGTCGGACATCCACACGCTGTCGCCGACCGTCGAGCTGATCGCGCGCGACACGCTGCACCCCGCGCTGTCCGACCTCCTCGTCGAGGCCGCACGCGAAGTGCACGGCCGCGCGACGATCCTGCAGCGCGCGGGCGAATTTCCGTCGCCCGTCACGCACAGCAGCTTCCCGCTGTCCGACGACGCCGCGCGCTACTACAAGTCCGGCAAGACGTTCCTGTACCGGAAGCTGCCGTTCTGGGTCGCGAGCCTCGTCGACCGGCTGCTCTTCATCGCCGTGCCGCTCATCGTCGTGCTGATTCCGGGGCTGCGGCTCGTGCCGTCGCTGTACGGCTGGCGCGTGCGCTCGCGGATCTACCGCTGGTACGGCGCGCTCATCGCGCTCGAGCGCAGCGCGCTCGGCGAGCACACCGCGCAAGAGCGCGTCGTGCTGCTCGACAAGCTCGACGACGTCGAGGAATCGGTCAACCGGATGAAGATGCCGCTCGCCTACGCAGGCCAGTTCTACGTGCTGCGAGAGCACATCGGCTTCGTCCGCGAGCGGCTGCTCGCGCGCGAACACGAGATGTCGTCGCCCGCCGCGGCGAATGCGCAGGCGACGCCGAAACCCGCCGACGCGCCGCCCGCCTCGGGCGGCGCTTGAGCCGAAAATCCGTCGCGGCGGCTGCAATTGCCTGCGCCGCCGCGTAACATTCAATCACGAGGCCGCGCGTCGCGTCCTTTTCCTCAGGAGACACTCCATGACCGTCGGCCTCGACGCCTCCCAGCCGATATGGTTCTACGACTTCCTGTCGCCGTTCTCGTATCTGCTGCTGGAGCAGCACGACAAATGGCCCAGCATCGCGTTCGCGCTCGCGCCAGTGGCGCTCGCCGATCTGCATCGCCACTGGGGCCACCGTCCCGCCTCCGACGTGCCCGCGAAGCGCGTCTTCACTTATCGGCACGCGCTCTTTCGCGCGGAGCAGCTCGGCATCCCGTTCAAGATGCCGCCCGCGCATCCGTTCGATTCGACGCGCCTGCTGCTGCTCGCGATCGCGCTCGACTCGGACGTCCAGGCGATTCACGAGATCTTTCGCTTCGTCTGGCGCGAAGGCCGCGATCCGTCGGCGCCCGACAACTTCGCCGAACTGTGCGGCCGCGTCGGCATCGCACACGACGACGAGCGGCTCACGTCGGACGAAACCGTCTCGCAGCTACGCCGCAACACCGACGATGCGATCACCTTCGGCGTATTCGGCGTGCCGACCTTCTGGCTGAACCACCAGCTCTTCTGGGGCGAGGACGCACTGCCGATGGTGCTTTATTGCGCGCGCACGCCGAGCTGGCTCGAATCGAGCGAAGTGAGGCGAATCAGCGCGCTGCCGTCCGGACTCGCATGACATCGCCCGCCTTTGCGCGCCGCGGGCGCGCGATGCGCCGCGCCCGCGCCTGACGCCGCCTTCCCCGCTGCAGATGCAATCGAATCAAGACAGCACCGCGTCGCTCGACATCCGGCTCGTGCGCGTGCTTCGCACGCTGCTCGTCGAGCGCAGCGTGACGCAAGCGGCGCTGCGCCTGAACCAGACCCAGCCCGCGATCAGCGCCGCGCTGCGCAAGCTGCGCGACGCGCTCGGCGACCCGCTCCTCGTGCGCGGCAAGACGGGCATGGTGCCGACCGAGTACGGCGCATCGCTCCTCGATGCCGCCGAGCGCGCGCTGCGCGACGTCGACTTCGTCGCGACGCCGCACGGGCCGTTCGATCCCGACACCGCGCGCCGCACGTTCCGGATCGCCGCGCCCGATTATCTGAACGACTTCTTCATGCCGACGCTGATCGCGCGCTTTCGCGCGGCGGCGCCGCACGCGCGGCTCGAGATCGATTCGCTCAATCCGTCGCTCGATCACGCGGCCGCGCTCGATTCGGGCGCGCTCGATCTCGTGATCGGCAACTGGCCGAAGCCCGACGCGCGCTTCGTGCGCGCGGACCTGTTCTCGGACACCGTGGTCTGCCTGATGCGGCGCGACCATCCGCTCGCGCGCGCGCCGCTCACGCGCGACGCGTACGCGAACGCCGCGCATCTCGCACCCGCGCCGTACATCGGCGCGCGGCACAACGCGATCGAGCTCGGCCTCGCGCGCGCGGGGATCGCGCGGCACGTCGTCGCGACGCTGCCATACTTCGGGCTCGTGCCGCAGGTGCTACTGCAATCGGACCTGATCTTCACGACGACGCGCCGCTTCGCGATCCATTACGCGCAGTTGCTGCCGCTCGTCGTCGTCGAGGCGCCCGTGCCATTTCCGCGCATCCGCTGCTATCAGCTCCGGCATCCGGCGCCCGATCGGCCAACCGACGTCGATTGGCTGAGCGCGTTGATGACTGACGTGTCGGCGGAGCTGACGATGCGCGGAAGGCGGCGGTAGGCGGTAGGCGGTAGGCAGTAGCGGTCGCGGTCGCGGTTGCCGTTGCCGTTGCGGTTGCCGTTGCCGTTGCCGTTGCCGTTGCGGTTGCGGTTGCGGTTGCGGTTGCGGTTGCGGTTGCGGTTGCGGTTGCGGTTGCCGTTGCGGTTGCCGTTGCCGGCTGCACGCCGCGTTGCATTCGTTCATCGACGCACGCATCGAGCTACTGAAATTCAAACGACCGGCGGCATCACACCGTTGCGATGCGCGGATCGCGCGCACGTGGCGTACACGTCGACGGCCGCATCGCTCACTGTCGATCGCCCCGCCCGAGTCGCCGGCGCGCAGCGCCGCTCAATACCGCCGCATCAGCGCGATGAAGAACGCGCCGCCGAGCGCTGCGGTGACGATCCCGATCGGCAGATCCTCGGGCGCGACGAGCGTGCGCGCGGCGACGTCGGCCCAGACGAGCAGCCCCGCGCCGCTCAGCCCCGCGACGGGCAACAGCCGCCCGTGCTCCGCGCCGACGAGACGCCGGCACAGATGCGGCGTCACGAGCCCGACGAAGCCGATCGCGCCGCTCACCGCGACCATCGCGCCCGTCGCGAACGATGCGATCACGAACACTTCGCGGCGCATCCGCGCGACGGGTACGCCGAGCGAGACCGCGGCGACGTCGCCCGACATCAGCGCGTTCAATTCGCGGCGACGCGCAACCAGCAGCAGCGCCGCGAGCGCCGCGCAGCACGCGGGCGCGCCGAGCAGATCCCAGCGCGCGAGCCCGACGCCGCCCAGCATCCAGAACAGCACCGACGACGCGGCGCGCGGATCGCCGAGATACAGCAGCAGGTTCGCGACCGCCGTCATCGCGAACGACACCGCGACGCCCGCGAGCAGCAATCGATCCGATTCGAGCCGCCCGCGCCGGTACGCAAGCGCGATCACGAGCGCGGTTGCGACGAGCGCGCCCACGAACGCCGCGAACGACAGCGTGAGCGGCCCGAACGCGGCGCCGAAGCCGAGCGTCGCCGCGACCGCGCCGAGCATCGCGCCCGAGCTCACGCCGAGCAGATGCGGATCGGCGAGCCGGTTCGTGGTCGCGGCCTGCAGCGCGACGCCGACCATCGCGAGCGTCGCGCCGACGAGCGCCGCGAGCAGTGCGCGCGGCAGCCGGATCTGCCAGACGATGCTGTCCTCGGCGATCGATGCGCGGTGCAACGCGAGCGCGTCGATGCCCAGCGCGTCGGCGACGTGCGCCGCGACGATCGCGACGACGCGCGCGGGCGCGATCGTCGTCGCGCCGAGCGCGGTCGCGGCGACGACCGAGATCGCGACGAGCGCCGCGAGCGCGGGCAGCACGAGCCGCGCGCGCAGGCGGCGGCCGTTCGCAACGATCGAGGCGTCGCCGATCGTCGCGCCGCTCATCGCGCGGCCTTCGCGAAGGCGTCCGGATGCAGGCTGCGCGCGATCGTCTCGACGGCCGCCGCATTCTCGACGCCGGGCGTCGCCGCATCGTACGGAATCACGATGAAGCGGCGCGCACGGATCGCATCGACCTGCGCGAGCGCGGGCTGGCTCAGCAGGAACTGCTTCTTCTGCTCGGCCGTCACCGCCGAATAATCGACGATCACGATCGCCTGCGGATTGCGCGCGACGACGCTCTCCCAGCCGACCTGCGTCCAGCTGCGCGGCACGTCGTCCATCACGTTGCGGCCGCCCGCCGCCGCGATCAGCGCGTTCGGCATTGCGAGCGCGCCGGCCGTCAGCGGCTTGTCGGTGCCGCTGTCGTAGACGAACACGCGCGGCGGCGTCTTTCCGGCCGTCGCGCGCGCGAGCGTGCGACGCACCGCGTCGATGCGCGCGCGCATCGCGTCGACGACCTGCGCCGCGCGCGCGTCGACGCCGAAGATCCGGCCGAGGTTCGTCAGGTCGAGATAGACGTCGTCGAACGACGCGGGCGGGCGCCGCATCGCGAGCGCACACGATTCTGTCAGCTCGTACGTTCGGATGCCGAAGCGTTCGAGCGACGCGGGCGTGACGGGGCCGCCCGGGTTCATTCCGTAGCCCCAGCCGGCGAAGTAGAAATCAGCTCGCGCATCGACGAGCGCTTCGAGCGACGGATAGTGCGTCGCGAGTTCGGGCACGCCCGCGAGCGCCGCGCGCAGCCGCGCGTTGCCGGTCTTCCAGCCGGCGATGCCGGTGTAGCCCGCCATCCGGCCCGTGAGGCCGAGCGCGACCATCATCTCGGTCAGGTTCACGTCGTTGCTCACCGCGCGCGCGGGCGCGCGCTCGAACGTGACGTCGCGATCGCAACTGCGCACCGTCACCGGATATGCGACGGCATCGTTCATCGCCGCCGTCGCGAGCGACAGCGTGCAGACGACGCGCGCGAGCGTCGCGGCGCACAAGGCGGTTCGTCGTTTCAACATCGTTCGGCATCCTCCGGATAGATCAGCGTGACGCGCGGCCGTCCCGATACCGGGTGCGCGTCGACGATCGCCTCGACGCCGAACACGTCGGCGAGGCGCGCGCGCGTCAGCACGTCGGCGGGTGCGCCGCTCGCGACGATGCGGCCATCGGCCAGCACGTGCAGCCGGTCGCAGTACGCGGCGGCGAGGTTCAGATCATGGATCGTCGCAAGCGTCGTCACGCGCAGCGCGCGCACGCGCGCGAGCAATTCGAGCTGATGGCGCACGTCGAGGTGATTCGTCGGCTCGTCGAGCAGCAGCAGCGCCGGCCGCTGGACGAGCGCACGCGCGAGCAGCGCGCGCTGCTTCTCGCCGCCCGACAGCGACGCGAAGCGCCGCTCGCGCCGCGTCCACAGATCGACGTCGCGCAGCGCGGCCTCGACGATGCGCGCGTCGTCCGCGGTGTCCGCATCGAACAGGCGCTTGTGCGGCGTGCGGCCCATTCGCGCGACTTCTTCGACCGTCAGGCCGAAATCGTCGGGCGCCTCCTGCTGCAGCACCGCGATCCGCTGCGCGCTCCAGCGCGGCGACGCGCGCCACACTTCCCGCGCGTCGAGCGTCACCGCGCCCGCTTGCGGCCGCGCGAAGCGAAACGCACATCGCATCACGCTCGTCTTGCCGCTGCCGTTCGGACCGATGAGGCCCGCGAGCTCGCCCGCGCGCACCGTCAGCGACAGACCGCACAGCACGGCGGGCGCGCCCGCCGGCGACCAGCACAGGTGTTCGATGTCGAGTGTCGCGGACATGGGCGGGCCTTTTCGATGATCGTGCGAATGCGGCGACGCGCTAGAAGCGCAGCGTCGCGACGAGCTCGGCCGAACGCGACGGCCCGAGCAGCCATTGCGCGCCGTCGTTCGACGTCGACGCCGCATACGTGCGGTTCGCGAGATTGCGCGCGTAAAGCGCGATCTCGACGTCGCGCGTCGCCTGCCACGCGAGCGACGCGTCGAACACCGTGTACGACGGCACCGGCACGAGGTTCGCGTCGTCGCCGTAGCGGCGTCCGACGTAGCGCATGCCCGCATGCGCCTGCCAGCCGGGCGCGAATGCCCAGCCGATCCACAGGTTCGCGGTCTGCTGCGGGATGTCGTGCGGCACGTTGCCTGCGCGTTGCTCGACCGCGCTGCCGACGCGCTGGCTGAAGTCGTCGTAGCGCGCGCGCAGCAGCGCCGCGTTCGCATCGATCGTCACGCCGCCGGGCAGCCGCACGCCGCCCGCGAGTTCGATCCCGCGCGACGACTGACGGCCGACCTGCTGCGCGCGCGCCGGATTCAGCGGATCGGTGCTGACGAGGCCGCGCTTGACGATGTCATAGACGGCGAGCGTCCAGTACGCGCGGCCTTCCCACATCTCATGCTTGACGCCCGCTTCCCATTGACGGCCTGTCGCGAGCGTGTAGTCCGCCTGCGCCGACGACAGCGTGACGAGCGAGCCGACGCCCTCTGCGCCCGTCGTGTACTGCGCATAGGCGGTGAAGGCCGACGTGATCTCGTAGACGAGCCCGCTGCGCCAGCCCGTGTGCGCGAAGGTCTTGTCGAACGCGCCGCCCGCGATCAGATCGTCGCGATGAAACGAAAGGTGGTCGTAGCGCAGCCCGCTCACCCACGCGAGCCGCGGCAGCACTTCGAGCCGGTTCTCGACGAACACCGCCGCCTGGCGCGTGCGCGTGCGAAAGCGCGGCGACGTCGGATCGGGGCTCGCGAACGCGCCCGGATCGAAGCCGAACGCATCGACGGTCGACTCGCCGCGATACGGCGCGTTGTTCGCGCCGTCGAACGCGATTTGATTGAACTCGGCGCCGATCACGAGCCGGTTCGCGCGGCCGAACACGCGCGAGTCGATGCGCGCCGCGAGCCGCTCGCCGAACTGCCGCTCGCGATGGAAGATCTCGAGATAGTCGCTGCGCGTCACGGTGTGCGCCGCCGCGTCGAGCGCGTACGATTCCGCGTCGCGCCAGTGGCGGCGCGTCGCGAGATAGTAGAGCTCGCCGTCGAGCGTCACGCCGTTGCCGACGCGATACGTCGCGGCGAGCCGCGTCCACGTATCGTGATAGGCGATCGTCGCGTCGCCGACGTTGTAGTTGCGCTCGCGCAGCGCGGGATCGAGCACGCCGTTCGTCACCGGCACGCCGAAATAGGTCGCCGGTTTCTGGCGGCCGTAGTCGTAATCGAGCGTGATCGAAAGACGCGGATCGACGTCGAGCTTCAGCGCGCCGCCGACGGCCGTCGTGTGCGCGTCGCCGCGGTCGACGAAGCCGCGCATGCGCTCGTCGCTCAGATAGAAGCGATAGGAAAGATGCGGCCCGAGCGCGCCCGTCGTGTCGAACGCGACGCGCTTTTCGCCTTGCGTGCCGATGCCCGCCTGCAGCGTCGTCGACCGCTCGCGGCGCGGACGCTTCGGCACGACGTCGACGACGCCGCCGATCGCCCCTTCGCCATACAGCACCGACGCGGGGCCGCGCAGCACCTCGATGCGCTCCGCCGACCACGTCGAGAACGGAAATGTCACCGTGCCCGCGCCCGGATAGAGGCGCACGCCGTCGACGAGCGTCGTCACCGATTCCTGGCCGGCAAAGCCGCGCACGCTGAGCGCGGTGCCGCCATTGCCGGGCGCCGCTGCCGTGCTGAAGCCCGTCGCGCGCGTGACGGCGTCGACGATCGTGCGGTCGCCGCGCGCGGCGATCTGCTCGGCCGTGATCGCCTCGACGCTCGCGGGCGTGTCCAGGCTCGCGAGCCCGAGGCGCGAGCCGGCCGCGAGCGGCGTGGACAGCGGCGGCGGCGCGTGCGGCGCGTCGCTCGTCACGTGCACGGTCGGCAATTCGCGATGGCTGTCGCGCGCGGGGTCGACGGAATCCGCATCGGCGGCGAGCGCGCCGGACGCCGTCATCGCGCAGGCGAGCGCCGTCACGCAGCGCTCGACGGTCGTACGGCGCTCGGCGGAACGCAGGGAAGCCGCGCGTGCGGCGTCTGCGATGTGTGCGGCGTGCGAAGCGTGCGCGGCGGTCGTTGCGGGCATCCGGCCGAACGCGCGTCGGCGCAGTGGCGCGTGTCGGGTCCGGCTCATCGGCGGATCGCCTCGTCCGTCGCAAATGTCGATGCATTCATCGCGCGCCCCGCCATCGTCGGCGCCCCGCGGCCCCGAATGCGTTCCGCCTGCTTCGCTGTGTTCACTGCTCGTCGACTCCCGCAACCTTGATCGGCATCGCGCGGGCGGCTGGACGTCGTGCAATCGGCAGGGACCGCTATCCCGCCGGCGTCGGCGTCGCGCGCGCGGCTGTGCGCAGGCAAAGCCGCCGCCGCATGAACGCGACGGCTTACGGCTCGCCTACACGAAGGGGACGATGATATAACATATCATCCTATCTTTGCACGGCCGATCGATGCGAGCGCTTGGGATCGGCGCAATGCCGATCGGGCATGAGCGGCCGATGGAATGCGGAGCGCGACGGACGTTTGCGCGACGGCAAGCGTGCGCTCACGCCGCACGGAAGGTCTCCTGCAGATGCGTCCAGCGCACCGCGCCCGTCTGCGGATCCCGTTCGAACACGGCTGTCGAGCGGCGCGTCGGCAGCGTGCCCGTCGCGTCCGTCTGAAACTCGCAGTAGCTGACGACGCCGAGCGCCGAGTCCGCAGCGAGCGCGCGCATCTCCGCGAACGTGATCTTCAAGCCGGGCTTTCGGCCGTGAAGCCGCGCGAACAGCGCATGCGTGGCCGCGTGATCGTAGACGTTGCCGTCGGTACCGATCATCGTGAAACACGGCGCGAAGCGCGCCATCAGCGCGTCGAGCGCGGCGGGCCCGGACACGTCGCCCGAGAGCCAGTCGCCGATCGCGTCGCAGCCGGCGACGATCTCGTCGAAATACGGTTGATGCGCTTGCATGAGTCTTCCTCGCCAAGGCGCCCGGCACGTGACGCGCGGACTCGCGAGTGTACGTGATGCGCGCCGCGTGTCAATTCGGGCGGTGCGCGGCCGCTGTCTTCGGGGTTTGCGAGGATCGTTCGCAGCGTGCGACGCTCGGCTCGTACCTATCGCGATGTCGCGGCCGGCGCACGATCTCGTTGCCGCACGAGGCTCGGTTCCGCGACTCGCAGCGCAAGCCCGTCATTGGCGTGAACAGGCCCTAGCCGGCTCGAAGAATCTTACGAGCGTCGTCGGCCGAAGCAGCCAGCACTTGACCTGCGACGCTCGGCTCAGCCACGTTGCGGCCAACCCATGCCCCCGCCGCCGCACGATGCGCAGCGTCGCGACCGACGACGCAAACGCAACGCATCAGTGCGCCGGAATCGGATCGAGGCCCGTCTTGCGGATGTCGTCGGCCGACGCGGGCGACGCCAGATAGTCGAGCAGCGCGCGCGCCTCGCGCGGATGCTTCGCACCGGCCGGCACCCCGCCCGCGAACCGCGTGACCGATTGCAGCGACTCCGGAATCTTGCCGACGAACATCACGCCCTGTACCGGCAGCAACTCGCTCACCTGCTGGAAGCCGAGCGCATACGTGCCGTCGGCGACCTTCGACGCGACCGGAATGCGCGGCACCATCGTCGCCTTCGGCCTGACCTCGGCTTCGACGCCGAGCCGCTTGAACAGCGTGTTCTGGATATAGACGCCGCTCGCGCTGTCCGAGTACGCGACCGATTTCGCGTGCAGCAGCGCGGCCTTCAGCGTGTCGGGCGTGCCGATGTCGGGCACCGGCTCGCCCGCGCGCACGGCCGCGCCGATCCGCGAATCGGCGAGCTCGACGCGCGAGCCCGGATCAACCTTGCCTTCGCGGATCAGTTTGTCGAGCGCGTAGCCGACCAAGATCACGACGTCGGCCGGCTCGCCGCGCGCGAGCCGGTTCGGGATCGCTTCAGGCGTCGTGCCCATTGACGGCCCATACGCGATGTCGAGCGTGTTGCCCGTCGACGCCTCGAACTTCGGCGCGAGCAATTGGTACGCGGCCGTGAAGCCGCCGGAATTCATCACGTGCAGCTCGGCTGCGTGCGCTTGCGCGAGCGCGGCGACTGCGGTCAGCAGCGCGGCGCCGAGATGCTTCGTCAGGGCATGTCTCATCGTTGTCGTCGTTTTCGATCGGTCGTCGGGAAGGAAGCGCCGATCATCTTCGCGGAAACCGGCGCCGTTGAGAAGCGCAGGTTTGTACGGATTGGTTAGCTTCGAGGCGGCGAGCGGCTCGCCGTTCGCGTGCGCGCCGCGCGCTGACGGGACGGCTTCGGTACGGCAGTCTCGCCGCATCGACCGTCTCGGATGCACCGACTCGCCGGACACGCCCGCCGCCGGCTTCCGGGCGACGATTGCGGCCGCTCGCAACGGCCGCGCGTCGGCGATCCGGATTGCCGCGCTCGTCCGAAGCGATCGCCCCGGCGCGAGCGTCGTTGCCGAGATTCTTCACCGCGCGACGCGAGGCCGTGCGTCAGCGCCCATCGTCGCGCGCCATTACGCTGCTTCGTCGCGCAACCGGCAGTCGCGCATTCACGCATCGGCGCAGCCGCCCCGCATCACGCCCCCGTCAGCGCCGCACGCACGGCCTGCACCGCACGCAGAATCGACTCGCCCGTCGCGGGCGCGGCGAGCGGCGGATCGATCGCATGATCGCCGACCGCCGCGATCGCGTCGCGGATCGCGAAGAACACCGAGAACGGCAGCAACAATGGCGGCTCGCCGACCGCCTTCGACCGGTGGATGCTGTCCTCCGCATTGCGGTTGTCGAACAGCTTCACGCGGAAATCCGGCGGGCAGTCGTTGACGGTCGGGATCTTGTACGTCGACGGCGCGCGCGTCATCAGCTCGCCGCCGTCGTTCCACCACAGCTCTTCGGTCGTCAGCCAGCCCATCCCCTGGATGAACGCGCCCTCGATCTGCCCGATGTCGATCGCCGGATTCAGCGACGCGCCGACGTCGTGCAGCGCATCGGCGCGCAGCACGCGCATCTCGCCCGTCAGCGTGTCGACGACGACTTCCGACACCGCCGCGCCATACGCGTAGTAGAAGAACGGCCGCCCGCGCAGCGTCGCCTGATCCCAGTGCAGCTTCGGCGTCGCGTAGAAGCCGTCCGACCACAGCTGCACGCGCGCGCGATACGCGTGCGCGACGACTTCCGCAAACGGCACGACGGCGTCGCCGACGCGCACTTCGTCGTGCGCGAAGCGCACGTCGGCCGCGCTCGCCGCACCGTTGCCGAAGCGCTCGGCCGCGAACGCGGCGAGCCGTTCGCGCAACTGCCGCGCGGCGTCCTGCGCGGCCTTGCCGTTCAGATCGGAGCCCGTCGACGCCGCGGTCGCCGACGTGTTCGCGACCTTGCTCGTGTCGGTCGCCGTCGCGCGGATTCGCCCGAAGCCGACGCCGAGCTCGTGCGCGACGACCTGCGCGACCTTCGTGTTGAGCCCCTGGCCCATCTCGGTGCCGCCGTGGTTCACGAGGATCGAGCCGTCGGTATAGATGTGGACGAGCGCGCCCGCCTGATTGAAATGCGTGACGTTGAACGCGATGCCGAACTTCACCGGCGTGAGCGCGATGCCCTTCTTCAGCACCGGGCTCGACGCGTTGAACGCGCGCGTCGCCGCGCGGCGCGCGCGGTATTCGCTCGTCGCCTCGAGCTCGGCGATCAGCTCGTGCAGCACGTTGTCCTCGACCGTCTGCCCGTACGGCGTCACGTTGCGCTCCGTCTTGCCGTACAGATTCGCGCGGCGCACGTCGAGCGGATCGCGGCCGAGCGAGCGCGCGACGCTGTCGATGATGTATTCGATCGCGAACGCGCCCTGCGGGCCGCCGAAGCCGCGGAACGCGGTGTTCGACTGCGTGTTCGTCTTTCCGCAGCGACCGACGATCGACACGTCGGGCAGCCAGTACGCGTTGTCGAAGTGGCACACCGCGCGCGTCATCACGGGCCCCGACAGATCGGCGGAGAAGCCGCAGCGCGACGTCATGTCGACCGAGACGCCTTCGATCACGCCCGCGTCGTCGAAGCCGACGTCGTAGCGGTAATGGAAGTCGTGCCGCTTGCCGGTGATCATCATGTCGTCGTCGCGATCGGGACGCAGCTTCACCGGGCATTGCAGCTTCCACGCGGCGAGCGCCGCGCAGCACGCGAACAGGCCCGATTGCGATTCCTTGCCGCCGAAGCCGCCGCCCATCCGCCGGCATTCGACGAGCACGTCATGCGACGCGAGCCCGAGCACGCGCGCGACGAGATGCTGCATCTCGCTCGGGTGCTGCGTCGAGCTGTAGACGTGCATCGCGCCGTCTTCCTTCGGCACCGCGTAAGCGATCTGCCCTTCGAGATAGAACTGCTCCTGGCCGCCCAACGTCAGCTCGCCCGCGCAGCGATGCGCGGCGCGCGCGATCTGCGCGGCCGCGTCGCCGCGCGCGAGCTTCATCGGCGGGATCACGTACGAGCCGGCCGCGCGCGCGGCCTGCGCGCTCAGGACCGCCGGCAGCGCGTCGTATTCGATCTGCGCGCGGCGTGCGGCCGCGCGCGCCGCGTCGTGCGACGTCGCGACGACGACGAACATCGGCTGCCCGACGTACTGGACGACGCCGTCGGCAAGCACCGGATCGTCGTGAACGATCGGCCCGCAATCGTTGACGCCCGGAATGTCGGCGGCGGTCAGCACGGCGACGACGCCCGCCGCCGCGCGCACCGCGTCGAGCCGCATCGACACGATCTTCGCGTGCGGCTTCGCGGAGAGGCCGAGCGCCGCGTGCAGCGTGCCCGCGACGAGCGGAATGTCGTCGGTGTAGGTCGCGCGCCCGCTCACGTGCAGATGCGCGGATTCGTGCGGACGCGACACGCGGACTTGCTTGAACGCGTCGCGCTCGGCGTCGGCGGCGATGCTCAGGAAAGGTTCGGCTTGCTGATTCATGATGCGATGCTCCGCTTCGCGTCGATCGGTCAGGAGGCGGCCGGCTCGGCGGCGACTTCGCGCACGTTCACTGCCGCGGCGGGCAGCGGATCGTGCGGGCGGGTCTCCAGCCAGAAGCGGTACAACAGGTTCTTCGCGGTCTCGATCCGGTACGCGCTCGACGCGCGCATGTCGGTGAGCGGCGCGTAGTCGTTCTCGAGCGCGCGCATTGCCGCGAGCGCGGCGGCTTCGTCCCAGACGGCGTCGGCAAGCACGGCCTCCGCGTGCGGCGCGCGCTTCGGTGTCGCAGCCATCCCGCCGAACGCGATGCGCGGCGCGCGGATCGACTCGCCGTCCACGACGCACGCGAATGCCGCGCAGACGGCCGAGATGTCGGAGTCGAAGCGTTTCGACAGCTTGTATGTGCGGAATCGCAGGTTCGCGCGCGCGCCGGCGCGCTTTGGCACCTTCAATGCAACGACGAGCTCGTGCTCGGCCATGTTTTTCCTCTGATAGCCGAGATACAGATCCTCGAGCGGCAGCTCGCGCGTCGCGTCGCCGCCGCGCAGTACGATGCGCGCGCCGAGCGCGATGAGGCCGGGCATCGAATCGCCGATCGGCGAGCCGTTCGCGACGTTGCCGCCCATCGTCCCCGCGTTGCGGATCGGCAGCGACGCGAAGCGCTTCCACATCTCGGTCAGCTCCGGATAGTGCGCCGCGAGCGCCGCATACGCGGCCTCGACCGTCGCGCCCGCGCCGATCTCGATCCAGTCGTCGTCCTCGGCGATCCGACGCAGCTCGGCCACCTGGCCGACGTAGATCACGTCACCCAGATCCCGGAGCTGCTTCGTCACCCACAGGCCGACGTCCGTGCTGCCCGCGAGCACGCGCGCCAACGGCTTGTCGGCCTTCAGCCGCGCAAGCGCGTCGAGCGTGCGCGGCGCGTCGAACGAGCGGCCCGCGTGCTCGTAGTGAAACGTGTCGTCGCGGCGCAGCGACGCGAGCATGCGCGCGAGCGCGGCGACGTCGACGGGAGCCTTCGGCGGCGGCGCGTCGAACATCCGCACCGCCGCGTCGACGATCGGCCGGTAGCCGGTGCAGCGGCACAGGTTGCCCGTCAGCGCGTCGGCGATCTCGGCGCGCGGCGGCGGCGTCCGGCCGGCGCGCTGCGCGTCGTGCCCGTGCTTTTCGTACAGCGCCCACATCGACATCGCGAAGCCCGGCGTGCAGAAGCCGCACTGCGAGCCGTGGCATTCGACGAGCGCGTCCTGCGCCGGATGCAGCGTGCCGTCCGGCTGGCGCAAGTCCTCGACCGTGAAAAGCGCGCGGCCGTCGAGCGTCGGCAGGAACTGGATGCACGCGTTGACTGCCTTGAAATCGACGCCGCCCGCGTCGTTCAGCTCGCCGACGACGACCGTGCACGCGCCGCAGTCGCCTTCCGCGCAGCCCTCCTTCGTGCCGGTGCAATGCGCGTCCTCGCGCAGATACTGGAGCACCGTGCGGGTGATGTTCGCGCCGCGGACTTCGCGGATCGCCTGGCGATGATAGAAACGGATCGGCTCACTCATGTCGCGTCGGTCTCGAAAATGGGGACATGCTCGGACGATGGCGGCGCGTGCAGCGCCGAGCCGGCGCGCAGACGGCCGCAGCAGCCGTCGTCATCACAATTCGCACGCTATCACCGTCAAATTCCGGAACCCATAGCCGACCGCGCATGCGGTTTATATCACTGCGGCGATATCCCGCTTTACACACTGTTTAACTAAGCAGTACCTGCAAGAAAACCGGTTTCATGTAAAAATTCGGCTTCCGCATCAAATGGATGCGCGTCTTCGTTCCGTCCCCCAATGTCCGCCGATTCCGCCCCTTCCCCGCGCAGCGCGTTCGCCACGACGCTGCAGATCGTCTCCGTCGTATCGTTCACGTTCGTCTGCTACCTGACCATCGGACTGCCGCTCGCGGTGTTGCCGGGCTTCGTGCATGACGAGCTCGGCTTTTCCGCGATCGTCGCGGGCGCGGCGATCAGCGTGCAGTATTTCGCAACGCTCGCGTCGCGGCCGCTCGCCGGTCGCTGCGCGGACACGCTAGGCCCGAAGCGCACCGTGCTGCGCGGGCTCGCCGCGTGCGGCGCGAGCGGCGCGCTGCTGCTTTCGGCGTTCGCGTTCGCGCGCTGGCCGGCCGCGAGCATCGTGCTGCTCGTCGCGAGCCGGCTCGTGCTCGGCGTCGGCGAGAGTCTCGTCGGCACGGGCGCGATCCTGTGGGGGATCGGCCGCGTCGGCACTGCGCACAACGCACGCGTGATCTCGTGGAACGGCATCGCAACGTACGGCGCACTCGCGATCGGCGCGCCCGTCGGCGTCGCGATCTCGCATGCGCTGATTCCCGCCGTGCTCGGCGTGCTCGTGATCGCGCTCGCCGGCGGCGGCTACTATCTCGCGCGGCTGATCGCGCCCGTGCCGCTCGTGCACGGCGAACGGATGTCGTATGCGAGCGTGCTCACCCGCGTGCTGCCGCATGGCCTCGGTCTCGCGCTCGGCTCGGCCGGCTTCGGCTCGATCGCGACCTTCATCACGCTCTACTACGCCGAACGCCACTGGCCGAACGCGGCGCTGTCGCTGACCGTGTTCGGCACGCTCTTCATCGGCGCGCGCCTGTTGTTCGCGAATACGATCAAAACACACGGCGGATTCCGCGTCGCGATCGTGTCGTTCGCGTTCGAATGCGCGGGCCTCCTGATGCTGTGGCTCGCGCCCGTGCCGCACGTCGCGCTCGTCGGCGCGGCGCTGACGGGCTTCGGTTTCGCGCTGATCTTCCCCGCGCTCGGCGTCGAGGCGGTCGCGCTCGTGCCGCCCGCGAGTCGCGGCGCGGCGCTGTCCGCGTATTCGGTGTTCCTCGATCTGTCGCTCGGGATCACGGGGCCGCTTGCCGGCTACGTCGCCGGCGCGTTCGGCTATCCGCAGGTGTTCCTGTGCGCGGCCGTCGCGGCGGCGGCGGGCGTCGCGCTGTCGACGGCGCTGTATCAGTGGCAGGCGCGCCTGTCCGGCAGCGGCGCGGCCGCCTAGCGGTCCGAATACCACTTCTCGCGAATGTTCCGCGTATCGTTCGGCCGCGCGCCGCACACGTGGATCGCGCAGCAGCGCCTCGCGCGAGCGCGCACGCTGCTGCGCACGACTTCGCTTCCGCTCGCGCAGGTCGCCGCGCAGTGCGGCTACGCGAACGCCGCGCACTTCAGCCACCGCTTCCGCGACACGCACAGTGCAACGCCGGGCGCATACCGGCGGGCGATGCAGGCCGCCTAGGCGGCCCGCGCATTTGCGCTCACGTCACTCGCCGCGCCCCGACAGCGCCTGCTCGAGCGCCGCGACGCCCGCCGGCAGATCGACGGACACCTTCAGATCGACCATCGTGCGGCCGAACGCATGCAGCGTGCGGAACAGGTTGTGCTCGCGGCACTGCTCGCCCATCTGGCCGATCCGCACGATCGGCAGGCCGAACGAGCCCGAAATCTCGACCTGATACTGCTTCGAGATGTGCCCGCAGATGAGCCCCGGCGTGAGACCTTCCGGCACCGCGATGCCGACGACCGAATTCAGCCGGCACGACTGGGGCGCGTAGAGCTCGAGCCCCATCCCCATAACCCCCGCCTGCAGCGCGAGGGAGCAGCGCAGATGGCGCGCGTAGCGGTTCTCGAGCGTCTCCGCGCAAACGAGCCGCAGCGCCTCGTGCAGCGCGAGCACGCCGGACACGGGCGCCGTGTAGTGGTAGCCGGCGTTGTGCCAGAAGTGCTCGGCGAGCGCCATGTCGAGGCACCAGTGCGTGTTCGGCTCCGGGCGGCTCTTCATCCGCTCCCACGCAGCGTCGGAGAACGCGATCAGCGACACGCCCGGAATCGACGACAGCCCCTTTTGCCCCCCCGTGATCACGGCGTCGATGCCCCACGCATCCATGTCGAGCGGCATCGTCGACAGCGTGCAGACCGCGTCGACGACGACGAGCGCGCCTGCCGTCTTGGCGATCGCCGCGATTTCCTTCAGATGGCGGTTCCAGACGGTGTTCGACGTCTCGCCATGGACGATCGTGACGATCTCCGGGCGCTCGCGCGCGATCGCGCCGGCGATTTCGTCGAGGCTCGCGACGGAACGGTCGGGCACGTCGATCGTCGCGACGTCCGCGCCGACGCGCGTCGCCATCTCGGCCATCCGCGCGCTGAAAAAGCCGTTCTTGATCGACAGCACCTTGGCGCCGCGCCACGCGAGATTCGAGATCGCCATCTCCATCGCGGCGGAGCCGGGGCCCGCGACGCCCAACACCCACTTCGTGCGCGTCTGGAACACGTAGCGCGCCATTTCCTTCACCTGCTCGATGATCTTCGCCATCGTCGCGCCCAGATGGTTGATCACGATCGTGTTCGCCTTCGCGACCGCGGCCGGGATCGGCACGGGACCGGCGCCCATCATGAGGAGCGGTTCTTCGGGCAGGATCGCGTCGAGCGGAACGACGACGGGACAGGGAATCGGCGAGTAATCGGTCGTGGACATGGGCTATGGCGTGTTCACACTACATTGATTTAAGGTTATGCTTCGGGGATGGAAATCTCCGAAGCCCAATACAAACAGATCGAACATTGCCTGCCGCGACAGCGAGGCAATGTGAGCCTGCCGAACCTGCAAGTGCTCAACGCGATCCTCTATGTTGCTGAGCACGGATGTAAATGGCGCGGCCTGCCGCCACGTTTCGGTCGCTGGCATACGATCTACACGCGCATGAATCGTTGGTCTCGCAACGGCGTACTGGACCGAGTGTTCACGGAGTTGCAGCGCGCACAGATTATTCGCGTCCGAATTGAAGCGGTATCGCTGGATAGCACGATCGTGAAGGTTCATCCTGACGGCACCGGTGCGTTAAAAAAAATGGACCCCAAGCTATCGGCAAGTCCCGTGGAGGATGGACAACCAAGATTCATATGGTTGCCGCGGATGCTCGAACAGCCATAACGTTCGCACTGTCGCCCGGTCAAGCCGGCGATGCGCCGCACGGACGTGCACTGCTCGAGCGCCTGGGACCGCCGAATCGGCCGCTGCACCTGCTGATGGACAAGGCGTACGAAGGTAACGAAACCCGACAGCTCGCGCTCGATCTCGGTTTCATCCCGGTCGTTCCTCCGTTGAGCACGCGCGTCGAGCCTTGGGAGTACGACCGGGAAATGTACAAACGTCGCAACGAAGTCGAGCGGCTGTTCCGTCGATTGAAGGGCTTTCGTCGCATCTTCTCGCGCTTCGACAAACTCGATCTGATGTTCATTGCCTTTATCAACTTCGCCCTGATTGTCGAAGCCCTTCGATAGTGTGAACACGCCCTAGGCGGAACAACAGGTTGAGAATGCGGTAATCGGTCGATCATTCCGCGAACCGTTGCAATGCGCAAGTGTTTTGATCGACGCGAGCTTCGGATGCGTGCGCGGCGCCAAGCAGCGCAACGACGCGGCCCCGCTGTTCGGCCCAGCCGCCGGCGGGCGGCCGAACGTCGCGGCGGACCGCCGGCCCGCCGCGCGGCGAGGCGGACGCCCGGCCTGTCGACTTCGACAGGCCACCTGCGACGAATCCGGGCTTGACGCCCGCCGACCGCCCGGCATTCATCCGACCGTCCGTGCTTTTTTCGCGCGACGGCCTCGGAAAAATCCCGCCGCTTCCGCTCGAATAGGCCAAATCGGCATCCCCCTACTAAATCGAAAAATCATTCTTTGCAAGCCGAATCGTCAAACTTCCCGAAAAATCTTGCATTAACCATTCGATGCAATGCAGCAAATTTATTTGTTCCGCACCGGAAAAGAACTGGTGACGGCATTGCAATTCACACACAAAAATCACCAAAAAAATACACCGCCGGCATCCTGCGCACGGCGCTCCGCACTCCGAACCAGCGGAGTCCCGGTTTGGAAACGGTACCGCGTCAGCCGCTCCGCGCGGCCGCCTCACCGGGATTAAAACCACTGCAACCATCGAATATCGCCCGCGCAAATCTCGGAATCGGTTCACACCCCATAAATCAGGTTCGACGAGACCGCCAGCCGATTTATTACATTCGGGATGAAATAATTATTTAGTTGACTGATGCAGTCAGCTTATTGAACAATTTGTCCAGCCTTCGATGATTTGACATTTAAGACAAGCCCTGTGCTGATCCGACAGCCTGCGGCTCGCCATGATCGAAGGCGTAAAACACAACATAATCATTTAATGGGCCAACGAAAGCTATGAACCAAATCCAGACCATGCGTGTTTTCGTATGTGTTGCAGAACTGCAGAGCTTCCGGCGGGCGGCGCGGAAGCTCGGCGTATCGAATGCGCTCGTCACGCGTTCGATCGCGATGCTCGAAACCCATCTGAACACGCGTCTCATCCATCGCACGACGCGCAATCTGTCGCTGACGGAAGCGGGCATCCGCTACCTCGACGGCTGCCGGGCGCTACTCGAGGAGTTCGATCAGCTCGAGGCTTCCGTCGAGCGGGCGGTTCACGAGCCCGTCGGCACACTGCGCGTCGCCGTGTCCGGGTTGCTGTCGCCCGGCCGGGTCACTCCCCTCGTCGACAGCTACCGTCGTCAGTACCCGAAGGTGCGCGTACAGCTGACGCTGACCGAAGGTCCGCTCGACGTGATCGAAGCCGGCTATGACGCGGGCCTCGTCACGGGCGGCCGTCTCGACGGCAATCCAGCGCTGATCGGCCATCCGCTGATGCCGAACACGCTCGCGCTGTGCGCCGCGCCTTCGTATATCGAACGGCACGGCGCGCCGCACCGTCCGGACGATCTCGTCCGCCATTCGTGCATCGCGCTGCCGGCCGACCAGCACTCGTCGACCTGGCGCTTCGTCGATCCGGACCACTTCACGCACGTCGTGTCGCTGCAGCCCGTCTACACGGTCAACAGTGCGTCGATGGTGCGCGCGGCGACGCTCGCCGGCACCGGCATCTCGGTGCTGCCGGAAAGCTACATCGCTGACGCGCTCGAAAGCGGCGAGCTCGTGCGGATCCTCGGCGACTACCGGATCGACGATCCCGACACGCAGTTGTCGATCGTCTATCCGAACCGCCAGTTCCTGCCGGCGCGCACCCGCAGCTTCGTCGAGCACGCGCTGTACCACCTCGGCGGCCAGAAGACCGAAACGAACGGCCACTACTTCATGCGCGAGGCCGGCACGGCCAAGCGTCCCGACGTCGTCGCCGGGCTCCAGTGACGCCCGACTGAAGTAAACTGATGCGCACCTTTACCGGAGGCAAAGCGTGCGCATCATTCTTTTCAGCAGCCGGCAGTACGACCACGACTCGTTCGACGCCGCCAATCAATCGTTCGGCTACCGGCTGCATTTCCAGCCTTCCCATCTCGATGCGGAGACGGCGGTCCTCGCGCGCGGCTACGAGGTCGTGTGTCCGTTCGTCAACGACACGCTCGACGCGGCCGTGCTCGGGGCGCTCGCCGCGGGCGGCACGCGCGTCGTCGCGCTGCGCTCGGCGGGCTTCAACCACGTCGACCTCGCGGCGGCCGCCCGGCTCGGGCTCACCGTCGTACGCGTGCCCGCGTACTCGCCGCACGCGGTCGCCGAGCACGCGGTCGCGTTGATCCTCGCGCTCAACCGACGCCTGCCGCGCGCCGTCGCGCGCACCCGCGAAGGCGATTTCTCGCTGAACGGGCTGCTCGGCTTCGATCTCTTCGGCAAGACGGTCGGCGTGGTCGGTACGGGCCTCATCGGCAGCGTGTTCGCGCGGATCATGGCGGGCTTCGGGATGCGCGTGCTCGCGCATTCGCTGCCGCCGCACGACGATGCGCTGATCGCGCTCGGCGTGCGCTACGTGACACTCGACGCGCTGCTCGCGGAATCGGACATCGTGAGCCTGCACTGCCCGCTGATGCCCACCACCCATCATCTGATCGACGCCGACGCGCTTGCGCGAATGAAGCCGGGCGCGATGCTGATCAACACGAGCCGCGGCGGGCTCGTCGACACGCAGGCGCTGATCGACGCGCTGAAGACGGGCCAGCTCGGGCACCTCGGGCTCGACGTCTATGAGGAGGAAAGCGGACTCTTCTTCGAAGACCATTCCGACCGCCCGCTGCAGGACGACGTGCTCGCGCGGCTGCTGACGTTCCCGAACGTGATTGTCACGTCGCACCAGGCATTCTTCACGCGCGAGGCCCTCGCGGAGATCGCGCATACGACGCTGTCGAACATCCGCGCGTGGCAGGACGGCACGCCGCAGAACGTCGTCGACGCTGCACGGCAGGGGTGACGGCGAGCGCAGCCGAGCCTCATCAAGTCGGCTGAACCCCTTATTGGCGCGTCGCGCGAGTCTGCTATCGTTGCGGCGATTCGCCTCCACCCGCCTTGCCAGTCCATCATGCGTTTCGACGAACCCGCGATCGCCGCCGTCTATCGGGCGATCTTCGAGCGGCGCGACATGCGCCATTTCACGTCCGCCCCGGTCGATCCCGCCGTGCTCGCCCGCCTGCTGCGCGCCGCGCATCACGCGCCGAGCGTCGGCTTCATGCAACCGTGGCGCTTCATCCGCGTGACCGATCCCGCGCTGCGCGAACGCATCCACGGGCTCGTCGACGCGGAGCGCCGCGCGACCGCCGATGCGCTCGGCGAGCGCCACGATGAATTCATGCGGCTGAAGGTCGAAGGCGTGCGCGAATGCGGCGAGCTCCTCGTCGTCGCGCTCGCCGACGGACGCGAGCGGCACGTCTTCGGCCGCCGCACGCTGCCGGAGATGGACCTCGCGTCGGCTGCGTGCGCGATCCAGAACATGTGGCTCGCCGCTCGCGCCGAAGGGCTCGGGATGGGCTGGGTGTCGCTCTTCGACGTCGACGCGCTCCGCCGGCTGCTCGCGATGCCCGACGGCGCGAAACCGATCGCCGTGCTGTGCCTCGGTCACGTCGATGCGTTCTATGCGAAGCCGATGCTCGAAGAGGCGCGCTGGGCCGCGCGGCTGCCGCTCGACGAATGCCTGTACGAAAACGCGTGGAACGCCGCGCCGATGCCTGCGCGCAACACCTGATCAGGCCCCGAACACGGGGGTTTTCCCTGAGATAAAATCGCGGCTGTCCCGAGCGCTTCCATCGGCGCGCCGCATCCCGCGGCGCCGGAGGCGGCGGCCCTCCCGCGAGTCTCCGATGCCACTGCCCCTGTTCGCCCTTGCCGTTGCCGCATTTGGTATCGGTACCACCGAGTTCGTCATCATGGGCCTCCTGCCGAACGTCGCGCGCGATCTCGGCGTGTCGATTCCGGCGGCGGGCATGCTCGTGTCCGGTTATGCGCTCGGCGTCACGATCGGCGCGCCGATCCTCGCCGTCGTCACCGCGAAGATGCCGCGCAAGGCGGCGCTCCTCGCGCTCATCGGCGTGTTCATCGTCGGCAATCTCTTTTGCGCGGTCGCACCCGGCTACGCGTCGCTGATGATCGCGCGCGTCGTCACCGCGTTCTGCCACGGCGCGTTCTTCGGGATCGGCTCGGTCGTCGCGAGCAGCCTCGTCGCGCCGAACAAGCGCGCGCAGGCGATCGCGCTGATGTTCACGGGCTTGACGCTCGCGAACGTGCTCGGCGTGCCGCTCGGCACCGCGCTCGGGCAGGCGTTCGGCTGGCGCGCGACGTTCTGGGCCGTCACCGGCATCGGCGCGCTCGCGGCGGCGGCGCTCGCCGTCTGCGTGCCGAAGCGCCTCGAGATGCCCGCGGCGGGCATCGCGCGCGAGTTCGGCGTGCTGCGCAATCCACAGGTGCTGATGGTGCTCGGCATCAGCGTGCTCGCGTCGGCGAGCCTCTTCACCGTGTTCACGTACATCACGCCGATCCTCGAAGACGTGACGCGCTTCACGCCTCACGACGTCACGCTCGTGCTGCTGCTCTTCGGCCTCGGCCTGACGGTCGGCGGCACGGTGGGCGGCAAGCTCGCCGACTGGCGGCGGATGCCGTCGCTCGTCGCGACGCTCGCCGCGATCGGCGTCGTGCTCGCCGCGTTCGCGGGCACGATGCACGCGCCGTTGCCTGCGCTCGCGACGATCTTCGTATGGGGCGTGCTCGCGTTCGCGATCGTGCCGCCTCTGCAGATCCTGATCGTCGATCGCGCGAGCCACGCGCCGAATCTCGCGTCGACGCTCAACCAGGGCGCGTTCAATCTCGGCAACGCGCTCGGCGCCTGGTTGGGCGGCGCCGCGATCCACGCGGGCGTGCCGCTCGCGAAGCTGCCGTGGGCGGGCGCCGCGCTCGCGGCGGCGGCGCTCGCGCTGACGTTGTGGTCGGCGTCGCTCGAACGGCGCGCGATCGCGGGGCCCGCCGAATGCGCGTGACGCCGACGGCGACGTTTCGTTCGCCGCGCGCACCGAACGCCGCCGTTCCCGCAGCACACGCTCGTCCTCGCGCATGCCCGACCGACGCGTCGGCTCCGCCGGACCGCGCAACACGCATCGCGATGGAGCGATTCCGCCCGCCGGTGTAGCATCACGGCCGTTATGAAGACGATCCTCACCCGCGATTTCCTCGCGCTCATTCTCAGCGTCGCCGTGGTCGGCCTGGGCACGGGCGCCACGCTCCCCCTCACCGCACTCGCGCTCACCGAAGCGGGCCACGGCACCGACATCGTCGGCATGCTGACCGCCGCGCAGGCAGGCGGCGGCCTCGTCGTCGTGCCGTTCGTGTCGGCGATCACGAAGCGTCTCGGCGCGCGGCAGGTCATCGTCGCATCGGTGCTCGTGCTCGCCGCGGCGACCGCGCTGATGCAGTTCACGTCGAGCCTCGTCGTCTGGGGCGTGCTGCGCGTCGTCTGCGGCGCGGCGCTGATGCTGCTCTTCACGATCGGCGAGGCGTGGGTCAACCAGCTCGCCGACGATGCGACGCGCGGACGCGTCGTCGCGATCTACGCGACGAACTTCACGCTGTTCCAGATGGCGGGCCCCGTGCTCGTCAGCCAGATCGCCGGGATGACGAACGCGCGCTTCGCGCTGAGCGGCGCGCTCTTCCTGCTCGCGCTGCCGTCGCTCGCGTCGATCCGCAAGACGCCTGTCGGCGACGAGCCGCATCACGAAGCGCACGATCGCTGGACGCGCGTGATGCCGAAGATGCCCGCGCTCATCGTCGGCACCGCGTTCTTCGCGCTGTTCGACACGCTCGCGCTGTCGCTGTTGCCGCTCTTCGCGATGGAGCGCGGCGTCGCGAGCGATACGGCCGTGCTGCTCGCGGCGATCCTGCTGTTCGGCGACACCGCGATGCAGTTCCCGATCGGCTGGCTCGCCGACAAGCTCGGCCGCGAACGCGTGCACATCGGCGCGGGCTGCGTCGTGCTCGCGCTGCTGCCGCTCCTGCCCGCCGTCGTCGCGACGCCGTGGCTCTGCTGGCCGCTTCTCTTCGTGCTCGGCGCGGCGGCGGGCAGCGTCTACACGCTGTCGCTCGTTGCATGCGGGCAGCGCTTTCGCGGCTCGGCGCTCGTGACGGCGAGCTCGCTCGTGTCGGCGTCTTGGAGCGCGGCGAGCTTCGGCGGGCCGCTCGTCGCGGGCGCGCTGATGAAGCAGTTGGGCGGCGATGCGCTGATCGGCGTGCTGATCGTGTCGGCGCTCGCGTTCGTCGGCGCGGCGCTGTGGGAGCGGCGCGCGTTGCCGGTGCAAGCCGCTCGGCAAGAGCGGTGACGCGATGCGGTGATCGCGTCGATCAAGATGGCCGTGGTCGTCGCGTCGAGCACGCGAATGCGTTCTGACACGCACACCGCCCGAGGCTCCCACCATCGATGCGCGACGCGAATCCGTCACGCGAGAGCATCGAGCGAAACGGCGCGCCCGTGTCGATGCTCGCCCCCGTCCACTGGCGTCGCGCCGGGCGACACCGGGTCCAATCGCGCGGCGGTATCGCGAAACCAAGACACGATGCCAAAACAACGCGGGCGCTTGCAGCCTCGAAGCCGCAAGCGCCCGATTCGATGACCGCGCGCCGTCCTTTCGCACCGCCCTTTTGCGACGTCGATCGCACAAGGCGTCGCGGCCCGCTGCGCGCCCTACCGCGTCATCAGCTCAACGCCGGCAGAATCTTCCCGACGCACGTGCCGAAGCCGACGCGATACCCATCGCCCTCGCACCAGCCGGCAAGCGTCAGCTCGTCGCCGTCTTCGATGAACGCGCGCGTGCCGCCGCTCGCGAGCGCGATCGGCTCCTTGCCGTTCCACGTCAGCTCGAGCAGGCTGCCGAACGAATCCCGCGTCGGCCCGCTGATCGTGCCCGAGCCCATCAGATCGCCGACCCGCGTGTTGCACCCCGACACTGTGTGATGCGCGAGCTGCTGCGCCATCGTCCAGTACATGTGTTTGAAGTTCGTGCGCGAGATCGCCGTCGCGTCCGCCGCGCCGTCCGGCTTCAGGCGCACTTCGAGCTCGACGTCGAACGCGTGCTTGCCGCCGTGGCGCAGATACGCGAGCGGCTCCGGCTCCTGCTTCGGCTGCTCGGTGCGGAACGGCTCGAGCGCGTCGAGCGTGACGATCCACGGCGAGATCGACGTCGCGAACGTCTTCGCGTTGAACGGCCCGAGCGGCACGTATTCCCATTGCTGGATGTCGCGCGCGCTCCAGTCGTTCAGGAGCACCATTCCGAAGATGTGCGACTCCGCGTCCTCGCACGCGATCGGCTCGCCGAGCGCATTGCCGCGGCCGACGACGAAGCCCGTCTCCAGCTCGATGTCGAGCTTGCGGCACGCGCCGAACACCGGGCGATCGCCGTCCGGCAGCTTCAGCTGCCCATTCGGCCGGCGCACCGGCGTACCGCTCACGACGACCGACGACGCCCGGCCGTTGTAGCCGATCGGCATCTCGGACCAGTTCGGCAACAGCGCATTCTTCGGATCGCGAAACATCGAGCCGACGTTCGTCGCGTGCTCCTTCGACGAGTAGAAATCGGTGTAGCCGGGAATGTCGATGGGCAGATGCAGCGTCGCGTCGCGCTGCGCGACGAGCACGCGCGCGCGCAGCACGGCGTCGTCGCGCAACCGCGCATCGCCGCGCTCGAAGAGCGCGCTCAACTGGATGCGCACGCTGCGCCACGCGTCGCGGCCGAGCGCGATGAAGTCGTTCAGCGACGGCCGCTCGAACACGGCCGCTCCGCCCTGCACCGTCAGCAGGCCCGCGCGTGCGAGCTCGGCGAGATCGACGATCGCATCGCCGAGCGCGACGCCCGCGCGACGCGCCGGATGGCGCGCATCGCTGAAGATGCCGAACGGCAGGTTCTGGATCGGGAAATCGCACGCGGCGTCGTTCGCCGCGTCGAGCCAGCTCTTACGGGAAGGATCGAGGGTCGCGCGCAGCGCGCCGGGGATAGCGCTCATCGTTGCTCCGGGTTGAAGTGTTTTTCGAGGCCTTGCCAGCATTCGAAGTAGTTCGCCTGCAATTGCGCCGTGTCGAGCGCGAAGCGCGTCGGACGGATCAGCGTGCGGGTCTCGAACATGAACGCCATCGTGTCGCCGACCTTGTTCGGCTTCGACGTATCGATCGAAGAAGCCTTCTCGAACGTGTCCGCATCCGGCCCGTGGCCCGACATGCAGTTGTGCAGACTCGCGCCGCCCGGCAAGAAGCCTTCCGCCTTCGCGTCGTAGACGCCGTGCACGAGGCCCATGAACTCGCTCGCGACGTTGCGATGGAACCACGGCGGGCGGAACGTATCCTCGGCCGCGAGCCAGCGCGGCGGGAAGATCACGAAGTCGATCGCGTCGACGCCCGGCGTATCGCTTTGCGACTGCAGCACGAGGAAGATCGACGGATCCGGATGGTCGTAGCTGATCGAGCCGATCGTGTTGAAGTGACGCAGGTCGTACTTGTACGGCGCGTAGTTGCCGTGCCACGCGACGACGTCGAACGGCGAATGATCGATGTCCGCGCGCCAAAGCCGGCCGTTCAGCTTCGCGACGAGCTCGAATGCGCCTTCGCGGTCTTCGTACGACGCGTTCGGCGTCAGGAAATCGCGCGGATTCGCAAGCCCGTTCGAACCGATCGGCCCGAGATCCGGCAGCCGCAGCAGCGCGCCGAAGTTCTCGCAGAGATAGCCGCGCGCGTGCCCGTCCGGCAACGCGACCGAGAAGCGCACGCCGCGCGGGATCACCGCGATCTCGAACGGCTCGACGTCGAGCCGGCCAAGCTCCGTCATGATGAAGAGCCGCCCTTCCTGCGGGACGATCAAGAGCTCGCCGTCCGCGCTGTAGAAGAAGCGGTCGCGCATCGAGCGGTTCGCCGCGTACAGATGAATCGCGCAGCCGCTCATCGCGGCGGCGGAGCCGTTGCCCGCCATCGTCACCCAGCCGTCGACGAAATCGGTCGGCTGCGCGGGCATCGGCAGCGGGTCCCAGCGCAACTGGTTCGGCGGCGTCGGCGGCACGTCGTCCGAATCGCCGAAGTCGGCGACGATCCGACGCTCGCCGGACACGAGCTCGAACGGCCGATGCACGGCGGCCGGCCGGATCCGGTACAGCCACGACCGGCGGTTGTGGCCGCGCGGCGCAGTGAACGCGGTGCCGGACAGCTGCTCCGCATAGAGCCCATACGGCGCGCGCTGCGGCGAGTTGCGCGCGTGCGGCAGCGCGCCCGGCAGCGCCTCGGTCGCGAATTCGTTCGCGAAGCCGCTCTGGTAGCCCGCTTCGCCCGGTTTCGAAAAATCCAGTGTCATGATTGTCGTTCTCTCCATTCAAGCGACGTTCGGCGCGGCCGCGCCGCGCCGCCGCGTCACGCTCGCGAGGCCGATCACGAAGACGGCCGAGCACAGCACCGGCACGGCCGCCGCGTGAAACAGCGCATCGTTCGACCAGCCCAGTGCGATCAGTTGCCCGCCGACGAGCGGCCCGAGCACGGAGCCGACGCGGCCCACGCCGAGGCTCCAGCCGATGCCCGTCGAGCGCAGCGACGTCGGGTAATGACGGCCCGCGAGCGCGTTGACCGCGGGCTGTCCGCCGACGATGCAAAAGCCGCCGACGAACACGGCTGCGAGCAGCCAGGGAAACGCATGCGCGACCGAGCCGATCAGGCCGACCGCGATCGTCGCGCATGCGAAGCACGCGAGCAGCACGCGCGCGAAGCCGTGCCGTTCGATGAACCAGCCGAGCGACAGCGTACCGATCACGCCGCCCGTCTGCAGCACCGTGCCGACGACGACGGCCGTGCCGCTCGCGTAGACCGCGTCGCGCATCACGCTCGGCGCGACGTAGCCCATCGCCTGCGCATCGAAGCCGCCGATCACGAGACACGGCCCGCAGCGCGCGAGCGGCATCACGTGAAACGCGGGCCGGTGCATTTCGTCGAGCACGCGTGCGGCGGCGGGCGCGGTCATTGCGGCGCCGACGCGCCGGGCGCGCCGTCGAGCGTCACAGCGCCGCTGCGCGCGAGCGCCATCGCTTCGCGCAGCACGTCGAGATCGCCGACCTGGTTCGCGAGCAGCAGGATCAGCTTCGCGTTGACGAACTGGCTCTCGCTGTCGGGCAAGTCGCGGTGCATGTCGATCAGCGCTTCGTAGAATGCGTCCGGATCGGACAGACGCAAGCGAGCGTCGAGGTGCATCGGGTGTCTCCTGGTCTCTGTCGATATGTGTTGCGGTCACGCGTTGCAGAGCGCGCGCGCGAGCGCCGCGCGCACCGCGCTCGCGTCCGCCGCGCGAAAGCGCGCGCAGACGTGCTGGTCCGGACGCAGCAGGTAGAACGTGCCGGGACGCGCGTCGTAGCGCTGCGCGGCAAGCCCTTCGCTGTCCTCGATCACGTCGACGCCCGTCACCGCGCGCGCTTCGCCCTTCGGCACGACGAGCACGGGCGCGACGGGCGGCGCTTGGCCGCGCGTCGCGTCGACGAGCGCGGGCGCATCGCCGATCGAGCCGAACAGGACGCCGGCGAAGCCGTCCTTCAGATGCCGCAGCAGCCAGCCGGACTCGCCGTTCGCGAGCACGGGCGCATCAAGCGCAACCGCACCCGGAACCGGCGCGCGTTCGAACGCGTCGCCCGCGCGATCGGGCGTATTGAGCGGCGAGTCGGCGAGCACCGCCGGCACCGACAGCCGGCCGCTGTTGACGAGCTTGCGCGCGAACTCGCAATCGCGCGCAAGCTTGAGCGTCGCGTCGCGGAACACGCGCGAGATCGGGCTCTTCGGCGTGATGAAATCGGTCGAGCGCGTCGAGTTGCGGATGTTCTCGTCGGCCGCGAATTCGCGCTCGCTGGCGTACGTGTCGAGCAGGCGATCGGGCGCCTGGCCGTCGAGCACGAGCTTCAGCTTCCACGCGAGGTTGTCGGTGTCCTGCACGCCGCTGTTCGCGCCGCGCGCGCCGAACGGCGACACGCCGTGCGCCGAGTCGCCCGCGAACAGCACGCGGCCGTGCCGGAAGCTGCCCATCCGCTGGCAGCGGAACGTATAGACGCTCACCCATTCGAGCTCGAACTCGACGTTGGGCCCGAGCAGCGCGCGCACGCGCGAAACCACACGCTCCGGCGCTTTCTCGGCGACGGGATCGGCGTCCCAGCCGAGCTGGAAATCGATGCGCCACATGTCGTCCGGCTGACGGTGCAGCAGCACCGACTGATTGCGATGGAACGGCGGATCGAACCAGAACCAGCGCTCGGCCGGAAACGGCGCCTTCATCTTCACGTCGGCGATCAGGAAACGGTCCTTGAACGTGCGGCCGCGGCTGTCGAGGCCCATCATCGCGCGCAGCGGGCTCTTCGAGCCGTCGGCCGCGATCACGTAGCGCGCGCGCAGCGTGTACGGCCCTTCCGGCGTGTCGATTTCGAGCTCCGCATGGTCGGGCGTCTGCCGGATTCCCGTCACGCGGTTCTTCCAGCGCAGATCGAGATTCGGCAGCTCGAACGCGCGCTCGGCCAGATAGCCCTCGACGTAGTATTGCTGCAAGTTGACGAACGCCGGCCGCGCGTACCCGGCCTCGGGCAACAAGTCGAACGCGTAGATCAGTTCGTCTTGCAGGAACACCTTGCCGACGTGCCAGCTCACGCCCTTCTGCGCCACCCGCTCGCCGCAGCCGAGACGATCGAAGATCTCGAGCGTGCGCTTGGCGAAGCAGATCGCGCGCGAGCCGGTCGACAGCGTGTCGTCGTCGTCGAGCACCACGACGGGCACGCCCTGCTGCGCGAGATCGATCGCCGCCGCGAGCCCGACGGGCCCCGCGCCGACGACGACCGCCGGGTGCGGCTCGCCCGCGTCGGCGCCGGCGGCGCGCGGACGATAATCGAACTTGAGCGTCTGATAATCGATAGTCATGATCGCCGCCCGCCGTGCTCAGCCTTCCAGGGTTTGCCACATGTCCTTGTCGCGCTCGGCCGTCCAGATCCGCGGATCCGGATATTGCGTGGCCTCGTCGAACGCGCGCGTCACGTCGAACGGCATGCAGTGGTCGAAGATCACCCACTCGCCGAACTTCGGCTTCAGCTCCGCATACGTTTCCTTGTAGATCGCGTTCAAATCCTTGCCCGCCGCCGCACCGGACTTCACCTTCGCGTACAGCTCGCTCACGAACGCGCGCGTGCCCGCGAGGCCGTCCGCGACTTCCTGCGGCGTCTTCAGCGCGGCGCCGCGGCCCGGCACGAGCTTCTCCGGCTTGAGCGCCGCGATCGCGTCGAGCGTGTGCGGCCAGTCCTGGAAATACGCATCGCCCGCATACGGCGTCGCGCCGTATTCGACGAGGTCGCCCGACAGCAGCACCTTCTCCTGCGGCAGCCACACGACCGTGTCGCCCTTCGTGTGACCGCGGCCAAGCTGCATGATCCTCACTTCGAGCTTGCCGAGCCAAAGCGTCATCTCGCCCTTGAACGTGAGCGTCGGCCAAGTGAGGCCCGGCACCGACTCGACCGAGCGGAACAGGCGCGGAAAGCGCTCGATCTCGCTCTTCATGTCGGCCGCGCCGCGCTCGACGATCAGGTCGCGCGTGTCCTGGCTCGCGATCACATGATCGGCACCGTACGCGGACGCGCCCAGCACCCGCACCGCGTGGTAGTGCGTGAGCAGCACGTACTTGATCGGCTTGTCGGTGACTTCGCGGATCCGCCGGATCACGTCCTCGGCCATCACGGGCGTCGCCTGCGTGTCGGCGACGAGCACCGCGTCGTCGCCGACGATGATCCCCGTGTTCGGATCGCCTTCCGCCGTATAGGCGTACGCGTGCTCGGACAGGCGTTCGAACGTCACCTTCTTCTCGGTCAGGTCCGCCTGCGATGCAAATTTCTTGTCACCCGCCATCTGTCGCTCCTTGCTCCGTATTGAGGGATGCGCCGCTTTCGTCGGACAAGCGGCGCGTCTGACTGCTTGATCTGCGTCAACATCGTTGATTTACGAATAGTAAAACCAATTACGATTAGTGAAATTAACGTATACCCTAGGCGCCGGCGCGGAGCCAATAGCGGAGCCAATATCGATATGAACAACTCGCGCAGCCAATCGCGCCCGGCGCTGCTACTATCGTTCATATACGGCGGCCGTTTCGGCCACATTTCTTCCATCCGGAGTCCATGGTTCCGCCCACCATTCCCGAACTCGTCGCCCGTGCGGGCAAGCTGCCGTTCCTGTGTGAGCACCTCGCACTCGACGACGGCGCGCAAAGCGCGTACGCGCACCTGCGCGATCTCAAACTGGAAAGCGCATACGAGCCCATCTACGACGTGTCGATGCCGGGCGCGCCGCAATCGACATCGCTCACCGACGCGATCGAGCGCTACGGCGACGAACTCGGCTTCCAGGCGATCACGCACATGGGCGGCGCGCCGTTCGATCCGATCGATGCCGTCGCCGACGATCAGGAGCTCGTCGCGCTCGACCGGCTCGCGCGCAGCCTGCACGCGATCAACTTCTTCGGCGCGCAGCGGCACGGACTGCTGTTCCTGCGCGTGCACGAACGGCTGCTGAAGAGCGTCAAGTACGACCACGGCAAGCACTTCTCGAGCGTGCTCGAGGGGTTCGGGCTGTCGCCCGAGCGCGTCGTGATCGAGCTGCCGGCCGCGGCCGTCGCGCACAAGACGTTCCTCGGCTATCTGACGAAGAGTTATCAGCACTACGGCTTCAAGGTCGCTGACAAGCTGCCCGATCCGGGGCGGATCCTCGCCGTCGAATCGGACATGGCGCGGCCTGACTACATCAAGATGGACGCGGCGATCGCGCTGCGGGAAGGGATGGTGAAGGCGCTCGTCGGCTATGCGCATCGCGTGCGCATTCCGCTCATCTTCGATCACGTCGTCGACGAGACGCAGTTCGAGCTGCTGCGTCAGTACGACGTGCGGCTCGTGCAAGGACCGGTGTTCTCGCAGCCGGCCGCGGTTTGACGGATCGGGGAATGCTTGGTGCACGGTGCGTCGAGCGGGACGAACGCGATGTGTTGCGCGACTTGTGCGGCGCCGCGCGGCGCTTGCAGCGTCGCATCTGAAAAGTTGGAACCGTCGAAATCGCTGACCGCGCCTCGCGCCGGCGACCCTCGCCGCGCCTGACGCGCTCGACCCACGTGCCGCACGCCCGATACGATGCAGCGCCGGAAAGCGCCCGCATCGCCTCGGCGCCCCTGGCCGCGCCCGCGCTACGTCAGGTCAGTCGCCGCCGTCGCCGAACACCGGCAGATCGCCCGCCACGTCGAGACCGGGGATGCGGCTCGCGTACCACGTGTGCGCTTTCGGCCGGATCGCCGACGGATCGTCGAGCGTCGCGTAATTGACCTCGACTGTCGCAGGCGCATTCGACAGCCGGTATTCGAGCTGCGCGCCGCACTGCGGGCAGAAGCGCCGCTCACCCCATGCACTCGACGCGTACACGCGCGGCTCGCCCTTCACATACTCGAACGCGCCGATCGGCACCGTTGCCCACGCGAGCACGGCGGCGCCCGTCGTCCGCTGGCACAGCCTGCAATGGCAGAAACCCGCGTGGGTGGGCACGCCGACGAGCCGGTAACGAATCGCGCCGCACGCGCACCCGCCTTCCAACAATTCCGAGCCCGACATCGTGGACCTCCTGTTCACGTTGCGCATGGATGCCGCAGTGGGAAGCAATGTCTACGATACAACCGATTACGGTCGACTGCTGCATTGCATTGCAGCGTGGAGCGGGGCATCGGATTGCGCTGGGTTGGAGCGATCGTGTTGGATCTTATGTGCTGGATCGCGTGTGCTGAGTTGCGTTTGCCGGGTTGCATGCGCCGATTGGCGTGTGCCGAGGCGGGTGCAGGGCTGCGCGTGTCGGGCTGCGTGCGCCGGATTGCGAGCGGCAAGCCGCAGCGTTGCCCGTGAGCCGCCGTCACACGACCGTCCGCAAAGCGAAGGGGCCACGTCGGATCGAGACGTTCACGCGCGCGACGCCGACACGCGCTGCAAGACGCGGCCGCGCCCGCAAGCGACACGGCGCGCCGCTCGCGCGAGCGGCCCCTTGCGGCATCGACAATATCCGCCCGCGCCGCCACGGCCGGCACGTCGAATTTCACGCGTCGGACGACGAAGATGAGCGCGACGCTAAACGGCAGCACTCGCCGCACGCTACGCGCCGGCAACTTGCACCGGCAACTGTGCCGACGTCGCCGCCGATTCACGCGGTTGCCGGCTCGGCACCGTGCTATTGCCGATCGCACGGGCTACTTGCTACTTGCGACCGGCAACAGCAACAAACCACCGGCGAAAGCCGCAACGCCGAACGATGAACAGCCACCCGCCGCCGCTCGCGCATGACCGCCGGCATGCCGGCCTACGCCGGCTGCCCGAGCCGCCGTGCGAGGGCCTTGAGCTTCGGGCCGATCTTGTTGCGAAACACGTCCTCGCCCATCGACGACGCGGGCCCGCTGCAGCTGAGAATCAGCCAGCGCCCCTCGCGCGGCTCGCGAAACGGCACCGCGATCGCATTCACGTCCTCGTGCCAGTCGCGAAACGAATAGCAGCAGCCGTCAGCGGCGAATTCCTCGACCGCGCGCTCCGCCGCCGCGACGAGCGCGGCGCCCGCCCGCCCCTTCCCCGCTGTCTTGCGCAGCTCCGCGAATAACGCCGCGCGCACATCCGGTGGCTGCACGGCGAGATACGCGCGCCCCATCGAGCTCGTCAGCATCGACAGCCGCGACCCGGACGCAAGCCCGAGCGTCAGCGCCGTCTCGCTGCGGATCGTCTCCAGGTAGATCATGTCGAGACCGTCGCGGCAGCCGAGCGACACCGCCGCGCCGATCTCGCGCGCGAGCGCCTGCATGTGCGGCCGCGCGAGCGCGAGCGTGTCGGAGCCCGCGAGCAGCGCATAGCCGAGCGACAGCACGCCTGCGTCGAGCGCGTACTTGCCGAGCGCGTCGTCGTAGCGCAGATAGCCAAGCACGGTAAGCGTGTACGCGAGCCGGTTGACAGTCGCCTTCGGCAGCCCGGTGCGCTCGACGAAGTCGCGATTGCCGAGCATCGTCTCGCCGGGCCGGAACGCGCGCAGCAAATCGAGCCCCCGTGCGAGGGCGACGACGAACTTGCGTTCGTCGAGCGTGTCGGCGTCGATGGTCGAAAAATTCATGTGGTGATACACTGGGTTCAATTTGCAAAACATTGTTCCGCATAGCGGAACCATAGTCAAGTGAGGAGATGACGCGATGGCTGCCGCAACCTTTCATTGGGACGATCCGCTGCTGCTCGACCAGCAGCTCGCCGACGACGAGCGCATGGTGCGCGACGCCGCGAACGCTTACGCGCTGGGCAAGCTCGCGCCGCGCGTGACGCAGGCGTTCCGCCACGAAACCACCGACACGACGATCTTCCGCGAAATGGGCGAGCTCGGCCTCCTCGGCCCGACGATCCCCGAGCAGTACGGCGGCCCAGGCCTCGGCTACGTGAGCTACGGGCTCATCGCGCGCGAGGTCGAACGCGTCGATTCGGGCTATCGGTCGATGATGTCGGTGCAGTCGTCGCTCGTGATGGTGCCGATCTTCGAGTTCGGCTCCGACGCACAGAAGGAGAAATACCTGCCGAGGCTCGCGACGGGCGAATGGATCGGCTGCTTCGGCCTGACCGAGCCGAATCACGGCTCCGATCCGGGCAGCATGGTCACGCGCGCGAAGAAGGTGCCGGGCGGCTACTCGCTGTCGGGTTCGAAGATGTGGATCACGAATTCACCGATCGCCGACGTGTTCGTCGTCTGGGCGAAGCTCGACGAGGACGGCCGCGACGAGATCCGCGGCTTCATCCTCGAGAAGGGCTGGAAAGGTCTGTCGGCGCCGGCGATCCACGGCAAGGTGGGCCTGCGCGCGTCGATCACGGGCGAGATCGTGCTCGACGACGTGTTCGTGCCCGAAGAGAACATCATGCCGGACGTGAAAGGCCTGCGCGGGCCGTTCACGTGCCTGAACTCGGCGCGCTACGGCATCGCGTGGGGCGCGCTCGGCGCGGCCGAGTCGTGCTGGCACACCGCGCGCCAGTACGTGCTCGACCGCAAGCAATTCGGCCGTCCGCTCGCCGCCAACCAGCTGATCCAGAAGAAGCTCGCCGACATGCAGACCGAGATCACGCTCGGCCTGCAAGGCGTGCTGCGGCTCGGCCGGATGAAGGACGAAGGCACGGCGGCCGTCGAGATCACGTCGATCATGAAGCGCAATTCGTGCGGCAAGGCGCTCGACATCGCCCGCCTCGCCCGCGACATGCTGGGCGGCAACGGCATCTCGGACGAATTCGGCGTCGCGCGTCACCTCGTGAATCTCGAAGTGGTGAACACGTACGAAGGCACGCACGACATCCACGCGCTGATCCTTGGCCGCGCGCAGACGGGGATTCAGGCGTTCTTCTGATGCGATATCCGCGCCGCCGCGGCCTGCGCGCGACGCACGGCCGCGGGGCCACGACTGCGCAGCCCCGACGCAGCCACAAACGAAAAAGCCCCGGCGCGACCGCCGGGGCTTTTTCGTCATATGATAGCCGCGCCGCGAAGCCGCGCGGCGCGCACGCCGCTCACTTGTTCGGCTGCGGCGTCAAACGCAGGTACGGACGCACCGCGTTGAAGCCCTTCGGGAAGCGCTGCTTCAGCTCTTCCGGATCCTGCAGCGACGGCACGATCACGACGTCGTCGCCGTCCTTCCAGTTGCCGGGCGTCGCGACCTTGTAGTTGTCGGTCAATTGCAGCGAATCGATGACGCGCAGCACTTCGTCGAAATTGCGGCCGGTGCTCGCCGGATAGGTGATGACGAGACGCACCTTCTTGTTCGGATCGATCACGAACAGCGAACGCACGGTCAGCGTCTCGTTCGCATTCGGATGGATCATGTCGTACAGCTCGGAGACCTTGCGGTCGCCGTCGGCGATGATCGGAAAACCGACGCTCGTCGCTTGCGTCTCGTTGATGTCGTCGATCCAGCCCTTGTGCGACTCGACGCTGTCAACCGACAGCGCGATCACCTTCACGTTGCGCTTCTCGAATTCGCCCTTGAGCTTCGCGGTCAGGCCGAGCTCCGTCGTGCAGACGGGCGTGTAGTCGGCCGGATGCGAGAACAGGACGCCCCAACTGTTGCCGAGCCATTCATGGAATTTGATGCGGCCGAGGCTCGAATCCTGTTCGAAATCCGGCGCGATGTCGCCAAGACGTAGACTCATGTTGCAGCTCCTTGAACTTGCATGGGTTGGGTGCCCGAGCGCACGGTACGCAAGGGCAAGTTTTCAGCTTAAGTGATACGGCAGCCTGTGCGAACGATTATTCCGTCAGATATTCATGCCTTTTTATCATTTTCGCCGGGTGTGATTTGACAATCCTGGAAACTTTTTCGTTCCGGATCGGCTCTCTATTGTCATTGCAAGTCGTTTACCATGCTACTCAAGCGCGATCTTGCGCCACCTGCGCGCCGGGCCGCCGCGCTCGCCCGCGGGCACGGGTTTCGCTACGATGTTCGTAGGACAACCCGCTTCGGCAAGAAGGGAGTCGCAATGTCTGAAGTCAACAAGGAGAAACTGATGTCGGATATCAAAACTGTTCTCGCGGACGCGGAAGATCTGCTGAAACAGGCCGCGAGCACCACGGGCGACCGTGCGACCGAGCTGCGCGAGAAGGCGCTCTCGCGCCTGAAGCAGGCGAAGGAGAAAGCGGCCGACGTTCAGGTGGTCGTGGTCGAGAAAGGCAAGAAGGCAGCACGCGCCACCGACGACTACGTGCACGAGCATCCGTGGACGTCGATCGGCGTCGCGGCCGGCGTCGGCGTGCTGATCGGCCTCTTGATCAACCGCAAGTAACGCGGCACGCCGCCGCGAGAGACAGCCCCCGGCCCGCTCGCATCCGCGCGACGGCCGGGACCACGCGCACCGGCCCGTCGCGGCGCCGGCCGCTCTCCGCGCGCAAGCGCCTCATCCATGACGACAGAAACCTCATCGCACCAGTCCGCGCACGGTCCGCTGCGCCGCCTGCTCGGCTCCGCGTTCGCGCTCCTGCAGACCCGGCTGGAACTCGTCGGCATCGAGCTCGCCGAGGAGAAGGAACGCCTGATGGGCGTGCTCTTTCTCGGACTCGCCGCGATGATGCTCGCGACGATGGCGCTCATCAGCCTCACGGTGCTCGTCGCCATCGCATTCTGGGACACCTACCGCTGGCAGTCGCTCGCCGCCATCACCGCGCTCTATGCGCTCGGCGCGCTCGCCTGCGGGCTGAAGGCGCGCTCGGGCTTGCGCGACGCGCCCGTCGTATTCGAAGCGACGCTGAACGAACTGGAAAAGGACCGCGAGCTATTCCGCGGCAAGCCATGAACGCGCGGCCGCGTTCCTCCTCTTCTCGCCAACCTCCCGTCGACGCGCCATGAGTTACTCCGCATCGGAACAACGATTCCGTACCGCTTCGCAGAAGCGGCACATGAGCGCGACCCAGTACCGCGCACTGCGCAAGGAAATGCTGATCCTGCGCTCCGACATCGAGCGCCTGGAGCTCGCGCAGGCGGGCACCGAGCTGCGCCAGTCCGTCACGCATTTCAGATGGCTGAAGCTCCTCGTGCCAGGAGTGTCGGGCGGGTCGCTCGGCAAGTCGGCGAGGAGCGTGAACGCAACGCTCGGCACGCTCGTCAGCCAGTATCCGCTGTTGAGCTCGCTCGCGTCCGCCGTGCTCGCGAAGCCCATACGGGCGCTGCTGCGCGCGAGCGCGCGCCCTGCGCTCAAATGGGGGGCCGTCGGCTTCGCGGTGTGGGAGGCCTATCAGATATGGAAGCAGGCAAAGAGCAGCGATGACGCGTCCGACGCGCGGGCGCGGCACGATGAGCAGGCGTGAAGGCGGGTAATACAGGTAATGGCTGTTGACCAGCCCGCTGGCCGACGCATGCCTACCCCGTTCGCCAACACACGTCGGCATTCGGCGTGTGCCCATTGCGGGCGGCGCTTCCGGCCTCGCGATTCTCGCGCGTGCCGTCCGCATGCAGCACATACACGCCGCAGTTGTCGTCCCGCATCGCGCCATCGACGGTCGGGCTTGCCTCCAGTGCGTATCCGCCGTGCGCGTCGTCGAACATGATCCGCAACGCATAGACGACCGTGCCGGAATCGGGCGCTCGGCTCATCTCTTCCGGTAATGCGGCAGGCGGCATCTCACCGAATGCTTCGACGTACTGCGCGGCGCGATACAGTGCAGCCATCGCGCTCAACCGATACCCTCGTTCGACATGGCCCCGGTACGACGGCACCGCAAACGCCGCAAGCACGCCCACGATCGCAAGCGCAACGAGCACTTCGATCAACGTGAAACCTCGCCGATTCGGATTGCGTTCAGTTTCAGTGCATGACACCGCCGCTTCCCCCTTCATCTATGTCGGCCGCCCCACGGCCCGGCGCCAGCGGCGCTCGACGCCTCCTCGCTCGACGGCAATCTGCAGTTGCAGCCACTCGACCGTATCCTTCGTCGCACCCACGCCGCGTGCCGTCACGAGGTAGGCACGTGCGTCGGGGCGCGCCGGCAGCTTCCACGCTTCGATCACGCAGCTCGGCCCTTGTGCCGCGCCCGGCCATCCGGCATACGGCCTGAACGCGCCGCCGCCGTCGAACACGCCCGGTTGCCGCCAACCGGCCGGCTCGCGCGCCGACGCCGCGGTGCCCGCCACGGCGTCGGACGCCGCGCCGCTCAGCAATGCATCGGCACAGGCTTCGAGTGCGGCATCCGCTGCACGAAACGCGACCGATCGGCTCGCTACGTTCGTCATGCGCCGCATCTCCGTCGTCGCGATCTCGAACCACGCGGACGACATCACGATCAGTGAGGCCGTTACGGCAAGCACGCCCGGCAGCGCGACGCCGGGCGAACCGGGCATCGTCCGCTCGCGTCGCCGCATCACTTTGCGCAGCGCCGGACGCTTTCGGACTATCCGCGCTCGATCCGCTTCCAACACGGCTGCCCGACGCGTCATACGCGCTCCCGATTGCGAACCGCGACATACCGTCGCAGCACAAGCCGCGCGCGAGTATCCGCGCCGCTCGTCATTCGCCCTTCGCAGTCGACGTAGCGCACTGGGCGCCCCGTCCGCATGCCTCGCACTTGCACGCAAACTGCCACGGCGGCGACGCTCGCCCAGTCCAATGCGGACAACGCCGACGCATCGCTCCACTGCACGGCTCCGCGCAGCCTATAGCGCAAGCGCACGCGCTCGACGCCTTCGACGAGAGGCTGCGCAATGCCAGGTCTGCCGCTGCCTTCGCAATACAGCTCCGGCTCGCCCGTCGACGCACTGACGCGAGCGTAATAGCGATTGACGATCCGCGGCTGCGCGTCGGCCGCGCCGACGCCCTGCCCGAGGCAATCCGTCGCCTGTCCGCTGGTCGTCGGCCACGTGGAAACGCCATCGCCGACGTAGCGGACGACGAGTCCGTCGGAACCGCTCGCCAGCGGATCGCATGCCAGTTGCACGTCGGCTCCGACGGGTCGTCCCGCTGTACAACCGAACAGACCCGGCGCTGAGGGCGCATCGTGCGCGTCGAGAGGAACGAAGCCTGCGATCTGGATTTGCTGCGTGATCAGCGCGAGCGACGCCTGCGCCGCGTCGCGCAAGCGCGCGGCATCGGCCGCCGCCGAATAGGCCGCCCGCTGTACGCGATAGAGCGAGATCGCGGCAAGCAGGATCAGCAAGCCGAGCGCCATGGCGATCATCACCTCGATCAGCGTGTGCGCGCGCCAGTGTATCGCTCGCGTCATCGGCCGTCCGTTATCGCATACGCGAGCGTCACGCATTGCTTGTCGCCGTCACGCGCAGCCAAGATGGCGCCTTCGCAGCGCGACGGGCTCGCAACGGCCGCCCCGACCTGTTCCCATTCGATACGCACGGTCGAAATGCCCGCGTCTCCGCCCGTCACGACGAGCTTTCCGTGACGCAACCCGGACATCGACGCGTTCCAATCAACGCCTACCGGCCCGCCAGCGTGCGCCATCTCGGCCCACGAATCTGCGGCGAGCAGCGCCTGCTCGCGCGTCGCAGCATCGCGCTCGCCTCGTATCGTCGCGAGCAATGCGGCGATCACGCCGAGCGCTGCGACCGCGAGCAGCGCACATGCGACCGCCGTCTCCAGCAACGAGCTCCCTCGTATCGACCGAACGCGCATCATGTCGACGCCCCGCAGCCGCCTTCGACGAAACGCAAGCGGCCACCCGCCGCGATCCGCAGGCAACGTCGCCAGCGCTCGCCGTGCCACGCATCGGACGCGTCGTTCGGCGCGAATTCGAAACTTCGGAAGCCGCCGATCACCTGACCTGCTGGCGGCGTAAACACCACGTCGCCGCCCGCGCCCGTCACGGCCACTTGCGCATCGCGCGCAACGCGTCGCAACACTCGCGTACCGCGGTCGCCGTCTGCGACGACCACCGCCCAGCCGCATGACCAGTCGGTCGCGCCGCCTTCACAGGGCCGCCCTGCGACGATGCATCTGGCGGCCGCGTCGCTGCGGCACAGCGTCACGCGCGCGCCGAGTCTGGCAGCCTCCCCACGTGCATACGCCAGCGATGCTCCGAACACGCGCGCGCGCGCGTCGACCCGATCGCGCATTCGTGCGCCTGAGAGCGTCGGCGCGGCCAGCGTCGCGGCAAGCGCGACCAGCGCGAGCGCGACCATCAATTCGACGAGCATGAAGCCCGCCATCGCTTGCCTGCCGCACTCGGTTCGCATCGCCGATCTCCGTGACCTGATGCGCCGACTCTACCGGGGCGGACGAACGCGCACCATCAGCCGAACGGCCGAATCGCACGCAGCAGCCGAACGCACGACAATCGCCCAGGCGAGCACGAGCACCGCGCTACGCGGGAGAAACGAATGGAATATGAAACGAAACGGGAAACGAAATGCGCAAGCTCAGCGCTTGCGCGGCGGCTTCGCGGGCACCGCGCGGCGGAACTCTTCGATCACGTCCGCGAATTCGGACACGTCTTCGAACCGGCGGTAAACGGACGCGAAACGCACGTAGGCGATCGTGTCGAGCTGGCGCAGCTCGTTCATCACGAGTTCGCCGAGCTTTTCGCTGCGGACTTCACGCTCGCCGGATGCGAGCAACTGATATTCGATGCGGGCGACCGCCGCATCGATCGCATCGGCCGCAACCGGGCGCTTGCGGAGCGCCAGTTGCATGCTCGCGACGATCTTGCGGCGGTCGAATTCGGTGCGGCTGCCGTCCTTCTTCACGACGGCCGGCAACGCCAGCTCGACCCGCTCGTACGTCGTGAAACGCTTGTCGCAGGCCGAACAGCGGCGGCGCCGGCGGATTGCGGCGCCGTCTTCCGACACGCGCGAATCCACCACTTGCGTATCGTCGTGTCGGCAGAACGGGCAGCGCATGGCCGATCAGCGATAGACCGGGAAGCGCTTCGTCAGCTCGGCGACCTGTGCGCGCACGCGCTCGATCGTCGCCGCGTCTTCCGGATTCTCGAGCACGTCGGCAATCAGGTTGCCGACGAATTCGGCTTCCGGCAGGCCGAAGCCGCGCGTCGTCATTGCCGGCGAACCGAGACGGATGCCGCTCGTCACGAACGGCTTTTCCGGATCGTTCGGGATCGCGTTCTTGTTGACGGTGATGTGCGCATTGCCGAGCGCCGCTTCCGCCGCCTTGCCGGTGATGTTCTTCGCGCGCAGGTCGACGAGCATCACGTGACTCTCGGTACGGCCTGACACGATGCGCAGACCGCGCTTGACGAGCGTCTCGGCCAGCACGCGCGCGTTCTCGACGACCTTCTGCTGGTATTCCTTGAATTCTGGCGACAGCGCTTCCTTGAACGCAACCGCCTTCGCGGCGATCACGTGCATCAGCGGGCCGCCCTGGATGCCCGGGAAGATCGCCGAGTTGATCGGCTTCTCGTATTCGGCCTTCATCAGGATCACGCCGCCGCGCGGGCCGCGCAGGCTCTTGTGCGTCGTCGTCGTGACGAAATCGGCGTGCGGCACCGGGTTCGGATAGACGCCCGCGGCGATGAGGCCCGCGTAGTGCGCCATATCGACCATCAGGTACGCGCCGACCGCCTTCGCGATCTTCGCGAGACGCTCGAAATCGATCTTCAGTGCGAACGCCGACGCGCCCGCGACAATCAGCTTCGGCTTGTGCTCGTGCGCGAGCTTCTCGGCGGCTTCGTAATCGATGTCTTCGTTTTCGTCCAGGCCGTAGCTGACGACGTTGAACCACTTGCCCGACATGTTGACGGGCGAGCCGTGCGTCAGGTGGCCGCCGTGCGCGAGGCTCATGCCCATGATCGTGTCGCCCGGCTTCAGCATCGCGAAGAACACGCCCTGGTTCGCCTGCGAACCCGAGTTCGGCTGCACGTTCGCGGCTTCGGCGCCGAACAGTTCCTTGACGCGGTCGATCGCGAGTTGTTCGACGATGTCGACATACTCGCAGCCGCCGTAATAGCGCTTGCCCGGATAGCCTTCCGCGTATTTGTTCGTGAGCTGCGAGCCTTGCGCCGCCATAACGGCCGGGCTCGTGTAGTTTTCCGACGCGATCAGCTCGATATGCTCTTCCTGACGGACATTTTCTTGCTGGATCGCTTGCCAGATCTCGGGATCGACGTTCGCAATGGTGCTTTGGGCTCTGTCAAACATACGGTTTCCGTTAAGTGTGTACAGGTTGACCGAAGTGGCCGAGTGCGTCGCGCAGCCGGCGGCGCAGCCGGCTCGACGTGGCGGAGGATTCCGTGGAACGCGAGGCAGGACAGCCACCGGCAATGCACGCAACGTGGCGCACAACGGCTGCCCAGGCGAACGGCAAAAGCGACGCCCTGCGCTTCACGGTGGGACGCTCCACCTTTGACCCCGAAAGGTCTTATCGCCAGTCACGCAGGGGATATTGAGCGCGTTAGTGTATTGGATGCGCGATGAATAGGCAACCGCGCCCGGAGCCCGCCGCATATTAAGGGCCAAATCTATCGACACCACCGGCGCAGGCATCCACCGCAGATATCGGAAGCGCGCGCCGCCGCGCCTTGCCGCACCGCCGCAATGCCAGTAGGCTAGCGAGTTCTCTCCAGCAAGCATCGTTTAAGGAGCAGCAGCAATGATCGTGTTCGTCACCGGCGCGTCGGCAGGTTTCGGCGCCGCCATCGCCCGTGTCTTCGTGAAAGGCGGCCACCGCGTCGTCGCCACCGCGCGCCGCAAGGACCGCCTCGACGCACTTGCCGCCGAACTCGGCAGCGCCTTGTTGCCGATCGAGCTCGACGTGCGCGACCGCACGGCCGTCGAGACCGTGCCGGCCGCACTGCCCGCGGAATTTGCCGCTATCGACGTGCTCGTCAACAACGCGGGCCTCGCGCTCGGCGTCGAGCCGGCGCACAAGGCGAACCTCGACGAGTGGCAAACGATGATCGACACCAACTGCTCGGGGCTCGTCACGATCACGCGCACGCTGCTGCCCGGCATGGTCGAGCGCGGCCGCGGCCACGTCTTCAACCTCGGCTCCGTCGCGGGCAGCTACCCGTACCCGGGCGGCAACGTCTACGGCGCGACCAAGGCGTTCGTGCGCCAGTTCAGCCTGAACCTGCGCGCGGACCTCGTTGGCACGCCGCTGCGCGTCACCGACATCGAGCCGGGCCTCTGCGGCGGCACCGAATTCTCGAACGTGCGCTACCGCGGCGACGACGCGAAGGCGGCGGGCGTCTACGCGAACGTCCAGCCGCTCACCGCCGGGGACATCGCCGACACGATCTACTGGATCGCCACCCGCCCCGCGCACGTGAACATCAACACGATCGAGATGATGCCCGTCGCGCAGGCGCCCGCCGGACTGACCGTCCACCGCGGCTGAGCGTGCCGCCGCCGAGCCGCCCGCACGGCTCGACAGGTGGCCCGGCAAAGGCAACATTCCGTTACGAATCAGGGGAATCGGGGTCGTCCGTTCCGGTAGAATGCGCGCCATGACTGAACCCAGCCGACAGCTCGACGCGGCGCCCGATTTCGCGTGGCCGGTCCGCGTGTACTACGAAGATACCGACGCCGGCGGCGTCGTCTACTACGCGAACTACCTGAGGTTCTTCGAGCGCGCGCGCACCGAGTGGCTGCGCGCGTGCGGGATAGACCAGAGCCGGGTTGCCGACGAGACGGGCGCGATCTTCATCGTCCGCCGCGCGGAGCTCGATTACCGCGCACCCGCGCGGCTCGACGACGCGCTGGAAATCGTCTGCAGAATCGCCCGCCTCGGCCGCGCGACGGTGGAATTCGAACAACAGGCGCGGCGAGGCGGTACGCTGCTCGTCGCGGCCGACGTCCGGATCGGCTGCGTCGACCGCTCGGCGTTCAAGCCGACCGCGATCCCGCCCTCCGTCCTCGCCGCGCTCGAGCGCGGACCGGCCACGACCGGCCGGCGAGCCGTGTCAACGGCGTACGCATGAGTGCCGTTTAGACAGAGCCGATGAACTCGACCCCATGATCCGCCACTAAGCAAGGTTCGGCGGAAAGCTTCCGGCGGTCGCCGCCAGAGCGTGCGGCGCTCGGCCGAACGCCCGCCGGACGCCGCCGGAGCGCGCCGGCCGGGCACATCCCCTGGCCAGGCCACCCCGAAGGGACGTTACACAAACCTCTATGAACACTTCTCAAGACCTGTCGATCATTTCCCTTGTCCTCAATGCGAGCGTGCTCGCCCAGGCGGTAATGGGGCTCCTTCTCATCCTGTCGCTGATGTCGTGGACGTTCATCTTCCGCAAATGGTTCGCGATCCGCCGCGCCCGCGCGCAAACCGAGCGCTTCGAGCGCGACTTCTGGTCGGGCGGCGACCTGCAGGCGCTGTACCAGAGCGCCGCTAACAATCGCCACACGATCGGCGCGCTCGAACGGATCTTCGAGTCGGGAATGCGTGAATTTCTGAAGGCGAAGGAAAAACGTCTGAACGATCCGGCGCTGCTTCTCGATGGCGCGCGCCGCGCAATGCGCGCATCATTCCAGCGTGAGATGGACGTCCTCGAATCGAATCTGTCGTTTCTCGCGTCCGTCGGCTCGGTGAGCCCGTATATCGGTCTGTTCGGCACGGTCTGGGGAATCATGAACTCGTTCCGCGGCCTCGCGAACGTCCAGCAGGCGACGCTCGCAAACGTCGCGCCGGGCATCGCCGAAGCGCTCGTCGCGACCGCGATCGGCCTGTTCGCCGCGATCCCTGCCGTCGTCGCATACAACCGCTACGCGCACGACATCGACCGTCTCGCGATCCGCTTCGAAACGTTCATCGAAGAGTTCTCGAACATCCTGCAGCGCCAGGCGCAATAAGGAGCACGCGATGGCCGGCACCCCCATTCGTTCCAGCATGCGCGGCGGCCGCTCGCGCCGCTCGATGGCCGACATCAATGTCGTGCCCTACATCGACGTGATGCTCGTGCTGCTCGTCATCTTCATGGTGACGGCGCCGCTCGTCGCGCCGTCGATCGTCAATCTGCCGACTGTCGGCAACGCCGCACCGCAGGAGCAGACGCCGCCCGTAGTCGTCAACATCCAGGCCGACGGCAAGATCAGTGTCCGCTACAAGGGGGACTCGGGCGCGTCGCAGGAAGACACGATGACGAAGGCCGAGCTCGACAGCTTCATCGCGGCGCGCCAGGCCGACCACCCGGATCAGCCGGTCGTGATCGCGGCCGACAAGACGGTTCAATATGACTCAGTAATGACCGTGATGTCCGATCTGAAGGCGCGCGGCGTGAAGCGCGTCGGTCTCCTCGTCAAATCGCAATGAAGCCTCGCCAGTCGCGCACCGCCGCCTATCCGCCTCGGCCGCCGCGCGAGCGCGGCACAGGACGCGCGTTCCTGCTTGCCGCGCTGATGCACGTGCTGCTCGCGCTCTTCCTGTACCACGGCGTTCATTGGCAGAACAGCACGCCGGCAGGCGCGGAGGCCGAGCTGTGGACGTCGGTGCCGGACACGTCGACGCCGCAGCCGGTGCCGACGCCGCCCGTGAAAGCGGCCCCTCCCCCGCCGCCCGTCAAGAATGAGGAGGCGGACATCGCGCTGCAACAGAAGCGGCGCGAGCAGCAAGCCGCGGCCGCTCGCGAGGCGCAGCTCGAAGAGCAGCGCCGGCAGCAGCAGTTGAAGGCGCAGCAACTCGCCGCGCAGCAGGCCGCCCAGCTCGCCGCGCAAAAAGCCGCCGAGCGCGAAAAGCAGAAGCAGGCCGAGAAGCTCAAGCAGCAGCTCGCGGAGCAGCAGCACAAACTCGAACAGCAGAAGCTCGAGCAACAAAAGCTCGAACAGCAGAAGAAACAGGAACAGCTCGCCGCTCAGAAGAAGGCCAACGCCGAAAAGGCCGAGAAAGCGGCCAAGGCCGCTGCGGCCGCCAAGGCGAACGCCGCCGCGAATGCGAAGCTCGACAAGGAACGCCAGGCCCGCCTCGCGCAACTGCAGGGGATCGCAGGCGGCGGCTCGGGCAGCAGCGAAGGGCTCGCCAAGAGCGGCACGGGCACGGGCTCGGGCGGCAACGCGGCGTCGCCGGGCTACGCCGACAAAGTCCGTCGGCGCGTGAAGCCGAACATCGTGTGGGCGGGTGAGCGCGACAGCCTCGTGACCGTCGTCGCGATCCGCTGCACGCCGTCGGGCGACGTGCTGAGCACGTCGATCCGCCGGTCGAGCGGCAATTCGGGGTGGGATCAGACGGTGATCAGCGCGATCCAGGCATCGGTGCCGTTGCCGCCCGATACCAACGGCCGTACCCCGCCCGAGATTACGATTACCTTCAAGGCGGCGGAATGAGCGCATTTGCGCTTACACTCCCGCCGTCGCACCGGGAACGAATCGGGTATTTTTGAGTCTCTGCCGTTGCGCAGCGTACATACGGGAACAAGAAGCATGAGTTTGATGACGAAGCTAGGTTTCAGGGCACTCGTGGCCTCGTGTCTGATTGCCGTGGGCGGCGCCGCCCACGCGCAGGTGAACGTACTGATCACGGGCGTCGGCTCCACCCAGTTTCCGATCGCCACCGCGAATTTCGTCAATGAAGCGAGCCTGCCCCAGCAGGTCACGTCGGTCGTGCGCGGCGACCTCGCGAGAAGCGGCAAGTTCTCCAACGTCGACGCGGGCAGCACGCCCGTGCCGGAGACGGCGTCGGTCGATTTCGGCGCGTGGAAGGCGAAAGGCGCGAACGCGTTCGTCGCGGGCAGCGTGAACCGCGAGCCCAACGGCCAATACAAGGTCAACTTCATCCTCTACGACACCGTCAAGCAGCAAAGCCTGGGCGGCCTGTCGCTCACGACGTCGAACGACAACGAGGGGATGCGCAAGACCGGTCACAAGATCGCCGACTACATCTACCAGAAGCTGCTCGGCGTGCGCGGCGTCTTCAACACGCGCCTGTCGTATGTGCAGCGCACGGGCAATGTGTACAAGCTGCTGATCTCCGATTCGGACGGCCAGAACGCAATTCCCGCGCTGACGAGCAAGGAGCCGATCATTTCGCCCGCATGGTCGCCGAGCGGAACGAAGGTTGCGTACGTGTCGTTCGAGCTGAAGAAGCCGGTCGTGTACATCCACGATCTGCCGACGGGCCGCCGCTACGTGATTTCGAATCAGAAAGGCAACAACAGCGCGCCCGCATGGTCGCCCGACGGCCAGACGCTCTCCGTCGCGCTGTCGCTCACGGGCAATACGCAGATTTATTCCGTCAGTTCGACGGGCACCGGGCTGCGTCGCCTCACGCGCAGCAGCTCGATCGACACCGAACCGTTCTACTCCCCTGACGGCAAGTGGATCTATTTCACGAGCGATCGAGGCGGTGCGCCGCAAATCTACCGGATGCCAGCCGAAGGCGAGAGCGCCGGCGCCGCTCAGCGCGTAACGTTTACCGGCAGCTACAATACGAGTCCGCGCATCAGCCCGGACGGCAAGCTGCTCGCGTACATCTCGCGCACGGGCGGGGGCTTCAAGCTGTATGTTCAGGATCTGCAAACGGGTGCGGCAAACGCCGTCACCAACACGACGCGCGACGAATCGCCGAGCTTCGCGGCGAACGGTCAGTACATTCTGTACGCTACGCAATCGGGGGGCCGCGGCGTGCTGGCTGCCGTTCCGTCCGACGGCAGCGCGCCGCCGCAGATCCTGTCCGTTCAGGGCGGCGCGATTCGCGAGCCGTCCTGGGGGCCCTTCATGCAATGACCACAAGGAGAGTAACCATGATGTCGAAGAAACTTCGTCTGGCGTTCGCAGTGTTGATGATCGGTGCGCTCGCCGCATGTAAGTCGGGCGTGAAGCTCGACGAGCATGCGAACCAGGGCGGCGCGGTCGGCACGCAGCCGAATCCCGAAAACGTCGCGCAAGTGACAGTCGATCCGCTGAACGACCCGAACAGCCCGCTCGCGAAGCGCAGCGTCTACTTCGATTTCGACAGCTACTCGGTGCAGGATCAATACCAGGCGCTGCTGCAGCAACACGCGCAGTACTTGAAGAGCCATCCGCAGCGCCACATCCTGATCCAGGGCAACACCGACGAACGCGGCACGAGCGAGTACAACCTCGCGCTCGGTCAGAAGCGTGCGGAAGCCGTGCGGCGCGCGCTGTCGTTGCTCGGCGTCACGGATTCGCAAATGGAAGCCGTGAGCCTCGGCAAGGAAAAGCCGGTCGCGCTCGGCCACGACGAAGCGTCGTGGGCGCAGAACCGCCGCGCGGATCTCGTCTATCAACAGTAAGTAACGGAAGAATCGCTGTATGACGCACCGTTTTTTCTGGCTACGCACGGCCGCCGCGCTGTGCGTGGCAGGTGCGGCCCTCGCGGCCGCGCCGGCGCACGCGGGCCTCTTCGATGACGACGAGGCGCGCCGTGCAGTGCTCGACTTGCGCAGCAAGTCCGACAGCCTGTCGAACCAGCTCGCCGCCGCTCAGCGGACGATCCTCGACCAGACCAGCCGCCTCGACCAGCTCAACCAGCAGGTCGCGACGCTGCGTGGCGAGAACGAGGATCTGACGAATCGTCTGACGACGCTCGAGCGTCAGCAGAAGGAGTACTACACCGATCTCGATGCGCGTCTCAAGAAGTTCGAGCCGCAGAAGACGACGGTGGACGGCGTCGAAGGCACGGTGCAGCCGGGTGAAACGGACGCGTTCAACGCGGCGTCGCAGCAGTTCCGCAACGGCAACTTCAAGGGTGCCGCGGCTTCGTTCCGCGCGTTCATCGCGAAGTATCCGCAAAGCCCGTATCAGCCGACCGCGCAATACTGGCTCGGCAACGCGCAGTACGCGCTGCGCGACTACAAGGGGTCGACGGCGACATGGCAAGGCCTCGTGAAAAGCTATCCGCAGCATCCTCGTGCGGCGGATGCGCTGATCGCGATAGGCACGAACCAGCTCGAGCAAGGCCAGAAGGCGGCCGCGAAGAAGACGTTCGAGCAGGTCGTGTCGCAGTTCCCCGGCTCGAATGCGGCGGAAACGGCGCAGAGCAAGCTGGACGCGATCAAGTAACGGCGAACGGCACGACTCATCGACGGGTGATAAGGCTACAGGTTGACAAGCCCGCCGAGCGGTCGATATAATTTTCCCTCTTTGGGTCGTTAGCTCAGCTGGTAGAGCAGCGGACTTTTAATCCGTTGGTCACTGGTTCGAATCCAGTACGGCCTACCAAAGAATTCAAGGACTTAGCAGCGATGCTAGGTCCTTTTTTCTTTTTCCAGTCCTTCGATATTAGACAGCCTCTAATTGTAACGTCGCGTGCGATTTGTTCCTTGTTAGCGCTGAAATTGACACAGCCCTGGATGCACAATTCGCACGCGATTTGTCACAAGCTTACAGCCCGAGTTGTTCCAGCTCACCGGGGTGCTTTCGTCGATATTCAGCGTAGTACTTCATGCTGCCAGCAAGGCTCAGATGGTGATAATCGCGGTACCGATAGATTGACAGCCCGTCGAAATCGAGGCGGCACGTTCCCGCTGCGCAGGGCGATAGGTGTGGATGATATTTGGATCGGGGAAGCGAGCCTGAAGACGCGCCTGCATCGCCGCAATTGGGGCATGCTGGTCGACTGCGATCTTGCGATCGAATTCGCAAACGCGTCCGCGGGTACGGAAACAGCAGCCCGTTGTAGAGCGCGCAATTCACCATGTTCTCCGGGATCATTGGCACGTCGTCGAGCATCACAACGCGCTTTCCCGCCGCTTGCAGCCTTTCTATCGTATTACCGTTCCCGTTCGAGCTGCCCAGGCATGAACCCGTGCAGCGTCGGCTTGACGTTCGGTCCGACGCTTTCGTTCAGATAGTTTTGCCACGCGGCAGACATGATGACCGTTCGGACGCCCTGCTCCGCCAATGCATACGTCATCACCGCATTGTCGTGCTCGACGCATTGGCGATGCGTTTCCTCGAAAGCTGGGTCAGTTGCATGGGCCGACATCGTTTCGTCATCCTCTGCTTGATCGCCATGAACGACGCGGCCAGATCGACCCAGCCCGCGTCGAATTGCAGGCGGCCGTTGCGGATGACGGACTGGCCCTTGAGCACGAGGCGGGGTTTCACCTCGGGCGTGTTAGCGCCGGTGTAAAAGCGCCGTTAAACGACGGCACAAGGTTGAGCGAAACAGTCAACGACAAAGGGGCCACGCGGGCCCCTTTGTTTTGAATGTCGCCGATCAGAACGGCGGGTCGTGCTCGGTGAGCGGCAGTTCACGTTGCCGACGATCGCCACGAAGGACACGCTGCATGTCGGGCAGATAGCGTGCGCAGATGAGTTCGCGCAAGTCGTCGAGCAGTTCGAACACGGCGAGCGCCTGCTCGGGCGTCCAGTCGTCGGGCACGACGAAGTTCAAGCCGCGCGTGAGGCCTGAGGGCAATGGCACGGCTGTCATGATGACTCGCCTCCTTTGGCCGATTTGCTCGGGCCACGCTGCCGGGCGCGCTTGTCGGCCCGCTCGCGGGCTTCCTTCAGGCGGTACGATTCGCCTTCGATCGAGATGACCTCGGCGAGATGCACAAGGCGATCGACGAGCGACACGACGCAGGCGGCGTTCGGGAACACTTCTGACCATTCTGCAAACGGTCGATTCGATGTCACGATGGTGCTGTTGTTCTGGTATCTCCGGCTGATCAACTCGAACAGCAGATCGGCGTGGCGATTCGAGTAGGAGAGATATCCGACCTCATCGATCACAAGGACGTCGGGCGCAGCATAGCGACGCAAGCGCCGGCGCAGCGTTGAATCGCTATCGAGCGCAGCCAGTTCGCCCAGCATATTGCCGGCGGTGGTGAACAGCACCGTGTGCCCATGCACGAGCGCCTGATGCGCGACGTTCTTCGCCAGCGTCGACTTGCCCACGCCGTTGGGGCCGATGAGCACGACGTTGGCGGCGTCCTTCATGAACCCGAGCGTCATCAGTTCTTCGATGGCACCGCGATCACACCGTGACGGCCAACCCCAGTCGAAGTCGCACAAGGCTTTGAAGCCGCCCAGATGTGATTCCTTGATGCGCCGCTCGAGCGAGCGACGGGCTCGCTCGTCTTCTTCCCACTGCACGAGCGGCGCGACCCACGGCTCCTGCGCAACCTCGGGCCAGTGGGCCAGCAGCCCGTGCAAACGCAATTCCTGCGCGCGTGTGCGCAATGATTCAAGCGAGCTCATCCGTGCCTCCGGCAAGTTGATCGTAGGTATCGAGCCGGTGGGGTTGGACCGGCGTGTCCTTCTGGCGTACGTGTGGCGGCAGACACACGGCAAGCGGTGGTGGCAGTTCAAGCGCTTCGCGGCGGCGCTCCAGCGCCAGGCGCACGGCGTTCGGGTGCGGCACGCCGCTTTGTAGCGCATCGCCGATCGCGGCCTGCAATTGCGCAGCGCCGTAGCGTTCGAGCAGCCGCAGCAGCGCCGCCGTGATGGTGCCCAGATTCGCATTGCGTTCAGCCGCGCGGCGCAGCAGATCCTGACTGGCGGGGGCAGCCTTGGCCAAGCGATCCATGCCGCGATGATGACGGGCCTCGCGTTTGACGCCGACCAGTGTCTCGATGTGAACGGGCTCTTCGATTTGCGCGCCGCGGTCGTAACTGCGAGCGTGGCGCGCAAGGATCTCGGCACCGTCCAGCACGCGTACCTGCTCGAGATCGGCCCGTACCGTGAGCGTGCGCCGCACGTGCGTGTGCGGGATCGAGTAGTCGTTCAGATCGAAGCGTACATAGGGCGTCTTGCCGACTTTGACGGCGAGCGTTTCCTCGACGGGATAGGGATTCTCCGGTAGCGCAAGCAGCGTAGGCTGCTCCTGGGCGAACGCCTGGCGCACACTGATCATGCGATCCTCCGGGCACGGGCGATCCGCCGCCTGCGTGCGGCACCAGTGTTCGGCTTGCGCATTCAGGTCATCCAGATCGGTGAACTGTCTGGCCGCGAAGAACGCGTCGCGGACGTGACGAATGGCGCGCTCCACGCGGCCCTTCTCGTTACCACGCGCGATGGCTACGGGTCTGGGTTCGAACCGATAGTGTGCGGCGAAGGCGAGCAGCGTCGGGTGGAAACGAATGGCGTCGCCCTGGCGTTCAAGGACGGCGCTCTTCAGGTTGTCGTAGAGGACGACCCTACCGAGGCCGCCCCAGCGCGTGAAGGCGCCGATATGGCCGCGCAGGAAGTTCTCCATACGCGCATCGAGGAAAAAGCGCAGATACAGCTCGCGCGAGTACGAGAGCACCATCACGAAGGCCATCAAGGGCCGGCGCGCACGGCCGATATGCAAGTGACCGAAGTGCCCCCAGTCGCATTGCATCTGTTCGCCGGGCAACGTGCGCAGCCGCAGGTACGCTTCGGCAGGCGGGCGTGGCCGGTGCAGAGAGATCAGATGTCGGAAGTGCGTGGGCCGGCCCTGATAGCCGCGCTCGCGCACCATGCCGTAAAGGCGGCTGGCGGTGAGCGTGGGATACTTCTCCAGCGTTTGGCGAATGAATGGCAGGTATGGCTCGATCATCGAAGGCCGCGGCGCCGGTCCATGACGCGGCAGACCAGCTTGTGCGAGCACCCGTTTGACGGTGCCGCGATGCACGTGCAATTGCTGCGCGATCGTGCCGCAGCGCCACTTCTCGACGTGGTAGAGCCGCAGGATATGGGCTTCGAGTTCAGCGTCAATCGTCACCTTTAGAGCCTCCTCGAACGGGCCAAGGCGCACGAATGGCGAACAGGCGCAGCCGCATCGATGGCAATGCGTTGTCGCCGGCGCCGATGCCGCGACACGACTGTGAGTGACAGCGGCGCGCATCGAGTCCGCTGGCAGTAGAGCACTGGGCCCCGTCGCAGGTGAACCGTGATGCGTCACTTTATTGTGTCGCGCTCGATAACGACGGGCGCGCTGCGCATGGGCAAGACGCCCGCGGCGAGAACTCTGGTAACGCTGAGCCGCTTCGCGCAAGCTCGCGCGCCGGGCCGCTTGCGCACAGCCGCCGGCGCAATAGATCTGGCCTCGATCGCAGCGGCGGCAAATGAACACCTGCGCCCGGCAGCGGGCGCACAGGAAGAAGCGGCCCGTGGGCAGCATCGGCGGTCCCCGTGGAACGCCGATGGCAGGTCGATATCGACAGGGTCCGCCCAGCCGTGGAATACTGCGGCTGCACGTGTCCCTGTGCTTGGCCCCGTGGCCCCGCACCTGTGTCCAGTGTGGCGCGACCCCGGGGTGAACTTGGCGGTTTGACCGGTGTCGCGCCGGTTGTTTCTTCGGCGGTGTGCCTTTCTACCGCAACCGATCCGCGCCGTCATCCCTCAACGCGCTTTGCGCGTCTGCACTCGCCCTACGGGCTCCCTCCGACGCGCAAAGCGTCAGGCATCCGCAGCGTCGCTACCCCGCAAACATCATCTTCCAAGCACGGCCACTTCAAACGCTCAATTCCAGAACGCCGTCGTTTAGTGTCGGATTTGGACCGGCGTTCACAGGGGTTTCACCTCGGGCGAGTAGTTCAGCGCGACCGCGGCCGGGAAGAACTTGCACACGAGCGGGTAGACGCCTTGCCCCATGCAGTCCATGCGCGAGCGTTCCCCCGTTCTTCCCTTACGAAGACGGGGACGGCACGTGGTCGCAACGTCCGTAGGGGCTGCGCCAGCCGCCTGAGCCCGACGAAGGGAAATCGCCGCGCTTTCGGCCCGGCAAACGCGATCCGGTCTGACCGTGTCCTTCGTGCGAGCCGTACCGCACCGAGCAACGGCATATCGCGCGGCGAATCTGCAGCGCCGTCGGCGCAGCGGCCGGCGCCATGAGCGGCGCCGCTGCCGTGCTATCCGGCGCCGAGATCGGCTCGGCCCTCGCTGTACGCATGATCCGCAAGCATTTCGACGGCATCGCCGCCTGCACGCAAACGCGTCAGACCAACAGTTTCCTGGAAGCGCTCAACGGCCTGTTTCAGGCCGCCAAGCGACGCGCGCGCGGTTACGCCAAACTTACCACCATGCGTACCGTGCTGTTCCCGATCGCCGGCAAGCTCGACTTCGCTTCGATCAACCTGCATGCCGCACACCCCACTCAAATTTCAACGGAGCCACGAATCGGGAAGAGCAACGCAACGGCATGACATTCATCGCAGATATTCTGTCGAGCAACGCGGCCGGCCTCGCGATTAAGGTGAAGCTTCCGGAAGCATCGTGGTCGGAACGGACGAAAACGGCGATCGGACAGTCGAGCATATCGACGGCGGCCGACGCGTGGCCGCCATGACGGACGATCTTCACACGCTCGAAAAATGGGCCGGCGCGCTGCTCGCCAAACTGTCGCCTGCCGCCCGCCATCCATCGCCGAACGAGCTCGGCCGCGATCTGCGTCGCCGCGCAGCAGAATCCGGACGAATCCGCGTATAAGCCGCGGAAAGTAAAGCGCGGCGGGAAACGCTCGCGCGACAAGGCTGGCCGCGTGGAGCACAAGAGGATGTTTCGGGAGCTGCGCACCACCCGCTATCTGCGAATCGGCGTCGACGACACGGGCCTCGCGATCGGTTTCGACGAGCGGCTGTCGCGCATCGCCCAGATCCGCCAGAAAGGCCTGAAAGCGCCCGTCGAGCCGCACGACATCTCATGCCGCATCAAGTGATTTCCCCGTGGCATGACGCCTCGGCAACGGCAAACGGAACGGGAACACGCGCGGCGGGTATACCTCGCAGTCGCACAGCGCGCCGGGGCTCGCCCACGCGAAGAATTCGCCTGACTGCACGATGCCGCGCCGTCGCGGCCGCGCTCGACCATACATCTTGCTCCATACCGCGATCCCACACAGGATCAGGCGGGCCGCCTGCCTGCCATCCGTGAGCGCCGGGTGCCGGCACTACCATTTCTCGCAGGAAATTTGGGCGGCCACGGAAATCGAATTCTAATTACAAAAAATAATAATCATCATGAAAAAATATAATATCCACCATCGAAAATAAAATGAAAAGCAGATCTACACTTCCTTTCAACAAGACAAAGCACGCATCATATCGACACCATTAAAAATACATTGCCTCAACCACAATACGGCCACCACTTAAAAAACCAATTCCAATCAACACCATATCACCCCGATCCGACGCAAAATATTAAATGCCAATTTAAAAAACAACCCGCCACTCCATCAATTCGACCAACCAAGAACAACAAAGAGAGTTCATTGGGATCACCACCCCATACGACAACCTCGCAGAGCATTTAATTCGCCCGGCATAACTTTCATGCAAACCGAGGGGCGCTTTAAAATTCTGCATAAATTTCGAATCTCGGGAAATCATTCAAAATATGCGACAGGAGATTCAAATGAACAACTTGATCAAAAAAATCACTTTTGCCGCGGTCAGTTCACTGATCGCGACCAGCGCGCTTGCCCAGCTAATCAAAACGCAAGGAGGCGTGACGCAAATCACGTTGCCGGAGCGCGGTCTACAAGTTACTGGGATCGATTTCAAGAACGCTCTGCCGATGCCGCTGCCGAAACCGATCCTGGCGCCGCCCACGATGTTGGATTCGCTGATGTACAACGCCAAGCCGGCTCTCGGCATGCCTGGTTACGCGCGAGGCGGCGCTGGAGACGGCAAGCAGCGGCCGGTGCAACTAGTGGCCCCCGTGAACTTGAATCAGGGCGGAATCGAACCGCAAGAGTACGGATCGTCTAATCAGCCGTACACCACCAGCCAAGTGAACGCATACGGAGACAATACCCAGTATTACTATCCGTTCCGTCCAGCCGGTAAGTTGTTCTTCAACATCGGCTCGGCAACCTATCTGTGTTCCGCATCCCTCATCAAGCCGGGTGTTGTCGTCACGGCAGCGCATTGCGTGGCGAATTTCGGCCAACGACAGTTCTACTCGAACTGGGTATTCGTTCCCGACTATAGCAACGGAACTGCGCCCTATGGCGTGTGGAGCGGGGCATCCGCGACCATCATGACGTCCTACTACGACGGCACCGATCCATGCGCCGTTGCCGGCGTCGTCTGCCAAGACGACGTGGCTGTGATCGTGCTGGTTCCGCAAGGAGGATCGTACGCGGGCAATCGCACCGGATGGTATGGCTATGGATGGAACGGCTACAGCTACAATCCGTCAGGACTCGCTTTGATCGACCAACTCGGTTACCCCGTGGCGCTGGATAATGGCGTCTACATGGAGCGCAACGAATCGCAAGGTTTCGTGTCATCCAGCTACTCGAACAACACGATCATCGGATCGCTGATGACTGGAGGATCGAGCGGCGGCCCGTGGCTCGTCAATCTTGGCATGCCGCCGGCGCTCAACGGCACGGCTTTCGGCAACGCGTCCGCACACAACACCGTGGTCGGCGTGACGAGCTGGGGCTATACGGACACTACGGTGAAACAGCAAGGCGCGTCCCCGTTCACGAGCGGCAACATCGTGACGCTCGTGAATGTCGTATGCAGCAGCACGCCAGCAGCTTGTTGACGGCCATCTAAAGGAGTGCGCCGTGCATGGCGTCGCGCTCGTCGTGCCGATGAGGCACGGCAGGTCAGACGCTTTCTGCGGCGCATCCTCGCAGTTGTCAACGACAACGAGAACGCGCGCGAAACGTCGGGCTCGATGCTGACGGCCCTGGGCATTCAGGTGGATCCGGCGACACCGGCAGGAAGACGGCAATACTCGGCGTGAGCGTGTACGAATCGGCCATTCTCAAAGGGGATCAGACGATCTTCGGCGAATTCATCCCCAAGCCGATTCATCTGGACACGCTCAGCAGCGTCGTCGGCCGGCTCCTCAAACGATCGCGGCCTTTCATGCGCACGCGACCGTTGCGTCGGCGCGCATTCGATGCATGCGAACCCGCTCGACGCAACCGCTACGCCGCGACCTGCCCGCGGCTCGCCTTCCGTTCGCGCGCCGCCACGCCGCCGCGCCAGTCTTCGCCGCCTTCGAGCGCAGGTGTCGAGTCGAACAACTCCGCGATCCAGTCGGCGAACACGCGAACCTTCGCGGACAAATGCCGGTTGTTCGGATAGACGATCGAAATCGGCTTGGGCTTCGGATTGAAGCCCGGCAGCACTTCCAGCAGCGATCCGTCGAACAGGTGCGGCAGCACCATGAACAGCGTCGGCTGGATCATGCCGAAGCCTTCGACGCCGCAGGTCACGTAGGCATCCGAATCGTTGACGGTCACGACGCCGTTCAGCTTGACCTCGACCGGCTTGCCGTCGATCACGAACACCCACGGCACCGGCCGCGAACCATGGCTCGCGCGAAAATTCACAGCGTGGTGCGCAGCCAGCTCCGCGATCTCCTGCGGCTCGCCGAAGCGCTTCAGGTAGTCGGGCGACGCACAGGTGACGCGCTTGAGCATCCCGATCCGGCGCGCGACCATCGACGAATCCTCGAGCGGCCCGATGCGAATCATGCAGTCGATCCCCTCTTCGACCGGATCCACCGGACGATCGGACAATCCCAGATCGAGCACGATGTCCGGATAGCGCTGATGGAAGATCGGCAGCGCGGGAATCACGAGCCGCCGTCCGAGCGAGCTCGGCATGTGCACGCGCAGCGCGCCGCTCGGCTTGCGGTTGCCGACCTGAAAGCTCGCGTCCGTCTCCGCGATCTCGGTGATGATCTTGATGCAGTGTTCGTAGTACGCGGCGCCTTCCGGCGTCAGCGACAGCCGACGCGTCGTCCGATGCATCAGGCGCACGCCGAGCAGCGCCTCGAGATTCTGGATGATCGTCGTCACCGACGCACGCGGCATCCCGAGCGTCTCGGCGGCCCGCGTGAAGCTGTTCGCATCGACCACGCGGGTAAAGACTTCCATTGCCTGGATGCGGTCCATGCTATCCCCCTTCGAATCGTCAACTGGGCAGAATAGAGCACGCGGCAGCCCCGATTCAAGCCGCTTCGCGACTATTCGCTTTCGCCGAATAGTCGGGCATTTCGCACGGCAAGGGTCCGCATCCGGATGCGGTCGATTCGGCGGCGGCCTCGACCGGCATCGTCGCCGATCGAGGTCGAACGAGGTCGATCATTCGTGCGCCGAACTAAGGCGCAAAGCGCAGCGTATGCTCGGTCGGCCCCGGCAGGAACGGCATCGGCTCGCCCTTCACCCACGCCTCATGGCCCGCCAGAAAGAACGGGCTGAGCGGATGCCCGCTCTGCCCGCCCGGCATGTTGAAGAGGCCGTCCTCCTCGTGCCCCGGCGACACGACGATCCGCTCCGACTGCCCGAACTTCGGTCCGGCGACGCGCGGCATGTTCGCGTCGCCCGGCACCTGGTCGGCGGGCGCGGACAGCCAGCGTCCCACGAGCGGCACGCTGCGCGCGAACGGATGCGCGATCCGCAGCGTGTTGCGCTCGCCCCAGGTCGCGTCGGCGAGCGGCGCGCCCGTCCCGGTCAGTGCGGCAATCGTCCGATCGATCGCCGTCAGTTGCACGTCGCGCCAGCTCGCCGCGTCGGGCGGCAGCCACGCGGCGGGCTGCTCGTCGAGCAGCCGCGCGATCACGACCGGCCAGCGCGGATTCGCCAATGCGTAGTCGGCGTCGGGCTGCTGCTGCTTCAGCCGCGCGTCGAGACTGCCGAAAATCACGTCGTAGAGCCGATGCAAATAGCCGCGCGCGAGCGTGTACCCGACCGAATCGATGCTCGCCCGTCCCGTCCAGCCGTTCACGAGCAGCCGCCGGAATTCCGCGCGCGCCGGATGGCCGGCGAGCGCCGCATCGTCGAGCACGCGCAGCGCCCGGTCGCGCCACGGTGACATGAAGCGCGCGCGATCGTCGAGATCGAGCCGGTACGCGGACCGCTCGTCGGTGCGGCCGAGCGCCGTCAGGCCGTCGCGCAGCTGGCGCGCGCGCGCGCCGAGGTCCGCGCCGCCGTCGCCGATCAACCGGTACGCATCGCTCGCCAATTGCCGGTTGTTCGCTGTCCACAACTGACCGCCGGCAGGATCGACGATGCGCGGATACGCGTCGGGCGGCAGCGCCGCCTGCCACGACAAAGCGCCGCTGTCCGGCCGGCTCCTGCGGTCAGGCAACGCGCCCGCGATCGTCCAGCCGATGCGCCCCGTGCTGTCGCCGATCACGATGTTCTGCGCGGGAAGGCCCGCCGCGTTGGCGATCCGGATCGCATCCTCGATGCTGGCCGCACCGGTCATCCGCGCGAATGCCAGATTCACCGCGCCGCTCGACTGCGCGATCCAGTGCGCCGCATAGAACTTGCCGCCGATGTCGCGCACGGGGCCGGCCGTCGTCTCGAGCACGGTCAGATCGACGGGTGCGCCGCCGCGGACGCGAATCGTCTCGATGCTCTCGCGCGCGGTCTGCCATCCGTCGCCGAGCCTGAAGCGGCGCGGATCGCGCGCGTCGCGCTCGAGCGGCACGAGATCGAGGCAGTTCGCGTAGCCGTTCGTGAAGCCCCATGCGATGCGCCCGTTGCTGCCGACGACGACGGCCGGCAAGCCGGGCAGCGTCACGCCGACGACGCGCGTCGCCGGCCTCGCGCCGCCCGACGACGTGAACGCCGCGCGATACCAGATGTTCGGCAAGCCGAGCGACAGATGCATGTCGTCGCCGACGATCGCGGCGCCGCGCACGCTGCGGCTGCCCGCGAGCACCCAGTTGTTACTGCCGACCGACGATCGTTCGTCGAGCGACACGCTGTCGATCGGCGCGGTGGGTCCCGCTTCGCGCAGCCACGCGGGCGCGGCCGCGCTGACCCGCGCGACCGGCGCAGCGACGCCCGACGCATCGAGCGGCGCATCGAATCGGCTCGACGACGGCAGCAGAAACGCGAGCTGCTCGGGCGTCGAGTGCACTTGCAGCCAGTGCCGCGCGAACTCGCGCGACGCGAGCCGGCCTTGCAGATCGAAGTACATCGCCCAGATCACGAGCATCGAATCTTCGAGTCGCCACGGCTGCGGCTGCATGCGCAGCAGCGCGTATTCGAACGGGCGCGCGCGCAGCGCCGCCAGACCGTCGTTGACGCCTTGCGTGTAGCGCTGCAGCAAGCGCAGGTCGTCGGGCGGCAAATGCGCGACGACGGCCGCAGCGAGCGCGCGGAATCGGAACAGACGATGATCGCGATCGACGTCGAGCGCGATCGGCCCGAACAGCTCCGACAGCTCTCCCGCGCCGCTCCTGCGCAGCAGGTCCATCTGGAAGAAGCGGTCCTGCGCATGCAGATAGCCGATCCCGTAAGCGGCGTCGAACCGGTCTCGCGCGGAAATCGTCGGCACGCCGAACGCATCGCGCTCGACTGTCATCGGCGCGCCGAGCGTCGGTGCGCGGACCTCGCCGTCGAGCTGCGGGAGACTCGAACGCAGATACGCCGCCGCGCCCGCGATCGCGAGCAGCAAGCAGAGCAGGATCAGGCCTGACAGGATCTTCAGGTGGCGCCGCATGCGGTTCCGGGTCGAGGCCATGGTTGCGCGAATCCGTGAGTTGCGCCGGCGCGCCGCCTGCCCGATTCCGGGCGAAGGGCGGCCGCGCTTGCGGGTTGAGCGGTGAATCGGCGCCGTCTTCGGTGCTTTCTTCACGCGCCGAAGGCGGCCTGGCGCCGCGCGTCGACATCGATCGTCACATCTTCGCCGACAGCTTGATCGCGTGTCATGTCATCCGCGCGACCTGCCTCGAATATCCGGCAGCAGCGCGCGTTCCGTCAAGGCACCGCGCGCCGAAGAAGCGGTGGCTTTTGCGCTCGCGCACGCGCCGATACGGTTGATCCTTCTTGCGCTTCCGGCACTCGCCAATATGGCGAATCGCGCTGCAGCCGTTTGCACATGCCGACGCAAACCAAACGACAATCAGCCGCCACCGTCAGATGTTTCAATTCGATGAACGGATCGAGCGTGCCATATCGAACGAGACAACGAATGGTTACGATAATCCGCCGTTGCACCGAAAATCGCCGGGCATGGACGCGGGCCGGACAACGTCGTCTCAGCGATTGTCATACCGACCGCTTCAAACATTAAAAATACCTTTCGTATCATGCAGTCGCATGATCACCTCGAATGTTCATCGTTACCCCAGTCAATTCTGGTTTAATGATGCGGCTGCAAGCAGCGATCGTCCGTTAGCATTCGATAATTCCGCGGACGTCGATTCGAACGAAAAAGCGGCAATAATATGGCCGCTCGATGCCTATCCGGAAAATGACGGTAGCGACTTCTCGTTCGCTGCTTCGAGATTCGCCACGACGCGCGTGCGTCGCATTCGAACGCGCCGCGCGGCCGATGACCCCGACGGCAACGCCATCATCCGGCACTTAATGAATGACGCGAAATCATCCTCGCCTGAATTCCGGGAACCCGGCCGCCATCCGCCGCAAGCGGCACGCCGTCGGCCCCGGCGCGCCCGCGCAGCGCGCGTGACAGCGCCCCGCATGCGATCACGCGAATCGGCTCGAACCCGGATCGGCTCTTTCCAATGAACGACCTCCTCCCCCACTACGAACGCGAAATCGCGCTGCTGCGCAACGCGGTGCGCGAATTCGCGATGCGCCATCCGAAGATCGCGACGCGCTTCGGCATCGCCGATGGCCACAGCGACGATATGCACGTCGAGCGCATGCTCCAGTCGTTCGCGCTGCTCGGCGCGCAGATCGGCGAGTCGCTCGACGACGACTACCCGGCATTCACCGAATGCACTACTCGAAATCACATGCCCCGATTATCTGCGTCCGTTTCCCGCGTGAGCGATCGCGCAATTCGGCGCGGCGTCGACGTTCAGCCAGTTGACAGAAGGCGTGACGATCCGGCGCGGCGCCACGCTCGAAAGCGGGGTCGGCGCGAACCGGTTCCGCGCCGCGTAGACGTCGCACTCGCGCCCGTGACGATCGTCGACGCACGCTATCGCCCGGCGTCGGCCGCGCCGTCCGCCGCGCGGATGCCGCCGTCGTCGACCGGCATTGTGTCGATCACGTTCGATTCGCTGACCGCCCAGCCTGTGCTCGCTGCGCCGCGCGCGCAGCCTGCGCGTGCACCTGCACGGCGATGCGCCGCTCGTCGCCGCGCGCCTTGACGCGTTCGCGATGCGCGTGCCGACCGCGTTCGTCGAGCCCGACGGCGACGGGCGCTGGAAACCGCTGTCGAAGGCGCCGCTCGCGCCGGTGGGATTCACCGACGAAAGCGCGCTGCTCGATTCCGCGCACAGCGCATCGCCGTTCCGGCTATTGATGGAATATTTCGCATTCCCGGCCAAATTCGATTTCGTCGACATCGACGTCGCGCGTATCGCGCGCGCCACCGGCACGGGCAGGCGCATCTCGCTGCACCTGCCCGTCGTCGACCTCGCAATGGATTCGTCGCATGCGCACGTGCTCGACACGCTTTCCGCTTCGAACCTGCGTCTCTTCTGCCCGCCGATCGTCAATCTGTTCAGCCAGGATGCGATGCCGATCTCGCTGCGAGACGCTGCGACCGCACATCGCGTCACGTCGCGGGCACTGAAGTCGAACGGCATCGAAGTGCGATCGATCGACGCGGTGCGCATCGCGCGCGAAGGCGAGCAAGGGGAGAACCTCGACGTGACGCCGTATCGCTCGCTGCTGCATGGGCGGCGTGGTCGCGACGAGCAGGTCTACCGGATCGCCGAGCGCGATCCGTGCGCAGACGGCGCGCAATCGACCTCACCCGCGTCGCTCAGGCTCATCGACGCGGACGGCGCGCCCGTCAAGCGTCGCGGCGCTCAGTTGAACGTCGAGCTGAACGGCACGAACGGCGGCTATCCGCAGACGCTGCCGATCGGCGATCCCGAAGGCGACTTGCTCAACGAGAAGGACAATCTGCCGGGCCAAATCACGATCCTGCGCCGGCCGGCGCAGCCCCGCCGGCTCCCGCGCGACCACGGCGCGCTCTGGCGTTTGATCGCGGCGATGACGCCGCACGCGCTGCCGCAGCAGCCGTCGGGGCTCGGCGCGCTGACATCGCTGCTCGTTCAGTACGCAGCGCGCGCGTCGAGCGCGGTTCCGCCGATCGACGGCATCGTGAAGCTCGATCACAAGGCCGCCGTGCGCTGGATGGCCGTGAAGCCGATGCCGACGTTCGTGCGCGGCATCGAGGTCGCGCTGACGTTGAACGAAGCGGCGTTCGTCATGAGCAGCCTGAAGGTGTTCATTGACGTGATGGACAGCTTCGTTGCGCTGCACGCGCCGCGCGGCGGCTTCATCCAGCTCGTCGTGTATTCGCGGGACACGGGCCGCGAACTGTATCGATGCGCGCCGCGCGGCGGGATCGCGCAGCTCGTGTAGCTTCGCTCGCCGATCCGCACGGCGAGCGAAGCTACACGATTTTGTGAAGGCGCACCGCCGGATGCCGCCGCTCGCCGCGTGCGTTCAGTGCGAGGATCCGATGGACGGTGCGTTACGCGATCGCCTGAATCGTCGACGAAGGGTCAGCGAAGGCTCAAGTCGCGAACCTCGATCCGTATGACCAGTCCGCGCCGCACCATTTCCGAGCGTCGCCGCACATGTCGCGCCATATGCCGCGCGAACGCGGACACGTTTCCACGGATTGTGGTTTTTCCGAGTCAATCCGTAGCGTGATTTCCACAATTCAGTACTAAACTAAGCAAAATGGGCTCGGCAAGTGCCGGCGCCCGCCGGGAGACGCCGCCATGAATCGGCCGCTGATTCGGATTCCCCTTCGCCCGACCGGAACCCTGTCGTTCTGGAAAGCGCTCAAGTGGTCGCTGATCGCGATCGTCGCGGTCGCGCTCGCGATCGTCGCGCGCCTCGTCCAGATCGAGATCGAGACCTCCCGGCTGCAAGCGCGCTTCTTGTCTGAACTGACGCGCGACGTCGGCTACAGCGTCGACGAAGGCGCGAGCGACCGCATCCGCTTCCCCGAAAACGGCCCATACGACCTGCGTCTCGGCTATGCGCTGCTGCCGTCGTTCCAGCAGCGGCTGCTGTCGCACGGCTTCGTCGTCGCGTCGCAGGCGCGCGCGTCCGACCGGATGCTGTCGCTCGCCGACGACGGCCTCTTCCTGCCGTACGACGAAAAAGACCAGGCCGGCCTGTCGATCGTCGACTCGACGGGCTCGCCGCTCTTCGGCGTCGCCTATCCGCACCGCGTCTACCGCGACTTCGAGACGATCCCGCCGCTCATCGTGCAATCGCTCCTCTTCATCGAGGATCGTTATTTGCTCGATCCGAACCAGCCAAACCGCAATCCGGCGCTCGACTGGGGGCGTTTCAGCCGCGCGCTCGCCGACCAGGCGCTGCGCTTCGTGAACCGCCATCAGGCGACGCCCGGCGGCAGCACGCTCGCGACGCAACTCGAGAAATTCCGCCACTCGCCCGACGGCCGCACCGCGACGCCGTCGGAGAAGCTCCGGCAGATCGCGTCGGCATCGGTGCGCGCGTATCTGAACGGGCCGCAGACGATGGCCGCGCGTCAAGCGATCGTCGTCCATTACCTGAACTCGGTGCCGCTCGCCGCGCGCGCGCGCGTCGGCGAAATCACGGGCATCGGCGACGGCCTCACCGCGTGGTACGGCCGCGACTTCGATGAAGCGAACCGGCTGCTCGCCGCGCCGACGACGCCCGACAACGTCGACGCACAAGGGATGGCGTTCCGGCAAGTGCTGTCGCTGATGATCGCGCAGCGCGCGCCGTCGTACTTCCTGAATCGCGGCTACCCGACGCTGCAGCGGCTCACCGACAGCTACCTGCGCCTGCTCGCGACAGGCGGCGTGATCACGCCCGCGCTGCGCGACGCCGCGCTTGCCGCGCACATCGAGCGCAGCGCGGCGCCCGCCGCAACCGAAGCGCAGTCGTTCGTCACGCGCAAGGCGGTGACGTCCGCGCGCTCGCACCTGCTCGGCGCGCTCGGCATCGACAACGTCTACCAGCTCGACCGCCTCGACCTGCGCGCGACCGACACGCTGAACGACAAGGTGCAGCAGGCGGTCGCCGCGGGCCTCGCGCGCGCGGCGACGCGCGACGGCGCGCGCGAGGCCGGTCTCTACGGCTTCGAGATGCTGCGCCCGGGCGACGATCCGTCGAAGATCCTGTACAGCTTCACGCTCTACGAGCGCCGCAACGGCGCGAACCTGCTGCGCGTACAGACCGACAGCGTCGACCAGCCGTTCGACATCAACCAGGGCGCGCGCCTGAACCTCGGCTCGACCGCCAAGCTGCGCACGATCGTCACGTATCTGCAGATCATCTCCGAGCTGCACACGCGCTACGCGGACATGAGCGCGGCCGAGCTCGCGAAGGTGAAGCCCGATCCGACCGATGCGCTCACGCGCTGGTCGCTCGATTATCTCGCGCACACGCCGGACCGTTCGCTGCCGGCGATGCTCGCGGCGGCCGTCGAGCGCAAGTATTCGGCAAATCCGGGCGAGACGTTCTACACGGGCGGCGGCGCACAGAGCTTCACGAATTTCGAGAAATCCGACAACGGCAGGATCCTGACCGTGCACGTCGCGTTCCAGAACTCGGTGAACCTCGTGTTCGTGCGGCTGATGCGCGACATCGTCCATTACGAGATGCTCCGCACGAGCGGGCCATCGGCGTCGTGGCTCGACGATCCCGCGCAGCGCCAGCGCTATCTGCTGCGCTTCGTCGACGCAGAGAGCCGCGTGTACGTGAAGCGCTTCTACACGAAGTACGCGGGCAAGCCCGGCGACGACGCGCTCGCCGCGATGCTCGACAACGTGCGCAAGTCGCCGCCGCGCGTCGCGACGGTGCTGCGCAGCGTCGCGCCCGAGCAACCGCGCGCGTGGTTCGACGCAAAGATGCGCACCGCGCTGCACGGTACGCCGGCCGCGGCGAAACTGTCGGACGACACGCTCGAAAAGCTCTATGCGAAATATGCGATCGACCGATTCAACCTCAACGATCGCGGCTACATCGCCGGCGTGCATCCGCTCGCGCTGTGGACCCTAGCGTATCTGCGCCGGCATCCGGGCGCGTCGCTCGACGACGTGCAGAAGGCGAGCCGCGACGCGCGGATCACGTCGTACGCGTGGCTCTTCAAGACGCGTTATCACGCGACGCAGGATCGCCGCATCAAGCGCATGGTCGAGCTGCGCGCGTACGACGCGATCGGCGAATCGTGGCGTGCGCTCGGCTATCCGTTCGATCATCTGACGCCGTCGTACGCGACGGCGATCGGCGCGTCGGGCGATCAGCCGGCCGCGCTCGCGAAGCTCGTCGGCCTGATCGCGAACAACGGCGCGAAGGTGCCGAACGAGCGGATCGCGTCGCTCGAGTTTGCGCACGGCACGCCGTACGAGACACGTTTCGTTCGCGCGGCCGCGCAGCCGCAACCGCTGCTGTCACCGGAGATCGCGAACCAGGTGCATGCGCTGCTCGGCGACGTCGTGCAGAAAGGCACGGGCCGCCGTCTCGCCCAGGGATTGACGTTCCCCGACGGCCTGACGCTGCCCGTGTACGGCAAGACCGGCACGGGCGACCAGCGCTTCAACGTGTACGCGCGCGGCGCGCGCTTGATCGAATCGCGTAAGGTCAATCGGAGCGCGACGTTCGCGTTCTCGCTCGACGATCGATTCTTCGGCGTGCTGACCGCCTACGTCCACGAGCCGTACGCGGCGCGTTACGATTTCACGAGCGCGATGGCGGTGCAGTTGCTGAAATCGCTCGCGCCGGCGCTGCAGCCGCTGACGACCGCGCCCGCCGAGCCGAGCGCGAACGAAGCGACCGCGAAGGCCGCCGCCGCGGGTTGATCGGACATCGCGCGGCCGGCCGCATTCAGTCGGGGCCGGCCGTCGAAGCATCTCCTTCGCCCGGCCGCTCCCACTTGCGCGCGCGGCCGAGCAGCGCCCGCACCTCGTCGTCGCTCGTCTGATCGAAGTCCCGATAGAACTGGCCGATGCCCATCAGCCAGTCCGGCCGCATCACGCAGACGATCGCGTCCGCCGCCGCCTTTACCTTCTCTGCGCTGCTCGGCGATGCGACCGGCACCGCCGCGACGAGCTTCGCCGGCTTGCGCTCACGCACCGCTTCGATTGCGGCGAGCATCGTCGAGCCCGTCGCGATCCCGTCGTCGACGACGATCACGGTCCGGCCTTCGACGTCGGGCGGCGCGTGATCGCCGCGATACGCGGCCTCGCGCCGTGCAAGTTCGTCGCGCTCGCGCGCGATCGTGTCGGCGAGCTCGCGTTCGGACACGTGCATCGCGCGCAGCACCGATTGCTCGAGCAGCACGACGCCGCCCGTCGCGATCGCGCCCATCGCCAGTTCCGGATTGCCGGGCGCGCCGAGCTTCCTGACGATCAGCACGTCGAGCTTCACGTGCAGCGCCTTCGCGACTTCGTACGCGACCGGCACGCCGCCGCGCGGCAGTGCGAGCACGATGACGTCGCTGCGGTTCGCATAATCGGCGAGATGCGCGGCGAGCTGCCTGCCCGCATCGACGCGATCGCGAAAATAATCGTTCATCACGCCTCCTTCGCCGCGTCGCGATCGACATCCTCGCGATGCCGCGGCTCGTTCGATTGCATGCGCTTGCATGCAGGAATGTGCGTCGACGCGCGACGCACGGAACGTCGCACTATGTGTGCGCATCGCCCGCCGTCTGCGCGTCGATCCGTTGCGCGAGCGCGGTGAGCGCGTCGGTCACGGCGACCGGATAATCGGCCGCGTGCGCGAGATCGCGCAGCGCCGCGGGCAGCGCGTCGAGCTGGCCGCGCGCGTGCGCGCGCACGTCGGCCAGGCTCGGCAACGATGCAACGCGCTCGCCGTCGATCACGAATGGCTCGAGCAACGCGACGCCCGGATGCGCTTCGTCACGCAGCGCGAGACTGTCGCCATCGAAAGCGCCGTCGTCGCGACAGCGGCGGTACACCTGCTTGCGTCCCGGCCACGTCGCCTTGCCCTCCGAGCGCTTGCGGCGCGGCACGCCCGCGTACTCGGTCAGCTTGTACGCGCAATCCGCATATGGCGCGTCCGCCGACGTGTTCATCCGCGTCCCGACGCCGAAGCCGTCGATCGGCGCACCCTTTCCGATCAGCGCTTCCAGCTTGTATTCGTCGAGATTGCCGCTTGCGAAGATCGTCACCTGCCGCAGGCCTGCGCGATCGAGAATCGCGCGCACTCGCATCGCGTGCTGCGCGAGATCGCCGCTGTCGAGCCGCACGCCTTTCACCTCGACGCCGTCGCGAGCGAGCTTCTTCGCGACGTCGATCACCTTGTACGCGGCCGCTTCGGTGTCGTATGTGTCGATCAGCAGCATCGCGTTGCGCGGGAACGAACGTGCGAAATGCTCGAACGCGAGCGACTCGCTGTCGTGCGCCTGCACGTACGAATGCGCCATCGTACCGTACACGGGAATGCCGTAGCGCAGGCCGGCGAGCAGCGTCGCGGTGCCGGTGAAGCCCGCGATATAGCTCGCACGGGCCGACAGCAGCGCCGCTTCCGCGCCGTGCGCGCGACGCAGCCCGAAGTCGACCAGCGTCTTGCCCGGCGCCGCAAGCACTGCGCGCGCAGCCTTGCTCGCGACGATCGACTCGAAATGCAGCAGGTTCATCACGCGGCTCTCGATCAGTTGCGCTTCGCGCAGCGGCGCGGTGATCTGCAGGATCGGCTCGTCGATGAAGAACACCGTGCCCTCGCGCATCGCGTGGACCGAACCGGTGAAGCGCAGCGATTCGAGCGACGCGAGAAACCTGTCGCTGAAAAGCCCTGTGCTCGCGAGCCCGTCGATTTCGTCGGCGTCGAGCTTCAGGCCCGCGAGATAGTCGAGCACCTGTTCGAGACCCGCCGCCACCAGGAAGTTGCGATGCTCGGGCAGCTTGCGAACGAAGAACTCGAACGTCGCCGTATCGTTCATCCCGCAATCGAAATACGACTGCAGCATCGTGAATTCGTACAAGTCGGTCAGCAACACGCCGTCGCGAGCGGGGTTCGTCATCTTCGGCTCCGCTTGTGCGCCTCCCGGTCGCCGCCGAGATGCGCGACGAACCAGTCGGCCGCGAGGCGTGCGACTTCGTCGAGCGTGCCCGGCTCCTCGAACAGATGCGTCGCGCCCGGCACGATGACGAGCTTCGACTCGCCGATGAGCCAGCCGGCCGCGAGACGGTTCAGCCGGATCACTTCCTCATCGCGCTCGCCGACGATGAGGAGCGTCGGCACACGCACGCGCGGCAGCGCGTCGCCCGCGAGATCGGGGCGGCCGCCGCGCGAGACGACCGCTCGCACGGCGCGAGCGCGCGAGTTGGCCGCAATCAGCGCCGCCGCCGCGCCCGTGCTCGCGCCGAACAGGCCGACGGGCAGCTCGCCGACGTGCGGCCGCTCGTGCAGCCAGTCGAGCGCGCTGACGAGCCGGCGCGCGAGGAACGCGATCGCGAACCGGTACTCGGCCGTCACCGCGTCGCGCCGCTGCTCTTCCACCGTCAGCAGATCGAACAGCAGCGTCGCGAGACCCGCGCGCTGCAACACCGCCGCGACTTCCTGGTTGCGCGGACTCAACCGGCTGCTGCCGCTGCCGTGCGCGAACACGACGATTCCCGGCGCATGCTCGGGCGTCGCGAGGATGCCGTTCAATTCGACTTTTCCGATAGGTATCCGTACTTCTTGCGTCTGCATTGCATTCTCCATGCCTGCGTCGCCGTCACGACGCCGGCACCGGCTTCTCGCGCGGATGCCACACATCGGGCGGCGCGAGCGGTTCGAGCGGGCTCGTCTCGTCGAGATGGAACAGCGCGTCGAACTGCCCGGTGATCGACGACATGAAGTAATGACTGTCGCGCTCCGTCTCCGGCAGATAGATCACGCCGATCGCGCGCTCGAGCAGCGCTTCGCCGAGCGGCTGCGCGACGGTCTCGCGCAGCGACAGGAAGAAACGATCGAGCCCGGTCGTATGGAAAAGGTGTTCGTAGCTGTCGTGCAGCGCGGGACGCATCCATTTCTGCTCGACGTCGCCGTCCCAGTGCGACGCAGCCGACACGTGGCCGGTATAGGCGGTGAAGCCGATCGACAGCGCGCGTTCGCCGAGCGACTGACGCACGAGCTGGCCGAGCGTCCATTCGCCGCGCAGATGCATCGCGGTCGCGCGCGCGTCGCCGACATGCGAGTTGTGCGCCCAGACGACCGCGCGTCCCGTGCCGCCGCGCCGCGCGCGATAGCGGCGCAGCGCGAACAGCGTATCGCGCATGTGCGAATCGCGCAGATTCCACATGTTCGCGCGCGGCCCGAACATCGCGCGGTAGTAGGTCTCCGCGTTGACGACGACTTGCGCATTGCGTTCCGCGAAAAACTGCGCATCGAGCGCGTCGATGCCGTCTTGCGCGAGATAAGCCGCTTCGCTCGAGCGAAGCTGCAGCAATTGCGTGACCGCATCGGCGGTCGCGGCGGGCCGTGCGCCCGTTGCGACCGCATAGCCGTATGCGCTCGGCTCGCGCACGTGATCGAGCGCCGCGTAGCGCCGCCGCGCGAGTTCTGCCTGGTCGGGATCGACGTCGTCGAGATAGCGGATCACCGCATCCGCCGACCGGTACAGGCTGTATAGATCGAGCCCGTAGACGCCGACCCGCGATTCGCGCGGCAGCGTCGCATTGTGATCGCGCAACCAGCCGACGAATTCGCGCATCGGACGATTGCGCCACATCCATACGGGAAAACGCGTAAAGTCCGCGAGCGCCGCGTCGGCGTCGCCGATCGCGGCGTCGCCCTGCACATAGCGATTCACGCGCCATGCATCGGGCCAGTCGCCCTCGATCGCAATGGTGTCGAAACCGCATTCGTCGACGAGCCGCGCGGTGATCTGCGCGCGCATCCGATAGAACTCGGTCGTGCCGTGCGTCGCCTCGCCGAGCAGCATCACGTCGGCATCGGTCGTCATGTCGATCAATTCGTCGAAATCGGCCGAATTGCCGTGCAACGGGCGAGCGGCATCCCGCACGGCAAGAAAGGGCGTCTTCGCAGGATGCATGAATCGTCTCCGGACGACCGCCGTCCGAGCGTGCGCGCCGCTCGCGACGGGCCGTCGCGCGACGCCGCGCAAGGCGGCTGGTCCGATCATTCTCGACCGCGGTTTCGCCGGAACATTGCGTTGAATCAACGATCGCGGCCGCGGTCGCGCCGTCGCTCACGCAGCGGCGCGTCTCTTTCAATTTACGCGCTCCGCGCGGAAGTTGCAGTGCGAATAACCCCATCCGCACACATGCGTTCGCATTATTTTTCGATGCGCGGCGCAGTGGATCGCACGCCGCGAAGCCAGCGACGCTTGATGCACGTCAAGCGCGCGCGCCGCGCTTTCGCCGACGATGGTGCGCGGCCAATCGCACGGGGGTTAAGGTGGAGCAACATGTCGACCTGCTTGCCGGCGGACGCTGGCGCCTGCGCACGCTCGGGTGGCGCGACGCGGCCGCGGTGCTGCTCGTGCTCGCGCTCATCGTGCTGCTCGGCTCCGGCGTTCGTCAGATGGCGCTGCCGCTCGACGTCGCTCGGCCGGAAGCGATCTCGCTATCGCCGCTCGCGCTGCCGGGCTACGCGCTGCGCACCGTGCTGCGGATGCTGGCCGCGCTCGGCGCGTCGTTCGTGTTCACGTTCGCGTACGCGACCCTCGCCGCGAAGAGCCGCGCGGCGGAGGCCGTGCTGATTCCGCTGCTCGACGTACTGCAGTCGGTGCCGATTCTCGGCTACCTGTCGTTCACCGTCGTGTTCTTCCTGTCGATCACGCCCGGCTCCACGTTCGGCGCGGAGCTCGCGGCAATCTTCGCGATCTTCACGAGCCAGGCCTGGAACATGGCGTTCAGCTTCTATCAATCGCTGCGCACGGTGCCGCGCGATCTCGACGAGGCGAGCCGCAGCCTGCGGCAAACCGGCTGGCAGCGCTTCTGGCGGCTCGAAGTGCCGTTCGCGATGCCGGGCCTCGCATGGAACGCGATGATGTCGATGTCGGGCGGCTGGTTCTTCGTCGTCGCGTCCGAAGCGATCTCGGTCGGCGATCTGCACATTGCGTTGCCGGGCGTCGGCGCGTACGTCGCGCGCGCGATCGCCGAGCGCGATCTCCCCGCCGTCGGCTATGCGATCGCCGCGATGACGATCGCGATCGTGCTCTACGATCAGTTGCTGTTCAGACCGATGGTCGCATGGGCGCACAAGTTCCGCTGCGATCAGACCGTGAGCGGCCCCGCGCCGCGCAGCTGGCTGCTCGATCTGCTGCATCGCGCGAGCCTGCCGCAGCGCGTCGGCACGCCGCTCGGCGCGATGCTGCATCGCGCGGCGCGCACCCGTCTGTCGCTTCGCGTGCGGCTGTCCGCGCACGAGCGCTCGCTGTCTCGGCGCATCGGCCGCGTCATCTGGATTTCACTGTGCGCGGCAGGCATCGTCTATGCGAGCATCGGGCTCTTCCGATTCGCGGCGCCCGTGCTGGCGTGGGCCGATGTCGCCGACGTCGCGCGCAACGGCGCGCTGACGCTCGCGCGCGTGCTCGTGCTGATCGGCGTCGCGTCGGCCGTCTGGGTGCCGATCGGCGTGTTGATCGGCCTGCGGCCGCGCGCGACCGCGTTCGTGCAGCCGATCGCGCAGTTCCTCGCCGCGTTTCCCGCGAACCTGCTGTTCCCGCTCGCCGTGTTCGTGATCGCGCACTTCGAGCTCACACCCGCGATCTGGCTTAGTCCGCTGATGATCCTCGGCACGCAGTGGTACATCCTCTTCAACGTGATCGCCGGCGCGACCGCGTTCCCCGACGATCTGAAAGAAGCAGCGGCGAGCCTGCGCGTACGCACGCCGACGTGGTGGCGCGAGGTCGTGCTGCCCGGCATCCTGCCGTACTACGTGACGGGCGCGATCACCGCGTCGGGCGGCGCGTGGAACGCGAGCATCGTGTCGGAGCTCGTCGGCTGGGGACACACGACGCTCGACGCGTCCGGACTCGGCGCGTACGTCGCGCGGATGACCGCGGCGGGCGACTATCCGCGGATCGCGCTCGGCGTCGCCGCGATGTCGCTGCTCGTGATCGCGATGAATCGTCTGATGTGGCGGCCGCTCTATGCGTTTGCGGAACGCCGCTCCCGTCTCGACTAGGTGCCGCCATGTCCACGCCGACACGCCCCGCCCCCGCTTCGCCGCCCGCCTCCGCCGACGATGCGCACGATGCGCGCGCGCCCGTGATCGCGCTGCGCGGCATCAGCATGTCGTTCGCCAAGCCGTCGGGCGAACCGCTGCCCGTGCTCGCCGACATCGACCTGACGGTCCATGAAGGCGAGATCCTCGGATTGCTCGGCCGCTCGGGCTCCGGCAAATCGACGCTGCTGCGCATCGCGGCCGGGCTCGTCAAGCCGAGCGCCGGGCGCGTCGAATATCGCGGCGAGCCGCTCGACGGCCCTGCCGCCGGCATCGGCGTCGTGTTCCAGACCTTCGCGCTCTATCCGTGGCTCACTGTCGCCGAAAACGTCGAGCTCGGGCTCGATGCAATCCGCGTGCCGCCGGACGAAGCGCGCAAGCGCGTGATGTCGGCGATCGAGCTGATCGGCCTCGATGGCTTCGAGTCCGCGTATCCGCGCGAGCTGTCGGGCGGCATGCGACAGCGCGTCGGCTTCGCGCGCGCGCTCGTCGGCGACCCGGCGCTGCTGTTGATGGACGAGCCGTTCTCCGCGCTCGACGTGCTGACCGCCGACACGCTGCGCACCGATTTTCTCGACCTGTGGCACGCGCGCCAGTTGCCGATCGACGCGGTGCTGATGGTCACGCACAACATCGAAGAAGCGGTGCTGATGTGCGACCGGATTCTCGTGCTCGGCGCGCATCCGGGCCGCATCCTCGCCGAGGTGCCGATTCCGCTCGGCTATCCGCGCAATCGGCTCGATCCGGAGCTGCAGCGCATCGTCGACGATATCTATGCGGCGCTCACGACGCGCATCGCCGATGCGGTCGCCGCGCGAAACGGCAAACCAGGCGTTCCCGCGCAACGACTGCCGAACGTGTCGAGCCATCAACTCGACGGCTTCGTCGATGCGTTCGTCCTGCATGCGCGCGACGGCTGCGCGGAATTGCCGCGGCTCGCATCGGCGCTCGCGATGCCGATGAACGACTTGCTGCCGCTCGCGGTCGCGCTGCACGTGCTCGAGTTCGCCGAGCTGCACGACGGCGCGCTGCGGCTGACGGCCGCGGGCCGCGTCTATGCGCAGGGCAGCGCGAGCGAACGCAAGCGGCTTTTTCGCGAGCATCTCGAACATTTCGTGCCGCTTGCGGCGCACATCCGTCAGGTGTTGGACGAGCGCGCCGGCCACCAGGCGCCCCGCGAGCGCTTCGAGCTCGAGCTGCTCGACCGGCTGAATCCTTTCGATGCAGCGAATACGCTGCGCGTCGCAATCGACTGGGGACGCTTCGCCGGTCTGTATGACTACTACGACGACGCACGCGTGTTCCGCCGGGGCGAAGGCGACGCACACGCCTAACGTCTTCTCGAATTGATCTGCACTCCGAGCGTTTCCGCTTCGATTGCGTTCGATCAAGAAGCGTGGCGACGTTGCTCGTACAGTGATCGCAGTCCCTCGTCATGCGCGTTGCGCGGAACGAGCCCATGTTCCCACGCCGTTGTACGCACGGCTCGCGTGAT